>NZ_BQXJ01000003.1:0-744187 GCF_030158975.1 Acidovorax sp. SUPP2539 | reverse complement strand
CCAACCTTTCTTGTCAGACTCTCCGGACAACTCAGTCATCCGTCTCACCTGCCAAGCCCGCAAGTATAGACCACTTTTCCCACACCCGTAGGAGAAAGATGACAAAAAATTGTCATCAAACCCCTCCTCCCAACACAGCCTGCACCGCATCACTAACTGGATTGCCCGCCCGGTCCTGTAGACCACCCCAACCTCAAGCCGAGGCGCGTTCAAACTCTTCGGAAAATGATACTGCCGAGATGGTTGTGGCCGAGGGTTCGGTGGTAGAACGCCTTGATGTAGTCGAAGACATCGGGGCGCCCCAAATCCCTAGTTTTGTAGATACGCTTTTGGATGCGCTCCTTTTCGGGCTGCTGAAGAACGACGCGACGACGGCATTGTGAATGCCTCCTCGAAATCTTGATCCAACTGGGAGTAGAGAATCCAAACCCATGGAGCCTCTACATGAAGAAATCCAGATTCACTGACAGCCAGATCGTTGCGATCCTCAAGGAGGTCGAGCTTGGCGGCAAGGTTGGCGAGACGTGCCGCAAGCACGGCATCAGCGAGCCGACCTACTACAAGTGCAAGAGCCGCTTCGCCGGCATGAACGTGTCGAGCCTGGCGCAACTGCGAGAGTTGCAGGACGAGAACGCGCAGCTCAAGCGCATGTACGCGGAGCTGGCGCTGATGCACAGCGAGCTCAAGGATGTCATCGAGCGAAAGCTCTGACCCCGGAGCGCCGCGAGCAGGTCGTGCAAGCGCTGATGGCGGACCATGGCTTGAGCCAACGTCAAGCCTGTCGAGCCAGCGGGATCGCAAGATCCACCTTGCGCTACAGGGCCGTGGCTCGCGACGATTCCGGGGTGATCGAGTTCCTCGAACAGCACATCGCGGTGAACCCGCGGCATGGCTTCGGCCTGATCTACGACAGTGCTCGCCATCAAGGCAAGCCCTGGGGCAAGACCGTGATGTGGCGCGTGTACTGCGATCTCAAGCTCAATCTGCCCAGGCGCGGCAAGAAGCGATTGCCCGCGCGCATCAAGCTGCCCTTGGACCGCGCGCGCGAACCCAATCAGCACTGGAGCTGCGATTTCATGGCTGACGCGCTCTGGTCGGGGCGGCGCTTCAGGACGTTCAACGTCATCAACGAGTTCAACCGCGAAGCGCTGCCATCGAGGTCGACACGAGTCTGCCGGCAGCGCGCGTGATCCGGGCCTTGAGCGAACTGGTCGAGGTGCGCGGCGCGCCGTTGTCGATCCGGTTGGACAACGGGCCGGAATTCATCGCCCAGGCGTTATGCGACTGGGCCGCTGCTAAAGGCATCGAGCTACGTCACATCCAACCCGGCCAGCCTACCCAGAACGCCTATGTCGAGCGCTTCAACAAGACCTACCACACCGAGGTGCTGGACTGCTACGTCTTCGACTCGTTGGCCGAGGTGCGAGCCATGACTGCCGATTGGCTTCAGCGCTACAACCACCATCGACCACATGAAGCGCTGGGTCGCGTGCCGCCAGTCGAGTACCGTATAAAACGATTCCCTGACCTCTACTTCTGACTGGCACAGGAAATCAAGGAGGCTTCAATTGTCCCCGCGGTCCATGCTCTGCTCTAAGTTGCGGGCTGTGCAGAAGCGTTTGAAGTCGTCGCTTTCATATTGGCTGGCTTGCTCGCTATGAACTAGGATCCCCTGCTGGGATTTGCGGCGCCACACCGCCATCAGTAAAGCGTCGAAAGCCGGCTCCCTGCCCAACGTGGCCTTCATGGACCAGCCCACGACCTTACGGGTGCAGAGGTCCAGAAACACGACTAGGTACAGCTTGCCAAGTCCGGATGTAGTGATGTCTGTGACCCAGACCTTGTTGCCAAGTTGAATATATGTTCGCCGGTATCCGCCGCTACTAAAGGGGGGCAACTTCGTGCGCACGATCGGAAAAGCGCGCCACGGTGGGCATGACGATGATTGCCGCCTGCTACAACATGAAGCACTTGGCCTCATTACTGGAGCGGGGCATGGATTCGTCCTTCAAACCCGCCACTTGAAAGGCAAAGGTGGCCCGCAAACGGCGAAAGCGTGAGCCGTCAGGGCGGCTAGGCCCCGATGCAAGTGGCACAGATCATCGGGGACCTCATCGCGGATTCAAAATGGCTGGAGTCTGACCGTCCGTATTCAGATTAGTGCCGCACCTAGAGTTGCGAGATGTTCTCCTCACACAGAGTCCCCACATCAAACTATAACCGCCATTTATCCATTAATTTCTCAGGACTCAAATTATCGTAGCCCTCAAAAGGTTGGTGAATCCAAGGATTAGTGGTTAAAAATTCAACGGAATAATCCGGGGTGAAGCGTGAAATTGCCTTAGTCCAAATTACGGCACTACGTAGCTCTACAATAGGAACGTATTGATTCTTCAACAACTCTATAACCGCATTCAAGGTATGCCCGGAATCAGCCAAATCATCCACCAAAAGCACTTTACCCGCAATTTCGCCCTTTGGCGTCGTGATAAACCTTGCAATATCCAAGTGCCCCTGAATTGTCCCCGCTTCTGCGCGATATGAACTAGTGGACATTATTGCAAGCGGCTTGCTAAATATCCGACTTAAAATATCCCCAGGACGCAGCCCACCACGGGCTAGACACAAAATCGTATCAAACTCCCAGCCAGACTGGTGAATCTTAAGTGCCAATTTCTCAATCAAGCTATGATATTCATCATAGCTCACATATAGATGCTTACCGTCTTCCGTTAACATTAAGTACTCCTGATTCACGCACCAACCTCACACAGTGACTAACTAGTAAATTTCAACTTACCAAGTATGGGTTATGCAATGTAATGGTGTGATCTCGATCAGGACTCGTGGAAATCATAGCAATTGGAACCCCAGTCACCTCCTCAATTCGCTCCAAATACCTTCTCGCATTAGCAGGTAGCTCTTCATATCTTGTCACCCCCACAGTCGATTCAGTCCAGCCGGGAATCGACTCATAAATGGGAGTGCAGCGGGAAATCTCCTCTGCACCCATCGGTAAAATTTCGATGTGCGCTCCATCAAGCTCATACCCTGTGCAAAGCATCAGTTCCGACAACCCATCCAACACGTCCAGCTTCGTGATACAGAGCCCTGTCAATCCATTGACTTGGGCACTTCGCTTCAAAAGTGCTGCATCGAACCAACCACAACGGCGACTACGGCCTGTAGTGACGCCTTTTTCCGCGCCTACCGTGCTCATGTGATAACCCGGTGTACCAGGAACCTCCCAATCCAGTTCCGTAGGGAAAGGACCTCCTCCAACCCGCGTGCAATAAGCTTTGGTGATGCCCAAAACATAGTGAAGCAGGTTGGGACCCACGCCAGATCCCGCAGCAGCATTGCCAGCGACACAATTGCTAGATGTCACATAGGGGTAAGTGCCATGGTCTACATCCAGCAAGGTTCCCTGTGCACCCTCAAAAAGCAAATTGGCTCCCGCTACATGGGCAGCATTCAATTCGCTAGATACATCTGCAATCATGGGACCAAGCAGTTTTGCATGTTGCATAGCCTCGTCGAAGACTGCATTGAATTGCACTTCTCCGTCAACCAAATAGGGGGCCAACGAATCACCAAAAACAAAAGAGCCGGAGTTTAAAAAATTCTTGAGAACATGGTTATGCAGTGCCAGCAAACCACGCAGCTTTTCAGCAAAACGGGCTGGATACTTCAGGTCTTGGACACGAAGTGCGCGTCGAGCAATTTTGTCTTCGTAAGCAGGACCAATACCACGACCTGTTGTTCCTATTTTTTCGGTCCCCTGGTGCTCGCGTGCAGCCTCTCGGGCCACGTCGATGGCTACGTGAAAGGGCAAAATGAGTGGGCAGGCTTCGCTTACTCGAAGGCGCGATCGAACCTCAACCCCAGCTTTTTCCAAGCCTTTTATTTCTTCAAACAACTTGGCAACCGACAGCACGACACCATTGCCGATGTAGCATTTGACGCCCGGCCGCATGATGCCACTCGGAATCAAGTGCAAGGCCGTCTTGACGCCATTGATGACCAAAGTGTGACCTGCATTGTGCCCGCCTTGGAAACGAACAACACCTTGGGCGCTTTCTGTAAGCCAATCAACCAGCTTTCCCTTGCCTTCATCACCCCATTGGGTGCCTACAACGACTACGTTCCGACCTTTGGTTGCTTTCATTTCAAACCCGATTCAATATAGCTAATGCTTCAGATAACTTTCACGATCCAACGGTCGGCAACTTTGGCCAACTCCCGGTCGTAACGAAACTCGTCGAACTCACTCTCACTACCAGGAAAAACGCATACAACGGTCTCGCCGCGGCTTCGCAACTCAGCGACAGCTTCGTTGACGTCGGAATCTTGCATCCACGGGGCCCTGATGGCAGTTTTCAAAGCCCGTGGAGATACAACGCCTACCAGTTGTTTGATATCTAAGCTAAACCCGGCTGCAGGACGGTTGCGGCCAAACACCGCTCCAACTTCATCGTACCGACCACCACGAACCACAGCGTCGCTCGCTCCCTTTGCATAAATGGTGAACCGAGTTCCGCTGTAGTAGGCATACCCTCTCAAATCCGCCAAATCAAATGTGACGTTGGCCCCTACAAGATGAGCAGCCAAAGATCGCAAGTTGTTTAATATTTCGTCCACACCGGGAACGTGATGAAGCGCTTTCTGTGCTTCGTCCAAAACAGAAATGTCACCGTATAACTGTAGCAACGCATTCAGCCCCTCACGCGATTCCGAAGGGAAGCCGCGCGTAAGACTTGCCAATTCGCTCCCATCTTTGGCTGCAAGTGCGGCATGCACTCTGCGTACCGCATACGCGTCCAAAGAGAGATTTGTAAGAAGACGCCGCACGATGCGTACATCTGCTAAATCTACGCTGGTGTCACGAACTTCGGCCACGCGTAGACATTGCAGCGCAAGCAAAACCGCCTCTAGGTCAGCTTCCAGACCCGCGTGACCATAAATTTCGGCGCCAAATTGAAGCGGCTCTCTCGTTGCATGGGGGCGATCGGGCTTCGTATGAAGCACAGGCCCGCAATAGCACAGCCGCGTAACACCTTTGCGGTTGAGCAAATGGGCATCAATGCGTGCAACCTGCTGTGTCATATCGGCGCGTACACCCAAGGAGCGCCCCGACAGCTGGTCGACCAGCTTGAAGGTCTGAAGGTTGAGCGCCTCACCCGTGCCCGTCAACAACGACTCCAAATGTTCCATCAAGGGAGGCATGACCAGCTCATAGCCGTAGCCCTGAGCGGTGTCTATCAGCCCGCGACGTAGTTCTTCGATGTGTCGAGCCTCGGAAGGCAAGACATCGGCAATGTGATCCGGCAGGACCCAGGCAGACATGGAAAGTGGGAGGCTGTTAAAAACGCGATTCTACCGGCATGACCATCCGCAGTGGCCGCATCCACCAACCGCAGCGAACTGACCAAGCGGTCATATGCATGCGTGATCGGCACGATGCATCAATGGACCACGTGTGATGCCGAATTGCTGTACCAAGACAACAGCACGGGAAGTCACAAAAAAGTAAGCGCGCCCAGTGAGGGCGCGCTATCCATGGACTCTACTTACGAGTCGCGGATGTAGGCGCAGCACCAGAGCTAACGCCACCTCCACGGAAAGCTTTGAAAAATTCAGTGGAGGAAGGGTCTACCACCATGACATCGCTCTTCTTATTGAAGCTCGACTTGTAAGCTTCCAAGCTGCGATAGAACTGCGCAAATTGCGGGTCACGTCCAAAAGCTTCTGCATAAACGCGAGCAGCTTCTGCATCACCTTCGCCCTTCACCTTCTGGGCATCGCGATATGCGTTGGCAATCGCGACTTCACGCTGACGGTCTGCATCCGCTCGGATTTTTTCGCCCTCTGCCGCCCCTGTGGAACGCAGTTCGTTGGCCACCCTCTTGCGCTCAGCCTCCATGCGACGATAAACAGACTCCGTGATGGCCTCGACATAGTCCACGCGGGTGATGCGAACATCAACGACATCGACGCCCCAAGGCTTGGCACCTTGAACGACCTCCAGCACCTCGCGCTTCACGTCCGACATCAAAGCATCACGCTTGAGTGACAACAACTCCTTGACGGTCCGCTTGTTGACCTCTTCCTGGAAGGCGTTACGCACGACCCGATTCAACTGCAGCGCTCCGGCATTCTCATCAAGGCCGACGTTGCGAATGTAAGCTGACGGATCTGAGATCCTCCAGCGCACATACCAGTCAATGACCACCCGCTGCTTTTCGGCAGTCAACATCGACTCGGTGTCAGTGCTGTCAAGTGTCAACAACCGCTTGTCGATGTATCGCACATTCTGAAAGGGCGGGGGCATCTTGAAGTTAAGACCTGGCTCCGTAATCACATCTTTGATCTGACCCAGTTGGTACACCACACCGAATTGGCGCTGGTCCACCACAAACAAGGTTGAGCTCAAAAGAGCAAGCAAAACCAAGACAGTAGAAACGAAAAATCCGACTCTGTTCACAATGCGCTCCTATCGAGACTCGCGCTCACGCGTACGGCTGGAGTCCCGTGCACGGGGGTCAGCGGGAAATGTGGAAGCAGTTCCCGACGGCGGAACAGCAGACGACACCGCTGGCGGCAAGGAATCATTCGACGCTGCAGCACCAGTCTGCGCGACACCCTGCATGATCTTGTCCAAAGGCAAGTACAACAGATTCGAGCCCTGACGGGACTCCACCAGCACTTTGGTGACGTTCGTGTAGATCTGCTGCATCGATTCGATGTAGAGGCGGTCCCTGGTCACCTGGGGCGCCTTTTGATACTCAGCAAGCAGCGAACTGAATCGCTGCGCATCGCCCTGGGACTGAGCCACAATCCGCGACTTGTAGGCTGCTGCTTCCTCAGCCAACCGAGAGGCCGACCCGACCGCGCGAGGGATGACATCGTTGGCATATGCTTGAGCTTCATTCTTGGCCCGCTCCCGCTCCTGCCCCGCCTTCAGAACATCATCGAAAGCTGCCTGCACTTGCTCAGGAGGACGCACCCCTCCCTGCTGCAAATTGATGCCCACCACTTCGACACCAACCTTATAGCGATCCAAGATCGTCTGCATGAGAGTGCGCACCCTTGGCGCAATTTGATCTCGCTCTTCGGCCAAAGCGGTATCCATCCGCATCTTGCCGACGATCTCCCGCACCGCAGTCTCAGCTGCTTGCACCACGGCATCTGATGGGTTACGGCTCTCAAACAACCAAGCTCTCGCATCGTTCAAACGGTACTGCACGGCAAATTTGATTTCGACGATATTCTCGTCTTCAGTCAGCATTGCCGATTCACGCAAGCCGGTGCTTTTGATCACCACATCCCGGCCGACATCGGCAGACCGGATTTGCGTCACAAAAACGAGTTCGTGACGCTGGATCGGATAAGGCAGCCGCCAGTTGAAACCGGCGTTCACGGTGCTCTTGTATTTTCCAAACTGCGTGATGACGGCCTGCTGACCTTCTTGCACAATGAAAAATCCGGTCCCAAGCCAGATCAACACGGCAATTGCGGCAATCAAGCCAACGCCGAAACCCGCATTTTTCATGTCCGGCTGGAAACCGCCGCCTGCAGGACCACGGCCTCCACCCTGCTTTCCCCCAAAGAGACCGCCCAGCTTGCGGTTGAGGTCACGCCAGAGTTCATCCAGGTCCGGTGGCTGGCCAGCGGTGTTTTTGTCACGTCCTCGATGACCCGAGGGGGGCGTGGATGGGGGACGCTCCGAATCGGAGTTTCCCGTGCCATCGTTCTTATCATCGCCACGACCCCAACGGGGGTCATTCAGATTCAACATTCCCCGGATGCGCTCAGGCAATATGGCCCAGCGCGGGATACGGCTTTGAGGATTCATTCGCAAAATCTCTGTTTCTCTGAATACGTGAACAAAGCGGCATTGTGCCCAATCAGGCCCTATCTGGAGGCAATTCAGCATCGGCACCTAGGGTCATGGATGCCGGCTGGGCTTTGGGCACGCAGTCCGACAATCCGCGCCTCAAGGAGGACAGCCCTTCTCCAGAGCCAGCACTCAGGAAGAACCGCTGAACAGGGGTACCTTGCATGTCGTAGATGTCATTCAAGACTTCCGGCCGTTGCTCGGGCGCCAACATGTCCAGCTTGTTGAAGACCAGTATCTGGGGCACGTTCGCAGCGCCGATTTCAGAGAGCACCCGCTGGACTTCCATAATTTGCTCTGGAAAGTTGGGATTCGATGCATCCACCACATGCAGCAAAAGATCTGCATCCACCGCCTCCTGGAGGGTTGCCTGGAACGCATCAATCAGTCCATGGGGAAGATCACGGATGAATCCCACGGTATCCGACAAAGACACCGATCGTCCTGCCTCCGAAAGATAGAGTTGGCGAGTCGTCGTATCCAATGTGGCAAACAGCTGGTCTGCGGCATACGCTCGCGCTTTTACCAGTGCGTTGAACAGTGTGGATTTACCGGCATTCGTGTACCCCACCAACGATATGTTGAAAGTATCCCGGCGCTCGCGCTGGCGTCGCTGTGTGGAGCGCTGACGCTTGACCTTTTCGAGTCTTTCGCGTGTGCGCTTGATCGACTCACCGATCATTCTTCGATCAAGCTCGATCTGTGTTTCGCCTGGCCCACCCCGGGCTCCGATGCCCCCACGCTGACGCTCCAGATGGGACCAGCGTCGGACAAGTCTGGTGCTCAGGTATTGGAGTTTTGCCAACTCCACTTGCAGCTTGCCCTCATGGCTTCTAGCACGCTGGGCAAAGATTTCCAAGATCAACAACGTTCGATCATTGACTGGAAGATCCAGATGCCGTTCGAGATTGCGTTGTTGCGCTGGACTCAAGGCCTGGTCAAACAGCACTTCCACCGCCTGATGCATCTGCGCAAGCAGCCGGATCTCGTCCGCCTTGCCACTGCCTACAAACAAGGCGGCATCAGGGGCTTTCCGCTTGCAGGTGATTCGCGCCACGGGATTCAATCCCGCTGTCTGCGCAAGCAGACCCAACTCTTCCAGCTCAGCGTCGAAATGGGGCAAACCAAAATCAACGCCAACCAAGATGACCGGCGTCTTCGGTGAGTCAGGCGTATCGTATGAACTCAAGACGGCCCGCCCAGAGGCATGTTCGCTACATGCCCGACGGGCATACCACCTTCGTTCAAGAGTTACCGGCCTCGGCGTCGGGCGCTTCAGCCGTCGAGAAGTTGACAGCGCGACCTGGGACGATGGTAGAGATGGCGTGCTTGTAGACCATCTGGGTGACCGTGTTACGCAGCAGCACCACGTATTGGTCGAATGATTCGATCTGGCCCTGAAGCTTGATGCCGTTCACGAGGTAGATCGAGACGGGTACATGCTCGCGACGAAGCGCGTTCAGGAAGGGATCTTGAAGAAGTTGGCCTTTGTTGCTCACGATATTCTCCGTGTTCAGGAATATTGTTGTAAAGCGGCACCTTACCACAGCTGTAGAGGCGCCGAAGGAAAACCGAGGAAACCCCTCGCAAGGTTCTGGGCTAGTGGTCGCCCTTATCGGTGAAGGGGTTGTGCGACGTCTTCAACTCGATGCGAAGGGGGGTCCCGACCAGATCGAACTCTTTGCGGAAACGGCCTTCTAGGAAGCGTTTATACGCTTCCGTGACATGCTCCAACGAATTGCCATGGACCACGATGACAGGCGGATTCATGCCGCCTTGATGGGCGTATCGCAACTTGGGCCGGAACATGCCAGAACGCTTGGGCGCTTGGAACTGCACCGCCTCCAGCAACAACCGCGTCAATACGGGCGTGGACATCTTGCACATCGCCGCTTTCTGGGCCTGCACGATGGATGTCCACAAAGGGCCCAACCCCTGGCGCTTCTTTGCCGAAATGAAATGCAACGACGCAAACTTGAGGAACGACAACCGCGTCTCGATGGAGCGCTCCAGCAGCTGTCGACCATAGTCGTCCATGGCATCCCATTTGTTGACCGCCAAAACCACCGCTCGGCCACTTTCAAGGATGTATCCAGCGATGTGCGCATCCTGGTCGGTGACCCCTTGGGTCGCATCGAGGACAAGAAGCACCACATTGGCGGACTCAATGGCTTGCAGTGTCTTCACCACGGAGAACTTCTCGATGGCTTCGAACACCTTGCCTTTTCGACGCAAGCCTGCGGTGTCGACCAGCTCAAAGCGCTGGCCATTGCGCTCGAAAGGAACGGAAATGGCGTCTCGCGTGGTCCCTGGCATATCGAATGCCACCAGGCGCTCCTCGCCCAGCCACGTATTGATCAGGGTGGACTTACCGACATTCGGGCGGCCAGCTACCGCAAGCTTGACCACGCTCTTGTCTTCGGCTTCCGAGTCTTCGTCCGGATCCGGCAAGTGGAGAGGCTCAAGAGCCAACTCAACCAAGCTGCGAATACCCTGTCCGTGGGCTGCTGAAATGGGATAGATCTCTCCCAACCCCAGCTCATAGAACTCGACGAGTTGCACCCCCTCGCGCATTCCCTCGGCCTTGTTGCCGACAAGGAGACAGGGCTTGCCCAGGCGCCGCAGGTAGTTGGCGATGTCATGGTCCTGAGCAGACAACCCGGCGCGGGCATCGACGACAAAGATGACGACATCGGCCTCAGCGACAGCCTGCTGTGTCTGCTTGGCCATCTCGCGGTAAATGCCGCTGGCGGCATCGGGCTCGAAGCCTCCGGTGTCGATCACGATGTATTCGTGCTTGCCCTGCTTTCCGTTCCCGTAGTGCCGGTCACGCGTCAAGCCTGCGAAGTCGGCAACGATCGCATCCCTCGATTTCGTCAGCCGGTTGAAAAGAGTGGATTTGCCCACATTGGGGCGACCGACCAAAGCGATGACTGGTTTCATCCAGGTCAACCCGTCAATCCGGGCGGAAGCCGTAAACGCCGCCATTGCGCGTTACGACCACCAGAGTGCTCCCTGCCGCCACCGGCGCTGCAGCGATGCCCGAACCATCCGTTGTCATACGATTCAGCGGTGAGCCATCTTCACGCGAGAGCAGGTGCACCAAGCCCGTGTCGTCACCGACGACGACCGACCTGCCAAGCAACAGCGGTGCGGTCAAGCGCCGGTATTGAAGTCGGTCCGAAGACCAGGCACGCGAGCCATCGGCACGCCGCCAGGCCACCACCACCCCATTGCTCTCCGTGCCGAAAATCGTGGTGTCATCGCCGTGAATGCCTTCCGTTCCATTGGCCGGCTGTGTCCAGGCCACGGTACCTCGCACCGTGTTCACACAGCCCACCGTGGACACAAAAGCGCGGGCACAAACACTGTCGCCCTCGCGGCTTGTGCGCCCGACCAATTCAACCAGCCGCTCGACATCATTGGTCCCTCTGGGGCTGGCCAGCGGCGCTTCCCAACGCACCGTGCCATTGTCGGGATTGAATCCAACCATCCGGCCCGCCAGTCCCGCGACCAACGTGTCGCCCACAGCCGTCAATACACCCGACTGGCGCAACACCAGCGGCTCTCCCGGCCTGGGTTGATTCCACAAACGAAGTCCCGTCGCAGCATCAAACGCCGAAACGGACCGATCGGCCGCCAGGACGAAGATGCGATTGCCCGCCACCAACGGCGCTGTGTACGCTTGCGCGGACAGCGGCTTGCGCCAGATCTCACGGCCATCGGACAAGACAATCAACTGGTTATCGACGGAGACCACCGCGGCCCACTTGCCGTCGCTGCCCACACCAGCAGACAAAGGCGTGCCAAGGCTGGCTCGCCAGACATCACCGCCGGTGCGCGCATCGACGGCAGCGACCACGCCATCCGCAGAAGCCACCGTCACCGTGTTGCCATTGACATGCACATCGAGCGGCAGCCGACCGATGGCGCCCACTTTCGACGTCCACGCCTGGCGCACACCGATCACTGGTACGTTCGCACCCAACTCGGCGGGCTTCGGCTTTGCGGGACCGCCCCACAGGGAGCAACCGGTCAACAGTAGAAAGCATGCCGTTGCCACGGCAGCGACCGCTGCGCGTGGCGCACCCAAAAGTGTTGTCTGAAAACCCATGCGACCGCGCATCATTTGGAATCTCCAGCAGTCGCTGCCGAGGCCACGAGTTGTGGCTGCACACCCAGGGCATTGAGCTTCACCTCGACCAAGCGGCGGTACTCCATGCCCTCCTCCAGCGATTTGTAGGCACGCTGGTATTCAGCGATGGCCTCCGGCTTCTTGTCCAGCAGCGCCAATGCGTCGCCCTTGCGGTCCGCAACCAAGGCATCGAACTCTGCAGGAAAACTTCCGGACAACTGTTTCAACGCTTCGTCGTATGCCTTTTGGTCCATCAATAGGCTGGCAAGCCGCAGTTTGGCCAGTGCCTTGTAGCCCGCATCCGAAGCATTGTCGGCAACCCAAGCCAGAGCCGCCTTGGCACCGTCTGGATTACCGCTTTCCACCAAGCTTTTGGCCACCAGCAGACCGGCTTGCCCCGCCTTTGTCGTACCGCCATATCGCGATTTGAGGTCGCCGAAAGCCTGCTCCAAGCGCGCGGTGTCTTTTGCCTGCGCAGCCGTTTCCACGGCATCGGACAGCGCAGCCGCTTGTGCCGCCTGCCGGTTCTGCCAATACTGGTATCCGTTCCATGCCGCAAATGCGCCGAAAATCAATACTAGGATGCCACTGATCAGCGTGCCCCAGGTGTTCCAGAAATGCTTGAGTTGGTCAAGCTGCTCTTGTTCTTCAAGATCGAGGTGATTTGCCATGTAGGGTCTCTGTTAGCGGGGGGATTGTAGAGTGGGCGCCCAGTCGGGCAGCGCATTGAGCGCCCGCTCCACCTGGTCACCCCCGCCTTCCCGCAGTGGTTTGATCGTCACGACCGATCGCGCAAGCTCATCGGAACCAAAGATCAATGCGTGCCTGCAGCCGCTGGCATCGGCCTTCTTGAACTGCGATTTCATGCTGCCCATGCCTTCGCCCCGAACCGCAGGGCTGTGCATCTGCACGCTCACGCCCAAGGCCCGCAACCGCTGCAGCACGGCCATGACAGCGGGCAACGACTTTTCGTCCGGCACGATGGCATAGGCATCGGCCACCAGCACGGGCGGGGCCGCTTCTTGCTCTTTGACGAGTTCCAGCACACGCTCCACGCCAAGAGCCCAGCCCACCGCCGGCGCAGGCTTGCCCCCGATTTGCTCGAAGAGATAGTCGTAGCGCCCTCCGCCGCAAATAGTGCCTTGGGAGCCGAGCTGCTCCGTCACGAACTCAAAGACCGTGAGGTTGTAGTAATCCATGCCCCGGACGAGGCGCGGATTGACGGTCCAGGCCACGCCATTCGCATCAAGGATGGCCTTGACGGTGTCGAAGTGGCGCCTGGATTCTTCGCCAAGGTAGTCCAGTAGTTTGGGAGCCGCTTGCACCAAGCTCTGCATGGCCGGATTCTTCGTATCCAGGATGCGCAGGGGATTGCTGTGCAGGCGGCGGCGAGCATCCTCGTCCAAAAGCTCAGAATGGCCTTCCAGATAGGCGATGAGCGCCGCACGGTGGGCTTTGCGCTCTTCAGGCTGCCCAAGGCTGTTGAGTTCCAGGCGAACGTCTTTCAGGCCCAGTTCCTTCCAGAGTGCATCCGCCAGCAGGATCAGCTCGGCGTCGACCTCGGCGCCATGGAAACCCATGGCTTCGGCACCGATCTGATGAAACTGCCGGTAGCGCCCCCGCTGTGGCCGCTCATGGCGGAACATCGGCCCCATGTAGTACAGGCGCTTGCCACCGTCGTACAGCATCGAATGCTCCGCTGCGGCACGAACGACGCCTGCCGTCGCCTCGGGGCGCAGCGTCAGATGCTCACCGTTCAAACGGTCTTCGAACGAATACATTTCCTTTTCGACGATATCGGTCACTTCGCCCAAGCCACGCACGAACAGCGCCGTCGGTTCGACGATGGGTGTTCGCACATTGCGATAGGCATATCGGGCCATGAGTGCCCGCACCTTGTCTTCCAGCCATTCCCAGCGCGCCGAGTCGGGGGGAAGAATATCGTTCATGCCTTTGACGGCCACCAATTTGCCGGTCTTTGGCAGAGGATTGCTTGTCTTGTTGCTCACGGAATGCATCAATGGGTTAAGTGACTGGCGCGCCAGCAGCGGCCTGCACATGCACAGGCTCGGAAGGCGGCTTTCAATTCAGATCAAGAAGCAGCGACCGCCGTGCTGAAGCGGTCGGCGATGTAGCGTTCGACGAGCTGCTGGAACTCCTGCGCGATATTGTCGCCGCGCAGGGTCAACGCCTTCTCTCCGTCGATGAAGACGGGCGCGGCCGGGGCCTCTCCGGTGCCTGGCAAGCTGATGCCGATGTCGGCATGCTTGCTTTCACCCGGACCGTTCACGATGCAGCCCATCACCGCCACCTTGATCTTTTCGACCCCGGGGTATTTGAGTCGCCAGACCGGCATCTGCGACCGCAGAAAGTCATCGATCTGCTTGGCCAACTCCTGAAAGGTGGTGCTGGTCGTGCGCCCGCAACCGGGGCACGCTGTCACGCTGGGCACGAACATGCGCAAACCCAGCGCCTGCAAAATTTCGGAAGCCACGACGACTTCCTGGGTGCGGGCCTCGCCAGGCTGCGGCGTGAGGGAGACGCGGATGGTGTCGCCGATGCCTTCCTGCAAAAGAATCGACAAGGCCGTGGTGGATGCCACGGTTCCCTTGGTGCCCATGCCCGCTTCGGTCAGGCCCAAGTGCAAGGCGTAGTCGCAACGCTTTGCCAACTCACGGTACACGGACACCAGATCCTGCACTCCGCTGACCTTGCACGACAGGATGATCTGGTTGCCATCCAGACCCATTTCCTCTGCGCGCTTTGCCGATTCGATGGCCGATGTGATCAGCGCTTCATACATGACCTGCCGCGCATCCCAGGGAGACGGCCGCCGATTGTTGGCATCCATGAGCTCGGCGAGCAATTCCTGGTCGAGGCTGCCCCAGTTGACGCCGATGCGCACGGCCTTGTCCCAGCGCATGGCCGCGTCGATCATCTGACCGAACTGGCGGTCGCGCTTGTCGCCCTTGCCGACATTGCCGGGGTTGATGCGGTACTTGGACAGCGCCTGGGCGCAATCGGGGTATTCGGTCAGCAGCCGGTGCCCGTTGTAATGGAAATCTCCCACCAGCGGAACGGTTTCGCCCATGCGATCAAGCTGCTCGCGGATATAGGGCACCGCCGCAGCCGCTTCGGGCGTGTTCACGGTGATCCGGACGAACTCGGAGCCGGCCTGCGCCAGTTCTTTGATCTGTATCGCCGTGCCGATTGCATCGACGGTGTCAGTATTGGTCATGGACTGCACGCGCACGGGTGCGTCTCCGCCCACCGTGACAACACGCGAGCCCCAGGTGATTCGGGCTTGCCGCGAGCGTCGCGGCTGGGGCGCAGCCATCGCAATCGGAAAAGCGGGCGTCAATAAAGGGTTCACGGTTTCACCTCAAATCGGGCAACGTTTTCGCGCGAAACGGTTTTGAGCTCCAAAGGCTTGCCGTGGACCACCACTTCGGTGACGTCGGCCTTGCCGATGACCACGGACCATGGCGGGGTTCCCGGAACCGTCACGCTCTCGCCGGCCGCCAAGACACGCTGAAGGACGGTAGCTCCCGCCGCACTGCGCACCTGAACCCACGATTCTCCGCGCGTGCGAATGACCAGTGCGGCATCCGGACTACCTGCCGGTGCGGATGCCGGGGCCTCAGGCGCGGCCACTGCAGCCATCGCCGCGGGCGATACACCCGATGGGCTTGCCATGGAAGATGGCGCAGAAGCCGACGGGGTCGGAGCCGAAAATGCAGTCACTGGCTGGGCAGGACTGGCAGCATCGGCCCCTCTGGTGCCTTCGGCTTCCGGGACAGTGCCTGTCGCCGCCACCGGCTCATTGCCGGCCACGCCATCGGGCCGATGGGGCCACAGCAGAACGGCAGCAGCGCCCACCAGCAACACGATCACCGCAAAGATGGCGGTGCGGGAACCCGATCCGCTGGAGGACGATGCCAACTGGCCGCTGCCAGGCTTGAACGATGCATTGATGCCTCGGTGCGCCGACAGCGCAGGTGGCTGATTGCGCGGCAGCAGCGCCAGCACGGGCGCAGGATCCACCTTGAGCGTTCGGCACATGCTGGAGGCCAGGGCACGCACAAAAACCACGTCCGGAAAAACCTCGAAGTAACCCGCTTCCAAGGCTTCCAGCTTGTGCACCGGCACCTTGAGGGCCACGGCCAGTGCCGCAATGTGCACGCCAGCGGATTCGCGGGCTTGCCGCAGCATCAGCCCTGCGGCCACGCTGTCCTGGGTTGGCGAGACTTCACTGTCCACAGGCTGTCCATCGTGCCCCACCACCGGCTCATTCATTGAACGCCCCTCGGTCATATGCCATCAATTCTTTGGAGTCAGGAAAACGCTTGCGCAGTTGTTCGGCGAGCTGCCGCATCGCCACCGAATCACTCAACGCCCGCTCGATCTTGATGCCCAGCCAAAGCGATTCCGCATTGGCGAACTCGCTGTTGTTCAGGCGGCGAATGTAGAACTGCGCACGCTTGATCTCGCCTCGGCGAAACATGAGCGACGACAGGTTGTATCCCACCACAGGGTTGCCCGCATCCAGTTCATACGCCTTGAGCAATGTCTGCTCGGCCTCTGCGATCTGCCCGGCACGCTCCTGGCAAAGGCCTTGGGCCATGAGCGTCTTGCTGCGGGCGGTATAGGTCCGGCTGGCCAGGGCCCGCTCGAAATACTGCTGGCTTTCCGCGTACTTCTGCTGCTGGCACAGAAGCCAGCCATAGTTGTGCAGCAGGTTGGGCTCGGACGGGTGAAAGCCGAGTGCACGGCGAAAGCTCTCCTCCGCCAGCGGCAGATCCCCCAGGCGCAGATAAATCAGCCCGCGCAGGTTGTAGGCATCACCGTACGACGGGTCTGTGGTCAGCGATTGGCGTACTTCGTCCAGCGCCACCGTGGTCTGGCCCATCTCGAGGTAATTGGCGGCCAGCTCCAACCGGAGCCTGGCGCGGCGGCGGGTTTCCGTCTCTTCCGACGGCGTGACGTACTCCGCACTGCCAGACGAGGCATTCGAGCCGCCAGAGGCCGCGCACCCACCCAGGCCTGCCAACCCGACCGCAGCAAGGCACAAGGCCATCGCCCATCGGGCATGCCGCTCAACAACCGCGACCGATCTCGTCATGTAGATCCTTCCTGCTCAAAGGCAATGCGTGCCATGCGCCAGCTTCCGGAAAAGGTGATTTGAAAATCCCAATGGCGGCATCGCTTCACCCCTTCGTCCGTCACGGCGTTTTCCGAGATGGCGGGCCCAAGGGGGTCAGCCGCACCGGAAAATCACGTCACAGGCTTGAGCACGATGGTGCGCTGCTTGGCCATGCGCTCGGCGGCCCGGGTTCGGTCTTTCACATCTCCCGCCAACTGGCCGCACGCGGCGTCGATATCGTCGCCACGCGTTTTGCGCACGGTCGTAACGATACCCGCATCACTCAACAACTTTGCGAAAACCGCAACTTGCTGCGGGGTCGATCGGTGCAGGCCGGAAGCAGGAAAGGGGTTGAATGGAATCAGGTTGAACTTGCAGCGAACACCCTGCCCATGGCGGGGTCGCACCAGATCGATGAGTTGCCGGGCATGTTCTGCCTGGTCGTTCACGCCATCGAGCATGCAATATTCGAAGGTGATGAAATCGCGCGGCGCATGCGCCAGATAGCGCTGGCAGGCATCCAGAAGCTCCTGCAACGGGTATTTGCGATTGAGCGGCACCAGGTTGTCACGCAGCGGATCGTTGGGCGCGTGCAGCGAAACAGCCAGCGCCACAGGGCAGTCCTGGGAAAGCCGATCCATCATGGGAACGACACCCGAGGTCGACACCGTCACGCGGCGCCGGGACAGGCCATAGCCGTGATCGTCCAGCATGGCACGCAACGCGGGCACGAGGGCGGTGTAATTCTGCAGCGGCTCACCCATGCCCATCATCACGACGTTGGAGATGACGCGCTCTTCGCTGCCCAGCCTTCGGCGCAGTGCATGCTCCGCGAACCACAACTGGGCGATGATTTCGCCCGTCGTCAGGTTGCGGCTGAAACCTTGGTGTCCGGTGGAGCAGAAACGGCATCCCACGGCGCATCCGGCCTGGGAAGAAATACACAGGGTGCCCCGGTCATCCTCTGGGATGAACACGGTTTCGACCGCATTGCCGTCACCCACGTCGAACAGCCACTTGACCGTGCCGTCCGTCGAAACATGTTCGCTCACGACCGGCAATGCCTGCACATGAGCGCAGGACTTCAGTTTTTCCCGCAGCGACTTCGCCAGATCGCTCATCTGGTCGAAATCGTGCGCGCCCCGCTGGTGAATCCAGCGGAACAATTGGGTCGCCCGAAAACGCTTCTCCCCCAGCTGCTCGCAAAACGCAGCCAGACCGTCGAGGTCGAAGTCAAGGAGATTGGTGGTCATCGGAGCGAAGGCTGTTCACGTCGATCACCGCCCCCTGCACTGGGCGCGCGGCCTGGGCAGCGCTCCGGCGCAAGGGTGGATCGCATATCAGCGCGAGTAGATGTTGAGGCCAGGGAAGAAGAAAGCCACTTCTGCCTGAGCGGTTTCCAAGGCGTCGGAACCGTGCACGGCGTTGGCATCGATGCTGTCTGCGAAGTCAGCGCGGATCGTGCCGGCTTCTGCCTTCTTGGGGTCGGTGGCGCCCATGAGTTCACGGTTCTTCAGGATGGCGTTCTCGCCTTCCAGGGCCTGGATCATCACCGGGCCGGAGATCATGAAGTCCACCAAGTCCTTGAAGAAAGGACGCTCCTTGTGCACGCCGTAGAACTGTTCGGCTTCCAGGCGCGACAGGTGGGCCATGCGTGCTGCGACCACCTTCAGGCCAGCGGCTTCGAAGCGGGCGTAAATTTGGCCGATGACGTTCTTGGCCACTGCGTCGGGCTTGATGATGGAGAGGGTGCGTTCGATAGCCATGTTGATTTTCCTCGAGAGTGGTTGATCTATTTGAATTTTTCGCCCTGCGGACAAAGCCCTCGATTCTAACTGGGCGGATTAATTCCCCAAGGCGCGAAGGTTCAGCGACCGCCGCGGCGCGGCGGGCCGTTGCGTTTCTGGTCCTGCCGGTAGCGCGACAAGCTGTCCGTGCCGATGTAGCCCACCGACGTCTTCATCGGATCCGGCTGGCTGCCCGTGCCGCCACCGCCGCCCTGGCGCCCACCGGGTGCGCCGTCCTTGCCGCGCCCTGCGCCCGGTCCATAGCCCGGCTTGCGCGCAGAAGATGGCGCGGCAGCATCGCGCGGCGTGCCATTGTTGCGACCGCGGGGCCCGCCACGGCGCAAGCCGCTTTTGCGGTCCGCAGGTCCGGCAGGTGCCTCGACCGTCTCTCTGGGGGCCTTGTTGCCACCACCCACGGCCTGCATGAGCGCGCGGATATCGCGCTCGTCCAGTTCCAGCCACGCGCCGCGCTTGAGTCCGCGGGGCAGCATCATCGCGCCGTAGCGGATGCGGATGAGCCGGCTGACCGCATGGCCCACGGCCTCCAGCATGCGCCGGACTTCACGGTTGCGGCCTTCGGAGATGGTTACGCGATACCAGCAGTTGGAGCCTTCGCCGCCGCCATCCTCGATGGAGCCGAACGAAGCCATGCCGTCGTCGAGCTGCACGCCGTCGAGCAACCGCTGCTTCTCTTCGTTGCTGAGTGCGCCCAGCACCCGCACGGCATATTCACGCTCCAGGCCAAAGCGGGGGTGCATCAACTGGTTGGCCAGCTCGCCCGAACTGGTGAACAGCAGCAAGCCCTCGGTGTTCAGGTCCAGCCGCCCCACGGACTGCCACTTTCCATGGGCGAGCCGCGGCAGCTTGCGAAACACGGTGGGCCGGTTCTGGGGATCGTCGTGCGTCACCACTTCGCCCGCTGGCTTGTGGTACGCGATGACCCGGGCGGGAGGGGGATCGATGCGGTAGCGAATGGGCCGGCCATTCACTTTCACCTGATCGCCGAACTGCACGCGCTGACCGATGTGCGCCGGCTCGTTGTTGACCGAAATCCGGCCTTCCAGGATCAATTGCTCCATTTCCAGGCGCGAGCCCAGCCCTGCCTGGGCCAGCACCTTGTGCAGCTTGGGCGTTTCCACCTGCGGCAGCAGGACGCGGCGCGCAGGCACAGCATCGGCGGCCGTTTCGTCCTCGTCTAGGCGGCCGGACACCACGTCGGCGAACTGATAGCCCGGCGTGGTACGCGCCCCCGCGGCAGGGCGAGGCCCCGAAGAACGTTCCGATCTGGGTGAAGCGGGCTCAGTCCGCACCGGCGCAGGGGCAGCCTCCACCGCCGTCCCGTCCGGTGCAGCGACAGCCTCGGCATCCTGCGCGGACTCGGCAGAAGCCTCCACCGGCTGGCCTGCTGCCGCGTCGGACTCCTTCGGCGCCTTCTTGCGGGGCGACTTGCGGGTCGCAGGCTTCTTCACGCTGGCGTCTGCCTCGGCGGGCAACGCGGGCTGGTCGTCGGCAGGTTCTGAAATGGGATCGTTCATGGGAGACTCTCTGGTGTGCCGTTATCGGCGTCTTTTGGCTTCTCGTGCGAGGGGGCCAGCACGTCTTCTTCGTCGGATGGGCGCGGCGTGTCTTCCGTGGACGGGCCGGTGACCGGCTCCGTTTCAGAGCCCTGCGGCACCGAAGGCACCGCCTCTGCCACAGGGGGGTTATCCCCCGGCGCCGGGTCGGCAGGCTCGTCGAGCGGCAAGGTGCCGCCAGAACCCAGCGCTTCGAGCACGCTGGCCTGCACGGCCGGATTTTCCATCACGGGCAACTGGTCGAGCGACTGCAGCCCGAGGTCGTCCAGAAACTGCCGCGTGGTGGCGAACAGGGCGGGCCGGCCCACGGTTTCTCGGTGCCCGATGACCTCCACCCAGCCCCGGTCTTCCAGCTGCTTGATGATCAGGCTGTTCACGGTCACACCGCGGATGTCCTCGATATCGCCCCGCGTCACCGGCTGCCGGTAGGCAATGATGGCCAGCGTTTCCAGGGTGGCCCGGGTGTAGCGGGGCGGCTTTTCCGGATGCAGCCGATCCAGGTACTCGCGCATTTCGGGGCGGCTCTGGAAACGCCAGCCCGTAGCGACCTGCACGAGCTCCACGCCCCGCAATGCCCAGTCCTGCTGGAGTTCCAGCAGGATGGTTTTCAGGGTATCGGTTCCGAGAGCGTCGTTGAAGAGCGTGCGCAACTCGCGCAGGGTCGCCGGTTGCGGAGCGCAGATCAGCGCGGTTTCAAGGACCCGTTTGGCGTCCACCGTATTCATGGTTCAGCAATTGCGGGGAAAGAGACGCCACGTGTCGAAAAGGGCGCCATGCCTGTCAAAGGGTTCGTTCAGCGGGACCGCACGCAAAGACCTTGGTGCTGTTCCCAGCCCTGCAGTGTGTCCATGCGGGCGAGTCGGCTGGTACAGCCGCTAGGCGCGATTGTAGCGCAGGCCCCAAAAATTCAAGGCGTTTTCCATGTCTGGCGGCAGAGGCGCATGGAACTCCATCGGCTCACCCGTCACGGGATGGACGAAGGCCAGCCGGTACGCGTGCAGCGCCTGCCGGGAGAGCCCCCCCGCCGCTTCCCCGCCGTACAAGGCATCGCCCACCAGGGGATGGCGAAGCGAGGCCATGTGCACCCGGATCTGGTGCGTTCGCCCGGTGTGCAGCGTGCAGCGCACGAAGCAGACCGGATCGACGCTGTCGAGCAAGGCGATGTCCGTGCGCGCGGGCTTGCCCGACTGCGTGGCCAGGTCCACCACGGCCATGCGCAGGCGGTTGCGCGGATCGCGGCCGATGCTTCCCTCGACCACGCGCTGCTCCGGACCGCTCCAGGGACGGTGGCCGATGGCGAGATACTGCCGACTCACTTCGCGGGCGGCGATCATGCGCACCAGCGCATCCATGACGCCTCGCTCGCGCGCCACGACCATCAACCCGCTCGTGTCCTTGTCGAGCCGGTGGACGATGCCCGCCCGGGGCACCAGCAGCGCCTTGGAATCGCGGGCCAGCAGGCCGTTGAGCAAGGTCCCGCTCCAGTTGCCGGGCGCGGGGTGAACGACGAGCCCCGCAGGCTTGTGGATGACCAGCAGGTGCGCATCCTCGAACACCACGTCGATGGGCATGGACTCCGGCCGAAAGGCCTGGCTCTGCTGGGTGGGCCGCAGTTCCACCGCGACCACATCGCCCGCCTTGACGCGGGCCGCAGGCTTGGCAGCGGCCTGCCCGTTGAGCAGAACGCCCCCCTGGGCCAGCAATTGCTGCAGATAGCTGCGCGAAAACTCGGGCACCTGATCAGCCAGCGCCCGGTCCAGGCGCTCGCCGTGCTGCGCCTCGCCGATGGCGAACTGGCGAATCTCCTGCGAGGCTTCGCCGCCCTCCTCCAGGTCTTCGGTGCCGGCCTCCCCCTCGGGGAGCAGGCCGGGGCCGGACGGCAGCGTGCTCAACGCGCCGGCAGGTAGCGGGACGGATCGACCGGCTTGCCCTGGCGGCGGATCTCGAAGTGCAGCTTCACCCGGTCGGTGTCGGAGCTGCCCATTTCGGCGATCTTCTGGCCGCGGCGCACCGTCTGGTCTTCCTTCACCAGCAGGGTCTGGTTGTGGGCGTAGGCCGTCAGGTAGGTGTTGTTGTGCTTGAGGATCACGAGGTTGCCGTAGCCACGCAGGCCGGCGCCGGCATAGACGACCCGTCCATCCGCGGAGGCGAGCACGGGGTCGCCCGCCTTGCCGCCGATGTCATAACCCTTGTTGCGGGCCTCGTCGAAACCCGCCACCAGCGAACCCGACGATGGCCAGATGAACGCCATGTCATCCTCGCCGCCGGTCGCCGCAGGCGCGGGGCTGGGCGCAGGAGCGGGGGCAGCGGCCACGGCGGGGGCCGATGCGCCGGGCTTGGCACCGCTGGCGGGGGTGGCCGGGGCGATCGCGGACGAGGTGACCGGGCGGGTGACCACGCCGGTATCGCTGGCCACCGAAGGCGCTGGCGTGGCCGAAGGCGCAGCCACGCGGAGCACCTGGCCGACCTCGATGAGGTTGGCGTTGTCCAGGTTGTTCCAGCGGGCGATGTCCTTCCAGCTTTGGCCGTTCTCCAGGCCGATGCGAATCAGGGTATCTCCTGGCTTGACTGTGTAGTAGCCGGGTTTGCCGGCATTTTCAGCACCGGGCAGGGGCTTGGCCGCAGGAGCGACCACCATGCCGGGCTGGGAGGCGGATGTGGAAGCGGACGTGCCACGATCTTCCACCGGTGCCCTGTTGACGCGGGTACCGCAACCCGTCAGCACCAAGGCTGCGAGCGCTACCGAACCCCAACCAACAAGACCACGCGTAACCAACATAAGCAATCCCTTCAGGCAATCCCCGATTTTAGGGGGACAAAATGAACGGCCTCCAAAACGTTCTGTTTCAATCCGTGCGCCGTTTTGTCGATGACCAGCAACACCTGGTGGCCGCCGGCGCCCACCATGGGCGCCACGAGGCGGCCACCCACGGCCAGTTGGTCGATCCACGCCTGAGGGAGGGTCTCGCCGCCTGCCGCGGCGATGATGGCCGCATACGGCGCGCCTTTCGCATAGCCCACCGTGCCGTCGCCGAAGATGAGGTGCACGTTCGCGAGGCGCCAGGGACGCAGGTTGTCGCGCGCCTTCTCGTGCAACGCGCGCAAACGTTCGATGGTGTACACCTCGCGGGCCACACGCCCGAGCACTGCGGCCTGGTAGCCGCAGCCGGTGCCGATCTCCAGCACGCGACCCAGCCCGGCGGCGCGCGCGCCCTCCGCGCCCAGCAGCAGCTCCGTCATGCGGGCGACGATGCTCGGCTTGGAGATGGTCTGGCCCAGCCCGATCGGCAAGCTGGTGTCTTCGTAGGCCTGGTTGACGAGGGCCGTGTCCACGAAGCGGTGCCGCTCCACCGAACCCATGGCGTGCAGCACAGCCGGCGATGCTATGCCCGAGGCCGCCAGGCGCTGCACCATGCGCGCCCGCACGGCGGCCGAATCGAGCCCCACGCCCTGGGGCATGGGCGGGGCATCGCGGCGCGGCGCGGGCTGCGATGGCGGCCGGAGCGCAGCGCCCGACGGGGGGTCGATGCGGGCCGGAAAGCCGGGGCGGCGCTGGGTCATCGGGCGGGGGCCGGCGCGGGAGCGGCGGGCGCGTCCGGCACCAGGCGCGCCGCGGTCTGCGTCCAGTAGCCCAGGCCTTCGTGGTCGGTCAGGTCCACCTTCAAAGGGGTGATGGCCACATGGCCCTGGGCCGTGGCGTGGAAGTCCGTGCCCTCGGCGTCGTCCTTGGCCGCGCCCGCGCCCCCGATCCAGTACATGACCTCCCCGCGCGGGCTTTGCTGCTCGATGACGCGCTCGGCCGCGTGGCGGCGGCCCAGGCGGCACAGCCGCAGGGGCCGCAGTGCATCGAACGGCATGTTGGGAATGTTCACGTTGAGGAGCCAGGGCGCCTCGCCCACCAGGTTCTGTGCCTGCATCTGTTCGACGATCTCGCGCGCCTTGCGGGCGGCGGATTCGATCTCGCCCCAGCCCTTGTCCACCTGCGAGAACGCGATGGCCGGAATGCCGAAGAGGTAGCCCTCCATCGCCGCGCCCACGGTGCCGGAGTAGATGGTGTCGTCGCCCATGTTGGCGCCGTTGTTGATGCCCGAGACGACCAGATCGGGCCGGTAGCCGAGCAGGCCGGTGAGCGCGATGTGCACGCAGTCCGCCGGGGTGCCGTTCACGTACCGGAAGCCGTTGGCCGCCTGGTGCACGTACAGGGGCGAATGCAGCGTGAGCGCGTTGGACTTGGCGCTGTTGTTGTGTTCGGGCGCCACCACCTCGACGTCCGCGATGGTCTTGAGCGCATCGTGCAGGGCCACGATGCCGGGTGCCTGGTAGCCGTCGTCGTTGGAAATGAGGATCTTCATGGGTGGCAGGAAGCAGGGTGCGAGCGATTGTAGGCCGCGTCCGACACGGCACGGCGGGCCTGCTCCCGACTGCCCGCCCCTGCCGCCGGCCGCCGTCGCTCCAGGGACTCGCCATGCCGCCCCCCGCGCCTATCATGCGGCCACACCGACAGGAGACCTCCCATGCATGCTTGGCTTTGCACCAACCCGACGGGCGTCGACGCCCTGGCCTGGACCGAACTGCCCACGCCCACGCCGAAGGCGGGCGAGGTGCTGATCGCGATCAAGGCCGCCAGCCTGAACTTTCCCGACCTGCTCATCGTGCAGAACAAGTACCAGATGAAGCCCCCCCTGCCCTTCGTGCCGGGGTCGGAATACGCTGGCGTGGTGGAGGCCGTGGGCGAAGGTGTCACCCACCTGCGCCCCGGGCAGAGCGTGGCCTGCCTCACCGGCACGGGCGGCTTCGGCACCCACGCGGTGGCGCCCGCGGCGCTGTGCATGCCGCTGCCCGAGGGCTTTTCGCACGTGGATGCGGCGGCGTTCATCATGATCTACGCCACATCGCACCATGCGCTGGTGGACCGGGGGCAGCTCAAGGCCGGCGAGACGGTGCTGGTGCTGGGCGCGGCCGGCGGCGTGGGCACAGCGGCCATCCAGATCGCCAAGAAGATGGGCGCCCGCGTGATCGCGGCGGCCTCCACCGAGGAAAAATGCAAGCTGTGCCTGTCCGTGGGCGCCGACGCCGTCATCAACTACACCGAGGAAAACCTGCGCGAGGCGATCAAGTCGCTGACCGACGGCAAGGGCCCGGATGTGATCTACGACCCTGTGGGCGGCGACTTCACCGAGCCCGCCTTCCGCTCGATCGCCTGGCGCGGGCGCTATCTGGTGGTGGGCTTCGCCTCCGGCCCCATCCCGGCGCTGCCGCTGAATCTGGCGCTGCTCAAGGGCGCCTCGATCGTGGGCGTGTTCTGGGGCGAGTTCTCCAAGCGCGAGCGGCAGGCGAACGCCGCCATGATGGCCGAGCTGGCCGCCTGGTACGGCGAGGGCGCCATCAAGCCCGTGATCGACCGCACCATGCCGATGGCGCAACTGCCCGCGGCCTATGCCCACATGGGATCGCGCGGGGTGATGGGCAAGCTGGTCATGGTGAACTGACGCGAGCGCCGGCCCGCACCCGCCGGGCCCTTCACCCCGTTCACCCAGGCCGGTGGTGCGCGGGGCCGGCGTTGCACGGATGTCCTGCGGGCGCCTGTTCAAGCGGTGCGCCGTCTGTCACACTCGCGCATCTTTGCCTTTCCGTGCACGCCAGATGGCCGACCGCCCCCCTTCAGAAATCGCGCGAGAAACCCTCAAGCAGCTGGCCGCGCGCCGTTTGGCGCCCACGCCCGACAACTACCAGGCGCTCTACGACGAGATCGCCGGCAACCCCAGCCCCACCGCCTTTCCGGAAGGCCCCCTGCGCCACATCCTGCGCGTGCTGCCCGGGCAGACCCCGGCGCAAAAGCGCCTGCTGGGCCTGTTCGAATCCGCCATCGACAACACCGACTGGGCCCAGTTGCAGAGCGTGCTGGTGGGCTACGCCAACCTCGGCCTGGCCAGCGTGGCCGCACCGGCCGCCGCGGCGGCGGAACCCTCGGCCGCCACGCACCTGCCCGAGGAACTGACCGAGCAGCTCGCCCGCCTGATCGACAACACCCTGCCCGCGCTGGGCGAGGACGATGCCCGCGTGCACGAACTGGCCGCGCAGCTGACCAACTTCCTGCGCCAGCCCTCGCCCCCGGTCTCGACCTTCGGCCTGATGCTGAACAACTTCAGCTACCGGCTCTCGTTCGCCACCGAAGACCAGGCCGCCATCCGCGCCAGCCTGCTCGAACTGCTGCACATGCTGTTCGAGAACATCGCCGTGCTGAGCCAGGACGACCGCTGGCTGCAGGGCCAGGTCGAGGCGCTGATGGCCGCCTCCACGCCGCCGCTCACGCTGCGCCGGCTGGACGAGGTGCAGCGGCGCCTGAAGGACGTGATCTTCAAGCAGACGGAGGCCAAGGAGCGCACCGTGCAGGCGCAGGAACAGATGAAGGAGCTGCTGGCCACCTTCATCGAGCGGCTGGTGCAGATCACCGCCTCCAGCAGCACCTACCACGACAAGATGGAGCACTGCGCCGAGCGCATCGGCCAGGCCAACAGCCTGCAGGAGATCACCCCGCTGCTCGAAGAGGTGATGAGCGCCACGCGCGCCATGGCCCTGGACAGCCGGGTGGCGCGCGACGAGCTGCAGGACCTGCGCGCGCGCTCCGATGCGCGCCATGCCGAGATCGCCAAGCTGCAGGAAGAGCTGGACCGCGCCAGCGCCCAGGCCCGGCACGACCCGCTCACCGGCTCGCTCAACCGCAAGGGCCTGGACGAGGTGATGGAGCGCGAGATCGCCCGCGCCACGCGCAACGGCTCGCCCCTGTGCGTGGCCCTGCTGGACGTGGACAACTTCAAGCTCATCAACGACCGCCTGGGCCACACGGCCGGCGACGAGGCGCTGGTGCACTTGGCCGGCGTCACGCGCGAGGTGATGCGCCCGCAGGACATGCTGGCGCGCTACGGCGGCGAGGAATTCGTGTTGGTGCTGCCCGACACCGACCTGGACCAGGGCGTGGAAGCCATGAAGCGGCTGCAGCGCGAGCTGACCACGCGCTACTTCCTGAAGGACCGCGAGAAGGTGCTCATCACCTTCAGCGCTGGCGTGGCGCAGATGGCCGAGCAGGAAGGCAGCACGGAAGCCATCCGCCGGGCCGACCAGGGCATGTACCTGGCCAAGCGCGCAGGCAAGAACCGGGTGATGGCTGCCTGAGCCCCTCCCGGGGCGGCTGTTTCCGCGCGCCCGGCCTGACGGCTTCCCGCTCGCGCACTGCAACCCTTCCCATGACGCAAACACCCCTGCTCTCGCGCCGGGCACTGCTGCAACGGGCCGCCTGGGCCGCGGGCGTGGCCGCCTGGCCCCGCTGGGCGGGGGCAGGCACCGGCGCGCTGCGGCACGACCCGTTCACGCTGGGCGTGGCCAGCGGCGACCCCTCGCCCGATGGCATGGTGCTGTGGACGCGCCTCGTGCCCGCCGAACCCGGCGCGTGGAACCGCCCGATCGCCGTGCGGTGGGAGGTGGCGCACGACGACGCGTTTCGCCGCATCGTGCAGCGCGGCACGGCCACCGCCTTGCCGGAACTCGCGCACAGCGTGCATGTCGAGCTGCAGGGGCTGGCCCCGGGGCGCTGGTACCACTACCGCTTTCTGCAGGGCGACGCCGTCAGCGCCACCGGCCGCACGCGCACCGCGCCGGCCGCCGGGGATTTGGCGCCGGGCCTGCGCATCGCCTTCGCGTCGTGCCAGCGGTGGGAGCACGGCCACTACGCGGCCTGGGCCGACGTGTGCCGCCAGTCGCCCGACCTGGTGCTGTTTCTGGGCGACTACATCTACGAATACGCCAGCCCCAAGGACCCGGCCGGGCTGGCGCGCGTGCACGGCCTGCGCCTGGCGCACACGCTGGCCGACTACCGCGACCGCTACGCGCTGCACAAGAGCGATCCATCGCTGCAGGCGGCCCACGCGCTGTGCCCCTGGGCCACGACCTGGGACGACCACGAGGTGCAGAACGACTACGCCGGCACCCACGGCCGCGGCGACGCCGCCGACTTCCTGGCGATGCGCACGGCGGCATGGCAGGCCTTCTACGAACACACGCCGCTGCGCGCCGCGAGCCTGGCGGCCAGCGGGTTCGGCGCGCTGCAGGTGTACCGCGCGCTGCCCTGGGGGCGGCTGGCGACCGTCCACCTGCTGGATGCGCGCCAGTTCCGCGACCGCCAGGCCTGCCGCGCGGAAGGCAGCAGCGGCGCGGGCGCCGTGCGGCCCGGCGACTGCGCCGAGCTGCAGGCGCCCGGGCGCAGCTTCCTGGGCGCGGCGCAGGAGCGCTGGCTGGATGCCGGCCTGGCCGCCGATGCACGCGGCGGCGGCGTGGGAAGCGCCATCGGCGACGGCACCCAGTGGAGCGTGATCGCGCAGCAGACGCTGTTCTCGCCGCGCCACTACCCCTCGGGCGTGCAATCGACCGACAGCTGGGACGGCTACCCGGCCGCACGCCAGCGGCTGCTGCAATCGGTGGCCCGGCATGCGCTGCGCAACACGGTGCTGCTGGGGGGCGACATCCACCAGAACTACGTCTGCAACGTGATGGCGCCGACCGACGGGGCCGCGCCGGCCGAGTCCCCCTTGGCTCCCACGGCCCGCGTGCTGGCCAGCGAGTTCTGCGGCACTTCGATCAGCTCACGCTCGGGCACCACGCAGGACAAGGTGGACGCCATCGCCCGCCACAACCCGCACGTGCTGCTGGCGCGCTGCGATCTGCGCGGCTGGGGGCTGGCCGAGGTCACGCCCCGGCGCTGGACCACCACGCTGCGTACCGTGGACGACCCGCTGCGGGCCGACAGCGGCGCCTCCACCCTGGCCCGCTTCGTGGTGGAAGACGGTCGCCCCGGGCCCGTGCGCGACCTCTGATTTGCTACGAAATAAATAGCAAAATGCCTTAGTATTTATTGCGCTGGAGGCCAAAAAGACCAAAGACTCCCAACCCAGGGGCCGCCCACGCGCGCCGGTTCGGTAGCGGGGTGTAACACCCGCAGGCCAGGCCTGCACCCCGCATTACCATGGCGCCCACCACACAGGGAGACTCCATGATCCAAAAGCACCTGCCCGCCGCCCGGCTGGCCGCCCTCGCTGCCGCCGCCCTGCTCGCGGCCTGCGGCACCAGCCCCCGCCTGAACTACACCCTGCCCGACCAGCCCGAAGGCGCGTCCGGCTACACCGAGAAGCCCGGCTGGGCGACGCAGAAGTTCGCCGTGGCGGCCGCCAACCCGCTGGCCACCGATGCGGGCTACCAGGTGCTCAAGGCCGGCGGCTCGGCGATCGATGCCGCCATCGCGGTGCAGATGGTGCTGTCGCTGGTCGAGCCGCAGTCGAGCGGCATCGGCGGCGGCGCGTTCCTGCTGCACTCGGCGGGCAGCCGGGTCGAGGCCTACGACGGCCGCGAGACGGCGCCGGCCGCCGCCACCGAGAACCTCTTTCTCGGCCCCGACGGCAAGCCCGTGCCCTTCTACGACGGCGTGGTGGGCGGCCGCTCGGTGGGTACGCCCGGCGCGGTGCGCATGCTGGAGCTGGCGCACAAGGAGCACGGCAAGCTGCCGTGGGCATCGCTGTTCCAGCCGGCCATCCAGTTGGCCGAGAACGGCTTCAAGGTGAGCCCGCGCCTGAACACGCTGCTGGCCAACGAAAAGTACCTGGCCCAGGACCCGGCCGCGCGCGCCTATTTCTTCGACGCGGCGGGCCAGCCCTGGCCCGTGGGCCATGTCCTCAAGAACCCCGAGCTGGCCGCCGTGCTGAAAGGCATCGCGAACAACGGCTCCAAGGCGCTGCTGGAGGGCGAGGTGGCGCAGGCCATCGTCGCCAAGGTGCAGGGCCACCCGACCAACCCCGGGCGCCTGGCGCTGGCCGACTTGGCCGGCTACCAGCCCAGGAAGCGCGAGCCGCTGTGCACGGACTACCAGGTGGCCTCCAAGGACTTTCGCCTGTGCGGCTTTCCGCCGCCCAGCTCGGGCGCGATCGCCGTGGGGCAGATCCTGGGCATCCTGAAGAACACCGACGCCAACACGATGGCGCTGCAGGAAGGCCCCAAGGGCGCGGGCGACTGGTTGCCCAGTGCCGACTGGCTCTACCTGTACAACGAGGCCTCGCGCCTGGCCTTCGCCGACCGCGGCCTCTACGTGGCCGACCCCGACTTCGTGCAACCGCCGGGCGGCAGCTGGAGCACCCTGCTCGCCCCCGCCTACCTCGCCCAGCGCGCCAAGCTGATCGGCCCGCAGAGCATGAAGGTGGCGCAGCCCGGCAACCCCGGCGCGGTCAAAACCAGCCATGCGCCCATGCCCGACCAGATCGAACACGGCACCAGCCACATCAGCGTCGTCGATGCCTTCGGCAACGCGGTGGCGATGACGACCACCATCGAAGACCAGTTCGGCTCGCGCCAGATGGTCAAGGGCTTCCTGCTGAACAACGAGTTGACCGATTTCAGCTTCGCGCCCAAGGACGCGCAGGGCCAGCCCATCGCCAACCGGGTGGAGCCCGGCAAGCGCCCACGCTCGTCGATGGCGCCCACGCTGGTGTTCGACAAGCAGACCGGCCAGGTGGTGATGAGCGGCGGCAGCCCGGGCGGCGCGCTCATCATCCACTACACGGCCAAGACGCTCTACGGCATCTTCAACTGGGGGCTGATGCCGCAGCAGGCCATCAACCTGCCCAATTTCGGCTCGCTCAATGGCCCGACGATGCTGGAGGAAAACCGCTTCCCGCCGGCCACGGTGGAGGCGCTGCGCGCCCGCGGCGCCGAGGTGCGCGAGATGAACATGACCAGCGGCCTGCAGGCCATCACCCGCGCCGAGGTGCACGGGCAGCCGATGTGGCTGGGCGGCGCCGACCCGCGCCGCGAAGGCGTGGTGATGGGGGACTGAGCGCCCGCCCCTCAAAAAAAGAGCACCCGGCGGGTGCTCTTTGGCGTTACGGCCCGGGGCCGGCCGCTGCGCCAGCGCCTACTGCTCGGCGATCACGTCCAGGAACACCAGCGGCTCGGTGCCGGTATTGGTCAGCCCGTGCGATTCGCCCTTGCGCACGATGGTCACGTCGCCCGGCTTCACGGCCACGTCCACGCCGTCCTTGTCCTTGAAGGTGCCGCGGCCCGAGACGATCACGTAGGTGTCCTCGTTGCTGGTGTGCTTGTGGTAGCCGATGGAGTCGCCTGGCTGCAGCGTGAGCCAGCTGATCTCCTTGATGGCCTGGTCCTTGAGCGCCTTGTCGCGCGTGAAGGCGTATTCGCCGGCCAGCGTGCCCTTGCCGCCGCCGGCGCCCTCCTTGTTGGCTTTCAGCAGCGCCTCCTTGGGGTACACCTCGGCCGACGCCGTCGATGCCACCCCCACCAGGGCGATTGCGGCGGCCAGCAGGCGGAACGTTTTTTTCATGGGTTGTCTCCTTTGGAATGGTCGGGTGGCAGCGCGGGCCGCCGCAGCATGCCGCGGCCCGTTCGGTGCCGATGCGATCTTATGCGCGGCCCCGCGCGCCCCGCACCGGCCAGCACCCCGGCGGGGCCCTGCGAAGCAGGCTTGTTATCAAAACAGGCCCCAGCACAATCGACACTAGGGCATATCGCTATTAAAACAATAGCAATCGAATCACCGCCTCAAGCCGGGGCCTGGGCCTGGGCCGGCGCCACAGAGGCGCCCTGGATGCCGTGCCGCTCCAGCGCGGCCTGCACGAAGCCGCTGGCCTTGGCCTCTTCCACGAAGGCATGGAGCACGCCCGCCGCGGCCGCGCCCCGGCCCTTGGGCAGCCCCATGGCCTGCTGGATGACCATGAAGCGGCCCGGCAGCAGGCGCAGGCCGCCGCCCAGGCGCTGCGCATCGGCCTGCAGCTGCTGCTTGACGCCCGCAGCCACGTCGGCGCCTTCGGCCAGGAAGGTTTCCACGACGGCGGGCGACGTGGGGGCGCGCACCAGGGTGGCGGCCTTCATCTCGCGGCTCAGGTAGAGGTCGTAGGCGCTTCCCTTGCCGACCACCACCCGGTGCCCGGGCCGGTCCACGGCCTCGTTGTCGCGCAGCGGCGAATCGTCCCGCACCAGGTAGCAGCCTTCGATGAGCACGTACGGCGCGGTGAACGCGATGCCGGCGCCGCGCAGCGGGTCCACGGCGAAGAAGCCCACATCGGCCTGCTCCTGCGTGACGGCCTCGACCGATCGGCCGGCCGCATCGAACACGGCGAAGGCGATGGGCACACCCAGGCGCTCGGCCAGGGCCCGCGCCAGATCGACGGACACACCGGACGGGTCCGCCCCCGGCGCACCGGCCTTGGCCAAAATGGGGTTGCCCAGGTTGATGGAGGCGCGCAGCACCCCGGTGGGTGCAAAGGCCTGGATGACGGCGGGATCGAGGGACATGCGGCGAAGGCGAGGGGTTGAACGAAGGCCGAGCATCTTCCAGCCGGCGCGCCGTGTAAACCCCCGCCGCCGCCTGGCGGCGCAGCGTCAGGCGGCGGCGTCCTGCGGCCAGCGCACGGGCGGCAGGGCCTGCAGCGCGGGCCGGGCCAGCAGGTAGCCCTGGAACAGGTGGATGCCCAGGCCGCGCAAGGTGTGCAGCTCGGCATCGGTTTCGACGCCTTCGGCCAGGGCCTGCACGCCCAGGTCATCGCACAGGCCCACGATGCTGCGCACGATGGCTTGCCGGACCGGATGGCGGTCGACGCCGCGCACCAGGGCCATGTCGATCTTCAGCAGATCGGGCTGGAAGTCGGCCAGCAGGCTCAGGCCCGCGTAGCCCGCGCCGAAATCGTCGATCGCGCTCAGGAAGCCGTGGCGGCGGTAGGCGTGCAGGATGCCCTGCAGGTGCGCCTTGTCCAGCAGGTTCTCGCGCTCGGCGATCTCGAAGATGATGCGCTCGGTGGGAAAGCCGCAGCGCTGCGCGGCCTGCAGCGTGGCGCGGATACAGGCCTCCGGCTGGTACACGGCGTTGGGCAGGAAGTTGATGCTCAGCCGGCAGGGCATGCCCAGTGCCGCGGCCAGCTCCACGGCCTTCACGCGGCAGGCCTGGTCGAAGGCATAGAGGTTCTGCTCGGTCACCCGATCCAGGATGCTCTGGGCCGAGCTGCCGTCCAGCCCCCGCACCAGCGCCTCGTAGGCATAGACGCTGCGGTCGCGCAGGTCGACGATGGGCTGAAACGCCATGGTGAACTCGAAGTCCAGCGCCTGGCCATCGCGGCAGGCGGCGCAGGCGGGCGAAGAGGCGGTGGCCGAAGAGACGGCGTGGGGGGAGGCGGGCAGATTCATGACAGCGATGGGCCACGGGCAATGGCGGGGCGACGATCGACTCGACAAGCTTACGCCCATTCAGCGGCACCCTGGTCCCACACGCGTCCCGTGCCCCACCAGGACACCAGCCATTGCTGCCCCATCAGGCCCCATCCCGCGCACGACGCCGGGGCCCGGCGCACCGCACCGGGCCCCTCGCCGCGCTCTTCTTCTCTCCCCTCTCTCTCTTGGTTCCTGTGGCTCCGCGTCTGCTCTTGCCCTTGTTCGCTCGCTCGTGTTCGTCGCCTGTCACGCCACCACGTGCACCAGTTGCATCATTCCCAGGTCTTCGTGGTCGAGCGCATGGCAGTGCCACACGAACTGGCCGTGGAAGTCGGTGAACCGCATGCGGAAGGTGATGCTGCCCATCGGCGGCACCGGCAGCGTGTCGGCCCAGTACGGATCGACCGGCTCGCCGTTGACCCGGACCACATAGCTGTCGTTGACGTGGATGTGGAACGGGTGCGGGTAGCGATTGAGGTTCTGGATGGTCCATTCCTCCACCGCGCCCAGCGCCACCGTCTGCGTGGCCGTGAGCGACGACTGGAACGGCGACAGCCGGGCCTGCGGCGAGGCATCGCCGGACGAGAACACGGTGTCGGTGAAACCGTCGACGCCATCGGACAGCGGGATGAACCAGCCCTCCCCCGCCGGAATGGGCTGGGCCAGGCGCTCGCTCGTCTTGGACAGCACGGCCAGCACCAGGCTGCGCTGCTTGCCGCCATGGGCCGCCAGTTCCTCATCGGTGATGGGCAGGTGCTCGGCATAGCGCGGCAGGCGCGCGGGCTGGGGCAGCGGGGTGGACAGCGGCGTGCCCTCCACCACGATGCGCGCGACGATCTCGTCCTGCGCCTCGCTCGACGGCGCCTTGACCGAACGCAGGTAGTACGTGCCGGGCACGTCACTGGCCTTCACCACGATCGAATGGCGGTTGCCGGGGTACAGCGCGTTGCCGGGCCAGTGGGCGTTGTCGAATTGGTCCGAAGTGGCCGCGTTGATGGGCTTGAAACGGCGGTTGAACACGTTGCCGTCCTTGGCATACGCCCAGAGCGTGTGGCCGTCCAGCACGGGGTTGAACGGGTAGAACGAAGCCGTGTTGACGAAGTGCCATTGCTGCACCTCGCCCGGCCGCATCACGATGGTGGGCTGGTAGGCGCCGTTGAGCAAAAAGCCCGACGACGCGGTGCGGATGGAGTCGTAGAACGATTCCGTTTTGCCCTCGTCGGTCAGGTTGACCTTGTGCACGTGGATCGCCCGCTCGCGGATGTCCGGCGTGTCGATGAAGGTGTCCTTGGGGTCGTGGATGAGGATGGCGCCGAACATGCCGCTGGAGACCTGCACGTTGGACGACCCGTGCAGATGGGGGTGGTACCAGTAGATGCCGTTGGTGTGGTCGGCCGGGATGGCCACCTCGTGCTGGCGGCTGGCCCCCGGCAGCACGCCGGCCTCGGCCATGTCCACCACGTAGTCGCCGAACACGCCAGGGCGGATCTCCCGCGGATCGACGTGCAGGCCGTGGAAATGCAGGTTGGTGCTGTTCTGGTGGTTGAGGTAGTCCAGCGAGGACTGGCCCTTCACGTTGGCCGGCAGTTCGTTGACCAGCCGGATGCGCAGCGTGTCGCCGGGCTGCAGGTGCAGCGTGGGCGCCATGTACTGGCCGTTGAAGCTGCGCAGCGCGGTCTGCACCGTGCGGGCCACGCCCGGATAGGCCGGCGGCTGCGATCCCGCGATGCGCAGCGGCTGCGCGCCGTAGCGGGCGAACAGGTCCAGGCTGAGCTGGCCGCCGGACGACGTCAGCGCGGCGGGCTCGGGCAGCGTGTCCGCCGTGGCGCCGGAGGCGCTGCCGCCGCAGCCGGCCAGCGGGGCAACCACCGAGCCCAGGGAGAGCCCCAACATCCACTGCAGGCTGGCGCGGCGCGTCGGCTCCGGGGTCGAGAAAGAATCGGTCATGGCGGGCCTTCAGGCGAATGCGATGGGATGGGGACGGACCTGCACGGCGGTGGACGGAAACGCCCCGCAGGCGGACGAGCGGTTGTCGCCCCAGGCGAGCAGCCCGGTGCCGGTGCGCGCCAGCACGTGGCCCGATCCGGCCGCCAGTTGCAGCACGCCGCGCAGCGCCGGCACCCGCAGCGGCTTGGCGGAAAAGGCCATGCCGTCCCGCGCGAGCTGCCCCATGCCGTTCCAACCCCATGCGAACACATCGCCCTGGCGCGACAGCGCCACGGTGTAGAACATGCCCGCATCCACCTGCGCCACGGCGAAGCCGGTGCGCACCCGCACGGGCCGGGCGAAATAGCGCGCGGCCGCATCGCCCGATTGCCCGTACTGGTTGGAGCCCCAGGCCCACAGCCCGCCTTGCGCGTCCACCGCGAAGCTGTGCGTGTCGCCCGCGGCCACCTGCACGATGCGCCCGGGCAGGTCCACCCGCACCGGCACGGCGGATTCAGTCAGTGCCCCGTTGCCGAGCTGGCCGGCCGCGTTGGCCCCCCAGGCCCAGACGCGGCCGGCACGGTCCAGCGCCAGCACGTGCGCATGGCCGGGCGCCAGGTGCGCGATGGCGCCCAGGCCTTCGATGGCCTGCGGGCCGGATTCGCGCGACGCCGTCACGCGGCCCAGTTGCCCGTAGGCCGCCATGCCCCAGGAGCGCACCGTACCGTCGGCCTGCAGCGCGAATGCGGCGGCTTCGGTCTGGGCCACCTGGACCACCGGGGACGGCAGGCCCGACACGCCCACGCGGTCGGCGCCGTGATCCGGCGACACCACGGGCCGGCAGGCCACCACGGCGCCGCCCTCGCGCACGGCCAGCGTGTGGGAATGCCCGTCGTGCACCGCGGTGAACGGCAGGCCCGGGTTCAGCCACTGGGGCTGCGGCTGCGCGTAGCGGTTGTGGCCGATCTCGGTGGGGCTGGATGTGCACAGCTCGCCTGGATAGCCGGGTGGCAGCTGGGCGCCGAGCCGCTTGACGCCGCCCCAGCCGTAGGCCGCACCGTCTGCGGCGAGGGCGATGGACCGGTCGCGGCCGGCACTGATGGTGAGAAATGGCATGGAATGCGCCTCGCGGGTCAGGGCAGCAGCACGAGGTAGGCGAACCCTTCGGCGCCGCCGATCGTGGCCTTGATCTGGATCTGCTTTTTCGATGTGGGCCTCAGGGACACCGTCACGTGGCCGGAGGGGCTGATCTGCACGCCGGAATCGCTCGGGTTGCACGACCAGACGGCCATGTCCTTGTCGACGGCGGCCTCCGAACTCAGGACGCCCCGGATGCTGAGGTCGTACGAAAACGGGTATTGCTTGGTGACCTTCGTGGCAGGGGACAGCAGCAGCCGCTTGAGCACCGGCACCGGCGCGCTCTGGTTGCCGTAGAGGATGGCCTTGCCTTCGAGCCGGCCCCATTGCCCGAGCTGGTCCGACAGGTACCAGGGCAGTTCGGCCTTGATCGTGTAGGCACGTGGCGTGCGCTCCTGGCTGCGCAGCTGTACCAGGCCGCTGGTGCCTTCGTGGTTGGACACGTGCACGTCCGACGCGTTATCGCCCTCGACGCTCCAGATCGCATCCTGGGTCACGTCCTTCCACTCGCCGCTGTCGGAGTAGCGCACCAGCGCCCAACCCTGCGCCGTGTCGGCCGTGGATTTGAAACCTTCGTAGAACTCGACCTTGAACTCCACGGGAACGGGCGGCGTGCGCACGTACAGCACCGGCATGGTCCACGGCACGGGTGGCTGCGAGGAGCCGTATTCGGTATAGCACTTGCCGTCGCCACGGCAGAATTTGATGCGGATGTTTTCCTCGTCGCCGTTGTAGAGGTTCATCACCAGCGTGCGCAGTTCGTAGTCCGACTGGCCCCAGTGGCGATCGCGCCGCGTGTAGGCGTTGCGGGTGACGATGTAGCCCGGGCCGAGGATCTTGTACGGCCTGGACCCCGCCTGCCCCAGGTCGGCGAAATGCCGGTAATGGGTGGTGCCGTCCTGCTGGTACGACTGCGGCTTGAAACCGAAATACCGCATGACTTGAGGCGTCGCAGCCGACTGTTCGCCGGAAGGCAGCCGATGGCGCACGGCGTTCGACGGTATCAGGCTCTGCAGTTCGGTGATGCTGGGCAGGCGCCAGGGATTTCCCGCGCTCGCCGGGTCGGCCATCAGCCCTTCCAGACCGTCGTACTCGAACATCTCCGGTTTCCACATCAGGCCGGTGTCGCGGTCCAGGATGCTGCCGTCGGCGAAGGGCTTGAGCCCGTTGGGGTACATCAGCCGCTGGCGCTTGAGGTGAATGTGGTACTCGTCCAGGTGCCGCTCCGCCTTGTCCAGCTGCGGCGGATCGCCCGCATGGGCGGCCTCGACCTTGAGATTGAGTGCCTGGGCCTGCAGCGCGCGCGCTTGGTTGAAGGCGTTGAACAGCAGGTCGTCATAGGCCGTTCCGGCGCGGCCCGAATAGAACTTGGGGTGGTCGTCCAGCAGCAGGCGGATCAGCCCCTTGGCATCGGCACCGGAGCCCACCTGGTTGTCGTGCAGTTGGGTCAACACCAGGCTTTCATTCACGGACTTGACGAATTGCTCCTGAAGCTGGTCGGCCGTCGGCGGCGCATCCCCCGCCGCGCTGGCCAGCAACTCGGTCTTGTCCTGCACGAACGCCTTCAATACCTCCAGCGCCGTCAGGCGGGCGATGTAGGCCGTGGACCGCGGCACCTTGTCGATCGCCTCGCTCAGCCGCTTGATCTCGGCCGTGATCGCCTGCAGTTGCTTGGCGGTGGTGTCCTCTCCTTCACCCAGCCCCAGTTCGTTCAGGAAGCTGTTGATCCCGCTGACCCGCATGAGCCAGCCTTTGACCTTGCCGCCGGCCCAGTCCTTGAAGTTGCCGGACAAGCCATCCACCAGGTCCTTGATGGTGGCGTCGGGGCTTTTGTCGGCGCCCAGCAGGCCGGCCGCGTTCCGTCCGAAGCGCTGGACGGAGACCGTGGCGTCGATGCCGTCCGCCACCTGCCATGCCAGCGCCTGCGTGCCGCCCGCGCCGCGCGCGGCCTGGTGGAAGTGGTCCGCATCGAACCGGTCGCGGTCCAGGCTGAAGCCCAGAGTCCCCACGGGAAGGTCGGGCGGCAGCCCCAGCGACTCCAGCACGCGTGCCTGGGCCCGCGCCAGCGCCATCCCTGGCTGCGTGGCGAGGTAGGCATCCACCAGCGTGGAGATCGGCGACAGCACGACCGCCGTGCCGGAGCGGTAGTCCTCGAGCCGGGCGGCCAGGTGCAGGCCGTCCCCCAGGTCCAGGACGAGGCGCAGGCCGTCCCGCGCCGCGTGCACCAGCACCGTGGCATGGCCGTCGAAGGCCGTCTGCACCAGCGTCTGGCCGCCCGCGCCGAAGACCGTGAGCGTGCCCTGGCCCGGGCCGCCCGGCTCGGCATGGACCGGCACCGACAGCGCATGGGGTGCAGGGCCGAGTCCGCCTTCGCCGCAGCTTCGGACGAGGTCAAGATGCTGCAGGGGGTCGAGGGGGCTGTCCACAGGGTGCATAAATTGTGTCCGGCAGGCCGGTCCATTGGGGTGATGACGCAGTTTTTTCGCCCGGAATCGGGCAGCAGGCCTCCCGCCCACCGGTGCATCGTGACGTTTCGCCCCGGCCGTTTCAACCCGCTGATCCAGTGGGGATTTCCATCCCACGCCGCGGCCAGAGCCCTCCGTACGGGCAATTGAGACGGGCGGCCATGCCAGGCCCAACGGGTGAGACGCGGGGTCCATTTCGACCCCGTTCGGCGCGCAGGGTTTTTTTCGCGACCTGTCGCGCGTGCACTACATTTCGAGTGGAAACACACAGAAAGCAACAGACCGCCGAAGGGAATTCATGGCAAACGAGATCCGTCCGGCTTCCGATTCCCATCCACCCCGCCGCCATGCTGCGCTCGCCAGTCCGCACGTCCCAGGGACCCTGGTGGAGGTCTCCACTGACCCCATCCCCTCGGGCGAGCGCCTCGACTTCTGGCGGGAATCGGTGCTCAGCCGCATGCGCCCCGAGTCCGACGCGCCGGACGGAGCGGCGTTCGGCGGGCGGTTGCGTCGCATCGTCGGCCATGGGGCCGATCTGGTCGAGCACGCGAGCGAGGCCGTGCATGCCGTGCGCACCGAGGCCATGTGCCGCCGGGACGGCGCGGACGACATCAGCCTGTCGCTGATGGTGGAGTGCGACTGGGCCACCCAGGAAAACCACGGAGCGCAGCAGATCTCGGCCGGCATGCTCTACCTCGTGGACTACGCCCGGCCCGTGGAGATCCGGCGCTCCCGGCACCGCGACATGTCCCTCATCGTGTCGCGCAAGACGATCCACGACACCCTGGGCCCCGGCTTCGCACTGCCCGACCAGCTGCCGCAGCGCCCGGGCCTGGGCAGCGTGCTGCAGACCCTGATGGCCGCCACCTGGCGCGAGGCGCCGCGCATGGGAATCGACGAACGCACCGTGGCGCTGAAAGCCTGCACCGACATGGCCCTGGCCCTGCTGCAGACATCGCAGAAAGCCGGCCTGCAGGCCGATGCCGGCCGCTTCGACGACAGCCTGTACCGGGCGGCCTGGGGCCTGGTGCGGCGTCACTGCGGCGACCCGGCCTTCGGCGCCGAGCGGCTGGCGTTGCTGCTGGAATGCTCCCGTGCATCGCTGTACCGCCTGTTCGCACGCCATGGCGAAGGCGTGGCGGCCGCCATCTGGAGCGCCCGGCTGGAGGCCGCCTGGCAGCAGATCACCGCGACCGCAGGGGCCGGCACCGAGCGGCCCAGCCTCTCGGAGATCGCGCTGCGGTGCGGGTTTTCGGACCCGTCCACCTTCCAGCGCATGTTCAAGCGCCGCTTCGGCCTCAGCCCACGCGAGGCGCGCCACCAGGCTAACTGACCCGCGGGCCGACCGGCGGGTGCCGGCACCGGCGCGTTGGGGGACAATCGCCGGGTGTCCATCCCCCAGTCGTTCATCCAGGAATTGCTCGCCCGCGTCGATGTGGTCGACATCGTCGGCCGCTACGTGCAACTCAAGAAGGGCGGCGCCAACTTCATGGGGCTGTGCCCCTTCCACGGGGAAAAATCGCCCTCGTTCAGCGTCAGCCCCTCCAAGCAGTTCTACCACTGCTTCGGCTGCGGCAAGAACGGCAACGCCATCAGCTTCCTCATGGAGCACGCCGGCATGGGCTTCGTGGAGGCCGTGCAGGACCTGGCCCAGCAGGTGGGCCTGCAGGTACCGCAGGACGACGTCTCGCCCCAGGAGCGAGAGCGCGCCGCCGCCCAGCGGCAAAAGCAGGCCACGCTGACGGACGTGCTCGAAAAGGCCGGTGAATCCTTTCGCAAGCACCTCAAGGATTCGCCGCGCGCGGTGGGCTACTTCAAGGGGCGCGGCGTGTCCGGCACGGTCGCCAAGCGCTACAGCCTGGGCTACGCGCCCGAGGGCTGGCGCAATCTGGCCAGCGTGTTTCCCGAGTACGACAGCCCCCTGCTGGCCGAGAGCGGCCTGGTGATCGTGAACGAGGAGGACGACAAGCGCTACGACCGCTTCCGCGACCGCGTCATGTTCCCGATCCGCAACGTGAAGGGCGAGTGCATCGGCTTCGGCGGGCGCGTGCTGGGCGACGACAAGCCCAAGTACCTCAACTCGCCGGAAACGCCCGTGTTCCACAAGGGCCGCGAACTCTACGGCCTGTTCGAGGCGCGCACCGCCATCCGCGAGCACGGCTACGTGCTGGTCACGGAAGGCTACATGGACGTGGTGGCGCTGGCGCAGCTCGGCTTCCCGAACGCCGTGGCCACGCTGGGCACGGCCTGCACGCCCGACCACGTGCACAAGCTGTTCCGCTTCACCGAGACCGTGGTGTTCAGCTTCGACGGCGACGCGGCCGGGCGGCGCGCGGCGCGCAAGGCACTCGACGGCGCCCTGCCCTACGCCACCGACACGCGCAGCGTGAAGTTCCTGTTCCTGCCGGCCGAGCACGACCCCGACAGCTTCATCCGCGAACACGGCACCGAGGCCTTCGCCCGCCACGTGGGCGAGGCGCTGCCGCTCAGCCGCTTCCTTTTGGAGGCGGCCCGCGAGAACTGCGACCTGGGCACCGCCGAAGGCCGGGCCCACATGGTGAGCAACGCGCGGCCGCTGTGGTCCGCCCTGCCCGACGGCGCGCTCAAGCGGCAGTTGCTGACCGAACTGGCCGAGCTGGGCCAGCTCGACGCACGCGACCTGTCCGATCTGTGGAACCAGGCTGCGGCACAGGACGCGAGCCGCCAGGGCGGCGGCGCGCACCGCGCGGCGCCCGGTGGCGCGCCCCCGCCCGCCTACGCCGACGAACCGCCCTGGGGCGCCTCGGCGCAGGACGCCGGCTGGGCCCCGGCCGGCGAGCCGCCCGGTAGCGGCCAGGGCTATGCCGCCAAACCGTTTCGCAAAAACAACGGCGACTGGAAAGGCAAGGGCCGCTGGAAGAAGGAAGACGAGCGACCCATCCAGCCGCGCCTGCCCCGCACCCCGGCGGCGAGCCGCACGGACCACGCGGTGCGGCTTCTGCTGTCGCACATGGAGTTCCTGGAAGACCTGGCCCACGAGGACCATGCGGTGCTGTGCGCCCAGGCGGCGCCGCACGGGCCGCTGTTCACTTGGCTGGAAGGCCAGTTGCACGAGCACGGTCCGCTGGCCTGGGCCGTGCTGCGCGAGAGCCTGCTCGGGCACGAATGCGAGGGGCTGGCGGAACGGGTGATGACTGGCTCGCACGCCCAGACCGAGGGCGACGTGCAGGAACTGCGGGCCGAGCTGCGCGACCTGCTCGACCGCATGCTCATCGAGGAGCTCAAGCGCCAGCAAAACGAGCTCATCCTGCTGGCGGCGCGCGACCCGGCGGCACTGGCGCAGTACCAGGCCCTGGAGCAGCGGCTCAAGGCATTGCGCGGAATTTCGCTCAAGCCGGCTTGAAATTCCCCTGGGCCGCTATAATGTAGGGTTCATCGGCAAGAGCGACAGCAGCACCTCCGGGCCGGGCAACCGTGACACACACGCACGACCGCCCTTCACACCGCAAGGACTGCACACCAAATGTTCGCCCACACATCTTGCCCCTGAGGGTCGCTCCCTCGAACCGCGAAGGCTCCGGCCTTTGCCGTGCCACCCGCGCCGGGATCCATGGCGCTTGCGTTTTCTTTGTGTCCGTTTTTGATCCTGAGGTGTCCATGCCTGCTCAAAAGTCCGCGAAGTCGCCCAAGTCCGCCCCAGGCACCGCCGCGAAGGCCGCTTCCAAACCTGCTGCCAAAGCCGCAACGACCGAGCCCAAGAAGGCCCTGGCCGCCGCTGCTCCAGCCGCCAAGAAAGTCCATACCGTGCCCGTGAACAAGTCCTCTGACAAGGCCGAAGCCTCCGAAGAAACCAAGAAGCCCGCCCGCGCCAAGGCCGCCGCGGCCTCCGCCGACGACGAAACGCCCAAGAAGCGCCCCGGCCGCCCGGCCAAGGCCGCCGGCGCCGCCGCCGCAGCCGACAAGGCCCCTGCCAAGCGGGGCCGCAAGCCCAAGGCCGGTGCGGACGACGATGCGGTGGGCGACGACGCCGACCTGTCCGACATCGAGGCCGACCTCGAAGGCGAACCCGAAGCCGAAGCCACCCCCACGGCCACGGTCGAAAAGGTCAAGCCCCTTCGCATGAAGATCAGCAAGGCGAAGGAACGCGCCTTGATGAAGGAATTCGGTCTGGACGAGACCGTCCTGTCCGAGGAAGACCTGGCCAAGCGCCGCTCGCGCCTGAAGACCCTGATCACCCTGGGCAAGACGCGCGGCTACCTGACGCAGGTCGAAATCTCCGACCACTTGCCCGACAAGCTGGTCGATGCCGAGACGATGGAAGTCGTGGTCACGATGCTCAACGACATGGGTGTGGCCGTGTACGAGCAGACGCCCGATGCCGAGACCCTGTTCCAGAACAACGTGACGCCCACCGCGGCGACCGTCGAGGAAGCGGAAGAAGAAGCCGAAGCGGCCCTGTCCACCGTGGACAGCGAATTCGGCCGCACCACCGACCCCGTGCGCATGTACATGCGCGAAATGGGCACGGTGGAGCTGCTGACCCGCGAAGGCGAAATCGAAATCGCCAAGCGCATCGAAGGCGGCCTGCAGGCCATGATGGAGGCGATCAGCGCATCGCCCGCCACCATCGCCGAGATCCTGAACATGGGCGAAGAGATCCGCGAGGGCAAGGTCGTCATCTCCACCATCGTGGACGGCTTCTCCAACCCCAATGAAGCCGACGACTACGTGGCCGAAGAAGACTTCGACGAATTCGACGAAGAGGACGACGACGACGGCAAGGGCGGCTCCAAGGCGCTGACCAAGAAGCTGGAAGAACTCAAGCGCGAAGCCCTGTCCCGCTTCGACACCATGCGCGACCTGTTCGAGAAGGTCCACAAGATCTACGACAAGGAAGGCTACGGCACGCCCGCCTACATGAAGGCCCAGCAGGCCCTGTCGGCCGAGCTGATGACCATCCGCTTCACCGCCAAGACCATCGAGAAGCTGTGCGACATGGTGCGCGGCCAGGTGGACGACGTGCGCAAGAAGGAGCGCGAGCTGCGCCGCATCATCGTGGACAAGTGCGGCATGCCGCAGGAAACCTTCATCAAGGAATTCCCGCCCAACCTGCTGAACCTGAAGTGGGTGGAAAAGCAGGCGGCGTCCGGCAAGCCCTGGAGCACCGTGCTGCAACGCAACATTCCGCCGGTGCAGGAACTGCAGCAGCGCCTGATGGACCTGCAGGCGCGCGTGGTGGTGCCGCTGCCCGAGCTCAAGGACATCAACAAGCGCATGAACGAGGGCGAATCGTCCTCGCGCGATGCCAAGAAGGAAATGATCGAGGCCAACCTGCGCCTCGTGATCTCCATCGCCAAGAAGTACACGAACCGCGGCCTGCAGTTCCTGGACCTGATCCAGGAAGGCAACATCGGCCTGATGAAGGCCGTGGACAAGTTCGAATACCGCCGCGGCTACAAATTCTCGACCTACGCCACGTGGTGGATCCGCCAGGCCATCACGCGCTCGATCGCCGACCAGGCGCGCACCATCCGCATTCCGGTGCACATGATCGAGACGATCAACAAGATGAACCGCATCTCGCGCCAGCATCTGCAGGAGTTCGGCTTCGAGCCCGATGCGTCCATCCTGGCGGCCAAGATGGAGATTCCGGAAGACAAGATCCGCAAGATCATGAAGATCGCCAAGGAGCCGATCTCCATGGAAACGCCGATCGGCGACGACGACGACAGCCACCTGGGCGATTTCATCGAGGACGGTGCCAACACCGCCCCGATCGATGCCGCCATGCAGGCCGGCCTGCGCGATGTGGTCAAGGACATCCTGGACGGCCTCACGCCGCGCGAAGCCAAGGTGCTGCGCATGCGCTTCGGCATCGAGATGTCCACCGACCACACGCTGGAAGAAGTCGGCAAGCAGTTCGACGTGACGCGCGAGCGCATTCGCCAGATAGAAGCCAAGGCATTGCGCAAGCTCAAGCACCCCAGCCGCAGCGACAAGCTGCGCAGCTTCATCGACTCGCTGTAATCAGCCTGCCGCCGCCCCCTGGGCCGCGTCCATCGAAAAGCCTGCCCCCGCCTTGCGGGAGCAGGCTTTTTTCATGGCTGGACGTTTTCGCGGAAGCACCCCTTGGCCCGCACGGGAAAGAGCCCCACCACCCTTCGGAAGATGGCCGGCCGCCACATGCGGCGTTTGGCGAGACATGCGAAATTGGCACGTGTTGCTTTCCAAAATTTCGCTTTGGATTTGAAAATCTGAAACATAAACTTACGAACGACATTGCACTGCCAGCAAGTTTCCACGCAGATGGACAGGGAGGGAGGGTAGAAGCCGAAGCGGCTGACCCATGGGGCGAACCGCACGCCGCAAGAGGAAAGCATTGAAGTGCGCGCCACCTGCAACTCCGCCCCGGCACTTGCGGGTGGCGCATTTTTTTTCTGAGCCCACCAAGAAAGAAAGAGCACGTCCATGAACCACCGATTCTTCGGAAACCTGCGCATCGGCCCCCGCATCACGCTCGCATTTCTTTCCACGATCGTGTTGCTGCTCCTCGTGGCCGGCATCTCCATGTCGGCCCTGAGCAACGTCAACCAGGCGCTGACGCTGGTGACCAAGGACTATTACGTCAAGGTCCGGCTGCTGAACGAGATTTCCGACGAGGTCGATCAGCAGGCCCGCTACGTGCGCAACCTGGTGATCTTCGATAATGCGGCCCAGCGGGCGCAGGAGATCAAGGGCATCGAAGGCAGCCGCGAACTCATCACCGGCATGTACGCCAAGCTCACGCCCACGGTGCAAAGCGACATGGGCAAGCGGTTGCTCGCAGACACGCAGGAGCAGCGGTCCGCCTATGTGAAGGACGTGGACGCCTTCCTTTCGCTGATCCGCGCAGGCCAGACCGAGGAAGCCAAGGGCCTGCTGGCCAACACGCTGCGGCGCAACCAGCTGGCTTACATGGCAGCGATCGACAAGATGTCCGATCACCAGCAACTGCAGATGGACAAGGCCAGCGACGGCGCGGACCGCGAGGTGAAGACGGGCTTTCAGCTCATCATCGCCATCGCGTGCGCGGCGGTGGCCGTGTCGTTCGTGCTGGGCTGGCTCATCACGCGATCCATCACCCGGCCCATCGGGCGCGCGGTGCAGATCGCCGAGACCGTGGCGGCGGGCGACCTGACGTCGCACATCGAGGCGAACAGCAAGGACGAGGTGGGCCAGTTGCTCAACGCGCTGCAGCGCATGAACGCCAGCCTGGTGCAGATCGTGGGCAACGTGCGCACGAGCGCCGACTCCATCGCGACGGGGTCGGTGCAGATCGCCAACGGCAACGCCGACCTGAGCCAGCGCACCGAGGAACAGGCCAGCAACCTGGAGGAGACCGCAGCGTCGATGGAAGAACTGACCTCCACCGTGCAGCAGAACGCCGACTCGGCCCGCCGCGCGCACCAGCTGGCCTCCGGCGCTTCGGCCGTGGCCACGCAGGGCGGCTCGGTGGTGGGCAACGTCGTGTCCACCATGCAGGACATCCAGCAGAGTTCCGGCCGCATGGCGGAGATCATCGGGGTGATCGACGGCATCGCTTTCCAGACCAACATCCTGGCGCTGAACGCCGCGGTGGAGGCGGCCCGCGCAGGCGAGCAAGGGCGCGGCTTCGCGGTGGTGGCCAGCGAGGTGCGATCGCTCGCCGGGCGCTCGGCGGAGGCCGCCAAGGAGATCAAGGCGATGATCGAAGCCAGCGTCTCGCGCGTGAGCACCGGCAGCGACCTCGTGGCACAGGCCGGGCGCACCATGGACGAGGTGGTGGCGCAGGTCACACAAGTGTCCACGCTGCTGTCGGAGATCAGCGCGGCCAGCGCCGAGCAATCGAGCGGCATCAACCAGGTGGGCGATGCGGTGCAGCAACTGGACCAGGTCACGCAGCAGAACGCGGCACTGGTGGAGGAAAGCGCTGCCGCCGCCGACAGCCTGAAGTTCCAGGCCGAATCGCTCTCGCGCATGGTGGCCCAGTTCCGCCTGCCGGGCGACACCGATGCCGGCACGGCCGGAACCCCGACTGGCACCGCCCGCAGCAGCAGCAACAGCCGCCATGGCGCGCTGCCGGCGCCCACGCAGCGGCTGATCGGCTCGTCGGGCGCCTACTGAGCCGGCGCTCCCGCCCGATGGCGGGGCTCAGCATCCGAGCTGGCGCACCTGGAAGTAATCCTGCGCCAGGTCCAGCCAGGCACGCGCCGCGGGCGTGTGGGGCACGCCGCGGCGCCAGGCCAGGGTGAAGTGCCAGATGGAGGACAGATCGTCCACGTCGAGGTAGCACACGCCGGGGTGCTTGCTCCAGCGCGTGATGACGCGCGGCAGCAGCATCACGCCCAGCTGCTGCGCCACCAGCTGCACCATGAAATCGACCTGCCCCGTACCCATCACCGACACGCGGGGCCGCACGCCTTGCCGCGCACAGGCCTGCAGCAGGGCCTGGTTCACGGTCGTGCCCTCCTCGAACAGGATGAGCGGCCACTGCGCCAATTCCGCGAGCGAAATGCGCGTGGTGCCGACGGGTACGAAGGCCTGCGGCACCAGGGCCACCACGGGCTCGGTGCGCACATGCTGCCAGTCGAAGTCGTGCGCGGCAGGCGCCACCAGGGCCGCCAGATCCACCTCGCCCGCCCGCAGCTGCGCTTCCAGCCGGTCCAGCGGCTCGACCACCATGGCCACGTCGATGGCGGGAAAGCGCTGCCGGAACTCGGTGAACAGCCCTGCGTAATACGCGCTGGTGCCCATGCGGGGAAAACCGATGCGCAGGCTTCCGCGCTGCACCTGCTGCATTTCCGCCAGTTCGCCCTCCAGCCCGCGCATCTCATGCAGGATGTTCACCGCGCGGCGCAGCAGCAGGTTGCCCGCAGCGGTGAGGCCCTTGCCCCGACCCGTGCGCGCGAGCAGTTGCACGCCCATCTCGGATTCGAGCCCCTTCATCGCCTTGCTGACCGCCGACTGCGTGGCGCACACCACCTTGGCCGCTTCGGCGAAGCTGCCGTGTTTGGCGATTTCCACGAAAAGGCGCAGGGTCTTGATGTCCATGGGGATGGATGAGCACGAAGGACACGAGAAAACCGACGATACAAGCAAATGCCGACCCATCACAGGGCCCCGGCCAGCATAAAGCCCCCCGCACGCCCTGCGCCACCCCCCATGGCAAACGCCCGGCATCGCAGGGCGAGGCCGGGCGTCGGAGCGATGCCGCCAAAAAACAGTTCGGGTCAAAAAGGCCTACAGCACATATCTTACTAGGGCATATTGCTCATATTTTTATAGCAACCGCCCCACTGCATTCTTCTCAGGAAGCCAGGGCCCGCATCTCCGCGATCAGGTCGGACTTGCCCTCGAACCCGATGCCCGGCAACGGTGGCAACGTGACGTAACCGTTTTCCACCTTCACGCCGTCCGGGAAGCCGCCATAGGGCTGGAACAGATCGGGGTAGCTTTCGTTGCCGCCCAGGCCCAGGCCCGCGGCGATGGCCAGCGACATCTGGTGGCCGCCGTGGGGGATGCAGCGGCTGGGGGACCAGCCATGGTCCTTGAGCATGTCCAGCGTGCGCAGGTATTCGACCAGCCCGTAGCTCAAAGCGCAGTCGAACTGCAGCCAGTCGCGGTCCTTGTGCATGCCGCCGTGGCGGATGAGGTTGCGCGCGTCCTGCATCGAAAACAGGTTCTCGCCCGTGGCCATGGGGCCTTGGTACACCTCGCCCAGCTTGGCCTGCAGTTCGTAGTCGAGCGGGTCGCCGGCCTCTTCGTACCAGAACAGCGGGTACTGCGACAGGGCGCGGCCGTAGTCGATGGCGGTCGGCAGGTCGAACCGGCCGTTGGCATCCACCGCCAGCTGCTGGCCCGGGCCGAGGATCTTGAGCACCGACTCGATGCGCTCGCAGTCGTCGGCCAGCGAAGCCCCGCCGATCTTCATCTTGACCACCGAGTAGCCGCGCGCCAGGTAGCTCTCCATTTCCTTCCGGAGCCCGTCCAGCCCCTTGCCAGGGTAGTAGTAGCCGCCGGCGGCATACACGAAGACGCGCGGGTCGGGCGTGCCGTTGCCGTAGCGTTCGGCCAGCAGCTGGTAGAGCGGCTGGTCGGCGATCTTGGCCACTGCGTCCCACACGGCCATGTCGATGGTGCCCACGGCCACCGAGCGCTCGCCGTGGCCGCCGGGCTTTTCGTTGATCATCATGCGGGCCCAGACCTTGTGCGGGTCGAGGTTCTCGCCGGTGCCGTCCACCAGCGTGGCGGGGTCGGCTTCGAGCACGCGCGGGATGAATCGGTCGCGCATCAGCGCGCCCTGGCCGTAGCGGCCGTTGGAATTGAAGCCGTAGCCGATCACCGGCTTGCCGTCGCGGACCACGTCGGTCACGACGGCCACCAGGCTCAGTGTCATCTTCGAAAAGTCGATGTAGGCGTTGCGGATGTCGGATTTGATGGGCCGGGTGGATTCGACGATATCGACGATTTTCATGGTGCTTGGGTGGTTGAAAAAAGAAGGATCAGCGGGCGAGCGAGGAGCCCCCGCAGATGGCGATGTCCTGCCCCGTGATGGCCGCCGCCGGCGGCGACAGCAGGTAGCCCACGAGCGCGGCGATCTCGCCGGGCTCGATGAGGCGGCCGATGGGCGGCAGGCGCGGTGCGCTGCCGGCGCGGGCGGGGTCGTTCAGCATGCCGGTGGCGGTGGCTGCGGGCGAGACGACGTTCACCGTCACGCCCTGCCCCGCCACTTCGGCCGCCCAGCTGCGCGCCAGCGCGACCAGCGCCGCCTTGGTGGCCGCGTACTGGCCGCGCCCGGGCATGCCCTGCGCCACGCGGCTGCCGATGAACACCACCCGGCCGTTCCCACGTGCGGCCATGGCGGGCACGATGGCATCGGCCAGGCGCGTGGCGGCATCGACGTGCAGGCGCCACATCAACCCGCCGCCTGCGTGGTCCAGCTGGCCCAGCGGGCCCACGCGCAGCACACCCGCGGCATGCACCAGGGCCTGGACGGCCTGTAGCCCCGCGGCGGCACGGGCGATGTCTTCGCCATCGGCCAGATCGACGGCCACGGGCGTGAACGCGGCGTGTTCGATGGCCGGCGTGGCCACGTCCAGCCCGCTCACCTGCCAGCCCGCGGCCAGCAGCGACTCGGCGATGGCGCGGCCGATGCCGCTGCTGCTGCCGGTGACGGCGGCATGGGCGCCGGGTGATGGCGAGCCGTCATTCCGCACGGATGTTGCCCTCGGTCACGATCTTCTGGGAGCGCTCCATGTCGGCACGCTGGAACTTGGCGAAGTCGTCCACGCTGCCCGGCGTGACGAGCAGTCCCTGGTCCTTGAGCTTCTGGGCCATGTCGCCGGCCAGGGCCTTGTTCACCTCGGCGTTCAGGCGCTGCACCAGCGCGGGCGGCGTCTTGGCCGGGGCCCACAGGCCGTACCAGCTGTAGAACTCGAAGCCGGGAATGGTCTCGGCCACCGTGGGCACGTCGGGCAGGTTGGGCACGCGCTGCGCGGACGTCACGGCCACCACCTTCAGCATGCCGCTCTTGTGGTACTGGAGCGAGCCGAGGATGGGGTCGATGAAGCCGTCGATCTGCCCGCCGATCAGGTCCTGGAAGGCCGGCGCCGTGCCCTTGTAGGGCACGATGAGGTAGTCGATCTTGCCGGCCCGTTTCAGCAGCTCGGTCGAGAGATGCCCCGCCGAGCCGATGGAGCCCACGGCGAAGGTCATCTTGCCCGGGTGGCTCTTGGCGTAGCCCAGCAGGGACTTGATGTCGGTCACCGGCAGGTCCTTGTTGACCGCCACCGACAGGGGCGCCTTGGCCACCAGCGCCACGGGCGCGAAGTCCTGCGTGACGCTGAACGGCACCGACTTGAGCGTCATCGGCGCGGTCGTGAAGGTGGAGGCGCTGAACAGCAGCGTGTAGCCGTCCGCCGCGGCCTTGGCGACCGCGTCGCCGCCGATCACGCCGCTGCCGCCGGGCTTGTTGTCGATCACGAAGCTCTGCCCGGTCTGCTCGCCGAGCTTTTGCGCCAGCATGCGGCCCACGGCGTCCAGCGTGCCGCCCGGCGGGAACGGGATCACCACGCGCACCGGCTTGTTCGGGTAGGTCTGCGCGAAGCCGCTGGCGGCGGCAGTGAGCGCGAGGGCGCCGAGGACGGCGCGGAGGAATGGCTTGCGTTGCATGGCGTGTCTCCTGTCTTTATGGGGTCGCGAATGTCCGGTGCGGGCCGTGCGGTGCGGCCCGTCTTGTCATGGCACCCGCAGATCAGCGCTGCAGCAGGCCCGCCTGCCGGACGGCGGCGCGCAGGGCCTCGACCTCCTGGGCGTTGGGCGCCTCGGTGGGCGGGCGCACGGTGGCGTCGTCGATCACGCCGGCCAGGTACATGCCGCCCTTCATGCGCGCATGGGCCTCGCCCGTGGGCTCGCCGCCGCCGTACACCGCGTCCTTGAGCGGCGTGATGACGGCCTGCACGGCCATGGCCTTCTTCAGATCGCCGGCCTTCACGGCGTTCCACAGGTCGATGATGAGCTGCGGGATGAACGTGGCGAAGCCCACCAGCGCGCCATCGACGCCCTGCACCATCGAGGCCAGCAGGTACTCGTCGTGGCAGGTGAGGATGGCCTTGGAGGCGTCGGCCTCGCGGATCGCCTGGATGTCGCGGGCGTACTTGTTCATGTCGCGCTGGCCCACCTTGAAGGCCTGCAGGTAGGGCAGCCGGGCGAGTTCGGCCAGCAGTTGCGACGAGTACGAGGCGCGCGTCCACGCCGGGTACACGTGGCACACCAGGTCCAGGCCCGGCGCGGCGCGGTGGATGGCCTCGAAATACTGCAGCGCATGGCCCGGCGTGAAGCCGAAGCGCAGCCAGTGGTGGGGCGGCATGACGTCCAGCGCCACGGCGCCGGCGGCCTGGGCGGCGCGGGCATGTTCGGCGGCCTCGGCCAGGCCCTCGCAGACGATGGAGGAGATGACGGGCGTGCGGCCCTTCAGTTCGTCGGCCACGATGCGGGTGACCTCGGCGCGCTCGGTGGGGGTGAGGGAAAACACCTCGCCGGTGTGCCCGTTGGTCATGATGGCCACCACGCCCTCGTGGCCGGCCAGCCAGGCGGCGAGCTTGCGCAGGGCGGGCTCGTCGATGCGGTGGTCGGGAGTGAAGGGGCACGAGATGGCGGGGATGATCCCGCGATAATTCGCGATGGAAGGCATTCAAGGTCTCCGTTATGGGTGCAGGGGAACGACAACGCAGCGGATCTTCCGGCGACGGCCCCGCACCGTCCAATACCCGAATCGCATACATCTATCTGCACGGAACACGACGCCCATGGGACCTGGCAACCGCCCCCTCGATCTCGAATGGCTGGAAGACTTCCTGGCCCTGGCCGAGTGCGGCAATTTCTCGCGCGCCGCCGAGGCCCGGGCCATCGCCCAGCCTGCGTTCAGCCGCCACATCCGCGCGCTGGAGGAATGGGTGGGCGTGGAGCTGTTCGACCGCAGCGCGCACCCGGCCGCCCTCACGGCGGCGGGGCAGCGCTTTCTGCCCCTGATGGAAACCCTGCTGGCCAACCTGGAGGCCGCGCGCATCAAGGCGCGCGCCGCGCACGACACGGCGGCCGCCAGCCTGCGCTTCGCGGCCACGCACGTGCTCTCGCTCACCTTCTTTCCGCGTTGGCTGGGCCAGTTGGAGGCGCAGCTGCGCCTGGGGCCCATCCAGACCATGTCGGACAGCTCCCGGGCGTGCGAAGACCTGGCGCTGCAGCGGCGCGTGCAGTTCGTGCTGTGCCACGGCCATGCCGAAGCGCCCGGGCGCCTGGACGAGGCGCAGTACCCCATGCAGCGGCTGTCGGACGACGTGCTGCAGCCGGTGAGCGCGGCGGGCCCCGACGGCGGGCCGCTGCACGCCATCGGCCGGGACGGCGCGCCGCTGCCCCTGCTGGCCTACAGCGACGCCTCGGGCCTGGGCCGCATCATGCGGGCGCGCATGCGCGGCGTGTACGGCGATGGCGGGGAATCGGCCGTACCGGGCGGCGTGGCGGTGGTGTTCACCGCGCACCACGCGGTGCTGCTCAAGACCATGGCATTGGAGGGGCGCGGCGTGGCCTGGCTGCCGCGCAGCCTCATCGCCGACGACCTGCGGGCCGGCACGCTGGTGGCGGCCGGCGAGGCGGCCTGGGACGTGCCGGTGGAGATCCGCCTGTACCGCCAGCGCGCCGCGATGTCGGAGGTGGCCGAATCGCTGTGGGCGCTGGCCGGCAGCCAGGCCATCCCTGCCAAATAGCCCCGTTGCCGGGAGATCGATTGCCTGTGTAGCTATTATTTTCATAGCAATCGGGCGATCCGGGTGCCTGGGCCCTGGCAGGTGGGCGGGGGCCCGGCACGGAACATAATGCAGGCCCTTCGCACTCCGACGGCTCCATGTACCGCGCAAGACTCTCCCTGGCATTCGCCGCCCTCGTGGCCCTGGTGTGCATCCAGGCCGCGTTCGTGTACTGGGGCACGCACCGCGTCAACGACTACGCCCAGCACAGTCGGCTGGCCAGCGACATCCTCTCGGAGTTGCTGGACCTGTCGGCCAACAAGCAGCGGCTGCGCGTGTGGGCCACCCAGCGCCTGATGAACGCCAATGCCGTGCCCGAGGTGCGCGAGCGGCTGCTCGAACGCATGCACGAAGGCGCGGCCGCCCTGGCGGAGCTGGCCCGCCGCGACCTGGCCCTGTGGAACGAGCTGGCCCACCGCGAGGGCATGTCCATGCCGCAGGAGGTGCCGCAACTCGTGGGCATGACGGAGCTGCTGGAGGACAACATCCGGGCCGTGGAGGCCCGCCTGGCGCAGCTGCAGCCGCTGGAGCCCGGGGCCGACTTCCCTGCGGTGTGGGAAGAGCTGAACGCCACGTTCGACATGGCGCGCGGCCTGGACCTGCGCGAGCTCATCAATGGCGCCATCGAGCGCCAGCGCAGCGCCGTTCCGGTGGCGCGCGCCGCCACCGAGCGCGGGCTGGACGTGCTGCGCCAGCAGGCGATCACGCTGGTGATCGTCACCCTCGCCGTGGCGGCCCTGCTGGCGCTGCACCTGAACCGCCGCCTGCAGCGCCCGCTGGACCGCCTGCTCGCCGGCACGCGGGCCCTGCAGGCCGGCGCGCTGGACCACCGCGTGGCCACCGGCTCGAAGGACGAATTCGACCGCGTCGCCCAGCACTTCAATGCCATGGCGGCGGAGCTGCAGCAGCACCGCGCCCATGCCGATGCGGCGCGCCGCGAACTGGAGGACGCGGTGGAGGCCCGCACGCACGAACTGAGCGTGGCGCACGAAACCCTGCAGCGCGTGGACCAGCGCCGGCGCCAGCTGTTCGCCGACCTGGGCCACGAGTTGCGCACGCCCGCCACGGCCATCCGGGGCGAGGCCGAGATCGCGATGCGCGGCGGCGACCGGCCGGCGCAGGAATACCGCCAGACGCTGGAGCGCATCGTGGGCGGCGTCGATCAGCTCACCAAGGTGATCCACGACCTGCTGCTGATCGCCAGGACTGAGGCGGACCAGTTGGTGATCCGCCCGCGCCGCCTGGACCTGCAGGCCCTGGTCACCGATGCGGCGGAGCAGGCCGCCGCGCTGGGCGGGCTGCACGGCGTGACCGTGGAGCCCCTGCCGCCCGCCCCCGGCGGCCCGCTGGTAGTGAACGCCGATGCCGACCGGCTGCGCCAAGCGCTGATGATCGTGCTGGACAACGCGGTGCGCTATTCGCAGCGCGGCGGCACGGTGCGCGTGGGCTGCCAGCCCGGACCCGATGGCGAAGCCCAGGTGCTGGTGCGCGACGAAGGCATCGGCATCGAGGCCGAGGAACTGCCCGCCGTGTTCCAGCGCTTCGTGCGCGGCCAGCGCGCGCGGGCGCACCGCGCGGACGGCACCGGCATCGGGCTGTCGATCGCGCAGTCCATCGTGCACGCGCACCATGGCCGCATCGACATCGACAGCCAGCCCGGCGTGGGCACGGTGGTCCAGATCACGGTGCCTTCGGCCAGCCACCCCGAAACCCTGTCCCCCGAGGAAACCGCATGAATATCCTGGTGGTCGAAGACGATCCGCGCGTGGCGGACTTCCTGCTGCGCGGTCTCAAGGCCGAAGGCTACAGCGTGGAGCTGGCGCGCAACGGCCCGGACGGCCTGGCCCTGGCGCGCACCGGCGATCCCGGGCTGCTGCTGCTCGACCTCATGCTGCCCGGCCTGAGCGGCCTGGAGCTGTGCCAGACGCTGCGCTCCGAAGGGCGCCACGTGCCGGTGCTGATGCTCAGCGCACTCAGCAACACCGAGGACAAGGTCAACGGCCTGCGGCTGGGCGCCGACGACTACCTCACCAAGCCCTTCGCGTTCGAAGAGCTGCTGGCCCGCATCGAGGCGCTGATGCGCCGGGGGCGCGAGCAGCGCCAGCGCGCCAGCACGCTGCAGGTGGCCGACCTGGTGCTCGACCTGGAGCGCATGCAGGCCAGCCGCGCCGGCCAGCCCATCGCGCTGACCGCGAAGGAACTGGCCTTCCTGGAGCTGCTCATGAGCGCGCCCGGCCGGGTGTACAGCCGCGAGCGCATCCTCTCCAATGTCTGGGGCACCAACGAGGACCCGCTGACGAACGTGGTCGATGTCTACGTGCGCCGCCTGCGCGCAAAAATCGACGAGGGCCATGCCATCTCGCTTCTGAAAACGGTGCGCGGCTTCGGGTACCGGCTGGACGCCGCAGCCGAGTGACACGGGGGCGAAAGCCTGTTCATCCGCGGTTCATTTTTGCGTCATCTGCCCTTCATGGGGCTGCAACGGCCGTGTTCATGCACGCCTTGAAGAATAGGTCCTGTATCGCAGTGAGCGATGCAGTGCCGGCGAAGGCCGGCGCTTGACCCACTTTTCTCAAAGGACCCCATGAAGACGCTTCACACCGCCCTCTCCGCAGCTGCCCTGGCTCTGTTCTCCGTCTCCGCCCCGGCCTTCGCGCAGGGCCAGGGTGAGCCGGTCTGCTTCCCTGCCGACGAAAAGCAGATCTCCGCGCTGTTCGACCGCTGGAACGCTTCGCTGCGCACGCTGGACCCGGACAAGGTCACCGCGAACTACGCGCAGGACGGCGTGCTGCTGCCCACCGTGTCCAACCAGCCCCGCACGACGCCGCTGGAAATCCGCGACTACTTCGTGAAGTTCCTCAAGAGCGAGCCGCAAGGCAAGATCGACAGCCGCACGATCCGCATCGGCTGCAACGTGGCGCAGGACGTGGGCACCTACACGTTCCGCTTCAAGGACGGCAAGACCGTGCAGGCCCGCTACACCTACGTGTACGAGCGCGTGAACGGCCAGTGGCTGATCGCCCACCACCACTCCTCGGCCATGCCCGAGACAGTGGCCGCCAAGTAAGCGGCCTTCCCACCGGCGCTCCATCGCCGGACAGCACAGGGGCCGGCATGCCGGCCCCTGTGCCGTGGCGCCTGCGTCAATACACGTCGCGGCGGTAGCGCCCGCTGCGCAACAGGCCCTCCATCGCCTCCTCGCCGAGCGCGGCGCAAAGCGCGGCATGCACGCCCTGCGCCATGCCCACCAGGCTGCCGCAGACGTAGATGGCCGCGCCGTCCGCCACCCAGGCACGCAGTGCATCGGCGGCCTCGGCCAGGCGGTCCTGCACGTGCACCCGCTGCGCCTGGTCGCGCGAGAACGCCAGGTCCAGGCGCGTCAGCACGCCGCTGGCCTGCCAGGCCTGGATCTCTGCGCGGTACAGGAAATCGTGCGCCGCCTGGCGCTCGCCGAACACCAGCCAGTTCGGGCCCGCCCCCGCCGCGGCGCGCGCCCGCAGATGGCTGCGCAGGCCGGCGATACCCGTGCCGTTGCCGATCAAGACGAGGGGCCGCGCAGCGTTGTCCTGCAGTTGGAAAGGCCCATGCGCGCGCAGGCGCAGCGGCACGGCGCCCCCCGGCGCTAGGCCCGCGCACAGCCAGTCCGATGCCACGCCGGGCGTGCCGTCCTCGCGCACGGCCTGGCGCACGGTGAGATGGATGCGTCCGTCGCCCGGCACCGAGGCGATGGAATAGTCGCGCGGGCGTTGCGGGTCGGCCGGCGCGCACAGTTGCACCAGATCGCCCGACGCCCAATCGGCCGCGGTGCCGGGCGGGGGCGCCAGCTCGATGTGAAACACCGGTGCGCCCAGGCTGCCCGGGTTGAGGTGGCGGCGCGCGGCCAGCGTCCAGTCGGCGAACGGCGGCGCCTCCCAGGCAGGCGCCCCGTTCAGGTTCGCGACCTGCGACAGCTGGTGCTGCCATGCCAGGAGCGCGGCCGGGGCGCCGTTGTCCATCTCCACCCGCTCGAACAGCGGCACCGCGCCCTGCGCGCGCAGCCAGCCGTCCAGCTGGCGGCCGAAGCCGCAGTAGTGCGCGTATTGCCGGTCGCCCAGCGCGAGCAGGCCGTACTGCAGGCCTGCCAGCGAGGGCGCCGCGGCCGCACCCATCCACTGCCCCTGGAAGCCCGCCGCGTTGTCGGGCGCATCGCCCTCTCCGTACGTGCTGGCCAGGAACAGCGCCCGGCGCGTGCGCTGCAGCAGCGCCGCATCCACCGCGCCCAGCGCGCACAGATGCACGGGCTCGCCGGCCGCGTGCAGCAGGCGCGCGGTCTCGCGGGCCAGCGCCTCGGCCTGGCCCGTCTGGCTGGCATAGGCCACGAGCAGCGGCGGCGCCCCGTCGCGGGCCGAGGCCAGCTCGGCCGCCTCGGCCCGCGCACGGCGTGCGCGGCGGCGCTCGCGCCGTGCGATGGCGGTGCACATCAGCCCATAGAGCAGGACCAGGATCAATGCCGCGGCAAGGCGCGGCACGGGAATCGAAAAAACCATGGGATGCAGCAGGCGATGGTGTCAGGCCCCCGCCAGCGCTTCGAAGGCCGGCGTCGCGGCCCAGGCCAGGCCCCGCGGCGTGCGCTCGCACACCAGCGCGGCCAGCCCCTGCCGCCGCGCGAAGTCCAGGCCGTCCTGCGGGCCCAGCACGGTGATGATGGTGGCCAGCACGTCGGCTTGCATGCACTCGGCATGCAGCACCGTCACGCTCGCCAGCGCGTGGTGCACGGGCTCGCCGGTGCGCGGATCGATGGTGTGGGAATAGCGGCGGCCCGCATGGTCGAACGCATGCCAGAGGTCGCCCGAGGTGGCCACCGCCATGCCCTGGAGCACCAGCGCGCGCGGTGCATGGCCCGCGGGGTCGGCCACGGCCACGCGCCAGGGCTGCCCGTCCGGCCGGCGACCGCTGGCACGCAGCTCACCGCCCACCTCGACCAGAAAATCGGTCCAGCCCTGCGCCTGCAGATGCTGCGCCACGCAGTCCACCGCATAGCCCTTGGCGATGCCGCTCAGATCGAGCTGCGCACCGCCGGGCTGCCAGGCCTGGCGGTGCGCAGGCTGCAACGCGATGCGGCCATGGCCCACGCGGGCCCGTGCATCGCTCAGGGCCTGGGGCGATGGGATGCGCGCCACCGGCCCGGCCTGCGGATCGGCCCCCGGGCCGAAGCCCCACAGGTCCACGAGCGGGCCCACGGTGGGATCCCAGGCGCCGCCGCTGCGCTGCGACCAGTCGAAGGCGCATTGCAGCACGGTGAAGAATTCGTCCGGCAGCGTGTGCCAGGTGCCGGCCGCGGCGCGGTTGAAGCGCGAGAGGTCGGAGTCCGGCTCCCAGTGGCTCATCTGCTGCACGACCCGGCCCAGCGCGGCGTCGATGGCGGCACGCACCGGCGCGAGCGGCGCGAAGCGTGGGTTGCCCAGGCGCACGCGCCAGGTGGTGCCCATGGAATCGCCCGACAGCGTGTGCAGCGCGGCCGGATCGGCACGGCGCGGCGACGGCGCCGTGGCATACCCGGCCGGCACGAACGAAGGCAGGGCAGCGCCGCCCGCTGGCCGCGGCGGCAGCACTTCGGCGGTGGTGCCGCTGCGGCCACCGCCCTGCAGCGGCACGCCCGCATAGCGCACCCGCACGGGGGCGGACGGGGTCAGGGCAGTACCTCCAACGTGCCCACGTACGACAGGCGGCGTTCCTTGGCCTGGGGCAGCGACACCTTGTCGTCCTTGGCATCGGCATCGACCCAGTACATGCCGGCCTGCGGCCAGGTCACGCTGAACTCGCCCTTGGCATCGGTGGTGGCCTTGATCTCGTCCTGCTTGTCGCGGTAGCGCGTGGCACCCGCCACCAGCACCACCTCCAGCCCGGCGGCGGGCTTGCCGTCGATGTAGAAGGCGAAGGTGGCCTTGTCGCCCTTCACCAGGTCGTTGGGGTGCGTCACGGGCACCAGCTCCAGCCCTTTGCCGCTGGCCTTCACGGCGCTGGGCTTGCCCACCGTCACGTAGGTTTCGATGCGCCCGGCCGACTGCGTGACCTTGAGGTCCTGGGCGTCGGCAGGCACCTCGGCCGCGAATTTTTCCGTCGTGCCGCGCCAGCGCCTGGGCTGGCCGGCCTTGTCCTTGTAGGTGGCGAACAGGCCGTTGTTCAAAACGGCCAGGCGATAGGTGCCGGTCTGCGTGAGGTTCAGGTCGAACACGCTGCGCAGCTTGCCCTTGTGGGCGTTCTCGGGCGCCACGGCACTGCCGTCGGGGGCGGTGACGGTGAGGTTTTCCAGGCCCAGCGGGAAGTGGTTGAAGAAGAACAGGTCGTTGGACACCGCGGCGTCCACCGTGATCCATTCGGCCTTGGACAGCACGGTGGTGGACGGCAGCAGCCACACGTTGTGGGCTTGCGCGGAGGTGAACGCGCCGCAGAGGGCGACGAGGCAGGCAGCGGCGAGGCGCGATGGGGTCTTGGAATGCATGCGGAAACTCCGGATGGATGGGAATGGGGGGTGAAGGGCTTGCCGGATCAGGGCTTGAGTTCGAGCGTGATCTCGCCCAGCTCCGTGGTGCCCTTGGCCCTCAGGGGCTCGCCCTTGGCGGCGGGCCAGGCGAAAGGCACGGTCACCACCTCGCGGCCACCGACCTCGCGCGCGGCCTCCACCACCAGCTTGTAGTTGCCGGCGGGCAGCCGGGCGAGCGGGTTCGTGCCTTCGGTGAACTGCAGCAGGTGCTTGCCAGCGGGGCGCGTGGGACTGGTCACGCCGTCGATCGGCACCGACAGGTCGCGGCCCGTGCGGCGCCACCACTGGCGCATGTCCTTGAGCCACTTGCTGCCCTCGGCGTCCTTCATCTTCACGTCGTACCAGACGGCCAGGGTGGAGGCCACGGTGGCATCGGCGCGCTCGACCCACACGGCCACGTAGGGGCGGTGGTATTCGGCCACGTCCAGGCGCGGGATCTCGATCCCCACGCCGAGACCGGCCGCGAAGGCGGGCGCGCCCAGGCAGGCCCCCATCGCCACGGTGTAGCGCAGCTGCAAATGCTTTTTCATGGGCATTTTTCCTCTTTCGGTTCAGTGGATAAACAGGAGCGCCAGCAGGGCCGGCAGCACCAGGCCCAGGCCGACCATCGGCCACGTGAAGGGCCGGTTGCCGGCGTGCATCTTCAGGATGAACAGGCCCGTGATGCAGAACACCAGGCAGGCGGCGGCGAAGGCGTCGATGAACCAGCTCCATGCCGCGCCCGTGTTGCGGCCCTTGTGCAGGTCGTTGAAGTAGGAGATCCAGCCCCGGTCGGTGCGCTCGTACTCGGCCTCGCCATCCGCCAGGCCCACGCGGATCCAGGCGTCGCCGCCGGGGCGCGGCAGCGAGACATAGACCTCGTCGGCAGACCACTCGGCCTCGCGCCCTGCCGTGTCGACGGACCACTGCGCCCGCGCCCAATGCTGCAGGGCCGGCGGCCAGGGCGCGCGGGCCTGCCCGACGGGGGGCGCCACAGCCTGGAGTACCGGCGCTGGCACGGTCGCCCGCAGGCTGGTGACCCGGGGCTTGGCCTCGATCTGGCCGGCGTGGTTGAGCGTGAACCCGGTCACCGCGAACAGCAGCATGCCGACGAGGCAGATGGCGGAACTCACCCAGTGCCATTCATGCAGGGTCTTGAGCCAGCGGGCGCGGCGGCGAGGGTCCGGAGGGCGGGTCATGCGGGAACGGAAGGGGCCGGATGGAGGGACAGGGAGCGAGCCACCGCACAGGGTGGCGCCCGGGAAAACCCGCAATTCTAGGGCGTCCAATTGAAAATGAATCGCATTTGCAAAATCTTTACCCGGAGGTCGCCGGCGCAGCGATCCGCAGGCCAGGGGTCGCGTGCCGCGCGCCTGGCACTGATGGATGCCGGCTTCGACGTCGACATGAAATGCCCGTCACCCACGGGGGCGCGTCCCCTCCGCCAGGTTTGCCCTTACACGGCGGCGATGTCGCAATGTCGCAATGTCGCAATGTCGCAATGTCGCGATAGCGGTTGACCAGCTCAGCCGCCCGCCGAGTGCGGGCGCGAACGCCGAAGGCATCCGACCGGCATGGATCTGGCGGAGCGGCCCGTTTCGCATCGCGAGGTCGCTTCAGCGCCTGGAGCGCGCCGCAGCTGCGTGAACCGGGACCTGCGCGGCCGCTTCTGAGCGCCATGCCGGCCCGCGCGAAGGCCGGTGCGTGGCGGCTGCGTTTCAGTCCATCTTCACGTTCGCGCTTTTCACCACCTGCGCCATGCGTGCGGCCTCGCTGCCAAAGAACGCCGCCGCCTGCTCGGGCGGCGTGAGCTTGATGTCGTAGCCCTGGGCCAGCAGGGCCTCGCGCGCCTCGGACATCTCCATGGCGGTCTTGAAGCCGTTATAGAGCCGCGCCACCTCGGCCTTGGGCAGGCCCGCGGGGCCGATGGGGGCGATCCACCCTTCCAGCTCGAAGCCCGACAGGCCCTGCTCGGCGATGGTGGGCACGCTGGGCAGCGTGGGCACGCGCACGGCGGTGGTGACGCCCAGAGCGCGCAGCGCGCCCGCCTTGATGTGCGCCGCGGCCGGCGCCACGGCCACGACGCCCAGCTGCACCTGTCCACCCAGGATGTCGTTCATCAGCGGTCCCATGCCCCTGTACGGGATGTGCTTGATGTCCACCTGCGCCTGGTCCACGAACATCGCCGCTCCCAGGTGCAGGATGGTGCCGTTGCCGGACGAGCCGTAGTTCAGCACGCCGGGTTTGGCCCTGGCATACGCGATCAGCTCCTGCACGGTCTTGGCCGGCACCGACGGATGCGCGACCAGCACGAAGGGCGTGGCACCCAGCACGGTGATGGGCGTGATGTCGGCCAGCGAATCGAACGGAATGTTCTTGTAGACGGCCGGGTTCACCACATGGTTGTTCGAGACGACACCGATCACCGACCCGTCCCGCGGCGCCCGCACGATCTGCGCCGTGCCGGTGATGCCGCCCGCGCCGGGCAGGTTCTCGATCACGACCGGATGGCCCAGGGCCTTGGCCAGGCTGTTGCTGATGGCGCGGATGGCGCCGTCCGCGCCCGAGCCGGCCGACAGCGGCAGGATCACGCGCAGCGGCTTGTCGCCCGGCTGCGCGTTGGCCAGGCCCGGCGCCGCGAGCACGGCGGCGCCCCAGGCCAGTGCGCGGCGGCGGGTGAGAACGGCGGGGCGCAGCGCCAGTGCGCAGGGGGTGGGCAGCGATGTCATGGTTTGTCTCCGTGATCGTTGGGGGGATGAAGGGGCGGCGCGGTCTGTGCCGCGCTCGCATGCCGGTGGTGGGGCCGGGCCCGTTCTCGTCAGGCCACCGCGGCGGCCCCGTGCAGCGCGGCGATCGCCTCGGGCGCATAGCCCAGGCCGGCGAGCAGTTCGCGCGTGTGCTGGCCCAGTTGCGGCGGGTCCAGCCGCACGCCCATGCGCTGGCCGTCCAGCCGCAGCGGCAGCAGGGTCACCCGCGCGGTGCTGCCGGCGCGCTCGCCGTCGGGCAAGGTGACATCGGCCAGGCCGCCCGTGGCATTCAGGTGCGGATCGTCGAACAACTGCTCCGGGCGCAGGATGGGCGCGAACGGCAGGCCGTGCTGCTCGAAGATGGCCGACAGCGCCTCGGCCGTGTGCTCGGCCAGGCGGCGGCGCAGTTCGGGCAGCAGTGTGGCGCGGGCGCGCACGCGGTCGTTGTTCAAGGCCAGGCCCGGGTCGGCCTTCAGGTCGGCATAGCCCATGGCGTCGCAGAAGGTGACCCACTGCGCGTCGCTCACGGCGGCCAGAAAGATCTGCCCGCCGTCCTTCACGCTGAATACGTCGTACACCGCCCACGACGAGATGCGGTCGGGCATGGGCGCGGCGGGCTGGCCCGTCACGGCGTACTGCATCATGTGCTGGCCGACGAGGAACACGTTGTTCTCGAACAGGGCGGAATCCACCTCCTGCCCCCGGCCCGTCTGGGCGCGCTGCATCAGCGCCGCCATGGCGCCGATGGCGCCGAACATGCCGCCCATGATGTCGTTCACGCTGGTGCCCGCGCGCAGCGGATCGCCCGGGCGGCCGGTCATGTAGGCCAGCCCGCCCATCATCTGCACGACCTCATCGAGCGCGGTGCGGTGCTCGTAGGGGCCGGGCAGGAAGCCCGTGTGGTTCACGTAGACCAGCCGCTCGTTCAGGCGGGACAGCGCGGCGTAGTCGAGGCCGTACTTGGCCATCACCCCCGGCTTGAAGTTCTGCGCCACCACGTCGGCCGACGAGGCCAGGCGGATCGCCACCTCCAGCCCCTCGGGCTTGCGCAGGTCCAGGGCGATGCTCTTCTTGTTGCGGTTGAACATGGGAAAGAACCCGGCGCCCGCGCCCAGCAGATGCCGCGTGCGGTCGCCGTCCACCGGCTCGACCTTGATGACCTCGGCGCCGAGGTCGGCCAGCACCATGCCGCACGTGGGGCCCATCACCATGTGGGTGAACTCCACCACGCGCAGGCCCGCCAGGGGCAGGCGCGGGCGTTCGGCAGTGGGGGCGGAAGAAGGATTCAAGGGAACGTTCATGGGCGCAACGATAAGGGTTCGGTCAGGCAGCGGACGCAACCGCTGCGGGGAAAGACGCGGCCGTGCGGGGCAGTCCGGCCTGCCAGAGCGCGCCGTGCAAGGTCTCCCCCTCCAGCCAGCCGGCCACGCGCTCGCGCAGCGCCAGCAACGCGGCCACGTCCAGGCCAGTGGAAACGCCCATGCGCTCCAGCATGAAGGCCAGGTCTTCGGTGGTGACGTTGCCGCTCGCGCCAGGGGCGTGGGGGCAGCCGCCGATGCCGGCCAGGCAGGCATCGAATCGGGTGATGCCGGTCTGCCAGGCGGCATAGGCGTTGGCCAGCCCCATGCCGCGCGTGTCGTGAAAATGCGCGCAGGCCAGCCGCTCGCCGACGAGTCCGCGGGCTTTCTCGAACAGGCGCTGCACACCTGCGGGATCGGCATGGCCCACGGTGTCGGCCAGGCTCACGCGGTCGGCCCCGGCGTCGAGCAGGGCCTGCATCAGGCGCAGCACTTCGCTTTCGGCCACCTCGCCCTGGAGCGTGCAGCCGAAGGCCGTGCCCACCCCGCCTTCGATCAGGGTGCGGCTGCCCGCCGCATCGCGCGCCGCGCGGATGCGCGCCACCTCGGCCACCACCTCGTCCGGCGTCTTGCGCAGGTTGGCCAGGCTGTGCGCGTGGCTGGCGGACAGCGGCACGACCATCAGGTCGGCCTGGCATTCGATGGCCCGCTCCGCCCCGCGCAGGTTGGGCACCAGCACCGAGGCGATCAAACCCGGCAGGGATTTGGCGTGCGCGAGCACCTCGGCGGTGTCGGCCAACTGCGGCAGCAGGCGCGCCGGCACGAACGAGCCGACCTCGATCTCCCGCTGGCCGGCCGCATAGGCGGCATCGACCCATTCGATCTTGCGGGCGGTGGGCACCACGGTGGCGATGCTTTGCAGGCCATCGCGCAGGCCCACCTCTCTCACGATGGCCTGGGCGGACGAAGGGGGGAGCGGATGGGCGGGCGGGCCTGCGGGCGTGCGGGGGGTCACGGAGTCTCCTGTCTGGGGTCTTGTACAGGCATTCTAGAAATTCCCTTCCATCAATTCATGCCAATTTTGGAAGGCCTAAGATTCCAGGAAGGAAAATCTTGAATCCCTTCCCTTCTTCCACATTCCTTCCATGCGCCTGCCCGACCTCCAGACCCTCAAGCTCTTCGTGGCGGTGTGTGAGCACCGCAACATCGCCCGCGCGGCGGAGCAGGAGTCCATCGTCGGCTCGGCGGTGAGCAAGCGGCTGGCGCAACTGGAGGACACGCTGGGCACGCCGCTCCTGGTGCGCAAGCGCCACGGCGTGGTGCCCACCGCCGCCGGCGAAACCCTGCTGGAACACGCCCGCACCATGCTGGCCAGCGTGGACCGCATCGAGCGCGACATGGCGGCCTTCGCCACCGGCATCCGCGGCCACGTGCGCATGCTGGTCACGGCCTCCGTCATGGCCGAATCGCTGGCAGACGACGTGGCGGCCTTCCTGCAGAACCCCGCGCACCGCGACATCCAGGTGAGCATGGAGGAACGGGTGAGCCCCGAGGTGGTCCGCGGCATCCGCGAAGGCAGCGCCTCCATCGGCATCTGCTGGGACGCGGCCGATCTGCAGGGCCTGGAAACGCGCAGCTACCGGCACGATCACCTGGCCATCGTCGCCCACCCCTCGCACCCGGTGGCGCGCCAGGACAGCGTACGGTTCGCCGACGTGCTGGGCTACGAGTTCGTGAGCATGCCGGCCCTGAGCGCCGTGCACGTGCTGCTGGCGCGCGCCGCGGCGGTGGAGGGCAAAACGCTGGTGCACCGCGTGCTGGTGTCCAACTTCGATGCGGCGCTGCGCGTGGTGCGCGCCAACCTCGCCATCAGCGTGGTGCCCGCCGAGGTGGCGGTGCCGTTCGCCGCGGCCACGGGGGTGCGCATCGTGCCGCTGGCCGACCCGTGGGCCCGGCGGCGTTTCGCGCTGTGTTTCCGGCCGGCGCCGGGTCTGGCGCCGGCCGCCCAATTGCTGGTCGAGCACCTGGTGTCGGCGGGTGCCGCGGCGCGCTGAGGGAGCGTCCACCGGGGCCGTGGCAGGAGTGCAACAATCCTGTAACACCTGAGTATTTTTACCCCGCAGCGCAAGTGGGGTGCTGCTCTGGAGCTATTAAACTTGTAGCAAAATGGTTTCCACGCTATATTCACAGCGTTCCGGCCGCCCGGGTTTTGCCCGCTGCCGGATTTCTATCTCTCTATCGCGCAAGGAGAAGCTTTCATGAGCTCCAAGGAAAACGCCGCCATCAACCAGCTGTTCGAAAAGCTCGAATGCCGCTATGCGTTGCGCGTGCTCTGGGCCCTGCGCGACGGCCACCCCCAAACCTTCCGGCTGCTGCAGGACAGCGTGGGCGGCATCACGCCCAACACGCTGAACACCCGCATCAAGGAACTGCGCGAAGCCGGCCTGCTGGACCACGGCAACGACGGCTACACCGTCACCCCCTCGGGCGTGGACCTGCTCAAGCGGCTGTCCGACGTGCAGGCCTTCGCCACCCGCTGGGTCGCGGCGCGGGTCAAGAAGTAAGTCGAACAAGCCGGCGCGAGGCCCCTCCAGCGTCCGCCACCCTGCCCGACCCGCGCGCTGCGCGGGTTTGGTCTTTTAGGGCTCCAGCGCAATAAGCACTAGGGCATATAGCTATCATTTCAGTAGCACTTCGAAAGGAACACCCATGGCATTCACCACCACCCCCTCCGGCCTGCAATACGAAGACACCGTCGTGGGCGAAGGCGCCGAGGCCACGCGCGGCAACCACGTCAGCGTGCACTACACCGGCTGGCTCTACAACAACGGCGAGCAAGGCGCCAAGTTCGACTCCAGCCGCGACCGCAACGATCCGTTCGAGTTCGGCCTGGGCGCCGGCATGGTGATCAAGGGCTGGGACGAAGGCGTGCAGGGCATGAAGGTGGGCGGCCAGCGCACGCTGATCATTCCCGCCGCCCTGGGCTACGGTGCCCGCGGCGCCGGTGGCGTGATCCCGCCGAACGCCACGCTGAAGTTCGACGTCGAGCTGCTCGGCGTTGGCAGCTGATCAGCGCGGCGCGATCCGCACCGAGACCGGCGCCCGGTGGGCGCCGCCTCCCCTCAAAGGGCTGTGCCTTCGCAAGAAGGCACAGCCCTTTTTCCATCTGGTGCGCCCTTGCTTGCCCGCTCGCGCTTTCATTTTCTTTTCACCGCCCCCACAACCTTTGGCCACGCAGCCCGCACTCACCACGGCAGAAAAATGACTGCGATCTTCCAACGGAGCAATCTTGAAAATATCCAGAATCTTGTGGGGTGCGGTGCCGGCGACGGCGTTGGTGCTGGCCGGCTGCGGCGGGAGCGACGCCCCACCGACGGTCACCTCCTTCACGGCCAAGGCTGTGGTGTCCGACGGCAGCATTGCAGGTACGCAGACCGATGCCAACCTGAAGAACGGCTGGGGCATCGCCTTCAACCCGAACGGCTTCGTCTGGGTGACCGCCACGGCCACGCAGAAGTCCACGCTCTATGACGGCAACGGCGTGCCCCAGACCCTGGTGGTGACCGTGCCCCCGGCCGGCAGCGCCCCGGCCAACCCCACCGGCATCATCTTCAGCGGCACCGGCAGCTTCCCGGTCACCAAGAACGGCGTGACCGGCCCCAGCCGCTTCGTGTTTTCCAGCGAAGACGGCAGCCTCTCCGGCTGGAGCCCCGCAGCCGATCTGGCCAATGCCATCGTGACCTACCGGGACGGCGGCGGCGCGGTCTACAAGGGCCTGGCCGTGGCCACCCGCAGCGGCGCGGACTTCCTGTATGCCACCGACTTCCGCAACAACAAGGTCGACGTGTTCGACACCAGCTTCCAGAAGGTGCAGCTGGCGGGCAGCTTCGCCGACCCGCAGCTGCCGGCCAACTATGCGCCCTATGGCATCCAGACCATCGGCACGCGCATCTACGTGACCTATGCGCAGCAGGACGCCAACCGGCGCAACGCCGTGGCCGGCGCCGGCCTGGGCGCGCTGAACGCCTTCAACACGGACGGCACGCTGGCGCAGCGCATCGTCACGCCCGGCGCCACGCTCAACGCGCCCTGGGGCATCGCCCAGGCGCCTGGCAACTTCGCCGGGGCCAGCAGCCGCCTGATCGTCGCCAATGAAGGCGACGGCACGCTGCAGGCGTTCGACCCCGCAACGGGCGAATGGAACGGCGCTTTGGCGCAAAAGGACGGAACGACCCTGCAACTGGACGGCGTGCGCGGCATCGCGTTCGGCAACGGCCTGAACCAGCAGCCGCTGAACACGCTGTTCTATGTGGCAGGACCGAACAAGGGCGTGAACGGCGCCTACGGCCGCGTGGACGTGCAGCCCTGATCCGCGCCTTCCTGCCGCATCGCCACGGCGCTGCGGCAGGACCGGCCCGCTGCGCGGGGCCGGTCAGCCGAACAGCGCCCGCTCCAGGCGCCGGTATTTTTCATCGCCCACCAGTTCACGGATCTTCGGCGCCAATGCGGCGAGGTCGTCGAAACTGCGTGCGCCCTCGACCGCCAGGTTCAGCCGGAAGCCGCGCAGCCCCAGGCTGGACGTGATTTCCGTGGCGATCGGATAGGCCGCCTGGTAGCGCTCCATGGGCGACGAGGATGCCTCGCCCGTTGCCGGGGCCGCGCCCGGCGCCCCCACCGGGGCCGGCATGCCCTCGGGCGACGCGTTCTGCAGGTCCGGCGCACTGCCGTCCGGCAACGACAGCAGGCCCTGCCCGACCATCGCCAGCACGTCGTCCATGCCGATGCCCATGGTCGCGGTGGCCGCCAGCACCTGCGCCAGCGTGCGCTTGCCATCGAACAGGATGAAGGCCGAACGCTGCCGCGAGGTCAGCGCGCCGTGGCGGTCCTTGAGGGCCAGATGGCCTGCAGATGTCTTGACGAGTAGCACGGTTCCCCCTGATCGTTTTCGGCGGCGTCGGGGGCACGCGCCCGTCCGATGGTTGGGCGCAGCGTCGCACGCGGTCGGGGCTTTGTGAATCCGGGTTTATCCATAACCTCCATCCCTTCCCGCATCGCCGCGAGCCCCACCGCGCGCCGCGGCGCGCGCACCCGCCGTTCACATCCCCGGCAGGCGTGAATGGACCGACGGCCCGGCCCCCGGCGCCCGCGTGAGCAGGCTCACCAGCCACGCGGTCGCAAGGCCCACGGGCACGCCGAACACGCCGGCCGAGATCGGCTGGATGCCGAACCACAGGCCGTCCGCCAGCAGCACGGCAGGCACCACGGCGCGCACGGCTTCCACATGCGACAGCAGGTAGTACACGGTCACGCCCAGCCCGCACAGCATGCCGGCCACCGCGCCCTGCCGCGTGGCGCCGCGCCAGAAGATGCCCAGCACCATGGCCGGCACGAAGGCCGAGGCGGCGAGCGAGAACGAGGCCGACACCATGGGCAGGATCTCCGAGCGCTTGAGCGCCGCCACGAACGCGGCGGACAGCGCCACTGCCAGCAGGGTGAACTTGGTCAGGATCACGCGCTGCTCGGGCGATGCCCTGCGGCCCGTCTCGTGAAAGTACAGATCGCGCACCAGCGCATTGCTGATGGTGAGCAGCAGGCCATCGGCCGTGGAGAGCGCCGCCGCCAGCCCGCCCGCGGCGACCAGCCCCGAGATCACATACGGCAGCCCGCCCAGTTCGGGCGTGGCCAGCATGATCAGGTCGGCGCCGAATCGGATCTCGCCAAACTGCACGATGCCGTCGCCGTTCACGTCCTCCACCGACAGCAGCGCCGCATCCACCCGTGCCCACTGCCCGATCCAGTTGGGCAGCGCATCGAACGGGCTGCCGACCAGGTTGCTCATGACCTCGAACTTCACCAGCACCGCCAGCGCCGGCGCGCTGAGGTACAGCAGCGCGATGAAGAACAGCGACCAGGCCACCGAAGAGCGCGCGGCCGCCACCGAGGGCACGGTGTAGTAGCGCGTGAGCAGATGCGGCAGCCCGGCCGTGCCCACCATGAGGCAGAACATCAGCGCGAGGAAATTGCGCCGGGTGTCCTCGTACGCCCGCTGCGCCTCGGGCGGTCCGTCCGGGTCGCCCACGTAGGGCTGGCTGTGCGCGGGCAGGCCGCCCAGGGGGCGGGCGCGCTCTTCGCTCTCGCGCATTTCGCGGCTCCAGCGCTCGCGGGCCGTGTCTTCATCGCGCGGCATCGTGGCCAGCTCCCGGCTGGCCGCCACGATGAGGCCGACGTCCGCGTTCTGGTCGCGCAGCTGGCGGATGCGCTGGCGGGCCGCTTCGCGCTCGCGCTCCAGCGCCGCGCCCACGTCCTGCAGACGGGCCTGCAGCTCCTGCGCCCGCGCCTGGTAGGCCGCCACCACCTGCCGCTCCGCGGGGTCGGCGAGCAGCCGGGCCTCCATGTCGGCGATCTTGCCGATCTGGGTGCCGTACACCAGGGGCGCCAGGGGATTGCCCAGTTGCTTGTAGGCCAGCCAGGAGACGGGAATGAGGAACGCGAGCAGCAGCATCACGTACTGCGCCACCTGCGTCCAGGTGATGGCGCGCATGCCGCCCAGGAAGGAGCACAGCAGCACCCCGCCCAGGCCCAGCATGATGCCGATCTCGAACTGCACGCCCGTGAGCCGCGAGGCGATCAGGCCCACGCCGTAGATCTGCGCCACCACGTAGGTGAACGAGCACAGCACGGCCGCGAGCGCTGCGATCACGCGCGGCCAGCGCCCGCCGAAACGCACCTGAAAAAACTCCGGGATGGTGTAGAGGTTCATGGCCCGCAGGTGCGGCGCGATCAGCAGCGCCACGAGGCAGAACCCGCCCGTCCAGCCCAGCAGATAGGCCAGCCCGCCGGCCTGCCCCGGCACGCCCGAGAAGCCCTGCAGGTACAGCGCGCCCGACAGGCTGATGAACGAGGCCGCGCTCATCCAGTCGGCCGCCGCCGCCATGCCGTTGTACACGGGTGGAATGCGGCGCCCGGCGACGTAGTACTCGTCGGCATCGGTCGTGCGCCCGTACACGCCGATGGCCGCATAGACCATGACGGACAGGAACAGGAAGATGGGGCCGATCCAGTGGCGCGACAGGCCGCGCTGCTCGGCCCAGGCCATGACGGCCAGGAACGCGATCACCCCGGCCACATAGAGCGCGAGGATGCGGCGCAGCCGCCGGCCATAGGCGGCTTGCGGCGGCGCGTCAGCCATGCGACTTGCCGGGGGCGCCCGGGCCCGGCGCGGCGGGGGTGGACGGCGGCGTGTCCGCACCACCGGCCACCGCGTTCGCGTCCTGCCGTTCGAAATGGTTCATCGCCGCGCAGTAGATCGCCACGATGCCGATGAACACCAGCACCGCGCCCTGCGACGCGATCCAGTACCCCAGCGGCCAGCCCCCCACCACCATGAACTGCAGGTCGCGGGCGAAGTAGCAGGCCCCGAAGGACACCGCGGCCCAGGCCAGCAGCAGGCCCGCCTTCAGCCAGAGGTGGCGGGCATCGTGCAGGTCGGGCGGAAAGGGATGTCCGGCCCCGGGCTCCTCGATCGCCGATGGGCGCGTGGGCATGGTGGCCGGACCGGGCCCGTCAGCGGGCCAGTTGCTGCCAGGTGGCGATCACGCTGTCGGGGTTGAGCGAGATCGACGAGATGCCTTCCTTGGCCAGCCACTCGGCGAAGTCCGGGTGGTCGCTGGGGCCCTGGCCGCAAATGCCCACGTACTTGCCCTGGGCCTTGCAGGCGGCGATGGCACGCGAGAGCAGCGCCAGCACGGCGGGGTCGCGTTCGTCGAAGTCCTGCGCGAGCAGCTCGAGCCCCGAGTCGCGGTCCAGGCCCAGCGTGAGCTGGGTCAGGTCGTTGGAGCCGATCGAGAAGCCGTCGAAGTACTGCAGGAACTCGTCCGCCAGCACGGCGTTGCTGGGCACCTCGCACATCATGATGACCTTCAGCTCGGCCTCGCCGCGCTTCAGGCCATGCTTGGCCAGCAACTGGGTGACCTTGTCGGCCTGGCCCAGCGTGCGCACGAAGGGCACCATCACCTGCACGTTGGTCAGGCCCATCTCGCCGCGCACGCGCTTGATGGCGTCGCACTCCATCGCGAACGCCTCGCCGAAATCGGCGCTGATGTAGCGCGCCGCGCCACGGAAGCCCAGCATCGGGTTCTCTTCCTCGGGCTCGTAGCGGCTGCCGCCGATGAGCTTGCGGTACTCGTTGGACTTGAAATCCGACAGGCGGACGATCACCGGCTTGGGCCAGAAGGCGGCGGCGATGGTGGCCACGCCCTCGGCCACCTTGTCCACGTAGAACGCACGGGGCGAGGCGTGGCCGCGCGCCACCGATTCCACGGCCTTTTTCAGGTCGGCATCGACGGCGGGGTAGTCCAGGATGGCCTTGGGGTGCACGCCGATGTTGTTGTTGATGATGAACTCCAGCCGGGCCAGGCCCACGCCGTCGTTGGGCAGCTGGCAGAAGTCGAAGGCCAGTTGCGGGTTGCCCACGTTCATCATGATCTTGGTGCCGATCTTGGGCATTTCGCCGCGCTGCACTTCGGTCACTTCGGTTTCGAGCAGGCCGTCGTAGATCTTGCCGGTGTCGCCCTCGGCGCAGCTCACCGTTACCAGCGTGCCGTCCTTGAGCAGGCTGGTGGCGTCGCCGCAGCCCACCACGGCGGGGATGCCCAGTTCACGCGCGATGATGGCCGCGTGGCAGGTGCGCCCGCCGCGGTTGGTGACGATGGCGCTGGCGCGCTTCATCACGGGCTCCCAGTTGGGATCGGTCATGTCGGTGACCAGCACGTCGCCGGGTTGCACCTTGTCCATTTCGGCGATGTCGCTCACCAGGCGCACGGGGCCGGTGCCGATCTTCTGGCCGATGGCCCGGCCTTCGGCCAGCACGGTGCCGGTGCCTTTCAGCTTGAAGCGCTGCTCGGCCTGGCCCTTGGACTGGCTCTTCACCGTCTCGGGACGCGCCTGCAGGATGTAGAGCAGGCCGTCGGTGCCGTCCTTGCCCCATTCGATGTCCATCGGGCGGCCGTAGTGCTGTTCGATCACCAGGGCGTAATGGGCCAGTTGCTCCACGTCGGCATCGGACAGCGAGAAGCGGTTGCGCTGCTCGGTCGCCACGTCCACCGTCTTGACCAGCTTGCCGGTGGCAGCTTTCTCCTCGGCCGAGGCGAAGACCATCTGCACCAGCTTGGAGCCCAGGTTGCGGCGGATCACGGCCTTGTTGCCCGCCTGGAGCATGGGCTTGTGCACATAGAACTCGTCGGGGTTCACGGCGCCCTGCACCACCGTCTCGCCCAGGCCGTAGCTGCTGGTGATGAAGACCACTTCTTCGAAGCCGGACTCGGTGTCGATGGTGAACATCACGCCCGCCGCGCCCAGGTCGGAGCGCACCATGCGCTGTACGCCGGCCGACAAGGCGACCACGTCGTGCGCGAAGCCCTTGTGCACGCGGTAGCTGATGGCGCGGTCGTTGTACAGGGAGGCGAACACCTCCTTCATCTTGTGCAGCACGTCGTTGATGCCGACCACGTTGAGGAAGGTTTCCTGCTGGCCCGCGAACGAGGCGTCGGGCAGGTCTTCCGCCGTGGCGGACGAACGCACGGCGAAGCTCGCCTGGGGGTTGCCTTCGGACAGTTTTGCGAAAGCTTCGGCGATCGCTTGCTGCAGGTCGGCCGGGAAGGGCTGGGCCTCTACCATGGCGCGGATCTCCGCGCCGGCAGCGGCCAGGGCGCGCACGTCTTCGGTGTCCAGCGCGGCGAGGCGCTTGCTGATCTTGTCGGCCAGGCCGTCGTGGGCGAGGAACTGGCGGAACGCGTGGGCGGTGGTGGCAAAGCCCGTGGGAACGCGAACGCCCTGGGGCAGCTGGGAGATCATCTCGCCGAGGGAGGCGTTTTTGCCGCCCACCGACTCGACGTCGGTCATTCTCAGGTTTTCAAACGGAACGACCAGGGCGGTCGCGTTGAAGAGTGCAGACATGGGATAGCTCCAGAAGTTGAAACTGGGTCTGCGCCTGCGCTCCGGGGGAGCAATCGCGGGCGAGCGCCCATGCACGGCGTTCGGCTTTGGTGTTGTGGTTGTAGGCCGCCGGGGTGCATGGTGAGAATTTGGATAATGGGCGCCATTGTAGGCTTGCCCTGCGCGGCCGCGCTGGCGGCGGGCTGACGGATCGTCCCCCTTCTTCGGAACCCCTGCCCATGCACACGCGCACCGTTTTCTTCATCTCCGACGGCACCGGCATCACGGCCGAAACCTTCGGCAACGCCATCCTGGCCCAGTTCGACATGAAGCCGCGCCACGTGCGCCTGCCCTTCATCGACACCGAGGACAAGGCCCACCAGGCCGTGCGGCAGATCAACCACACGGCGGATGTGGAGGGCAAGAAGCCCATCGTCTTCACCACCTTGGTCAACATGGGCGTGCTGCGCGTCATCCAGGAAGGCTGCAAGGGCATGCTGCTGGACATGTTCGGCACCTTCATCCGGCCGCTGGAGACCGAGCTGGGCACCAAGTCGCACCACCGCGTGGGCCGATTTTCGGACGTGAGCCTGAGCAAGGAATACACCGACCGCATCGAGGCGATCAACTTCAGCCTGGACCACGACGACGGCCAGAGCCACCGCGACCTGGCCGGCGCCGACGTGATCCTGGTGGGCGTGTCGCGCAGCGGCAAGACCCCTACCAGCCTGTACCTGGCCATGCAGTGCGGCCTGAAGGTGGCCAACTACCCGCTGATTCCCGAGGACTTCGAGCGGCGCCAGCTGCCCCCGGCGCTGGAGCCGCACCGCAAGAAGATCTTCGGGCTGACGATCCAGCCCGAGCGGCTTTCGCAGATCCGCAACGAACGGCGCCCCAACTCCCGGTACGCGGCGCTGGACAACTGCCGCAACGAGGTGTCCGAGGCCGAGGCGATGATGCGGCGCGCGGGCATCCGCTGGCTGTCCACGACCACCAAAAGCATCGAGGAAATCGCCACGACCATCCTGCAGGAAGTGCGTCCCGAGCGGCTGGTGTATTGATATGCAATGACTCAGCCAAACGAATAGCCAGCGCCTGGGCAGACCGCGCTCCCTTATTATTTGCAGATGGATCGAGATGGTTGTGCACAGCATGGCCATCGGTTCATTGATTTAAAAAAGGGAGAAACGATGGCTGAGATTGAGTGCCGTACATCGAACGATTCACCTACATGGGGTTTGATCGATCTATTTGCGTGGAAGCTGATTCCGGACCGTATGGGCGGCGGCCGGCAATACATCCAGAACTTCAAGGACGCGTGGGTTCGTCATAACAAACAGTACATCCTTGAAGCCGCCACCAAATATCGACTTCCACCACCATTGCTGGCTGGTGTTTGCTGGATCGAGGTGGGGGGCGACCCCAATTTCATTGATCGCGTCGCATTCGAAGTTCGTTCATTTGATTGGAGCGGCCCTCCTGCCATCGACAAAATGGCGATCACCCGGCATCCGAACAAAACATCGTTCGGCTCCGTCAGCATTCAAATCCGCACGGCGGGCGAGACAATGGGCATTCCCGCTTCCGACATGTCAGTCACCCAATCCAGGGGACTCGCCAACTGCCTGCAAAGGGATGTTTTCAATATCGACGTCGTGGCGCAGCATCTGAGGCAACTGGCAGATCATGACAAATACACATTCCCACTAAGCATGGAGCAAGTCCGCATCATCGGCGCGCGCTACAACAGAGGCATGGGACTGTCTGTGGAACAGATCAAACAGAACACGAGCTATGGAAACTTCATCGTCAATTTCTGGCCACGATTCAGCAGCCTCATTGAATGATTAACCTGCACCATGAATAAGTTATTGCGGATCACCCTGCATGCAGCGTCCATCCTGGGCCTGCTGATCATGGCGCTTCTGCCACGAAATCAATACGACTTCATGCACGGTATGGACCCGTCCATTCCCGCCAACGCCATCGAAAACGGGTCGGGCAATGCCATCGTGGCGGCGGGTGCGATCTTTGCCCTTGTCGCAGTGGTCCAGATCGCCATCGCGGCGAAGGCCTCCCGGCCACGGGCCCGCGTTCTGCCCGTGGTGCTCGTTCTGCTTGGCCTGGCGATCCTGGCGATCAAGGTGGCCGGCTGAGTCGAAGAGGCCCGAGGTCCGGCCCAGTTCTGCCAAAGGTGCGGCAGGACCGCTGGCCTACTGCACCGCCTCCGGTGCCGCGTGCCACAGGGCCTGGGGGCGGGGCTCGGGGTCGCGGTTTTCTTGCGCTGCCGCCTGGCGCTCCGGCCCCGGGGTCCAGTGGGTCTGCAGGCTGCGCAGCATGGTGCGAAAGTGCGAGGTCAGCCCCGGCATCTGCGACAGGGCCTGCAGGTTCACGATGATCTTGCGGGCCATGGCATCGCGATACGGGGCCTCGGCGGTGTGCGCGTGTCCCGTCATGAGCGCCATCGTGCTGGCCAGCAGCGCCTCGGTGCAGGGCAGGCGGTATTCCTCGTCGGTGGGGTTTTCAGTGTCCGGGCGCGGTGCATCGGCAGCCATGGTCAAGCCTCCTTCGGGATTGCAACAGACCAGGCCAGCCATCGGCCGCGCCGCATCCCACGACAGGGCAGCTTGCGGACCGGACGGGCCGACGGTGCCGCCCGCGGAGTCCACGGCCGACGGGCCGGACAGCGGGTGCGCCACGCGAACGGGCGCAGACCTGGATCATTCAGGGAACAAAAGGCGCTGGCTCGGAGCGCTGCACCCCTCGGGTGGCGCCTGGCTGGCTACAGCACAGTATATGAGAATAATTCTCAAGCGAATGGTGTCCTTCGGGCCCGGTGCGCCGTCGGACGCAGCGCTGGCTTAGACTGGCGGGCATGCTTTTGGACTACAACCCCGACGACCTCGACGTCAAGATTTGCGAACTGCTGGTCGCCACCAGCGATTCCGCCGACCCTGAGCTTCCTGCCGCCGTTCCGGAGGTGCTGAAACTGCTGCGCACGCGGCTGGGCATGGACGTCGCCTTCGTGTCCCAGCTCACGGACGACCACCGCACCATCATGGCCGTGGACAGCGCGCCGGATTTCTCGCTGGTGGAAGTGGGCCGGTCCGACCCGGTCGAAGAAAGCTGGTGCCAACGGGTGGTCGAAGGCCGACTGCCGGAACGGATGGAAGATGCCGCGCCCTACATCGCGTCCGGTAAGGCGCCGGACCCGGGGTTCCCCATCGGCACCCATCTGAGCACGCCGGTGCGCCTGTCCGGCGGGGCGGTGTATGGCACGTTGTGCTGCTTCAGCCGCGGCGTTCGTGCCGATGCGGACATCGACCGGCTGCGTTACACGGCCAACCTGCTGGCCGCGCGGCTGGCGCCGGGTTCGGCGAGGGCTTGAGCAAGCCTGGCGCCGAATGCGGCGGCGCCGGGCCATCGGGGCAGCGGATACATGCCGGCCGCCAAATCCCCTGCCCTTCGAGTGCAATCGGCCGCGTCAGACCGCGGCATGCATCTGCAGCAGGCGCTGCCGCAGGGCCTCGGCCACCGGGCTGAGTTCGCGCGAGCGCCGCTGCAGCAGCCCCAGGGTGCGCCACAGGTCGGGCCCGGTCAGCGGCACGCCGCACACCTGGGAATGCGCGGGCGACAGCGCCAACTGCGGCAAGGCCGCCAGCCCCAACCCGGCCTCGACCAGGGCCAGCGCGCCGGTCACATGGTTGCATTCGTACCAGGCGACGGGAGGGTTCGGCAGTTCCGCCATGGCCTGGTCCAGCAGCAGGCGGTTGCTGCTGCGGCTGGAGACCGACACCAGCCGCTGGCCAGCCAGTTCCTCCCAACGCACCTCGGTGCGCTGCGCCCAGGCGTGGCTGCGCGGCATGGCCAGCACGTAGCGTTCGCGCAGCAGCGGCTGGAACAGCAGCGCCGACTCCTGGGTACCAGTGAAGCTCAGGCCGAAGTCCGCCTCGCCGCGGGCCACTGCTTCCAGCACCTGCTGGGCGTTCTCGTCGATCACGTGCACCTGCACATCGGGCATCGCCTGCGCGAAGGCCTGCAGCGCCCGCGGAAGCAGGTGGTTGGCCACGGACGGCACGCAGGCGATGGTCACGCGGCCCCGGCGCAACTGCACCTGGTCGCCGAAGCGCTGGACCGCCTCGTCCAGCCCGGTCAATGCCATGCGCGCCTCGTGCAGGAACTCCTGGCCCATCGCGGTCAGTTTCACCGTGCGGGTGGTCCGCTCCAGCAGCCGGGCACCGAGCGCGGATTCCAGCCGCTCCACCCGCCGGCTCAAGGCCGGGGCGGACAGGCACAGGATCTCGGCCGCCACGCGGAAGCTGGACTGGTCCGCGGTGACCACGAAGGCCTGCAGTTCCTTGAGGTCGAATTTGATGCTTCGCATGCAACAGTCGTTTCGTAAATTGCAATTTACGGATCATTGTGCCCCTCCTACGATGCGCCCTTGATCGCCGGGCCAACGACCCGGCGGCGCTTTCCCGGAGACATACCCCATGCAACGACGCCCCCTCATCGCGGCAGCCTTCCTGGCCGCCAGCTTCCCCCTCGCCAGCACCGCCCAGGCGCAGGACTTTCCGCCGAAGAAGCCGGTGACCCTCGTGGTCGGCTTCGCCGCGGGTGGCTCGGCCGACATCGCCGCCCGCATCATCGCCAAGAAGCTGGGCGAGAACATCGGCCAGAGCGTGGTGGTGGACAACAAGCCGGGGGCCGGGGGCAACCTGGCCCATGCCCAGGTGGCCAACGGCCCGTCGGACGGGTCCATGCTGCTGTTCGGCTCCATCGGGCCGCTGAGCATCGCGCCCCATTTCATGAAGGTGGCGTACGACCCCCTCAAGGACCTGGCGCCCATCTCGATGGGTGTGGCCTTCCCGAACGTGCTGGTGGTGCCCGCGAGCACCGGCATCAAATCGCTCGGCGATTTCGTGGCCAAAGCCAAGCGCGAGCCCGGCAAGCTGGACTACGCCTCCACCGGCCCGGGCTCGGCCGCGCACCTGGCGGGAGAGCTGCTCAACGACGTGGCGAAGATCGACACGCTGCACGTTCCCTACAAAGGGGGCGCCCCGGCGCTGCAGGACGTGCTGGGCGGGCGGGTCACCGCGTTCTACGCCGCACCGCCCTCGGCCCTGCCCCACATCGAATCGGGCAAGCTCATTCCCCTGGCGACCACTGGCCTGACCCGCCCGGCCTACCTGCCCAACGTGCCCACCGTGGCGGAGACCTACCCGGGCTTCAACGCCACCAACTGGTATGCCTTCGTGGCCTCGGCCAAGACGCCCAAGCCCCTGCTGGACCGCTGGAACACCGAAATCGTCAAGGTGCTCAACACGCCGGAGGTGCGCGACAACCTGCTCAAGCACGGGCAGACCGCCAGCCCCACGGGCCGCGAAGAACTCGGCCAATTCATCGCGGCGGAGCATGCCAAGTGGGGCCGCATCATCCGCGAACGCAAGATCACCGCCGACTGAAACGGCAGGCCGGACGCATTCCCCCCAGAAAAATCAGGAGACAAAGGACATGCCGCTCAACCTCCCGCTCACACCGTCCCCCACCACGGCCACGCCCAGCAACGCCCGGCGCCGCGTGCTGCGCACCCTGCTGGGCACCGCCCTGGGCCTCGGCCTGGCCCTGGGGGGCGCCGCCCCGCCCGCTGCCCAGGCCGCGGAGATCCGCGTGGTCACCTCCGGCGGCTTCTCGGCCGCCTACGACCAGCTGGTGCCGCTGTACGAGCAGGCCACCGGCCACACGGTCGTCACGGCGCGTGGCGCATCGCTCGGCAACGCACCCGACTCCATCCCCAGCCGCATGGCGCGGGGCGAGCAGTTCGACATCGTGATCCTGGCCGATTCGGGGCTGGACGAATTGACGGCGCAGGGCAAGGTGCAAGCGGGCAGCCGCGTCGACCTGGCCCGCTCCATGATCGGCATGAGCGTGCGCAGAGGCACGCCCAAGCCGGACATCAGCAGTCCGGAGGCCCTCAAGCAGACCCTGCTCCAGGCCAAATCGGTCGCCTATTCCGCCAGCGCCAGCGGCACCTACCTGGTCAACGAACTGTTCCCGCGCCTGGGCGTGGCCGAGGCGATGAAGACCAAGGCCACCAGGATCTACAGCGAACGCGTCGGCGCGGTGGTGCTGCGGGGCGATGCGGAGCTAGGCTTCCAGCAGGTGAGTGAATTGCTGCCGTTCAAGGAGCTGGAATTCGTCGGCCCCTTGCCGGACGCCGTGCAGCAGCGCGTGTTCTTCTCTGCCGGCGTGGCCGAGGGCGCGCAGAACGCGGATGCCGCCCGCCATCTGATCCGCTTCCTGGCGTCGCCAGCCGCCGGCCCGATCGTGCGCAGCACGGGCATGGAGCCCGCGGCCACGCGCTGAGCGGGCGGGCGGTCCGCACCGGCAATCGCCCTGGAGAGGCCTGAGGCCAAAACGGCCTCCAGGACAATAAACACTAGGGCATTACGCTATACAAAATATAGCAAACCCGCTACGACGGTGCCTCGGTGAGGCTGCTGCGCCCCCACCCGAGCGGCGCGGGCAGGCCCCTTCCTTGGCGCTCAACGGCCGCCCTGCCCCATGGCGGGATCGCTGAAGCCGTCGCGGCCCGTCTCCACCCGCCCGGCAAAGCGGCGGACGAACCCCGGCAGCGCGCTGCACGTGACCTGGAAGTCGTACCAGCGGGCGCTGCCGCCCAGGTCCCACTGCAGGTCCTGCGCCTGGCCCGGCGGCACCGTGGCGGTCCACGGGCCGTCCTGGCGGTAGGCCAGGGCCTGCACGCGCAGCACGGCTTCCGCAGCGCCCGCGTTCATCAAGGTCAGGTGCACGTTGCCATTGGCGATGTCGTAGCACACCCGCACTTCGGGCTGGGGCACGCCGGGGGCGCGCAGCGCGCTGAGCTGGCCCGCGAAGCTGCGGTGGAACCCGTTCGGCCCCAGCACCCACAGGTCGTAGGCGCCCGCATCGTCCGTGCCGGCATTCCAGCGGTCGTCGAGCTGCTTGCCCGCCTCCACCACGTAGCGGCGCGGGGCGCGGTCCAGGTGCAGCCGGTCGTAGACGTGGAAGACGGCCGCGCTGGTGCCGGTGTTCGAGAACAGCAGTTGCACCGTGCCCGCGGCCGGCTCCGCCCGGGCGCTGGTGTGCAGCTCGTACGGCAGTGCGCGCGAGGGCCGGGCCTGCACGGCCTGCTGCGGCAGGGCCTGCGGCGTGGGCACGGCGATCTGCGGCAGCGCACCCTGGGCGGCGCGCAGGGCGTCGGCATCGTCCCGCGTGCGGCGACCGGCGAGCGTGGCGAGCGGCCCGTCGTTGGGCGTGGCGAAGTTGAAGGCCGTGGTGAGGTCGCCGAACACCGCGCGGCGGTAGGGGCTGATCTGCGGCTCCTGCACGCCGAAGCGGGCTTCGAGAAAGCGCAGCACGGAGGTGTGGTCGAAGTTCTGCGAATTCACCCAGCCGCCGCGGCTCCACGGGGAGATCACCCACATCGGCACGCGCGGCCCGGGGCCGTAGCAGTCGCCATCGGGCGGCGGCATGCCGGTGCCGGGGACCGGGGTGTGCGTGTAGTACTCGTAGGCCATGTCCCGGTCGCTCAGCGTGGACTTGCCGATCTTGCCGCCGCTGGCATCCAGCGACGGCGCGCACGGCGGCGGCAGGTGGTCGAAGTAGCCGTCGTTCTCGTCGAAGTTGATGAGCAGCACGGTCTTGCTCCACACATCGGGATTGGCCGTGAGGGCATCGAGCACCTCCTGCACGTACCAGCCGCCCTGCACCGGGCTGGAAGGGCCCGGGTGTTCGGAGTACGTGGCGGGCGGGACGACCCACGACACCTGCGGCAGCGAGCCGTCGAGCACCGCCTTGCGGAAGGTGCCGAGAAAGCCGCCGTCCGGCATGGTGTTGGCGATGCCCTTGTAGAGCGGGTTGCCGGCGTTGTCGCTCGCGGGGTCGTAGGCGGGGTTGACGTCGCGGTCGTGGTAGACCGGCTTGCCCGAGGCGAGGTTGGCCTGTCGGTACTGCGGAAAGCCGAAGAGCGGGTTGTCGGTGAAGTTGTCGGGCATGTTCTGGTAGACCATCCACGAGACGCCGGCCTTTTGCAGCCGCTCGGGGTAGGTGGCCCAGTCGTAGCCGCCGGTGCGGATGTCGGTGTCCGAGTCGAGCTCGTCCAGGGCGTTGTTCACCACCACCCGGCCGGAGGGGCCCGTGGCGCCGTTGGTGCCGGTCCAGTGGAACAGCCGGTTGGAATTGGTGCCGCCGTGCAGCGAGCAGAAGTACGCATCGCACACCGTGAAGGCTTCGGCCAGGGCGAACTGGAACGGGGCCTCCTGCTGCGTGTAGTAGCCCATGGACTGGGGCTGCTTGTAGCGCGCCCACTCCTGCATGCGGCCGCGGTCCCAGGCGTTGCGCGCGTCGACCCAGCTGTGGGGCGTGCCGCTCACGCGCTGGGCATTGCCGGCCTTCTGATCCAGGTGGTAGGGCAGCACGGGCGCGCCGTTCTTGTCCAGCTGCTGCCACACGCTGCGGCCGCCGGCCACGGGGATGGTGAAGCGGTCGCCGAAACCGCGCACGCCGGGCAAGGTGCCGAAGTAGTGGTCGAAGGAGCGGTTTTCCTGCATGACGATCACGACGTGCTCCACGTCCTGGATCGTGCCGGTGAGGTGGTTGGCCGGAATGGCCAGGGCCCGGCGGATGCTGGGCGGGAACAGGCTCAGCGCCGCGGCGGACGCGGTGGTGCCGGCCGCGGCCTGGAGGAACTTGCGTTTCCGGGAATCGATGGTCATGGTGTGCTCTGCGTGGGTTCGACGGGGAAGGCGTGCGCGCTCAAGGGGCGCAGCGCAGCTGGGTCTTTTCGGCGCCGGGGGCATCGGCGGAGGTGCCGCCTCCGCCACTGCCACCGCAGCCCGCCAGGGCCAACGCCATCGCCGAACCGGCCAGAAACATGAAGAGCGGCCGCGCCCAGCGGGGGCGCGATCGGAGGGCTGCAGGGATCAAGGTCATGGAAGGGTCTCGCGGGTCGAGTGGATCAAGCGGCGGACTGGGCCAAAGACCGAACTTCGGGGCGACCGCCTTGCAGTTGCAGAAAAGTGCTTAAACGCAGGAATCTGCAACCCGAATGATCCGCCCGCACCATGTCAGCGCCATGACGGCGGTGGCCTTCCAGGGGCAGGGGCGCCCCTATCCCGCGCACGGCAGAACGACAAAAAGCACAAGGCGGCCCGGAGGCCGCCTTGTGCTTTGGAAAGACAGAAAAAAGGAGCGGGGCGCGTGGCGGCCCGTCATCCATCAAGCGCGCGGGCGCCTGCGATCACGCTGGTGCGGTGGTGCGGATCAGGTGGTCGAATGCGCCCAGGGCCGCCTTCGCGCCCTCGCCCGCCGCGATGATGATCTGTTTGTACGGCACCGTGGTCACGTCGCCGGCGGCGAACACGCCCGGCACGTTGGTGCGGCCATGCGAGTCCACCACGATTTCGCCGAACTTCGACAGCTCCACCGTGCCCTGCAGCCACTGGGTGTTGGGCAGCAGGCCGATCTGCACGAAGATGCCTTCCAGCGCCAGTTGCTTCGCTTCGCCGCTCGCGCGGTCCTGGTAGGCCAGGCCGGTCACGCGGTTGCCGTCGCCCAGCACCTCGGTCGTCTGCGCCTGGGTGATGACGGTCACGTTGGGCAGGCTGCGCAGCTTGCGCTGCAGCACGGCGTCGGCCTTCAGCTCGGCCGCGAACTCCAGCAGCGTGACGTGCGCCACCACGCCGGACAGGTCGATGGCCGCCTCCACGCCGGAGTTGCCGCCGCCGATCACCGCCACGCGCTTGCCCTTGAACAGCGGGCCGTCGCAGTGGGGGCAGTAGGTCACGCCCTTGGTGCGGTACTGGTCTTCGCCGGGCACGTTCATGTTGCGCCACCGCGCGCCGGTCGAGAGGATGACCGTGCGCGAGCGCAAGGTGCCGCCGTTTTCCAGTTCGACCTCGATCAGGCCGCCTTCCGCCGCGGCGGGCTTCAAGGCCTTGGCGCGCTGCAGGTTCATCAGGTCCACCTCGTAGTCGTGCACGTGCTGCTCCAGCGCCGCGGCGAACTTGGGGCCGTCCGTCTTGCTGATCGAGATGTAGTTCTCGATGTCCAGCGTGTCGTTGACCTGGCCGCCGAAGCGCTCCGCGGCCACGCCGGTACGGATGCCCTTGCGGGCGGCATACACGGCGGCCGCGGCGCCGGCCGGGCCACCGCCGACCACCAGCACGTCGAAGGCCTCCTTGGCCGAGAGCTTGGCCGCATCGCGCGCCGCCGCGCCGGTGTCCAGCTTGCCCACGATCTCTTCCACGGTCATGCGGCCCGAGCCGAACACCTGGCCGTTCATGAACACCATGGGCACGGCCATGATTTCGCGGTCGGTCACTTCCTGCTGGAAGGCGCCGCCTTCGATCACCGTGGTCTTGATGCGCGGGTTGAGGATGGCCATCAGCGACAGCGCCTGCACCACGTCCGGGCAGTTGTGGCAGGTCAGGCTCATGTAGACGTCGAACTCGAAGTCGCCATCGAGGGCTTGGATCTGCTCGATCACGTCCTGCTCTACCTTCGGGGGGTGGCCGCCGGTCCACAGCAACGCCAGCACCAGGGACGTGAATTCATGGCCCAGCGGCAGGCCGGCGAAGCGCAGGTGGGTCTGCGTGCCGGCGCGCTGCAGGCTGAACGAGGGCTTGCGCGCGTCGTTGCCGTCGGTGCGCAGGGTGATCTTGTCGCTGCGCAGGCCCTGGATGGTTTCCAGCAGTTCGCGGGTCTGGGTGGAAACCTCGCTGCCGTCCAGGGACGCCACGATCTCGAACGGTTGCGTCACGCGCTCCAGGTAAGCCGAAAGTTGGGTTTTGAGTTGGTCGTCGAGCATGGTGGTGTCCTTTGCGATTCGAGTTATGTCGTTGGGCGGTGCGGCCAGTGCCGGGCACGGAGCGGAGAAATCGGGGGTGAGCGGGCGAAAAAAAGCCGGACGGCATGGCGCGCACGCCATGCTGCTGTCCGGCCAGGGGCGCCCGGGGCGCCCCGCTCCTGCGGGAGGCCGAGGGGCTTAGATCTTGCCGACCAGATCCAGGGAAGGCGTCAGCGTCTTGGCGCCTTCCTTCCACTTGGCGGGGCAGACCTGGCCTGGGTTGGCGGCGGTGAACTGGGCCGCCTTCAGCTTGCGCAGGGTTTCCGACACGTCGCGGGCGATTTCGTTGGAATGGATTTCCTGGGTCTTGATCACGCCATCGGGGTTGATGACGAACGTGCCGCGCAGTGCCAGGCCTTCTTCAGGAATGTGCACGCCGAACGCGTTGGTCAGCTGGTGCGTGGGGTCGCCCACCAGGGGGAACTTGGCCTTGCCGACGGCGTCGGAAGTTTCGTGCCACACCTTGTGCGAGAAGTGCGTGTCGGTCGTCACGATGTAGACCTCGGCGCCGGCCTTCTGGAACTCGGCATAGTTGTCGGCCGCGTCTTCGATTTCGGTGGGGCAGTTGAAGGTGAAGGCCGCCGGCATGAAAATCAGGACGGACCACTTGCCCTTGAGGTTGGCTTCGGTCACTTCAATGAAGTCGCCCTTGCCGTCGCGGTTCACGAAAGCGGTGGTCTTGAAGGGCTGGACTTGCGTATTGATCAGGGACATTGCTGTTTCCTAGGTTGATGGCTGAACACGAAAACCTGAAGTTTAGGCGCTCCCAACCCATCAATCCAATTAATTGACTTCATCAAGTCGATTGCCACAGGCTATAAAAAGCAAAGGGCTCGGTGGCGTGGGCAGGAGCGAACTACTGTATCTGAGGACGCCCAACGCGAACACAACTCAGCATCAAACGCAGCCATACCGCCCGGGCAGGGAGATTGCCTTGCGCCACGTGGCCCGCGTCATGACAATCGCACCCCAAACCCACACAAGGAGAATCTCCATGCAAGGCGACGCACAGGTCATTTCGCATCTGCAGGCCCAGCTCAAGAACGAGCTCACGGCCATCAACCAGTATTTCCTGCACTACCGGATGCTCAAGCACTGGGGCTTCGACAAGCTGGCGAAGAAGGAATACGAAGAGTCGATCGGCGAGATGAAGCATGCCGACAAGCTCATGGACCGCATCTTCATGCTGGACGGCCTGCCCAACCTGCAGGACCTGGCCAAGCTCCAAGTCGGCGAAGACGTGCCCGAGATCCTCGAATGCGACCTGCGCTCCGAGCGCGGTGCCCAGGCCACCATCAAGGACGGCATCGCCCACTGCGAAACGGTGCGCGACTATGTCTCGCGCGATCTGCTCCAGGGCATCCTGGACGACACCGAAGAGCACATTGACTTCCTCGAAACGCAGATCGACCTGCTGGCCAAGGTCGGGCTGCAGAACTACCTGCAGTCGCAGATGGGCGAGATCGAATAACGCACCACCTGCCCGGCACCCGCCCCCGGGTAACCCGTGCTCCAGCCGGCCTTCGGGCCGGTTTTTCGTTTCCGCCCCGGTATCGCCCCTGAAAGTGTGGCGCGCACGCATCAGGTGGCGTGCCCATCGCGCCCAAGTTCCCACTGTTTGTTGCGATTGCACACAACGGAATGCGAACGATTCTCATGAAACCTAGAATACCGGCCTAGCCAGCCAGTCAGTTCGCCCCGGGCCCCGTGCCCCGCCTGCAGCCAGCGCCCCAACCTGCATGGAGCCTTTCGATGCTGCACTGTCCTGCGCGCGCCTGTTTCGCAACCCCGGCCGATCACCCTTTTTCCGTCACCCATTCCCACGCGGCTGCCATCGCTCCGGTGGGCGCCGCCCGGCCATGAAGGCGGCACGCGTCGACTGGCGCTACCGCCTGGCGATCACCTCCCGCGCCCTGGCGGGGGGGCTGGGTGGCTACGCGCTGGCGGCGGCCGCCACCGCCGCCCTCACCCTCGGCCTGATGCCGTTCATGCCGCGAGTGGAGGCGGTGCTCACCGCCACGCTGCTGTCGTGGCTGGTCTATGCCTGCGCCGTGGCCTGGGCCTTCTATGCACGCACGGCCTGGGGCGCCTGGGGCGCCCTCGGGCTGCCGGCGCTCGCCCTGGGCGCGCTGGCGATGGCGCCCCGCTGGCTGGGGGGCGCATGAAGCCGAAGACCGCACCCGAGCGCGAGGGTTTCCGCCAGGCCATGGCCTGGCTGCACACCTGGTCCGGCCTGATCCTGGGCTGGCTGCTGTTCGCCATCTTTTTCACCGGCACGCTGAGCTTTTTCAAGACCGAATTCAACCTGTGGATGCGGCCCGAGCTGCATGCCCTGCCGCCCGCCAGCGCCGACGTGGCCGAGCGCGCGCAGCAGGCGCTGCACCGCAAGGCGCCCGACGTGACGCAGTGGTTCATGCGGCTGCCCGACGAGCGCCAACCCGGCGTGACCATCCTGTGGCGCGGCAAGGAGGGCGGGCGCTTCAAAACCCTGCTGATGAACCCGCAGACCGGCGAGGCCATCGAGACGCGCGACACCATGGGCGGCGAGTTCTTCTACCGCTTCCACTTCGAGCTGCGCACTGCGCAAAAGGGCCGCTGGACGCTGGAAGGCCGCTGGGTGGTGGGCGTGGCGACGATGCTGATGTTCATCGCGCTGCTGACCGGCGTGGTCACGCACCGGCGCATCTTCAAGGACTTCTTCACCTTCCGGCCCACCAAGGGCGGGCAGCGGGCGTGGCTGGACGCGCACAACGTCTCGGGCGTGCTGGTGCTGCCGTTCTATCTGATGATCACCTTCAGCGGGCTGATGATCTTCCACTCGATGTACATGCCCTCGGGCATTGCCGCGGCCTATCCCGGCCCCAAGGGCACCGATTCGCAGACCTACTTCGCCGAGATGCAGGGCGACACGGCCTCGGGGCGCAGCGCGCGCCGCGCGCCGGGCGAGGCCGTGCCGGCGCTGCCCCTGACCGATCTGGCGCCCGTGCTGGCCAGCGCGCACCGCACCTGGGGCGATGCGCGCATCGGCGGGCTCAGCGCCCGCCGCGACGGCGACCGGGCGGTGATCGAGGTCACCCGCCACGACGGCGACCGCCTGCAGTACGGCCCCGCCCGCATGCGCTTCGATGCCGTCACCGGCGAGACGCTCGCGCTGATCGACCCCGATTCGCCCGCCCTGCGCACCTACCGCGTGCTCTACGGCCTGCACCTGGCGCGCTTCGCCGGGCCGGGCATGCGCTGGGGCCTGTTCGGCTTCGGCGTGCTGGGCAGCCTGATGATCGCCACCGGCATGGTGCTGTGGAGCGTCAAGCGCCGCCAGCAGGCGCAGCGCAAGGGTGCCGCCGCGCCGCCGCTGCGGCGCGGCGAGCGCCTGGTGGCCAGCCTCAACGTGGCCCTGCTGGGCGGCCTGCCGCTGGCCACCGGCGTGTTCCTGGCCTCCAACCGGCTGCTGCCGCTGGACCTGGAAGGCCGCGCCGATGCCGAGCTGTCGTGCTTCTTCGGCGCCTGGGGCCTGGCCCTGCTGATCGGCATCGTGCGACCGGACCGCTGGGGCTGGAGCGTGCTGCTGGGCCTGGCGGGCGCGGTGTTCGCCGCGCTGCCGGTGCTGAACGCCTTCACCACGCACACCCACCTGGGCGTGACGCTGCCAACCGGCGAATGGGTGTGGGCCGGCATGGACCTGTCGTTCCTGGCCACCGGCGCCCTGCTCGGCTGGATGGCCTGGCGGCTGCGCCCCGCGCGCGGCGCGAAAGTGGTCGCCACCCGGGGCCGGTCCGCCGAGACCGGCTCCGCCACGCCCCCGAGCACCCCCTCCACCCCTGCCGCAGGAGCCTGACCGCCATGTTCGAATTCTTTCTCTGCTTTGCCGGCTGGTCAGGCCTGGCGCTGGGCATGGACCGCCACCACCAGGACGCCTGGAACCGCGAAGGCGGCGAGCGCCAGCTGCGCACGCTGCGCCGCGTGGGCTGGGCGCTGTTGGCGTTGTCGCTCGTGCATGCCGCCGCGTGGCCGGGCGACAGCACCGCCGCGCTCAGCGTGACGTGGTGGACCATGGCCCTGTCGCTGGCCGCCGTGTGCGCCACGGCCGTGGCCACCTGGCAGCCGCGCCGCCTGCCCGTGCTGGGCCTGGTGGCCGGTGCCGCGGCCCTGCTGGCGCTGGCGCTCTAGCCCAGGGCCCGCCGACCGGGTTCGCGCCCGGTTCCGTTTTTCCAGCCACCCGCAGCCCCCCGGCGCGCGGGAAGCCATGTTCTCCACGCCGTGTCGTTTCTTTCATCGACGGAAAGCCTTTCATGCGATTGCCTCCCCTGAACGCCATCACCGCGGCCGCATGGCTCGCCGCGGCCACCACCGCACACGCCCAGACGGCGGCGCCCACCGTGGCCCTGCCCGAGGTGAAGGTGACCGATGCCCCGCAGGGCGAGGCCACCGAGGGCTCGGGCCAGTACATCGCCCGCGAGATCAGCGTGGGCAAGCTGGTGCAGTCGCCGCGCGAGACGCCGCAGTCGGTGAGCGTGATCACGCGCCAGCGGCTCGATGACATGAACCTCACCAAGCTGGAAGACGCCGTCAAGCAGACCACCGGCGTGAACGTGACGCGCCTGGATGGCGCCGGCAACTACAACACCATCCAGTCGCGCGGCTTCGACATCGGCGCGCTGCTGCTGGACGGCGTGCCGATCCCGCAGGGCCCCAACTACGCCACCGCGATGGACACCGCCATCTACGACCGCATCGAGGTGCTGCGCGGCCCCTCCGGCCTGCTGCAAGGCGCGAGCGAACCCGGCGGCACCATCAACCTGGTGCGCAAGCGTGCGCAGTCCGCCCTGGGGCTGAACGCCAACGTGTCCGCGGGTTCGTGGAACATGCGCCGCGCCGACGTGGACCTGACCGGCGCGCTCAACGCCGCGGGCACGCTGCGCGGCCGCGTGGTGGCGGTGAAGGACGACCGCGACAGCCACGTCGCCACGCTGAAGAACGACAAGACCCTGGGCTACGGCACGCTGGAGCTGGACATCACCCCGTCCACCACGCTGTCGGTCGGCCACACGCGCCAGAAGGTGCGCGCCACGGTGGACCAGGGCCTGCCCGCGTATGCCGACGGCCGGCTGCTGGACGTGCCGCGCTCCACGTTCGCGGGCATCGCCGCCAACCGCCAGGACCTGGACAACACCGACACCTTCGCCGAACTGGAGCACCGCCTGTCCAATGGCGGGCAGGTCAAGTTCGTGGCGCGCGACGTGCACCGCGAATCGCTGTACCGCTCGGTGCGGGCCAACTCGGCCGTGGCCGCCAACGGCAACTACCAGTTGCAGTCGGTGGACTTCCAGCAGGACCTGAAGGACCGCAACTACGACCTGTACATCGCCTCGCCGCTGTCGCTGGCCGGCCGCACGCACCGCGTACTGCTGGGCGTGAGCCACACGACCAGCGAAAGCCTGGACGGCAACTCCGCATTCGGCGCGCCCCGCACCGCCAACATCTTCAATCCGCAGTACGACCTGCCCTACCCCAGCATCACGCTGCCTGGCTTTCAGAGCGCCACCCGGCGCACCGAGAAAGCGCTGTACGGCCAGGCGCAGGTCAGCGTGGCTGAGCGCCTGAAGGTGCTGGCCGGCGGGCGCCTGTCCTGGGCCAAGGCCGAGACGCGCACGCTGAGCACGGGCCAGACCACGGCCACCGCCGACCCCGGACGGCAGTTCATCCCCTCGGTGGCCGCGATCTACGAGCTGAACGAAAACCTGTCGGCTTACACGAGTTATGCCGAGACCTTCGTGGTGCAGTCCAGCCTGGACCGCGCGGGCCGCCTGCTCACGCCGCGTTCGGGCTCGCAGATCGAGGCGGGCGTGAAGGGCGAGTTTTTGAACAAGCGCCTGCAGACGCACTTCGCCCTCTTCCGCATCCTGGACAAGGACCGCGCCATCGCCGACCCGGACGTTCCCACCGCCTCCCTGGCCGGCGGCAAGGTGCGCGCGCAAGGCTTCGAGACCGAGGTGAGCGGCCAGGTCGCGCCCGGCTGGGACGTGCTGGCCGGCTACGCATTCACCGCCACCAAGTACCTGCAGGCCCCCGTGTCGCAGCAGGGCCAGGTGTTCAGCCCCATCACGCCGCGCCACAGCGTGAACCTGTCCACCCGCTATGCCTTCAAGGGCCCGGTGCTGCAGGGGCTGAGCGTGGGCGGCGGCATGAGCTACCGCAGCGAGTTCTTCGCGCAAAGCGGCACGGTGCGCCTGACCTCGGGCGACTACGCGCTGTTCAACGCCCAGGTGGCCTACCAGATCAACGACAAGCTTTCGGTGAGCCTGAACGTGGACAACCTGTTCGACAAGACCTACTACGAGAAGGTCTCCAGCCTGGGCCGCCAGAACTTCTACGGCGAGCCGCGCCGCGTGACGGTGGCGCTCAAGGCGCGCTACTAGGCGCACGGCCGAGCGGGGCCCCGATGCAGCCGGCCGCCATGGCCCTTTTGCACCAAAACGGCCTCCAGCGCATGTTCTTCTAGGGCATACCGCTATTTATTTGATAGCAAACGTTTTTTCAACCTCTGTTTCACAGGAGCTTTCCGATGTCCACCTTGCTCAAGCCCATCACCGCCGCCGTGCTGTCCGCGCTGGCGGCCACGGCCGTCCAGGCCCACCAGGTCTGGATCGAGGCCAGCGGCGCCCAGGCCCGCGTGCAGTTCGGCGAATATGCCGACGGCCTGCTGGAAAAGTCGCCCGGTGCGCTCGACAAGTTCAAGGGCGTGCCGGTGCTCGAGCAGCAGCAGCCACGCGGCGGCGAGGCCCGGCGCATCGAAGGCCAGCGCACCGCCACCGCGTTCACCTACGCCCTGCCGGCGCCGGCCGACACGCTGTTCGCCGAGGCGCCGTACCCGCTGATCGACCGCACCAAGGCCGGCCAGCCACCGCTGCTGTGGCGCCCCGCCGCGCGCTGGGTGGCCAGCCTGGCGCAGCCCGTGGCCGCCACCGCGCCGCTGGACGTGGTGCCCACCGGCAAGGCGGGCGAGCTGCGCGTGGTGTTCAACGGCAAGCCGCTGCCCAAGGCCCAGGTGACCCTGGTATCGCCCTCGGGCTGGGCCCGCGAGGCCGCCACGAATGCCGAAGGCACGGTGCACTTCGAGCTGCCCTGGAAGGGCCAGTACGTGGCCGAGGTCAAGCACAGCGACAAGCAACCCGGCGAACACGCAGGCGAGAAGTACGGCGAGGCCAGCTACCTGACCACGCTCACCTTCGTGCAGGCGGCCGGCATGGAATCGCCCCCGCTGCCCGCCCCGGCCGCGCACTGACCGCCGCGCCGGGCCGGCGCTGACCGGCCCACCCTCCCCGAAGACCTTTCACGGCCGCCGCGCCGTGACGGCGGCGGCGCCCTGCGCGCCGCATTTTTAAACCGAACAGCCCTCCTGCCAGCGGATTCATTGCCAGGAGTGCTATTGAAAAAGTAGCAACATGACCTCGCACCTTCTTCACCCGCGTGCCCACGGCGCGCCCTGCCTCCCCCTGCCCCTGGCCGCCGCCCTGCACACCGCGATCGCGCTGCTGTGCGGCCTGGGCGCCAGCGCCGCCCAGGCCCAGTCCGCCGCGCCCGTGGCGGAAACCACGCTCGCCCCCGTGACCGTCAAGGCCGGCGCGGACCAGGAAAGCCCCACCGCGCCCGTCAGCGGCTTCGTGGCCAAGCGCGCCCTTTCGGCCACCAAGACCGACACGCCGCTCATCGAAACCCCGCAGGCCATCAGCGTGGTCACGCGCGACCAGATGGAGGCGCAAGGCGCGCTGACCCTGCGTCAGACCACGGCCTATACCGCCGGCATGGTGTCCAACTACTTCGACAGCCGGGTGGACAGCTTCACGGCACGCGGCGGCAGCGTGACGCAGTACCAGGACGGCCTGCTGCGCACCTACGGCACCTACAACAACACCAAGGCCGAGCCCTACCTGCTGGAACGCGTCGAATTCCTGCGCGGCCCCTCGTCCGTGCTGTACGGCCAGGGCAGCGTGGGCGGCGTGCTCAACCTCACCAGCAAGCGCCCGCAGGCCGAGCCGCTGCGCGAAGTGCAGGTGCAGCTGGGCAACTACGCGCGCAAGCAGATCGCCGCCGACATGACCGGCCCGCTCACCCAGGACGGCGAGTGGCTCTACCGGCTGGTGGCCGTGGGCCGCGACAGCGACTCGCAGGTCGACCACGTGAGCGACGACCGCCTCATCCTCGCTCCGTCGCTCACCTGGAAGCCCAACGCCGCCACCTCGCTCACGCTGCAGTTCACGCACCAGAAAGACAAAAGCGGCTCGCTGATCGGCTTCTTTCCCTGGCAGGGCACGCGGCTGTCCAGCCCCTACGGCCAGATCCCGACCTCGACCTTCATCAGCGAACCGGGCTGGGACGCCTTCGACACCGAGAACAACTCCTGGGGTTACCTGTTCAGCCACCGCCTGAACGACCAATGGACGGTGCGCCAGAACCTGCGCCGCACGGTGAGCGAGGTGGACTACCGCAGCATCTACACCAGCTTCAGCGCCAACCGCGCCACCGGCCGGCCGGCGCGCCCGGTGTTCAATGCGGACAACCGCACCTTGCTGCGCGACGCCTCCTGGCAGATCAACTCCAGCCGCCTGCTGCTGGCGGACACGCAGATCGAAGGCAAGGTGCAGGCCGGCGCCACCGAGCACACGCTGCTCTTCGGCATGGACGCGCAGCGCAACGAAACCAGCCAGTCCACGTGGTTCCAGACCATCTCGGGCATCGACGCGTATGCGCCGGTGTACGGCAACTTCACGGCGCCCTCGGCCTCCGCGCTGGTGCGCCAGCCCAACGTCACGCAGCGCCAGTTGGGCTTTTACGCCCAGGACCAGATCCGCTGGGGCCGCTGGACGGCCACGCTCGGCCTGCGCCACGACAGCGCCAAGACCGAGACGGTCGGCCGCCCCGCCGCCGCCGTGGACGACACCGCCTGGACCAAGCGCGTCGGCGCCACCTACCAGGCCGATGGCGGCTGGGCACCGTACGTGGGCTACTCCGAATCGTTCCAGCCGCTGGGCGGCGTGGACTTCTTCGGCACCCCGTTCAAGCCCCAGCGCGGCGAGCAGTGGGAAGCCGGCGTGAAGTGGCAGCCGCAGGACCGGGGCATCAGCGCCTATGCCGCCGTGTACCAGCTGCGTGAGAAGAACCGCAAGACCAACGACCCCTCCAACCCGCTCAACAGCCTGCAGCTCGGCGAGGTGAAGACCAAGGGCTTCGAGACCGAGATGACCGCCAGCCTGGCCCGCAACTGGGACTGGACGGTGGGCTACGCCTACACCGACGCCGTCATCTCGCGCAGCAACGCGGGCGACCAGGGCCTGCCCGTGGCCAGCGTGCCCAAGCACACGGCGTCGAGCTGGCTCATGCACCGCTTCGCGGCCGAAGGACGCGGTGGCTGGACGGTGGGTGCGGGCGTGCGCTACACCGGCTCGCAGTGGACCGGCACCACGGCCATCACCACGCCGTCGGCACTCATCGCCGATGCCATGGCGGCCTACGACGCCGGCAGCTGGCGCCTGGCCTTCAACGTGGTCAACCTGGCCGACAAGGTGCAGATCACCCAGTGCCTGGCGCGCGGCGACTGTTTCTACGGCCAGCGCCGCACGTACACGATGACGGGCACCTACCGGTTCTGAGGACGGCCCCGCACCGGGGCCTCACCCCAGCCACCACCGTGCCAGAGCGCCGTACAGCGGAATGCCCAGCACGAGGTTGAAGGGAAAGGTGACGCCCAGGGACAGGCCCACGTAGAGCGCCGGCCGGGCCTCGGGCATCGCGTGGCGCAGCACGGCGGGCACGGCGATGTAGGAGGCGCTGGCGCCCAGGACGGCCAGCAGCGTGGCCTCGGGCGCCGCCAGGCCCGCCAGCTTGGCCAGCCCCAGGGCCAGCAGCCCGTGCGCCACCGGGCCCACCACAGCGAACAGCGCCAGCGGCAGGCGCTGCGCGCCGAGCCCGGCCAGGCCCGGGAGGCTGCGCGCCGTCATCAGGCCCATGTCCAACAGGAAGAACGCCAGCAGGCCCTTGAACAGGTCCACGGTGAAGGGATGCATGGCCTGTTCGCCCTGCGCACCCGTCAACAGCCCCACCAGCAGCGCCCCCAGCAGCAGCACGGCGCCGCCGTCGGTCAACGCCTCGCGCAGCACCGGGCCCAGTGGCGAGCCCACCCGCGCCGGCCCGATGCCCGGGCCGCCAGCCATCACGGCCTGCGATCCCACGGCGATGGGGGCCACCGAGGCCGGGGCGCGCAGCCAATGCGCCATCACCACCGCCAGCACGATGGCGGGCGACTCCATCAGCGCCATGGCCGCGGCCATGTAGCCGCCGGCAGGGGTGCCCTGCTGCTCCAGCAGGTGGCTGGCGGTCACGAACGTCACGGCGCTGACGCTGCCGTAGGTGGCCGCCACGGCAGCCGCATCGAAGGGCGGCAGCAGGCGGCGCAGCACGCACCATGCAATGGCCGGCACGGCGACGGCGAGCACCAGGGCACTGACCAGGGCGGCGGAGACCTGCACCGTCCAGCCGGATTGGGCCAGGGCGAATCCGCCCTTGAGGCCCAGCGCCATGAGCAGGTACAGCGACAGAAAGCGCGACAACGGCGCGGGAATCTCCAGGTTGGAGCGCAGCAGCCCGGCCGCCAGGCCGAGCACGAAGAACAGAATCGCGGGATCGAGCAGGTGTTTCATGGGGCGCGATGCTAGGCGGCAACGGCGATGAAGGAAAATCGATACTGTCGATCCGACCCATCGGGATTTCTCTATGCATGCCACTTTCCGCCAATTGCAGATCATGCTGGCCCTGGCCGAAACCGGCTCCATCACCGGGGCCGCGCGCCACTGCCACGTGACCCAGCCCACGGCGTCGATGCAGCTCAAGGAGCTGTCGGACGCCATCGGCCTGCCGCTGTACGAGCGCGTTGGTCAGCGGCTGCACCTCACCCAGGCGGGCGAGGCGGCGGCGCAGACGGCACGGGCCATCGCGGCCGACTGGGAGGCATTGGAGCAGCGCGTGGCCGCGCTCAAGGGCGTGAGCCAGGGCCGGCTGCGCATCGCGCTGGCCAGCACCGCCAAGTACTTCATTCCGCGCATGTTGGGCCGCTTTTGCGAGGAGCATCCGGGCGTGGACGTGGCAATGCAGGTGCTCAACCGCGACGGCGTGGTGCAGCGCCTGCTGGCCAACGAGGACGATCTCTACATCCTGTCCATCCCGCCGCGCGGCGTGCCGCACGACCGGCAGGTGCTGCTGAGCAATCCACTGGTGGTCATCGCCGCGCACGACCATCCGCTGGCCGCGCGCCGGCGCGTGCGGCTGGAGCAATTGCTCAAGGAGCCGTTCATCCTGCGCGAGACGGGTTCGGGCACACGGCTGGCGACGGAGGAGCATTTCAAGGCCCTGGGCTTCGCGCCGCGGGTGCGTCTGGAACTGGGCAGCAACGAGGCCATCAAGCAGTCCGTGGCGGCACGCATGGGCCTGGGGCTGGTGTCGCGGCATGCGCTGGCCGCAGACCCTGCCAGCGAAGGCGTGGCCATCCTGGCAGCGGAGCGCATGCCCGTGCCCTCGTCGTGGTATGTGCTGTGGCCGCAGGGCAAGCGGCTGTCGCCCATCGCCGAGACCTTTCTGCGGCAACTGCTGCAGCAGGCGCGCGGGTGGGAAGTGCACTCCTGAAGCCACCGGGCGGCGCGCGGTGCAATCGCTATGGCATCCACAGCGAGCCGCGCGACGCGGCGGCGTTCAGCGGCCCGCGATCATCTTCACGCCCAGGCCCACGAACACGGTGCCGGCAATGCGGTCCAGCCACAGGCCCGCGCGCGGCCGGCGGTTGAGCCAGGCGCCGATGGCCCCCGCAAAATAGCCCAGCAGCCCGAACAGTACCGCCGCCTGCAGCGTGAACAAAAGCCCCAGCAGGCCCAGTTGCAGGGCGACGTTGCCTTGCGCCGGCACCACGAATTGCGGCAGGAACGACAGGAAGAAAAGCACCACCTTCGGGTTGATCGCATTGGCGAGCATGCCCTTGAAGAACAGGCTTCGGAGCGACTGCGCCGGTGCGCCCGCGGCATCGACGCGGCCGGCGCCCGGGCTGCGCAGCGCCTGAATGCCCAGCCAGATCAGGTAGGCCCCGCCCAGCCACCGCAACGCTGTGAAGGCAACGGGCGACGCGGCGATCAGCGCGCTCACGCCCACCACCGCCAGCAGCGTGTGGCTCAGGCACCCCAGCGCGCAGCCCAGGCCGAACACGATGCCCTGCCAGCGCCCCCTGGACATTCCCATGCCCAGCACCAGCAGGTTGTCGGGACCGGGCGTGGCCGTGATGAGCACGGCGGTGAGCAAGAACGCGAGCAGTTGGGCGAAGGTGAGCATCGGACGATGATATTCGCGCGCGGCTCCCTCTCGACCAGTCTGGAGTGCAGCATGCCTCGACCCCAAAAAAAAGGCCGCGCTGTGCAGCGCGGCCTTTCGACGAACCGGTGGCGATCACACGTTCATGATCGACACGAGGCGCGTGTTCAGATGGGCTTCGACCGCTTCAGAGCCGCCTTCGGAGCCGTAGCCCGAATCCTTCAGGCCGCCGAAGGGCAGCTCGGCTGCGGGTGCGGCGGCCTGGTTGATCCAGAGCATGCCGACCTCCAGGCGCTGGGCCAGCAGGTGCGCGTTCTTGAGCGAGCGCGTGAAGGCGTAGCCCGCCAGGCCGAACGGCAGGCGGTTGGCCTCGGCGATGGCGTCCTCGATCTTCTCGAAGCCGCGCACGGCGGCCACGGGACCGAAGGGCTCTTCGTTGAAGATGCGGGCCGACAGGGGCACGTCGTTGAGCACCGTGGGCTGGAAGAAGTTGCCTTCGCTGCCGATGCGTTCGCCGCCGGTGGCCAGTTGCGCGCCCTGCTGCACCGCGTCGGCCATCAGGTCGGCCATGGCGGTGATGCGGCGCGGGTTGGCCAGCGGGCCCATCTGCGTGCCGTCGGCCAGGCCGTTGCCCACCTTGAGGCCCTGGGCGTGGCGCGACAGCGCAGCCACGAACTCGGCGCGAATGCTTTCATGCACCAGGAACCGCGTGGGCGAGATGCACACCTGGCCCGCGTTGCGGAACTTGGCGCCGCCGGCGGCCTTGATGGCCAGTTCGACATCGGCGTCTTCCGCCACGATCACCGGGGCGTGGCCGCCCAGTTCCATGGTCACGCGCTTCATGTGCTTGCCGGCCAGGGCGGCCAGCTGCTTGCCCACGGGCGTGGAGCCGGTGAAGGTCACCTTGCGGATGATCGGGTGCGGGATGAGGTAGTTGGAGATTTCCGCCGGGTCGCCATAGACCAGGCCCACGGCGCCCGCGGGCACGCCGGCATCGGCGAAGGCGCGGATCAACTCGGCCGGGCTGGCCGGGGTTTCTTCCGGCGCCTTCACGAGGATGGAGCAGCCGGCCGACAGGGCCGCGGCCAGCTTGCGCACCACCTGGTTGATCGGGAAGTTCCAGGGCGTGAACGCCGCCACGGGGCCCACGGGGTCCTTCACGACCATCTGGCGCGCGGCCAGGTTGCGGGACGGCACGATGCGGCCATACACGCGCTGCGATTCGTCGGCGAACCACTCGATGATGTCGGCGGAGGCCATGGTTTCCATGCGGGCCTCGGCCAGGGGCTTGCCCTGCTCCTGCACCATGATCGCGGCGATGGCGTCGGCGCGCTCGCGCATCAGGGCGGCGGCGCGGCGCATGGTCTTGGCGCGGTCCACCGCGGGAATGTCGCGCCAGGCCTCGAAGCCCTTTTGCGCGGCCTCCAAGGCACGGTCCAGGTCGGCCTTGCCCGCATGCGCCACGCGGCCGATTTCCTTGCCGGTGGCGGGGTTGTGCACGGCGATGGATTTGCCGTCGGCGGCGTCCTGCCATTGGCCGGCGATGAAAAGGCGGGTGCTGGGGTAACTCATTGTGCGAATGCTCCTGCTGTCGGGGGTGGGTGGAAGGAAGAAGGGGGCGAACCCCTGCCGCGGCGGACCCGTCCGCGCGGCGCCAACGGGCAACTATAGGCCCGTTCGCCGGGCCGTGCAGTCCGCGCGGTTACATCCCCAAAGCCCGTGCGGGGCCGGGCCATGCACACACGGGGTGCCCAGCGGATCAAGGCCGCGCTGCCGCCACCTGCGCGGGCGCATCGCCCCAGCCACCGCCCAGCGCGCGGATGAGCCCCACCGTCGCCGTGTACTGCGCGGTGCGCACCAGCAGCGCCTGGCGGCGGTTGCGCAGCTCGCTGCGGCGCGCATCCAGTAGCTCGAGCTGGCTCACCAGGCCGTTGCGGTAGCGCGAGTCCGACAGCTGCGTGGCGCGCGCGGCGGCCTGCACGGCGCGGCCCTGCGCCTCGGCCTGGCCCGCCAGCAGGCGCAGGGCGCCCAACTGGTCCTCGACCTCGCGGAACGCGGTGAGAACCTGCCCCCGGTGCGCGGCGAGCGCCCCTTCCAGGCGGGCGCGGGCGCCCTCTTCCTGCGCGGCGCGCTGGCCGCCGTCGAAGATCGGCAGCGACAGCAGCGCACCGATGCCCCACGACCGGGCCGACCACTTGAACAGGTCGCCCAGCTCGGGCGAGGCATAGCCGCCGTTGCCCGTGAGCGTGACGGCCGGGAACCACGCCGCCTGCGCCACGCCCACGCGGGCCTGCGCGGCTAGCACCGAGGCCTGCGCCGCCGACACGTCGGGCCGGCGCGCCAGCACCGTGCCGGGCACGCCGGCCGGGATCACGGGCAGCACCGCTTCGCCAGCAGCCGCCGCGCCTGCACTGCCCGCGGGCGCCACGGCGAAGCCGCTCGCCACGTCGCCCACCAGCACGGCCAGGGCGTTGTTCAGCAGCACCTGCTGGCGCTCCAGCGCGAGCGCCTCCGATTCGGTGGCGGCCACTTCCGTCTGCACGCGCGCCAGGTCCAGCTCGGCCACATCACCGGCTTGGTAGCGGCGCTGCGTGAGGCGCAGCGTGTCGCGGTACGCGGCCAGGCTTTCCTCCACCAGCACGCGCTCGGCCTGCACCGCACGCCATTGCAGATAGGTCTGCGCCACGTCGGCCTGCACCATGAGCCGCGTGCTCTGCAGCAGCGCATCGCGTGCCTGGGCGTCGAGCCGCGCGGCATCGCTGGCCTGCGACAGGCGGCCGAACAGGTCGAGCTCGTACGACACGTTCAAGCCCGCCGTGGCCAGCGTGGCCGGCACCGGGCCGCCCGTGGCGGTGTTGGCGCCCGCCTGGCGCGACACGCCGGTGGACACGCCGACCTGCGGGGCGCGGTTGGCATCGGCCGAGCGCAGCAGCGCCCGCGCTTCGGCCAGCCGCGCGGCGGCCTCCTGCACGGTGGTGTTGCCGCGGCCGGCCCGCTCCACCAGGCCGTTCAGCACCGGGTCCTGGAAGCCCAGCCACCACTCGCCGCGCGGCTGCGCCTCGGCGGGGGGCGCGGTGGTCCACGACCGCGCGCCGTCGGCCTCGCTGAACGTGGCCGGCACGGCCACGCCGGCATGCTCGGGCGGCGGGGCGAGCGGGGTGCCCATGCAGCCGGCCAGCACCAGGGCGGCCGCCAGGGGCGCCAGGCGGGACCAGGACGGCAGGGAAATCGACATCAAGGGGGCAGTCATCGCAAAACTCCTTCGCTCGCTCATTCGTCATGCCCGCGCGGCGACGCCAGCACGGGGTGGGCCACGGCGCCAGGGCCGGTCCCGGGGGTATCGGTCAGGGGCGCGGTGTGGCTGCCGTGCTGCTGCAGCGGCCGGTTGCCGGCCAGGCGGCGCAGCGCCACGTAGAACACCGGCGTGAGGAACAGGCCGAAGGCCGTCACCCCGATCATTCCGGCGAACACCGCCACGCCCATGGCGCTGCGCATCTCGGCGCCGGCACCGGTGGACAGCACCAGCGGCAGCACGCCCATCACAAACGCCAGCGACGTCATCAGGATGGGGCGCAGCCGCAGGCGGCTGGCCTCGATGGCGGCCTGCACCGGCGTGCGGCCGGCAAACTCCAGCTCGCGGGCGAACTCCACGATCAGGATGGCGTTCTTGGCCGACAGCCCCACCAGCACGATGAGCCCGATCTGCGTGAAAACGTTGTTGTCGCCACCTGACAGCCACACGCCCGTCATGGCGGCCAGCAAGCCCATGGGGACGATCAGGATGATGGCGATGGGCAGCGTGAGGCTTTCGTACTGCGCGGCCAGCACCAGGAACACCAGCAGGATGGCGATGGGGAACACCAGCACGGCGGAATTGCCGGCCAGGATTTCCTGATAGGTCAGCTCGGTCCATTCGAAGCCAATGCCCTGCGGCAGCGTCTCGGCGGCGATGCGCTCGATGGCGGCCTGCGCCTGGCCCGACGAGAAGCCGGGCGCGGGCCCGCCGTTCACGTCGGCCGACAGGAAGCCGTTGTAGCGCATGGCGCGCTCGGGCCCGAAGCTGGGCTCGATCTTCATCAGCGCCGACAGCGGCACCATCTCGCCGGTGGTGGAGCGCACCTTGAGCAGGCCCACGTCCTCGGCCCGGGCACGGTAGGCCGCATCGGCCTGCACGCGCACGCTGTAGGTGCGGCCGAACTGGTTGAAGTCGTTGGCATACAGGCTGCCCAGGTAGATCTGCAGCGTCTCGAAGATGTCCGTCACCGGCACGCCCAGCTGCCGCGCCTTGGTGCGGTCGATGTTGGCGTACAGCTGCGGCACGTTGACCTGCCAGCTCGTGAACAGGCCCGCGAGTTCCGGCGTCTGGTACGCCTTGCCCATGAAGGCCTTCACGGCGGCGTCCATGGCCTCGTAGCCCAGCGAGGCGCGGTCTTCGATCTGCAGCTTGAAGCCGCCCGTCGTGCCCAGGCCGGCCACCGGAGGGGGCGGGAACATGGCGATGAACGCGTCCTGGATGCTGCCGAAGGCCTGGTTCAACTGGCCCGCGACGGCGCCGCCGCTCTGGTCCGCGCGGCCGCGCTCGGCGAAGGGCTTGAGCGTGACGAACACGATGCCCGAATTGGAGCTGTTGGTGAAGCCGTTGATCGACAGGCCCGGGAAGGCGATGGCGTCTTCCACGTTCGGGTTCTTCTTGACGATCTCGCCCATGCGGCGGATCACGTCCTCGGTGCGGTCCAGCGTGGCACCGTCGGGCAGCTGCGCGAAGCCCACCAGGTACTGCTTGTCCTGCGCCGGCACGAAGCCGCCAGGCACGACCTTGAACAGGCCCCATGTCGCGGCCACCAGCGCGGCGTAGATCACCAGCATCAGCGCCTTGCGGCCGATGACGCGCTTGACGCCGCCGCTGTAGGCCTCGGAGCCGCGGTGGAACACGCGGTTGAACCCGCGGAAGAACCCGCCCAGCACCTTGTCCATGCCGCGCGTCAGCGCATCCTTGGGTTCATGGTGGCCCTTGAGCAAGAGCGCGCTCAGGGCGGGCGACAGCGTGAGCGAGTTGATCGCCGAGATCACCGTGGAGATCGCGATGGTCACCGCGAACTGGCGGTAGAACTGCCCCGTGAGCCCGCTGATGAAGGCCAGCGGCACGAACACCGCCACCAGCACCAGTGCGATGGCGATGATGGGGCCGGACACTTCGCGCATGGCGCGGTAGGTGGCCTCGCGCGGGGTCAGGCCCGCCTCGATGTTGCGCTCCACGTTCTCCACCACCACGATGGCGTCGTCCACCACGATGCCGATGGCCAGCACCAGCCCGAACAGGGACAGCGCGTTGATCGAAAAACCCAGCAGGTGCAACACCGCGAACGTGCCCACCACCGACACCGGCACGGCCAGCAGCGGAATGATGGAGGCGCGCCAGGTCTGCAGGAACAGGATCACCACGATCACCACCAGCGCCACGGCTTCCAGCAGGGTCTGGATGACGGACTTGATGGAGGCGCGCACGAACTGCGTCGGGTCGTAGGCGATGCGGAACTCCACGCCCTCGGGCATGTTCTTTTGCAGCTCGGCCATGGTCTTGCGCACGTTCGACGAGATATCGAGCGCATTGGAGCCCGGCGCCTGGAACACGCCCATGCCCACGGCCGGGTCGTTGTTGAGCAGCGAGCGCAGCGAGTAGTCGGCCGCGCCCAGCTCCAGCCGGGCCACGTCGCGCAGGCGCGTCACCGCGCCGTCGCTGCCGGTCTTGACGATGATGTCGCCGAACTCCTCTTCGGTCTGCAGGCGACCCTGCGCATTGATCGACAGCTGCATGTCCACGCCGGGCAGGCCGGGCGACTGGCCCACCACGCCGGCCGCGGCCTGCACGTTCTGGCCGCGGATGGCAGCCACCACGTCGGCCGCCGACAGGCCGCGCTGCGCGACCTTCTGCGGGTCGAGCCAGGCGCGCATCGAGTAGTCGCCGCCGCCGAAGATCTGCACCTGGCCCACGCCCTGGATGCGGGCGAGCCGGTCCTTCACGTTGAGCACGGCGTAGTTGCGCAGGTAGTCGATGCCGTAGCGGCCGTTGGGCGAGACCATGTGCACGACCATGGTCAGGTCGGGCGCGCTCTTGACCGTGGTGACGCCCAGCCGGCGCACTTCCTCGGGCAGGCGCGGCTCGGCCTGCGAGACGCGGTTTTGCACCAGCTGCTGCGCCTTGTCGGGGTCCGTGCCCAGCGCGAAGGTGACGGTCAGCGTCATCACGCCGTCGGTCGTGGCCTGGCTGCCCATGTAGAGCATGCCCTCCACGCCGTTGATGGATTCCTCCAGCGGCGTGGCCACGGTCTCGGCGATCACCTTGGGGTTGGCACCCGGGTACTGGGCACGCACCACCACGGAGGGCGGCGCCACCTCGGGATACTCGGAGATGGGCAGCGCGCGCAGCGCGATCAGCCCGGACAGGAAGATGAGCACCGACAGCACCCCGGCGAAGATGGGGCGGTCGATGAAGAAGCGAGAGAGATTCATGGTGTTCTTTCGGGGCGCTCCGCGATCACGCCGCGGGCTGCTTGGCGGCGGCGCGGGCCTCGGCACCATCGCCGGCCATGCCGGCCTTGGCGGTCATGGGCACGTCCTGGGGAGAGACCTGGGCGCCGGGGCGCACGCGCTGCAGGCCGTTGACGACGATGCGCTCGCCGGCCTTCAGGCCCGAGGTGACGACGCGCAGGCCGTTCACCGGCGCGCCCAGCTGCACCTCGCGGTACTCGGCCTTGTTGCCCTCGCCCACCACCATCACGTACTTCTTGTTCTGGTCCGTGCCCACGGCGCGCTCGTTGATGAGCACGGCCTGGGTGTTCTTGACCTGGCCCATGCGGATGCGCGCGAACTGGCCCGGCATGAGCACGCCGTCGGCGTTGTCGAACACGGCGCGCACGCGCACCGTTCCGCTGCGGGCATCCACCTGGTTGTCGATGAGCTGCAGGTGCCCGGTGTGCGGCGTGCCGCCGGCCGTGCCCGTGCCCATCTGCACCGGAATGCTCTCGATCAGGGTGCGCGCGCTCTTGCCCGAACGCAGGCCCTCCAGCGCCTTCGCCACGATCTGCTCGTCGGTGTCGAAGCTCGCGTAGATCGGGCTCACCGACACCAGCGTGGTCAGCACCGGCGCGCCGGCGCCCGCGGCCACCAGGTTGCCCACGGTGACCTCGATGCGGCCCACGCGGCCTGCGACCGGGGCGCGCACCTGGGTGTAGCCCAGATTCAGGCGCGCCGTCTGCAGCGCGGCCTGCGCGGCGCGCAGGTTAGCGTCGGCCTCGCGCTGGGCATTCATGCGTTCGTCGTGCTCGCGCTGGGCGATGGCACGCTCTTCCCACAGGCGCGTGGCGCGCTCCATTTCGCTGCGGGTGTAGGAGACGCGGGCCTGCGCGGCGACCACCTGGGCCTCGGCGCGGTCCACCTCGGCGGCGTAGGGCGCGGGGTCCACGGTGACCAGCAGGTCGCCCTGCTTGACCAGCGAGCCTTCGCGGAAATGCACGGCCTGCACGGCGCCGCCCACACGCGGGCGGATGTCCACGCGCTGCACCGCTTCGAGCCGGCCCGAAAACTCGTCCCACAGCGCGATCTCCTGCTGCAGCACGGCGGCCACCGAGACGGGCACCGCGGGCGGCGCGGCTTCCGGGGCCGGGGATTCGGCATGCGAACTGGGCAGCCCGAAGAGCGTGCCGCCCGCGGCGGCGATGGCGGCCGCGGCGCCGGCGGCAGCCCACCAGCGGCGACGGGAAGGGGAAGTGTGTTGCGGGTTCATGGTGGAAGTCCTCCGGGTTTTTTCAAGGCAAAAGCAAAAAGTCGAAATCGATCGGGCAAGGGTTGCCCCTTCCGGCCCACGGGGGCCAGAAAACAAAAGGGACGCAGCTAACAGTGGAAAGGCGGCGAAAGGCGGGTCGTGCGGCTCGCCGAAGCGGATCGCAGTATCAAACCTCAACCGGGGTTGAGGTCAATACACCCCGCGGGTCAGCGCGCGGGCAGGTCGGTGGTGGTGAGGGTCAGGGCGCAGGACATCGGGTGGCCTCGAAGAAACGGCTGAACTGCGCCTGAACCTCGGGCGCACAAGGGCATTCGCCCGAACCGGGCTGCAGCAGGGCATCGGGCCACTGGTTCGCCTTGGCGAACACGTGCTGCGTGACTTCCAGCCCCGCCGCCTGCAGCCGGTTGGCGTAGGCGAGGGCTTCGTCGCGCATGGGATCGTCGTCGCCCACCAGCACCAGCGTGTGCGGCAGGCCGGCCAGCCGCTGCGCCATCGCGGGCACGGCATAGGGGTGTTCGGCATCGCGGGTGCAGCGCAGGAACTGCAGCCAGCCATCGGCCCACTTGCAGGCGGTCGACTCGCCCATGGCGGCTCGCACCGAAGGCGTGGCGCCGCAGGGGTCGAGCATCGGCGACAGCAGGATCTGTCCGGCCAGCGGCGGATGGGACTGGTCGCGCGCCATCAGCGCCACGCCCGCGGCCAGGTTGCCGCCGGCCTCCTCCCCCGCCACGTACACCCCGGCGCCGGGACCGGCCAGGCGGGTGCGGTGCTTGTGCGCCCACTTGAGCACCAGGTAGCCGGCGTCCACCGGCTGCGGGAAGGGATGGTCGGGCGAGAGCGGGTATGCCACCGACACCACCAGCGCGCCGGCGCGCTCCAGCAGCCGGGCCACCGTGCAGCCGTTGTCCAGATCACCCGCCACGAAGGCACCGCCATGGAAATGCACCACCAGCGGCAGCGTTTCCTTGGGCTTCTTGCGGCCGTACATGCGCACGGACACTTCCTGCCCCTTGGCCACCTCAATGGTGGTGTCGGTGCAGATGGAAGACGATGGCGATGGGGTGAAGGTGCTGGACATGGCGGTGACCGGACAAGACCGGGTGATGTGAAATGTAGCGACGCAGCCGCCGACGATAAACCAGCCAAATGCCACAGCTCTGTTTCCGATTGCCGAACAATCGGCGGCACGGGCCCGTGTGAGAATTCCTTGGCCCCATTCGGGGCCAGAGAGAAGGAGGGCCCATGGACCAGATCCAGGCCATGCGGGTTTTTGCAAGGGTGGTGGAGGCGGGCACGTTCACGCGGGCGGCCGATTCGCTGCAATTGCCCAAGGCGACCATTACCAAGTACGTGCAGGCGCTCGAGGCGCGGCTGCGCGTGAAGCTGCTCAACCGCACCACGCGGCGCGTGACCGTCACGGCCGATGGCGCGGCCTACTACGATCGCACGGTGCGCCTGCTCGCCGATTTCGACGACATCGAGGCGAGCATGACGCACGCGCGCGCCACGCCCAGCGGCCGGCTGCGCGTGGACGTGGGCACTTCAGTGGCGCGGCTGCTCATCATTCCGCGGCTGGAGGAATTCCATGCGCGGTTTCCCGACATCCAGATCGACCTGGGGGTGAGCGACCGGCCGGTGGATTTGATCGGCGACAACGTCGACTGCGTGATCCGCGGCGGCGAGCTGACCGACCAGTCGCTGGTGGCGCGGCGCATCGGCAACCTGGCCTTCGTCACCGTGGCCGCGCCGGCCTACCTGGAGCGCTACGGCACGCCCACCCACCCGCTCGATCTGGAGGGCGACCACAAGAGCGTGATCTATTTCTCGCCGCTGTCCACCCGCCGCTATCCGCTGGAGTTCGTGCGCGACGGCGAGATGATCGAGGTCACCGGGCCCTCGCAACTGGCGGTGAACGAGTCCAACGCCTACTCGGCGGCGCTGGTCGCGGGGCGCGGCGTGGGGCAGATCACACTGTTCCAGGCGGCCCGGCAGCTGGAGCGCGGCGACCTCGTGCGGCTGCTGCCCGAGTGGTCCATTCCGCCCATCCCGATCTACGTGGTGTACCCGCCCAACCGGCACCTGAGCGCCAAGGTGCGGGCCTTCGTGGACTGGGCGGCCGAGCTGTTCGCCAGCGAGCGGTATCTGCAGACCTGAACGTTCGCTATATTTTTCATAGCTACACGCCCTAGTATCGATTGCACTGGGGCCCTTTTCGATGCATACCCACGCCAGGCCGCCGCCCACCGGCCGCGCGGGGCCGTATGCTCCCCGGCATGACCGAACCCGAAGTCCCCGAACCTGGCGAAACCCCCGCCCCCAGCGCCACCAACGCGCCCTCCACCCCGAACGCCATGCCGCCCGCGCCACCGGCCAGGCAGCCGCGCAACCCCCTGCACGGCATCACGCTCGAAGCCATCGTGGTCGCGCTGCACGACTACTACGGCTGGGAAGGCCTGGCGCAGCGCGTGGCCCTGCGCTGCTTCGAAAGCGATCCCAGCGTGGCGTCCAGCCTGAAGTTCCTGCGCAAGACGCCCTGGGCGCGCGAGAAGGTCGAGAGCCTGTACCTGTTCATGCTGCGCGAGCACAAGCGCCAGGGCGGTAGGCCGGGCTGAACGCGGCCGGCCCTGACAACCAACCCATCCCTGACGGCCCATTCGCGCTGCGCCAGCGCAGCTCAGGCGCTCGGGCCGTGCATTCGTCGCAATCGGCTCGCGGCCGCAGGCCCCGGTGGGCACATTGGAGGCACGGAGAGGCACACGCCTGTCCTGATCCCCCAACCCGCCCCAGGAGCCTTCCATGCCCACCGTTTTCGACCGCCGCAACACCACCGCCTCGCCCCACACCCTGGCGCGCACGGCCCTCGCCGCCTGCGCCCTGCTCACGGGCTCCCTGACCATGGCACAGACCAGCGCGCCGCCGGATGCGGCCACCGCAGCCGCGACTGCGCCCCGAGTGGTTGCGATGGATGCCCCCGCAGGCCGCACGCGCGCCGAGGTGATCGCCGAGCTGCAATGCGCGCGTGCCTCGGGCGAACTGGAGGCCATGGCGATGCAGTCCTATGGCATGCCCACCCCGCCCGTGAACCGGGCCGTGCCCGAATGCGCCGCAGCGGGCGGCACGGCCGTGGCCGGCAGCGCCGCCTCCCGCCCGGCCCCATGATCCGCGGCGGGCCGTGCTTCAGGCCGGCACGGGCACCAGGAAGTCGCGGCTGATGCCCGCGCCCAGCTCGTTCACCCGGTCCAGGAACTGCGTGAGGTACGCATGCAGCCCGGTGGACAGGATCTCGTCGATGCGGCCGTAGCGCAGGTCGGCCAGCAGCCGGCCCGCCTTGCGCTGGGTCTCCGACGACTGGTCGTTGGCCACCACCGCGAGGTTCTCACCCACCTCGTGCAGGCTGGCGTGCAGCGAGCGCGGCATGTCGCGGCGCAGGATGAGCAGGTCGGCCACGCGCTCGGGCGTGATGACGTCGCGGTACACGCGGCGGTACACCTCGAACGCCGACACGCTGCGCAGGATGGCGCTCCAGTGGTAGAAGTCGAACTCCTGCGGCGCGGCCCGGCTGCGGTCGCGCGTGCCCGATCCGTGGAAGTCGCTCTGCACCGCGTGGAACTTCACGTCCAGCAGCCGCGCGGTGTTGTCCGAGCGCTCGAGGAACGTGCCCAATCGCAGGAAATGAAAGGCCTCGTCCTGCAGCATGGTGCCCAGCGTCACGCCGCGCGACAGGTGCGAGCGGTACTTGACCCATTCGAAGAACTGGCCCGGATCGCGTTCGAACAGGCTGCCTTCGAGCTGGCGGTGCAGCTCCAGCCAGGTCTGGTTCTGCGTTTCCCACACCTCGGTGGTGAGCGCCCCGCGCACGGCCCGGGCGTTCTCGCGCGCGGCGCGCAGGCACGACAGGATGGACGACGGGTTGTTGCCGTCGCGCACCATGAACTCCAGCACCCCTTCGCGCGTGACCTCGCCGTGCCGCGCGGTGTAGGCGGGGATCAGCTCGCTGATCGACAGCAGGCCCAGCCAGCTCTCCTGCGCCACGTCGGCCGACTGCGGGAGCAGCGAGGTCTCGTAGCTCACGTTGAGCATGCGGGCGGTGTTTTCTGCCCGCTCGGTGTAGCGGGACATCCAGAACAGATGATCGGCAGTGCGGCTCAGCATGCGGCCTCCCCGGGCAGAAAACCCCGCACGCGCTGCGCGCGCACGCGGTGTGTTGATGAAAGCCCGCCTGCAGCGGCCTTTTCTGCCCGCTCGGTGTAGCGGGACATCCAGAACAAGTGATCGGCAGTGCGGCTCAGCATGCGGTCTCCCCGGCAGAAATTTCGAAACGAAGGGTCTGATGCGTCATGCAACGCTCCCTTCTTCTCCCAGCACCCAGGTGTCCTTGGTGCCCCCGCCCTGCGATGAATTCACCACGAGCGAGCCCTCCTTGAGCGCGACGCGCGTCAGGCCGCCGGCGGCCATCTGCACCTTCTGGCCGCTCAGCACGAAGGGGCGCAGATCGATGTGGCGCGGGGCGATGCCCGATTCCACGTAGGTCGGGCAGCTGGAGAGCGACAGCGTGGGCTGGGCGATGTAGCCCGAGGGGTTGGCCAGCACCGCGGCGCGGAACTCCTCGATCTCGGCTTTCGTCGCGGCCGGGCCGATCAGCATGCCGTAGCCGCCGGCGCCGTGCACTTCCTTCACGACCAGTTCGTGCAGGTGGTCCAGCACGTAGGCCAGGTCGTCGGGCTTGCGGCACACCCAGGTGGGCACGTTGGCGAGGATGGGCTCCTCGCCCAGGTAGAAGCGGATCATGTCGGGCACGTAGGGGTACACCGACTTGTCGTCGGCGATGCCCGTGCCCACGGCGTTGCAGATCGCCACGTTGCCCGCGCGGTAGGCGTTCATGAGGCCCGCGCAGCCCAGGGTGGAGGTGGGGCGGAAGACCTGGGGGTCGAGAAAGTCGTCGTCCACGCGGCGGTAGATCACGTCCACCTGCTTGAGGCCGCGCGTGGTGCGCATGTACACGAAGTTGTCCTTGACCACGAGGTCCTGGCCCTCGACCAGTTCCACGCCCATCTGCTGCGCGAGGAAGGCGTGCTCGAAGTACGCGCTGTTGTACATGCCGGGCGTGAGCACCACCACCGTCGGCTGCGCCGTGGCGGCGGGGGCGCTCGCGCGCAGGGTGTCCAGCAGCAGGTCGGGATAGTGGGCGACCGGCGCCACGCGGTGCGTGCGGAACAGTTCCGGGAAAAGCCGCATCATCATCTTGCGGTTTTCCAGCATGTACGACACGCCCGAGGGCACGCGCAGGTTGTCTTCCAGCACGTAGTAGATGCCGTTGCCGCTCGCGTCCGGGGCGCGCACGATGTCGATGCCGGCGATGTGCGCGTACAGGTCGCGCGGCACGTCCACACCGGCCATCTCGGGCCGGTACTGGGCGTTCTTGAGGATCAGGTCCGAGGGGATGATGCCGGCGTGCAGGATGTCCTGGCCGTGGTAGACGTCGTGGATGAAGCGGTTGAGCGCCGTCACGCGCTGCACCAGCCCCTGCTGCATGCGCGCCCATTCGTGCGCGGGGATGATGCGGGGGATCAGATCGAAGGGAATGAGCCGCTCGGTGCCGGCGCCGTCCTCGTCCTTGGCGCCGTACACCGCAAAGGTGATGCCCACCCGGCGAAAGATCATCTCGGCCTCGGCGCGGCGCGCCTGCATGGCCTCGTCTGGCTGGCCCGACAACCATTGGCCGTAGCGCTTGTAGTGGGGGCGCACGTCGCTGCCGTCGAACGGCAGCATCGTGTACATCTCATCGAACTTCTGCATAACTGGTGCCTCCTGTAACCAGCATAGCAAGTTGTGAGCCGGGTTTTGGCGACCGGCGGGCACGGGCGCGTTTTACCGCCGGCACGCCGGGGTGATGGCGCGCCGTCCTCACGGCAACGGGGCGGGCGCGTGGTGCCAGTAGCGCCGGCCCGCGTCGCGTTCGCACCGCCACTGGCCGGGCGCCTCGGACGCCCAGGTGGCGGCGCCGCAGCGCGGCGAATCGAGCAGCACGGCGCCCCGCTCGCGGTACCGCGCCACCACCTCTGGCGCGGGGTGGCCGAAGCGGTTGCGGTAGCCGGCCTGCACCAGCGCGGTGCGGGGCCGGGCCGCATCCAGCAGCGCGGGCGTGGAAGACGTCTTGCTGCCGTGGTGCGGCACCAGCAGCACATCGACCGGCGCGATGGCGCCGCGCGCCACCAGGGCGGCCTCCTGCGCCTGCTCGATGTCGCCCACCAGCAGCGCGGACGGCGCGGCGCCCTGCCCCGAGGTGCCTTGCGGCGCCGGGGCGGCCGTGATCCGCAGCACGCAGCTCAGGGTGTTGGGCCGCACGGCAGGCCGGGACCCGTCGGATGGCAGCGATGCCTGCGCCTGCGCCTCCAGCGGGTGCAGCACCTCGAACAGCACGCCGTCCCAGGCCCACCGCTGGCCCGCCAGGCACGGCGCCGCGGGGCGCAACTGCTGCAGGGCATGCTCGTTCTCGATCGAGCCCATGAGCCCCGCCTGCGGCTGCTGCGCCAGCACGGCGGCGGCCCCGCCGGTGTGGTCGGTGTCGCGGTGGCTCAGCATCAGCAGGTCGATGCGCTCGCCCATGCTGCGCAGCAGGGGCACCAGCACGCGGTCGCCCGCATCGCTGTCCAGCCCATAGCGGGGCCCCGCGTCGTACAGCATGGCGTGGCGCGCGGTGCGCACCAGCACGGCCTGGCCCTGCCCCACGTCGGCGGCCAGCAGGTCGAACTGGCCCGGCGGCGGGCGGTGCGGCTGCCACCACAGCACGGGGATCAGCAGCGGCACGCCCAGGGCCCGCAACGGCCAGGGCCAGCGCAAGGCCAGCAGCGTGCCGCCCGCCACCCCGGCCACGCCCGCCCACACCGGGGCGGCGGGCAGCGACACCGCGGCCCACGGCAACGCGGCCAGCCACTGCAGCAGCCCGGCAAACGGCAGCACGCACCACGCGGCGGCGGTCCACAGCGGCGCCCACAGGGTGCCCGCCAAAGCCAGCGGCGTGACCACCAGCGTGATCCAGGGAATCGCCACCAGGTTGGCCAGCAGGCCGACGATGGACACCTGCCCGAACAGCAGCAGCGTGAGCGGCGTGAGGGCGAGCGTGACCACCCACTGCTCGCGCAGCATGGATGCCAATCGGCCCGATGCCCTAGATTCATTTGCCTCTTTTGCTATTGAATCAGTAGCAAACAGCACTGCCACCGCGACGAAGCTCAGCCAGAAACCCGCCTGCAGCAGCGCCCAGGGATCGGCCAGCACGACCACGGCACAGGCCAGCAGCCAGACCTGGGGCCAGGGCCAGCGCCGCCCGGATAACCGCAGCAGCGCCACGGTGGCGAGCATGCACACCGTGCGCTGCGCCGGCACGCCCCAGCCGCTGAACACGGCATAGGCCCAGGCCAGCAGCACGCCCCCGGCCAGCGCCGCCGTCGGCGCCGGCAGGGCCAGGCACCAGCGCGGCACGCGGCGCCACAGCGCGCCGACCCCCGCTGCGGCCAGCCAGGCGAACAGCGTGATGTGCAGGCCCGAGATGCTGACGAGGTGCGCCACGCCCGTGGCCCGGAACACGTCCCAATCGGCCCGGTCGATCGCGCGCTGGTCGCCGGTGACCAGCGCGGCCACCACGCCCGCGGCGCGGGTGCGGGCGGCGTTGCCGCCATCGTCCAGGCCCGTGCCGGCATCGACCGGCGCGAGATGGGCCAGGATGGCATCGCGCACTGCCTGGCGCGCCCGCTGCACCGGGTAGCGCCAGGTCGCCTCCAGCCGCCGGGGCGGTTCGTCCCGCGCGCCGGTGCGCACGTAGCAGGTGGCCTGCACGCCCTGCTCCCACCACGCCAGCTCGGCATCGAAACCGTGCGGGTTGCGCAGGCCGTGGGGTGCCTTCAGGCGCACGGTCATGCGCCAGCGCTCGCCGGCCTGCACCTGGGTGGACAGCCGCCGCACGTCCGCCGCGCCAGCGGCTTCGCCGAAGGTGCCCACGTACCAGGCCACATCGATCACCGGCGGCACCGCGACCGCCTGGCCGTCCAGCACTGCCGATTCCACCGCCATGCGCAGGCGCACGCCGGAGTCGCCGGTCTGCGGCATGGCGGCCACCACGCCCACGATGGCGATGTCGCGGCCTTCCAGCGCCGGCGGCAAGGCACCCTGCAGGAACAGCAGCGCCCGCAGCCCCGTCGCGCCCCCCATGAAGACCAGGCCGCAGGCCAGCATCCACCCGCGCGAGCCGCACCAGGCCGGCCGCCGCCCGCGGCCCGACGGCACCACCGCCGCCACGGCCCCCAGCAGCCCGCCCAGCGCCGCCGCCGCATAGGCGGCCAGCGGCCACAACGCCGCCTGCGTGAGTTGCAGCGCCGCACCCGCGAGCACCCCGGCCAGCCACCAGGGCCAGCGCCAGGGGCGCGCCATGGCAGACGTGGCGAGGACGGCAGGGGCGGGAGACGGCTGCGGCATGCGCGGATGCTAATGGCGGTCGACGGCAGCGTTTCCTTTTAGCGACAGCCCGGCGCTTTCCGCCTATTGGCATAGCCCATCTTCATGGCCAACCTAGGGTCGATTCACCTTTACTTTTACAGAATGTTGCCTATCATTTGAATCATATTTATCAAATAACGCGTTTGGAGTGCCATATGTCGCTGCGAAATCTCACCGTCAAAGCCCAGTTGACGCTTTCTTTCGGGGTGCTGGCCTTGCTGGTGCTGCTGGCCTCCAGCGTGGCGGTTTGGGGGCTCAATGGGGCCAATGAGAACTTCAGCGACTACGTGAATGGCGTCGCCGCACGCGCCAAGCTGTCCGAGCAGATCCGCATGGCGGTGGACCGCCGGGCCATCGCGGCCCGCAATCTGGTGCTGGTGAAGAGCGATGCCGATGTGGCGCTGGAGAAGGCGGCGGCGATCGAGGCGCACAAGGACGTGCAGGCCAACATGGCCAAACTGAAAGACATGGTCAGCCACGGCGAGGTCCCGCCGGCCATCCGGAGCCTCGTGGGCGAGATCGACAAGGTGGAGCAGGCCTACGGCACCGTGGCCCTGGACATCATCAACCTGGCCGTGTCGGGCCAGCGCGAACAGGCCACCACCAAGATGAACGCAGAATGCCGCCCCCTGCTGGCGGCGCTGATCGCCAAGACAAACGAATACTCGCTCGCCACGGACCAGCGGGCGAACGCCCTGGTCAAAGAGGCGGAGGCCGAGTTCCGGTGGCAGCGGTCCCTGCTGCTGGGCGCCTGCCTGCTGGCCTTCGCCGCGGCGGCCATCGCCGGCGTGCTGATCACGCGCAGCCTCACCCGCTCGCTGGGTGCCGAGCCTTCCGAGCTCAGCTCCGCGGCCCAGCGCGTGGCGCAGGGCGACCTGTCCGACATGGCCGGCCTGGCCAACGCCCTGCCCGGCAGCGTGCTGGCCTCGCTGGGCACCATGCAGCAGAGCCTGGTGTCCATCGTGGCGGAGGTGCGCAACGCCAGCGACTCCATCGCCACCGGCTCGATGGAAATCTCCACCGGCAACACCGACCTGAGCCAGCGCACCGAAGAGCAGGCCAGCGCGCTGGAGCAGGTGGCATCGACCATGGAACAGTTCAGCACCACGGTACGCAACAACGCGGACAACGCCAAGCAGGCCGATCAGCTGGCCCAGGACGCGACCACGGTGGCCACCCAGGGCGGCGGCGTGGTGACCCAGGTGGTCAAGACCATGAAGGACATCAACGACAGCTCGCGGCAGATCTCCGACATCATCGGCGTGATCGACGGCATCGCCTTCCAGACCAACATCCTCGCCTTGAACGCCGCGGTGGAAGCCGCCCGGGCCGGCGAGCAGGGCCGGGGCTTCGCCGTGGTGGCCTCCGAGGTGCGCAGCCTGGCCGGCCGTTCGGCCGACGCCGCCAAGCAGATCAAGGGCCTGATCGGCACCAGCGTGGAGCGGGTGTCGCAAGGGTCCGAACTGGTGGACGAGGCCGGCCGCACGATGCAGGAAGTGGTCGGCGCGATCCAGCGCGTGACCGAAATGGTGGCGCAGATCCGCGGTGCCAGCGCCGAGCAGAGCGCCGGCGTCGGGCAGATCAGCCAGGCCATCAGCCAGATCGACCAGACCACGCAGCAGAACGCCGCGCTGGTGGAAGAAAGCGCCGCCGCCGCACAGAGCCTGGAGCAGCAGACGCGCCGGCTGGTGGACGCGGTCGCCATCTTCAAGCTCGATGCCCAGGCCATGCTGTCCGCCTCCGGCCAGCCGGCCCTGCGCAGCCCCGCCAAGGCCGCCCTGCCCCCGGCCTTCCAGCCTCGCCGCCCCGCCCTGGCCTGAGCGAACGGGCGCCGCCGCCCCCCAGGGCGGCCGCGAGGAACGACGAACGCAGAGAACCGCCAGCCGGTTGTGCAACACTTGCGCGCTGCGCCGCAGGCCCCCGGGGCTTGCGGCCTTTTTCTGCCTTCTCACTCCTCCCGTTGCCAAGGAACACCATGAGCGTTTACGACAAGCTGAAAGAACTCGACATCACCCTCCCCCCCGTCTCGGTCCCCGCCGCGGCCTACGTGCCCTACGTGCAGACCGGCAACCTGGTGTTCCTGAGCGGGCACATCGCGCGCAAGGACGGCAAGCCCTGGGCCGCGCAGTTCGGCCGCAGCATCACCACCGAAGAAGGCAAGGCGGCCGCGCGGGCCGTGGCCATCGACCTGCTGGGCACGCTGCATGCGGCCACCGGCGGCGACCTGAACCGGGTCAAGCGCATCGTCAAGGTGATGAGTCTGGTCAATTCGACGGGCGAGTTCACCGAACAGCATCTGGTGACCAACGGCGCGAGCGAACTGTTCGGCCAGGTGTTCGGCGACAAGGGCGTGCACGCCCGCAGCGCCTTCGGCGTGGCGCAGATCCCCATGGGTGCCTGCGTGGAAATCGAATTGATCGCCGAACTGGGCTGATCGCGCGCCCTCGTTCGCGCAAGGGGTGGCTGGCGCAGGCCTGGGCCTGGGACGCCCACCCCGTCAAGACCGGGACCCGCTCGCGCTGCGGGTCACCCCTGGCTTTCGACAGCCCCCTCGCGGTGGCCCCACTGCTGGCAGCCCCCTGATGCATCGGCGCTTCGCAGCCGGTGCGTGTCAATGATTCCCTAGAACGACGTCCAGTCATCGTCCCCACCGCCCGCCGTCGCGCGCGCGGCGGCTGCAGGCTTCGGGGCAGGCGCGCTGCCCTTCGATGGGGGCGGGCTGGCAGGCGCGGGGCGGTCTCCTGCGGCCGCTGCGCTGACTGGTGCGCCTGCAACCTGGAGCGCGGGCGCGGGCGCGGGCGTTGGCCTGGGCCCCTGGGTCGGCACTTTGGCCGGCGCCTTCGCCGGTGCGGCAACGGCACGCGGTGCTGGACGCGGTGGCGTGCTCGGTGTCGGACGCGGTGTCAGGCGCGCTGTCGGCGCGGCCACCGGGGCCTGCGCCGCCGCGGCGCCCGGCGCAAAACCCGCCCCGTGATCCACCCGGAACACCGACACGGTGCGGGTCAACTGATCCGCCTGCTCGCGCAGGCTCTGGGCGGCCGCGGCGCTTTCTTCCACCAGCGCCGCGTTCTGCTGGGTCATCTGGTCCAGGTGGCCCACGGCCTGGTTCACCTGCGAGATGCCGGCGCTTTGCTGCGACGTCGCGGCCGTGACCTCGCCGATCATGTCGGCCACGCGCTGCACGGACTGCACGATGTCCGCCATGGTGGCGCCCGCGTCCTGCACCAGGCGCGAGCCCGCATGCACCCGCTCCACCGAGGCGCCGATCAGGCCCTTGATCTCGCGCGCCGCCTCGGCGCTGCGCCCGGCCAGCAGGCGCACCTCGCCGGCCACCACGGCGAAGCCCCGGCCCTGCTCGCCCGCACGCGCCGCCTCCACCGCGGCGTTGAGCGCCAGGATGTTGGTCTGGAAGGCGATGCCGTCGATCACGCCGATGATGTCCTCGATCTTGCGGCTGCTTTGCTGGATCTCCTCCATCGTGGCCACCACCTGCGCCACCACCTCGCCGCCACGCCGCGCCACGCCCGAGGCGCCCTCGGCCAGGCCGCTGGCCTCGCGGGCGCTGCCGGCGCTTTGCTGCAGGGTGCTGGAGAACTGCTCCATGGTCGCGGCGGTCTGCTGCAGGTTGCTGGACGTCTGCTCGGTGCGCGCGGACAGGTCCTGGTTGCCCGCGGCGATCTCCGCGCTGGCGATGGCGATGCTGTCGGTGCTGCGGCGCACCTGCTGCACCATGCGGCCCAGCGAGTCGCCCATGGTCTGCAGCGAACGCAGCAGATCGCCCAGCTCGTCGCCGCGCACCGAGGTCTGCGTGGCGCTCAGGTCGCCGCCCGCGATGCGCGCGGCCAGTGCGTTGGCCTCGGCCAGCGGCTGCTGGATGCTGCGGATCAGCACATACGCACCCGCCACCATGCACGCCACCAGCAGCGCCACGGCCAGGGCGCCCACGCGCACGGTCACCAGCCGCTCGGCCGCCACGGCCTGCTGCCCGGCCTGGGCGTTGCGCTGCTGCAGCTGCACGAAGTCGCGCAGGGTCTGCAGGTAGGCGGCCACCGCCGGGCTGTAGCTTTGCTTGACCAGCGCCGTCGCTTCGGCCTGCTGGCCGTCGGCCTTCAATTGCCGCGCCCGCGCACGCAGCTCAGTCATCGTCTTGCGGGCGGCGACGATGGCGGCCATCTGCGCCTTGTCGGCCTCCGAGAGCGGCAAGGCCTCCAGCGATTTCTGCACCTCGGTGATCTGCGCGGAGGTGGCGGCGATCAGGTCCTTGAACTCCGCCTCCATGGCCGGGTCGCTGCTCACGATGATGGCCTGCGTGCGCGCAGCGTTGGTCTCGGTGAGCCCGGCCCAGCGCAGGGCCGCCTCGACCCGCATGGCCATGTCGGCCGTGACCTGCGCGGAGCGCGCCTGCGTCGCGGCCGAGCGATAGGCCGAGGTACCGACCACGGCGGCCAGTGCGATCACGATCGCGACGACGGCCCCCCACAGCTTGTGGGAAATGCGCAGATTTTTCATGGCCGATCTCCGTTCGCTCCAGCAACCACCAAAGAGAGCTCCATGGTGCCAACGGTTGAGCCGCCTTGTGCAGCGCGAAAACCCTTGTGCGCTGCACAAGGCGGCAGGCGGGCGCCGGGGGCCCGCCGCAACAGGTTATTCGACCCGGAACACCGCCGACGGCTTGAAGCCCAGATCGGCGGCCTTGCCCTTGCGCCCGCGCGGCGAGCGGGCGTTATTCAGCGAACGGATCTCCAGCGTCTCCTCGCGCTCCTTGCCGCCGCGCCCCAGGCCTTCCAGGCGGATGCTGCGCGTGTACGCCACCGCGCCCGCCAGCGTGTCCTTCGGCTCCAGGTCGATCAGCATCAGGCCGCGGCCGCCGTTGGCCATGGTCTTGAGCTCGCCGATCTCGAACGTCAGAATGCGCCCGCCTGCCGATGCGCAGGCCACGTGCGTGGCCGGCGCCAGCAGTTGCGCGCCACTGGTGCCCCAGGCATGGGACGGGCGGCACACGGTCTCGCCCTCGCCCAGCGAGAGGAAGGCCTTGCCGCCCCGCTGGCGCGCCGTCATGTTCTCAACCGAGGCGAGGAAGCCGTAGCCGCCCGACCCAGCCAGCAGCAACGTGGCGACCGCCGGCCCGGCGAAGTAATGCAGCAGTTGGGTGCCCGACTCCAGCTCGATGAGCGTGGTGACCGGCTGGCCGTCGCCGCGCGCGCCGGGCAGCAGCGACACCGCCACCGAATACACCCGGCCGTTGCTGCCGAAGGCCAGCAGCGTATCGACCGTGCGGCATTCGAAGGTGGCATACAGGCCGTCGCCCGCCTTGAAGGCGAAGCTGCCCGGCTCGTGCCCATGGCCGCTGCGCGCGCGCACCCAGCCCTTTTGCGAGACGACCACGGTCACGGGCTCGTCCACCACGCGCACCTCCGCGATGGCCTTCTTCTCGGCCTGGATGAGCGTGCGGCGCGCATCGGCGAAGGTCTTGGCGTCGGCCTCGATCTCCCGGATCATCAGGCGCCGCAGCGAACCGGGGTTGCCCAGGATGTCCTCCAGCTTGCCCTGCTCGGCGCGCAGCTCCTTCAGCTCCTGCTCGATCTTGATGGCTTCCAGCCGCGCCAGCTGGCGCAGGCGGATTTCCAGGATGTCCTCGGCCTGCCGGTCCGACAGCGCGAAGCGCGCGATCAGCGCCGCCTTGGGCTCGTCGCTCGCGCGGATGATGGCGATCACCTCGTCGATGTTGAGCAGCACGATCTGCCGCCCTTCGAGGATGTGGATGCGGTCCAGCACCTTGCCCAGGCGGTGCTGCGAGCGCCGCACGATGGTGCCCTGGCGGAAGGCGATCCATTCCTCCAGCATCTTGCGCAGCGACTTCTGCACCGGCTTGCCGTCCAGCCCCACCATGGTCAGGTTGATGGGCGAGGAGGTTTCCAGGCTGGTGTGCGCCAGCAGCGTGGTGATCAGCTCCTGCTGCGGCACCTTGCCGGTCTTGGGCTCGAACACCAGGCGCACCGGCGCATCCTTGCTGGACTCGTCGCGCACGGCATCGAGCACGGCCAGCACGCTGCCCTTGAGCTGCACCTGGTCCTGCGACAGGGCCTTCTTGCCGGCCTTGACCTTGGGGTTGGTGATCTCCTCGATCTCCTCCAGCACCTTCTGCGTGCTGACGCCGGGCGGCAGCTCGGTCACGATGAGCTGCCACTGGCCGCGCGCGAGGTCTTCGATCTTCCAGCGCGCGCGCACCTTGAGGCTGCCGCGCCCCGTGCGGTAGGCGTCGGCGATGTCGCCCGCCGTGCTGATGATCTGGCCGCCGCCGGGGTAATCCGGCCCGGGCACGATGGCCATCAGCTCCGCCTCGGACAACTGCGGCGCCTTGATGAGCGCCACGCAGGCATCGGCGATCTCGCGCAGGTTGTGGCTCGGGATTTCGGTCGCCAGGCCCACTGCGATGCCGCTGGCGCCGTTCAGCAGCGCGAACGGCAGGCGCGCAGGCAGCTGGCGCGGCTCCTGCGTGCTGCCGTCGTAGTTGGGCATGAAATCGACCGTGCCCTCGTCGATCTCGTCGAGCAGCAGGCTGGTGATGCGCGACAGCCGCGCCTCGGTGTAGCGCATGGCCGCGGCGCCGTCGCCGTCGCGGCTGCCGAAGTTGCCCTGCCCGTCGATCAGCGGGTAGCGCTGGTTGAAGTCCTGCGCCAGGCGCACCAGCGCGTCGTAGGCCGACTGGTCGCCGTGGGGGTGGAAGCGGCCCAGCACGTCGCCCACCACGCGGGCGCTCTTGACCGGCTTGGCCGCCACGTTGCGGGTCGGGCCCGAATACCCCAGGCCCATGCGGTCCATGGAATAGAGGATGCGGCGCTGCACGGGCTTGAGGCCGTCGCACACGTCGGGCAGCGCGCGGCCCTTGACCACGGACAGGGCGTATTCCAGGTAGGCGCGCTGGGCATAGCCGGCCAGGCCCAGGCTGTCGTCCGATTCGGGTGGGGAAAGATCGAGAGGGGTTTGGTCGCTCATTCGGGAAATCGAAGGTCAAGGGGCGCGCGAGGCGCCGACGGTGCGAGCCGGCAGGCCGGCCGCAGCGCTTTGGGAAGGGGTGTCGTCGGAACCGGCGCCCAGCTCCATGCGCACGCGGCCCGGCGCGGCCCGGTGGGCCAGCAGCGGTGCCGGGGGCTTGAGCTGGGCATACAGGCCCAGCACGCTTTTCACGTAGTTCTGCGTTTCGCGGTAGGCCGGAATGCGGTTGCCGGCGCGCTGCACGGCACCCTCGCCCGCGTTGTAGGCGGCCAGCGCCAGATCGGTGCGGCCATCGAAGAGGTCCAGCAGGTGCCGCAGGTAGCGCGTGCCGGCCGACACGTTGATCGCCGGCTCGGTGAGCTTTTGCTCCACCGAGCGGCGCGCCTCGCCCGCCACGCCGAAGCGGGACGCCGTGGCAGGCATGAGCTGCATCAGCCCCACCGCGCCCTTGGGCGACACGGCGCGCGCGTCGAAGCCCGATTCGGTGGCGATCAAGGCCTGCAGCAGTTCATAGTCCACGCCGTTCTGGCTGGCCGATGCGCGCAGGTGGTGCTTGACGCGCTTGTAGTCGGGGGAGATGTCGAAGAACGCCAGCAGCCGGGCACCGGACGGCGTGGCCGCGGTGGCGCCCGTGGATGCCGCGGCAGGGCCGTCGCGGGTGGAGTCGAAATCGTTGCCGCGAAAGAACAGCCCGTAGCGCCCGTCCACCTGCTCGGCCGCGAAGTGGGTCACGCCGCGCTCGTCCACATAGGCCCACAGGTCGGCGCGCGCCGTTTGCTGCAAAAACAATAGCAGCATGCCGGCACAAACCATGCGCCAGAGGCCAGAAAGGCCCGAACGTCCGAACCGGTCGCGCCAGGCCATGGCTCAGATGTCCACTTCCACGGCGTCGCCGTGCAGTTCCATCAGTTCGCGGCGCGCGGCGGCCTCGCCCTTGCCCATCAGCTTGGTGATGAGGCCCTCGGTGGCGGCGAAGTCCATGTCGCCCAGTTGCACGGGCAGCAGGCGGCGCGTGTCGGGGTTGAGCGTGGTTTCCCACAGCTGCTCGGCGTTCATCTCGCCCAGGCCCTTGAAGCGGCTAATCTGGCACTTCTCGCGCGCCACGCCGTCCTTGGCGCATTTGTCGAGAATGGCCACCAGCTCGCCCTCGTCCAGCGCATACATCTTGGAGGCCGGCTTCTTGCCGCGCGCCGGCACGTCCACGCGAAACAGCGGCGGGCGCGCCACGTAGATGTGGCCGGTCTCGATGAGCTTCGGGAAATGGCGGAAGAACAGGGTGAGCAGCAGCACCTGGATGTGCGATCCGTCCACGTCGGCATCGGACAGGATGCAGACCTTGCCGTAGCGCAGGCCCGAGAGGTCGGGCGAATCGTTGGGGCCATGCGGGTCCACGCCGATGGCCACGGAAATGTCGTGGATCTCGGTGTTGCCGAAGAGCCGGTCGCGGTCCACCTCCCAGGTGTTGAGCACCTTGCCGCGCAGCGGCAGGATGGCCTGACTTTCCTTGTCGCGGCCCATCTTGGCGCTGCCGCCGGCCGAGTCGCCCTCGACCAGGAAGACCTCGTTATGGGCCAAGTCGCGGCTCTCGCAGTCGGTCAGCTTGCCGGGCAGCACGGCCACGCCGGAGCCCTTGCGCTTTTCGACCTTCTGCCCGGCCTTCTGGCGGGTCTGCGCGGCCTTGATGGCCAGCTCGGCGAGCTTCTTGCCATAGTCGACGTGCTGGTTCAGCCACAGCTCGAGCGCCGGGCGCACGAAGCCGCTCACCAGCCGCACCGCGTCGCGGGAATTCAGCCGCTCCTTGATCTGGCCCTGGAACTGCGGGTCCAGCACCTTGGCCGACAGCACGTAGCTGGCGCGGGCGAAGACGTCCTCGGGCAGCAGCTTGACGCCCTTGGGCAGCAGCGAATGCAGTTCGATAAAGCTTTTGACGGCATTGAACAGGCCGTCGCGCAGGCCGCTTTCGTGCGTGCCGCCCGCGCTGGTGGGAATCAGGTTGACGTAGCTCTCGCGCACCGGGTGGCCGTCCTCGGTGAAGGCCACGCACCAGGCGGCGCCCTCGCCTTCGGCGAAGCTCTCGTGGTGGCGGTCGGCAAAGCCTTCGCCTTCGAACAGCGGGATCACCGGGTCGGCGTTCAGCGTCTGGCCGAGGTAGTCGCGCAGGCCGCCCTTGTACTGCCAGGTCTGCGTCTCGCGCGTCTTCTCGTTGACGAGGGAGACCGACACGCCGGGCATCAGCACCGCCTTGCTGCGCAGCAGGTGCGTGAGCTCGCCCATGGGCAGCGCGGTCGCCTCGAAGTATTTGCCGTCGGGCCACACGCGCACCGTGGTGCCCTGCTTGCGCTCGCCGGCGGCCAGAGGGCGGGCCACCAGCGGCTCGGTCACGTCGCCGCCTTCGAACACCAGGCGGGCCACCTTGCCCTCGCGGTGGGTGCTGGCCTCCAGACGCAGGGCCAGCGCATTGGTCACCGAGACGCCCACGCCGTGCAGGCCGCCCGAGAAGCTGTAGGCGCCGCCCGACCCCTTGTCGAACTTGCCGCCCGCGTGCAGACGGGTGAAGACCAGCTCGATCACCGGCGCCTTCTCTTCGGGGTGCAGGCCGAACGGAATGCCGCGGCCGTCGTCTTCCACGCTGACCGAGCCGTCGGCGTGCAGCGTGACCTTGATCTTCTTGCCATGGCCGGCGAGCGCCTCGTCGGCCGCGTTGTCCAGCACTTCCTGGATGATGTGCAGCGGGTTGTCGGTGCGGGTGTACATGCCCGGACGCTGCTTGACGGGTTCCAGTCCCTTGAGGACGCGGATCGAGCCTTCGGAGTATTCGCTTGGCGGGGTGGAGGAGGGTTTGGCTGCCATGGGGGCGGATTGTAGTGCCGCAGGTCAGGATGGGCTGGATATAAACCCAGCCTTCTTTTCACCTGCCGCCGATGCCCGCGGTGGAATGGGTCGCGAAGGCGTGCACGCGGATGCGCCGCTTTGGCTACATTTGCCGGATGCCTCAAGACCCCCAGAAATTGTCCATGGCCCAGGTATTGGTGTGTGGCGCCGCCATCGTCACGCTGTCCATGGGCATCCGCCACGGCTTCGGGCTGTGGCTGCAGCCCATCACCCAGGACATGGGCTGGACCCGCCAGTCGTTCGCGCTGGCCATCGCGGTGCAGAACCTCGCCTGGGGCTGCTTCGGCATCTTCGCGGGCATGGCGGCCGACCGGTTCGGCGCCTTCCGCGTGCTGATCGGCGGGGCCGTGCTGTACGGCCTGGGCCTGGTCGGCATGGCCCTGTCGCCCACGCCGGCGCTCTTCGCCCTGACCGCGGGCGTGCTGATCGGCGCGGCGCAGGCCGGCACCACCTATGCGGTCATCTACGGCGTGCTGGGCCGGCAGATCGCCCCGGAGAGGCGTTCCTGGGCCATGGGCGTGGCAGCGGCGGCCGGCTCGTTCGGGCAGTTCCTGATGGTGCCGGTGGAGGGCCAGCTCATCGTGCGCCTGGGCTGGCAGGAGGCGCTGCTGGTGCTCTCGGCCATGGTGCTGCTGATCGTGCCGCTGGCCTTCGGCCTGCGCGAGCCGGGCTTTCGAAGCCGCACCACCACCGCGCGCTCGCAGACGGTGGGCCAGGCGATGGGCGAGGCGCTGCGCTACCCGAGCTTCCTGATGCTGACGGCGGGCTACTTCGTCTGCGGCTTCCAGGTGGTGTTCATCGGCGTGCACATGCCCAGCTACCTCAAGGACCACGGCATGTCGCCGCAGGTGGCCAGCTACGCGCTGGCGCTGATCGGTCTGTTCAACGTGTTCGGCACGTACATCGCCGGCACGCTGGGCCAGCGCAATCCCAAGCGCTACATCCTCGCCTTCATCTACTTCGCCCGGGCCGTGGCGATCAGCGTGTTCCTGCTGGTGCCGCTGTCGCCCCTGTCGGTGTACGTGTTCTCGGCGGTGATGGGCGTGCTGTGGCTGTCCACCATCCCGCCCACCAACGCCACGGTGGCGCAGATCTTCGGCGTGCAGCACCTGTCCATGCTGGGCGGGTTCGTGTTCTTCAGCCACCAGATCGGCAGCTTCCTGGGCGTCTGGCTGGGAGGCTATCTGTACGACACCACCGGCAGCTACGACCTGGTCTGGTACCTGGCCATCGGCCTGGGCGTGCTGGCCGGGCTGGTGAACCTGCCGGTCAAGGAAAGCCCGATCCACCGGGCGCCGCAACCGGCCTCGGCCTGAAAGGCGCTGACCATGCCATCGACCTCGCACCCGTCGCATCGCCCGCTGCCGGGCCCTGCCCGCGTCCGCCGGGCGTGGGCCTGGGGCGCTGCCGGCGCGGTGCTGCTGGCCGCCGTGTTCCTCCTGTATGCGGAGCCGGACTTCGTGGTGATGATGGCCGACCAGCTGTGGGCCTGCTTCTGAAAATGGTGCCCAACCGCCCTCATGCCATGGATTTCATTGCCATGGTAGCTATTATTTTCATAGCAAATGCCGGCACCGCAGGGTCTTGAACCGCCTTCGGAGTGGATCCAGCGCTGGGCCCACCTCGTGCCGCCCGGCGCCAGCGTGCTGGACGTGGCCTGCGGCAGCGGCCGGCACCTGCGCTGGCTCCACGGGCGCGGGCATCCCGTGACCGGCGTGGACCGCGACCCCGACGCGCTGACCCCTTTGCGGGGGCTGGGCGAAATCCTCTGCGCGGACATCGAAGCCGGGCCCTGGCCGTTGGCGGGTCGCACCTTCGGCGCCGTGGTCGTCACCCGGTACCTGTGGCGGCCGCTCCTGCCCACGCTGGTGGCCAGCGTCGCGCCCGGCGGCGTGCTGCTGTACGAAACCTTCGCTGCGGGCAACGAAACCGTCGGCCGCCCGGCCCGGCCGGACTTTCTCTTGCGGCCCGGGGAACTGCTGCAGGCCTGCGCGGGTCTGTGCACGGTGGCCTATGAAGATGGCTTCCTCGATGCACCGGAGCGATTCGTCCAGCGCATCGCCGCGGTCCGGCTGCAAGAGGGGGCCGCACCGGCACGCCACCGGCTCGCACCGCCGCTCTAGTTAGAATGCTCCTTTACCCGTTTTCCACCGCGGACATGACCCCTCCCAGCTCTCTCACCGGCAGCATCGTCGCCCTCGTCACCCCCATGCACGAGGACGGCAGCGTGGACTACCCCACCCTGCGCCAACTGATCGACTGGCACGTCGCCGAAGGCACCGACTGCATCGGCGTGGTGGGCACCACCGGCGAATCGCCCACGGTGAACGTCGAAGAACACTGCGAAATCATCCGCGTGGCCGTCGAGCAGGCCGCCAAGCGCGTGCCCATCATGGCCGGCTGCGGCGCCAACTCCACGGCCGAGGCCATCGAGCTGGCCCGCTTCGCCAAGAAGGTCGGCGCCGACTCGCAGCTGCAGGTCGTGCCCTACTACAACAAGCCCACGCAAGAGGGCCAGTACCAGCACTTCAAGGCGATCGCCGAAGCGGTGGGCGACCTGCCCATCGTGCTGTACAACGTGCCCGGTCGCTCCGTGGCCGATATGCTGCACGACACCGTGCTGCGCCTGGCACAGGTGCCCGGCATCATCGGCATCAAGGAAGCCACCGGCAACATCGAACGCGCGCAGTGGCTGATCCGCGACGTGCCCAAGGGCTTCGCCGTGTATTCCGGCGACGATCCGACGGCCGTGGCGCTCATGCTGTGCGGCGGCCAGGGCAACATCAGCGTGACCGCCAACGTGGCGCCGCGCCTCATGCACGAACTGTGCGTGGCCGCGCTGGCCGGCGATGTGCGCCGCGCCATGGAAATCCAGTTCCAGCTCATGCCCACCCACAAGCAGCTGTTCGTCGAAGCCAACCCGATTCCGGTGAAGTGGGCGATGCACCGCCTGGGCCGGTGCGGCGGCGCGATGCGCCTGCCCATGACCCCGCTGAGCCAAGGCAACGAAGCCGTGGTGGAAGCCGCCCTTCGCGCCAGCGGCCTGCTGTAATCCATCAGGCCCGCCGCCTTGCCTGCCCCGCTCTCCCCAGACACCAAAGAGGATTTCCGCGTGAACGCTATCAACCGCCTGGGCCTGCTGGGCCTTGCCATGGCCCTGTCCGCCTGCTCCGTCCTGGAGAACGACAAGATCGACTACAAGAGCGCCACCAAGGGCGCGACGCTTGAGGTGCCACCGGACCTGAACCAGATCTCGCGCGACTCGCGCTACGCCGTGCCGGGTGGCGTGGTGTCGGCAGCCGCCTTCGAGGCCGGCCAGTCGCAAAAGCCCGTGGGCGCCGTGAACGCGGCCACGCGCAACATCGGCGACGTGCGCATCGAACGCGACGGCAACCAGCGCTGGCTGGTCGTGAGCCGCCCCGCTGACGTCCTGTGGGACCCGGTGCGCGACTTCTGGACCGAGAACGGCTTCGTGCTGGTGCAGGACCAGGCCAACCTCGGCATCATGGAAACCGACTGGGCCGAAAACCGCGCCAAGCTGCCGCAGGACATCATCCGCTCCACCATCGGCAAGGTGTTCGACTCGGTCTACTCCACCGGCGAGCGCGACAAGTTCCGCACCCGCCTGGAGCGCGGCCCCAATGGCAGCACCGAAATCTTCATCAGCCACCGCGGCATGGTCGAGGTCTACACCTCCGCCCAGAAGGAAAGCACCGTCTGGCAGCCCCGCCCGGTCGATCCGGAGCTGGAAACCGAATTCCTGCGCCGCCTGATGGTCAAGCTGGGCGTGAGCCAGGAGCAGTCCCGCGCCATCGCGGCCGCGCCCGCACAGCAGGTGCCCACGGCCCGCATGGCACGCCAGGGCAATGTGCCCGTGGTGGAACTGGACGAGAACTTCGACCGTGCATGGCGCCGCGTGGGCCTGGCGCTTGACCGCACCGGCTTCACGGTGGAAGACCGCGACCGTGCCCAGGGCATCTATTTCGTGCGCTACGTCGAGCCCACCGAGAAGAAGGACCCCGGCTTCTTCGGCAAGCTGCTGGGCCGCTCGTCGGATGCCGCAGCACCGGTCAAGTACCGCGTCGTGGTGCGCAGCGTCGAGAACAAGAGCACGGTGTCCGTCCTGAACGCCGCCGGTGCGCCCGAGACGTCGGCCAATGCCGAGCGCATCGTGCGCGTGCTGACGGACGACCTGAAGTAATCCAGGCCCGGGACTGCGTGCTGCGTTTCAAGAACCTGGGCAGCGGCAGTTCTGGCAACGCCACGGTGGTGGAGGGGCGCTGCGGCACGCAGGTGCGGCGGCTGCTCATCGACTGCGGGCTGGGGCCACGGCAACTGGCATCGCGCCTCGCCGCCGCCGGGCTGTCGATCGATGACCTCGACGCCCTGTTCATCACCCACGAGCATTCGGACCACGTGGGCTGCATGGAGAAACTGGTGCTCAGGCACCGCATTCCGGTCTGGATGAGCCACGGCACCTACACGGCCATCGGCGCGCCGGGCCTGGATGGGCTGCTGAACATCGCGCAGGACGGCGTGCCCATCGATCTGGGCGCGTTCGAGGCCCTGCCCTTCACCGTGCCCCACGACGCCCGCGAGCCGCTGCAGCTGCGCTGCAGCGACGGCGCGACGCACATCGGCCTGCTGACCGACCTGGGCCATGCCACCGACCATGTGCTGGCCCACCTCCAGGGCTGCCATGCGTTGCTGCTGGAATCCAACCACGACCCCGATCTGCTCGCCGTCTCCAGCTACCCGGCGTTCCTGAAGCGCCGCATCAGCGGCCTCTACGGCCACCTGGCCAACACCGTGGCCGCCGACATCCTTCGGGCCATGCAGCACACGGGGCTGAGCCGCGTGGTGGCGGCCCACCTCAGCGCGCAGAACAACCGCCCCGAACTGGCCCAGGCCGCGCTGGCCTCGGCCTTGGGGTGGGACACCTCGCGCGTGGACGTGGCCAGCCCGGTCACCGGCTCCGACTGGATCGCCTGCGGCTGATCTTTCGGCAGGCCGCGTCCCTTGTAGCGCCTTGAGGTCCGCAAGGCATCTCGCATCTCGTACCCCTGCGAAACCACACCAACGACTCGCCCAATAAAAAAGCCCCGACCTGGTGGTACGGGGCTTTTTGCCAGACTCCGGCACGGTGTGCCGAAGCCGGTTGGAGCGATCGCTTACTTGGCGGTGGAAGCGCCGGCAGCGGCTGCAGCAGCAGCGTCGGCAGCGGCCTTGGCAGCGTCGCCTGCTGGAGCGGAAGCAGCGTCGGACGCGGGAGCGGTCATGGCAGGGGCTGCGTCGGAAGCAGCAGGCGTCACCACGGGAGCGGGAGCTGGTGCTGGTGCGGGTGCTTCCACAGGAGCGGGAGCCGGTGCGGGCGCAGCGGCTTCTTCCTTCTTGCCGCAAGCGGCGAGAGCGACGGAGGCGACCAGAGCAGCCAGAACGAGAGAGTTCTTCATTTCAGTTTTTCCTATTGGACAGACGGATATTGGAATTGCCGCCATTGGCGCCCTCTTGCAGCGTGCTCTTTGGCGGTGCTTGGCGCTCAGGGGCGCCTTTTTTTACTTCAACCGCAAATTATAGGGAGATTCCGTCAATACAGACTAACACCGACGGGACGTTTTGTTTCTCTTCGGTAAATCGCCAAAATGAGCAGCGCATTATTCACAGCCCCAGCGTGGTCGCCGGAAACCCCGGCGAACTCTTGCGCAGCAGCCATTCGTTGAAGGCCTCGCGCGCCAGCAGGCGTCGCTCGGGCTCGCGGCCGGCCACCCCAGCACAGCGCTCGGGGTCCAGCCGTTGCAGCACCCAGGCATCGGACCAGAGCACGCTGGGCAGTTCCAGGCGGTCCGCCGTGGGTGCGCGGCGGCATTCGATCACATGGTCCCACACGCCGCGCCACTGTACGAAGCGCGCATGGCGCCGCACCATTTCGTCGTACGTTCCGGCCAGCACCGTGAGGCGGCGCCCGCGGCGCGCCCAAGACTGCAGCGAATCGATCACCTCGCGCTCGCCAAGCGGCCAGTCGTGAAAGTCGAAGTCGCTCAGCACGATCTCGTTCCAGCCCTCCCGGGCCGCGCAGGCCAGCCCGTCGCGCACCCACTGGCGAAAGTCCTCCCGTCCATTGAAACGCCCGGCGGGCAGTGCAGCGGCCGACTCGGAAGGGCGGGGGAATGCATCGGACATCGGTGGCTCCTCGGGGTGACTGCGCCTTTGCGCGTTCAACGTTTCATCAATCGGGCGGCGACCAGGCGTGCGCCCAACCCGTTTCGCACCAGGACGACAGCAGCTCCAGCGCATCGTCGCTGGCGCGCGCGAGATCGCGGGGGCGCAGCACGCGCTCATCGGCCAGCCGGCGCATGAGGGTGGCATCGCGGCCTGCCGCCAGGTAGCTGTCGCCGTTGATGAACACATGGCGCGCGTCATACACCATGCGGGTGCGGCGGTCCAGTTGAACGCCCTCCAGCAGGCCCCCCACCGCCCCGGGCTCGAACCACACGTTGGGCTTGGGCTCGGTCAGGCTCTCGCCCAGGGCGCGCTCCAGTGCCAGCGGCTCGGACAGGGCCCGCTCCAGCGCCTGGCGGGCAAAGGCCTGCAGCGCCGGGGGAATCTCGCCAGTCTGCGCCACCGCGGCCTGCGACGGATCACGGTACAGCTGGGGTGGCGCATCGTCATCGGCGGCATCGTCGGCCAGGCGCGACAGCAGCTCCTGCGCGATCCCGTTGCGTGCGGGGGAGCGGAACCCGATGGAGTAGGTCATGCATTCGCCTTCGGCGATGCCATCGTGCGCATAGCGCGGGGGCAGGTAGAGCATGTCCCCGGGCTCGAGCACGAACTCCTGCTCGGGCTCGAACTGCGCCAGCACCTTGAGCGGGATGCCCTCGCGCAGCGTGAGGTCCTTCTGCCGGCCGATGCGCCAGCGCCGACGCCCCTGGGCCTGGAGCAGGAAGACGTCGTAGCTGTCGAAATGCGGCCCGACGCCGCCGCCATCGGAGGCATAGCTGATCATCAGGTCGTCGAGCCGCGCGCGCGGCACGAAGCAAAACTGCTCCATCAGCGCATGCACCGCGTCGTCATGCAGATCGACGCCCTGCACCAGCAGCGTCCACTCGCGCGTGGTGAGCGGGGGCAGAGAACGGCGCGCGAAAGGGCCGTGGCGCAGCTTCCAAGCGCCGGCCTTGTGCTGCACGAGGCGCGATTCGACGCTCTCTTGCGCGGCGAGCGCGAACAATTCGGCACGTTGCACCGGCGGGTCGAACGCGGCGATGGCCTGGCGAACCAGCAAGGGCTTTTTCTGCCAGTGGCGGCGCATGAACTGCGCCGGCGTGAGCCCGCCCAGCAGCGCCAGAGGTTGTTGAACATCCATGGGGAATTGATGCCGCGTGCGCGGACGAGGGTCGAACTGCGACAATTCTCCTATGGAAATCAACCAACAATGTGTGGTCGCTTTGACCTGGATCCTGAAAGACACCCTGGGCGAGGAGCTGGACGTGCTCGATGAGCCGGTGGAGTTTCTCGTCGGCGGCGACGATCTGCTCGCGCGCATCGAAGAGGCCCTGCAAGGCCATGCCGCGGGCACGTCGCTGTCGCTGCACCTGGAGCCCGAGGAAGCCTTCGGCGACTACCAGGACCAGCTGCTGTTCCTCGAACCGCGCAACCTCTTTCCCGCCGACCTGGAAGAAGGCATGACGGTCGAAGGCAGCGCGCTGCCGCAGGGCACCAACCCAGAGGCCCCGCGCGACGTGCTGTACACCGTGGCCCAGATCTACCCGGAGCACATCGTGCTCGACGGCAACCACCCGCTGGCCGGCATCGCGCTGCGCCTGCACCTCACCGTGCAAAGCGTGCGCGAGGCCACCGAGGAAGAGATCGGCCGCGGCTCGGCCGGCACCGGCTTCTTCCGCATCCAACCGCCCGCGGCGGACGCACCCACCCTTCACTGACCGATTCATCGACCCATGCAAAACGGGCCCCTCGGGGCCCGTTTTGCATGGGGTGCCTGCCACGCATGCGAGGCAGGCGACGAGACCATGGGAGGTCAGATGCGCGAGATCTGGCCGCCATACAGGCGCACGCGGTCGCCGGTGCGCAGGTCGCCTGGCGTGGTCACGTCATAGACGCGCTGGCCGCCCTGATCCAGCTGGATCGTCAGGCGGTAGCCCTCGGCCTGGCCGTCGTTGTTGTTGCCGGTGCGGCCTTCGATCTGGTTACCCACCACACCGCCGCCCACGGCACCCAGCACGGTGGCTGCGGCACGGCCGCTGCCCTTGCCCACCTGGTTGCCCAGCACGCCGCCGGCCACCGCGCCCAGCACGGCACCCGCGCCACTGGTGCCGCGGTTGCGCGCGTGCAGGGTTTCGATGTTGGAGACCACGCCGAACTCGGTGCCGTTCTGGTTCTGGTTCTGCGCAGCGGGGTAGGAGGAATAGCCTGGCTGGGGCTGGGCGGGGTAGTTGTTGGAATAGCGCGGTTGCTGAGCGCAGGCCGAGAGCAGGGTCACCAGGGCGACGGAACCTGCCAGGGTGGCGGAGCGGATGAAACGGGACATGAGAGTTCTCCTTCAGAGCGATGCGCAGGCCTTCAAAGCCTTTGACGTGAAGCGGATTGCACCATGCAGCCCACCCCGGAGCCCGACGGGCAATCGCGGCCCGGCAGGCAAGACAGATACCGGCAGCCATGTCGGCGCCGGCCTACAAACGACCGAAATGGAGGGCCTGTCAGACCGATCAGGCCTGGCCCGTCGAGCCGTAGCCGCCTTCGCCGCGCTGCGTGGCGGGAAAGTCGCTGACCACGTTGAACTGCGCCTGCACCACCGGCACGATGACCAGTTGGGCCAGCCGCTCCATGGGCTCCAGGGTGAACGCCGTGTCGCTGCGGTTCCAGGCGCTGACCATGAGCTGGCCCTGGTAGTCGCTGTCGATCAGCCCCACCAGATTGCCCAGCACGATGCCATGCTTGTGCCCCAGGCCCGAACGCGGAAGGATCAGGGCGGCATACCCGGGGTCTTTCAGATAGATGGCGATCCCGGTGGGCACCAGTTGCCAAGCGTTGGGCTGCAGCGTGAGCGGCTCGTCCAGGCAGGCGCGCAGGTCGAGGCCGGCGCTGCCCGGCGTGGCGTAGGAAGGCAGCTGCGCTGCCATGCGGGGGTCGAGAATCTTGACGTCGATCTTCACAGGTTCAATTCACTTCTTGGGAAAACGGGAATTCGGGGGCTGGCGCGCCGCGTGGCGCAGCGCCTCCAGCACGGTTTGCAGCGCTGCGGCACGGTCGGTGCCGGGCGATGATGGCGGGCCGCCGGACAGCAGGCGCCCGGCCGCGCCCAGGCCCCACCACAGCAGGCAGAGCGATACGACGCCGAACAGCGAACCCCAGGCGAAAGCCAGCCATGCCACCGCTTTGGCCAGCACCAGCAGGAGCAGCACCGCCCGTGCCAGGCGCAACAGCCGGAGCCCTTGGGCGCCCGGCATCGCCAGAGAGGCCGGACGCGTCACCGCATCGCGGACGGGCGCCTTCACGGCTGCGCCTTTCGCTGCCGTACCGACGACAGTCGGGCGGGCACCGTAGTGGCCAGGCTCCTCACCGGGCGCCAGCGAATGGGCCGGATGCTGCATGCGGCTGAGCCGCTCGACGTAGCTCGCGAAATCGCCGTCGGGCGGCGTGTCCCATTCGGGGCGCAAGGGATGCTGCACGGGGGGTGTCTCGGACGGGATGTCAGGCGGCGCCGGCAATGCGCCGGGCGATCTCGGCCACCAACTGGCGGGCCAGCTCGCGCTTGGAGGCGCGCGGCAGCTCGCGGTGCCCCTGGGCATCGATCAGCAACAGCGCGTTGTCGTCCTGCCCGAAGGTGGCCGGGCCGATGTTGCCCACCAGCAGCGGTACGCCCTTGCGCTCGCGCTTGGCGCTGGCGTGGCGCAGCAGGTCCTCGCTCTCCGCCGCAAAGCCGACGCAGAACAGTTGCCCCGCGCGCGCGCGCTCGGATTTCGCCACCTGGGCCAGGATGTCCGTGTTCTCCACGAACGCCAGCGCAGGCACCTCGCCGGAACCGTCCTTCTTGATCTTGTGGCGGGCCGCTTGAGCGGGGCGCCAGTCGGCCACGGCAGCAGTTGCTATAAAAATAGTAGCATTCGAGGCATATTCCACTACGGCATCGAGCATGTTTTGTGCCGATTGCACGTCCACGCGGCGCACGCCGCGCGGTGTGGGCAGGTGCACCGGCCCCGCCACCAGCGTGACTTGCGCGCCAGCCTCGCGCGCGGCGCGGGCGATGGAAAAGCCCATCTTGCCGCTGGAGCGGTTGGTGATGCCGCGCACCGGGTCGATGGCCTCGAACGTGGGGCCCGCCGTCACCAGCACGTGCTGGCCGGCCAGTACCTTGGGCGCGAAGAACGCCGTCAGTTCCTCCAGCAGTTCGGCCGGCTCCAGCATGCGGCCGTCACCAGTCTCGCCGCAGGCCTGGTCGCCGTTGCCCACGGCCAGCACCACGGCGCCGTCGCGCGCGACCTGCGCCAGGTTGCGCTGCGTGGCCGGGTGCGCCCACATCTCGCGGTTCATGGCGGGGGCGAGCAGCAGCGGCACGCGGTCGATGGGCCGCGCCAGGCAGGTCAGGCTCAGCAGTTCGTCGGACCGCCCCTGCGCCAGACGCGCGATGAAGTCCGCGCTGCACGGCGCAATGACGATCGCGTCGGCCTCGCGGCCCAGGTTGATGTGCGGCATGTTGTTGGGCTCGCGCGCGTCCCACTGCGAGTGGTACACCGTGCGCCCGGTCAGCGCCTGCATCGTGACGGGGGTCATGAACTGCGCAGCCGCCTCGGTCATCACGACCTGCACGGAGGCCCCGGCCTTGATCAGCAGTCGGGCGAATTCGGCCGATTTGTAGCAGGCGATGCCGCCGGAGAGTCCCAGGAGAATGTGTTTGCCGGCGAGCTCGTTCATGGCGCGCAATTTAGCAGACGGGGCGCGGGGTCGGCGCGGGCACCGGCCGGGCGGCCGATGGCCGCCCTCTATAATCCCGATTTCCCACCACCAAAAAAGACATGACCAAATTTGTCTTCGTCACCGGCGGTGTGGTGTCTTCCCTGGGCAAGGGAATCGCCTCAGCCTCCCTTGCCGCGATCCTCGAATCGCGGGGCCTCAAAGTCACCCTCATCAAGCTCGACCCGTACATCAACGTGGACCCGGGCACCATGTCCCCGTTCCAGCACGGCGAGGTCTTCGTCACCGACGACGGCGCCGAAACCGACCTCGATCTCGGCCACTATGAGCGTTTCATCGAAACGCGCATGAAAAAGACCAACAACTTCACCACGGGCCGCATCTACCAGAGCGTGCTGGAGAAGGAACGGCGCGGCGACTACCTCGGCAAGACCGTGCAGGTCATTCCGCACGTCACCAACGAAATCCAGGAATACATCAAGCGCGGCGCCGGCGTGGGCACGGGCGACGCGGTGGACGTGGCCATCGTCGAGATCGGCGGCACGGTGGGCGACATCGAGTCCCTGCCCTTCCTCGAAGCGGTGCGTCAGCTGAGCCTCAAGCTCGGCCCCAACAACGCCGCCTTCGTGCACCTGACCTACCTGCCGTGGATCGCCGCCGCGGGCGAACTCAAGACCAAGCCGACCCAGCACACCGTGCAGGAGCTGCGCAAGATCGGCATCCAGCCCGACGCGCTGCTGTGCCGCGCCGACCGCCGCATTCCCGAGGAAGAGCGCGGCAAGATCTCGCTGTTCACCAACGTGCCCGAATGGGGCGTGATCAGCATGTGGGACGTGGACACCATCTACAAGGTGCCGCGCATGCTGCACGAGCAGGGCCTGGACGGCCTGATCTGCGACAAGCTGCGCCTGAACACGCCGCCCACCACCCTCAAGCGCTGGGACCAGCTCGTCTACGAAACCGAGCATCCGCAAGGCGAGGTCACCATCGCCATGGTGGGCAAGTACGTGGACCTGTCCGACAGCTACAAGTCGGTGAACGAGGCGCTGCGCCATGCCGGCATGAAGAACCATGTGCGCGTGAAGATCGAGCACATCGATTCCGAGACCATCGGCGCGGCCGACGCGGCCGAGAAGCTCGCCAAGTACGACGCCATCCTGGTGCCCGGCGGATTCGGTGCGCGCGGCGTGGAAGGCAAGATCAGCACGGCCCGCTATGCCCGCGAGCACCAGGTGCCCTACCTGGGCATCTGCCTGGGCATGCAGGTCGCCACCATCGAATACGCGCGCCACGTGGCCGGCCTCAAGGATGCCAACAGCACCGAGTTCGAGCCTGCCACGCCCCACCCCGTGATCGCCCTGATCACCGAGTGGAAGGACGCCGACGGCACGATCAAGACGCGCAACGAGAACTCCGACCTGGGCGGCACCATGCGCCTGGGCGCGCAGAGTTCGGACGTGGCGTCCGGCACGCTGGCGCACGAGATCTACGGCAACATCGTCACCGAGCGGCACCGCCACCGCTACGAAGCCAACGTGAACTACCTCGACCAGCTGCGCAAGGCGGGCCTGGTGATCTCGGCGCTCACGCAGCGCGAGCAGCTCACCGAGATCGTCGAGTTGCCCAAGAGCGTGCACCCCTGGTACATCGGTGTGCAGTTCCACCCCGAATTCAAATCGACGCCGTGGAACGGCCACCCGCTCTTCAACGCCTTCATCAAGGCGGCCGTGGAGCGCCAAAAGAGCCAGCAGCCAGCCCTCGCGGCGGCCTGAAAGCCTTCTTCCGAAGCAACGACGAGAAAAGAAAGAACCCCTGCCATGAAACTCTGCGGCTTCGACGTCGGCCTGGAACACCGCTTCTTCCTCATCGCGGGCCCCTGCGTGATCGAGTCCGAGCAACTGCAGATGGACGTGGCCGGCCAGCTGAAGGAGACAGCGGCGGCACTGGGTATTCCGTTCATCTTCAAGAGCAGTTTCGACAAGGCCAACCGCTCTTCGGGCACCAGCTTTCGCGGCCCCGGCCGCGAGAAGGGCCTGGAGATCCTGGCCAAGATCCGGCGCGACCTGGACGTGCCCGTGCTGACCGACGTACACACCGAGGACGACATCACCGAGGCCGCCAAGGTGGTCGATGTGCTGCAGACGCCCGCCTTCCTGTGCCGCCAGACCGACTTCATCCGCGCGGTGGCGCAGTCGGGCAAGCCGGTGAACATCAAGAAGGGCCAGTTCCTCGCGCCGCACGACATGAAGAACGTGATCGACAAGGCCCGCGCCGCCGCGCTGGAAGCCGGCCTGCCCGAGGACAGCTTCATGGCCTGCGAGCGGGGTGCGAGCTTCGGCTACAACAACCTCGTGTCCGACATGCGCGGCTTGGCCATCATGCGCGAGACCGGGGCGCCGGTCGTGTTCGACGCCACCCACTCGGTGCAGTTGCCGGGCGGCCAGGGCACCAGCAGCGGCGGCCAGCGTGAGATGGTCCCGGTGCTGGCCCGCGCCGCCGTCGCGGTGGGCGTGGCGGGCCTCTTCATGGAAACGCACCCCGACCCGGCCAAGGCCCTGTCGGACGGCCCCAACGCCGTGCCGCTCAAGCACATGAAGGCGCTGCTGGAAACGCTGGTGGCGCTGGACACCATCACCAAGCGCAACGGATTCCTCGAAAACAACTTTGGAGCCTGAGCCATGAGCAGTGGTTACGTCATCGCATCCGTCACCGTCACCAACCCGACGCAGTACGAGGAGTACAAGAAGTGGAGCACCCACGCCATGCAGGTGCATGGCGCCGAGGTCTGCATCCGCGGCGGCAAGGTCGAGGTGCTCGAAGGCGATTGGAACCCCGGCCGCACCGTGCTGCTGAAGTTCCCAAGCTTCGAGGCGGCCCGCGCGTTCTACGACACGCCCGAGTACCAGAAGGCCAAGGCGGCCCGCGAAGGCGCGGCCGTCATGCGCATGGTGTGCGTGGAAGGCGTGTGAGCCGAGCACCTTCATTTTGCTGATTGATCAAATCTGCTGCACTCGCAACCAGCCGATGGCTTACTTTCCAGTGGTCGTGCTGTCTTCGGTGGTGATGGGGTTGTTGCTTACTCCAATGATCTATATCGCCATCGGTGCGCTCAGCGGTTTCGCAATGGGATTTGCGTTCCTCTCCTTGCCAGCGCTGCTTGCCTGCACGCTGATTCTCTCGTACCGATTTCTTGCGCGGCCTGGGGTGCGTGAGTCTTCAAGAGCAAGGCTCTCAGCAGTCGAGTCCATTGCCTGGCTTTTGGTGGGCTCTTTCTTGTTCGTCATTTCAGATTTCACCCTGCTGACTCCCTCAGAGCGCTTCGGCCTGTTTTGCACGTTGCTGTTGATTGCATCCTTTTTGGCTGCGCCCTGGATGGCACTGCGCCCCTGCGCGCTGGTGGTCCGCATCGCGCAATGGCCTAAATCACTGGTTTTGGCATGCTCATTGAGCGCAACCGTGCTTTTGATCATGGGTTCCGCGATCTACCTGTACAAACCCGACCCATTTTTGTAGACCCACACCCTTTGCTGCATGGGTGAGTGCGGAGGATGGTAGCGATCGTCGTTGCCGTTGCCAGAGCACTACCTGGGGCCAATCGATAATTCTTTAAAACTGGAGAACCTTGAATGAGTGCCATCGTTGATATCGTAGGTCGCGAAGTGCTGGACAGTCGCGGCAACCCCACCGTCGAATGCGACGTGCTGCTGGAATCGGGCGTGATGGGCCGCGCGGCCGTGCCTTCGGGCGCGTCCACCGGCAGCCGCGAGGCCATCGAGCTGCGTGACGGCGACAAGGGCCGCTACCTGGGCAAGGGCGTGCTCAAGGCCGTGGAGCACATCAACACCGAGATTTCCGAGGCCGTGCTGGGCCTGGACGCCTCCGAGCAGGCCTTTCTGGACAAGACCCTGATCGACCTGGACGGCACCGACAACAAGAGCCGCCTGGGCGCGAACGCCATGCTGGCGGTCTCCATGGCCGTGGCCCGCGCCGCCGCCGAAGAGTCCGGCCTGCCCCTGTACCGCTACCTGGGCGGCATGGGCGGCATCCAGTTGCCCGTGCCGATGATGAACGTGATCAACGGCGGCGCGCATGCCAACAACAGTCTGGATCTGCAGGAATTCATGATCGTCCCCGTGGGTGCGCCGAGCTTCCGCGAAGCCGTGCGCTGGGGCGCCGAGGTGTTCCATGCCCTCAAGAAGATCATCAACGACCGCGGCATGAGCACCGCCGTGGGCGACGAGGGCGGTTTCGCCCCCAGCGTCGAGAACCACGAAGCCGCGATCCAGCTCATCCTGCAGGCCATCGACGCCGCCGGCTACACCGCCGGCGAACAGATCGCCCTGGCCCTGGACTGCGCGGCCAGCGAGTTCTACAAGGACGGCCACTACGTGCTGGAAGGCGAAGGCGGCATCCGCCTGACGGCCCAGCAATGGACCGACATGCTCGCCGCGTGGGTGGACAAGTACCCCATCATCTCCATCGAAGACGGCATGGCCGAAGGCGACTGGGACGGCTGGAAGCACCTGACCGAACGCCTGGGCGAGAAGGTGCAGCTGGTGGGTGACGACCTGTTCGTCACCAACACCAAGATCCTGAAGGAAGGCATCGACAAGCGCATCGCCAACTCGATCCTCATCAAGATCAACCAGATCGGCACGCTGACCGAAACCTTCGCCGCCATCGAGATGGCCAAGCGCGCCGGCTACACGGCCGTGATCTCGCACCGTTCGGGCGAGACCGAGGACAGCACCATCGCCGACATCGCCGTGGGCACCAACGCGGGCCAGATCAAGACGGGCTCGCTGTCGCGCTCGGACCGCATCGCCAAGTACAACCAGCTGCTGCGCATCGAGGAAGACCTGGGCGACATCGCCCACTACCCCGGCCGCGCTGCGTTCTACAACCTGCGCTGACCTGAACCCACCGCCGTGGCACGGCCCTCCCTCCTTCTGTGAGGGCCGTGCCACGGGCGGTGACCGATCCCTTTCCTGCCGCCTGATCTGACCGCCATGAGTCCCCGCATCGTTCCGCTGGTGCTGCTCCTCCTCCTCGTGGGGGTGCAGGCGCAGCTGTGGTCCGGCCGTGGCAGCGTCCACCACGTGCAGGAAATGAAGGAAAAGATCGCCGCGCAAAAGCAGGCCAATGCCGAGGCGCGCCAGGCCAACGAACGCCTCACCTCCGAAGTGCACGACCTGCGCGAAGGCCTGGACATGGTCGAGGAAAAGGCGCGCAACGAACTGGGCATGGTCAAGCCCAACGAGATCTACGTGCAGGTGACCCACCGCTGAGCGGACAGCTCCCTGCAGCGTTCATTCCCACTGCCACCCCCGAGTCCCTTGGCCGCCGATCCGGTCCGCATCGCCCTGCTGGGCGCCCCCGGCACCGGGCTGGAGGCTTTGGCGCGCGCAGTGGCACGGCACCTGCAGCCGGGGCATGCCTTGGTCGATCCCTGCCCGGCGCTGCATGCAGCCGTGTCGCGTTGCCTGGAGGCACCGGTGGGCCCCTTGCAAGATGCGGCGCAGCAGGCACTGGCAGCGCTGGCGGCGACCCATGCGGCGACGTGCCGTGCAACGCTGCTCGTCGGGCTGGATGGAGGAGCCCCTTCGAAAGCTCCGGACCAGGCAATGCAGCCCTCCGGGCAGGAGCGGTTCGATGCCTGCCTGCGCGGGGCGCTTTCCGAGGCCGGCGTGGCTTATCGCGTGCTGTACGGCAGCGAGAACGAGCGGCTGCGGGCCACCCTGGATGCTATTAAAAAAATAGTACCCAAGGCATATGATCCGCCGGCACCCACAGTTTTTGATCAAGAAGCGCCGGCACGGCCTGCCCGCCTTCGCGCATGGTCGTGCGAGAAGTGCAGCGACCCCGAGTGCGAGCACAAGCTGTTCACGGCGCTGCGCGGCTGATGCGGGGCCGGCGGGCCTTGCCGCCGGCGGTTACTGAACGCTGGACGGCCCCGGCAATTGCTTGCCGGGCTCGGTGAAGATCTGCGCCGCATCCACCGCGTCGTAGCGGTACTGCTGGCCGCAGAACTCGCAGGCCACCTCGATGTCGCCGCGCTCGGCGAGGATGCTCTCGGCCTCTTCCACCCCCAGGCTGCGCAGCATGTTGCTGACGCGCTCGCGGCTGCAGGTGCAGGCGAACCGCGGGCCGTCCACGCCCTGCTGAGGCACGAAGCGCAGCAGTTTTTCTTCCCAGAACAGGCGGCGCAGGATGGTGTCCACGTCCAGGCCCAGCAGTTCGTCGCGCGTCAGGCTGGCCGCCAGGGTGGCGATGCGGTTGTAGTCCTCGTTGTGGCCGATCTGGTCCTCGTTCTCGCGGTGGGTCAGCTCGCCGGCCAGGTTGCCCTCGCCCTTGATCGGCATGCGCTGGATGAGCAGGCCGGCGGCCACTTGGTCGTCGGCGGCCAGCACCAGCGTGGTGTCCAGCTGTTCGGACTGCAGCATGTAGTGCTGCAGCACGTCGCTGAGCTTTTCGATCTTCTCGTGGTGGTCGCCATGCAGCGGCACCACGCCCTGGTAGGGCTGCCGGCCCGGCAAGCGGTCCTTCGGATCGAGCGTGATGGCGCAGCGCCCGCCGCCGCCCACGTTCACCATGTCGCTCAGGCGAGCGCCGTCCGGCACTTCGCCGTTCACCGAGGCCGTGGCGCGCAGGCTGAGGTCCGACTGCACCTCGGCCACCGCCAGCTTGACGGGGCCGTCGCCGAAGACCTGCAGCACCAGCGCCCCGTTGAACTTGATGTTGGACTGCATCAGCACGCCGGCCGCGGCCATCTCGCCCAATAGCTCGCGCACGGGCGGCGGGTAGGCGCCGGAGGTGGTGTTGCCGGCGCGCCGCGCGAGGATCTCGGTCCAGGCGTCGGTGAGGCGCACGATCATGCCGCGCACGGGCAGGCCATCGAAAAGAAACTTGTGGAGTTCAGACACCCTGGTTTTCCTGAAATGTTGGCGCCGCTCAAGCCAGCTTGCGCAACCCGGCGCGAAAGCGCTGGGCGTTGTCGATGTAGGTCTGCGCATTCCGGCGCAGGCCCTCGATCTGCTCGGGCGAGAGCTGGCGCACCGCCTTCGCGGGACTGCCGATGATCATGGAGCCATCGGGAAACTCCTTGCCCTCCGTCACCAGCGCGCCGGCGCCGACGAGGCAATGCCTGCCGATCTTCGCACCGTTGAGCACCACCGCGCCGATGCCGATGAGCGACTCGTCGCCCACCGTGCAGCCATGCAGCATGACCTTGTGGCCGATCGTCACGCGCTCGCCCAGCACCAGCGGCTGGCCGGGGTCGGAGTGCAGCACGCTGCCATCCTGCACATTGGTGCCGGCGCCGATGGTGATCGGCTCGTTGTCGCCGCGCAGCACGGCCCCGAACCAGATGCTGGACGACTCGCCCAGCACGACGTGGCCGATGACTTCGGCACTGTCCGCCACCCACGCCGACGGCGCGGTGCGGGGAGAAATGCCATCGAGTTCGTAAAGCGCCATCCAGGTCTCCTTTTTTTGTCAGCAGGGCCGAATCCTAGAATTGTAGGGATGGACCTTCGCCAACGTGCCCTCGAGGCCCTGTGCCTGACAGACCCCCAGGCCAAAGCCGCCGCCACCCTGGACCTGCACGCGCGTGCGGCCGACCATGGCGTGGCCGCGACCGGCCCGCAAGGCCCCGCCGACCCCGCTACCCTGCCCGGCCGCCCCGAGCGGCCCGCCCTGCTGCGCCACACCGAGGTGGCGCGCCGCTCGCCCGCCACGCACGAGGGCCGCGCAGTGCTGATGCACGCCATCGCGCACATCGAATTCAACGCCATCAACCTCGCACTCGACGCGGTCTGGCGCTTCGACGGCATGCCGCCGGCCTTCTACCTCGACTGGCTGCGGGTGGCGGCCGAAGAGGCCAAGCACTTCGGATTGCTGCGCGAGCACCTGCGAAGCATGGGGCACGACTACGGCGATTTTCCCGCCCACCAGGGCCTGTGGACCATGTGCGAGAAGACGGCGGGTGACATCGTCGCGCGCATGGCCCTGGTGCCGCGCACGCTCGAAGCCCGCGGCCTGGACGCCACCCCGCTCATCCAGCGCAAGCTGCGGCAGGTGGGCACCGCCGACGCGCTGGCGGCCGTGGACATCCTGGACATCATCCTGCGCGAGGAGGTCGGGCATGTGGCGATTGGTAACCATTGGTATCGCTTCCTGTGCGATCGGGAAGGGCTGGACCCGCTGGCGCACTACGCCCTGCTGGTCCGGCGCTACGAGGCGCCACGCCTGAAACCGCCCTTCAACGCCGATGCGCGCCGTGCGGCGGGGTTCAGCGACGCCGAAATGGAGTGGCTGCAGCATGGCTGACCCGGCCGCGTGGGCAGCCGTTCTTTCCTACAATGCGCCCAAGCCCCGCAGCCCCTTTGCCGAAGGGACGCGGCCCCTCCACCGATCGCTTTCAGTTCGCCATCCATGCCCCACACGCCTGTCGCCGGCAATTCTCCGTCCATTGCCCCCGAGAGCAGCCCTGCCGGCGCCATGATCGCCCGCCAGGCGATCATGAACGGGCAGCAGGCCGTGGTGGGCTATGAACTCTTCAACCGCTCGCGCTCCGGCCATGGCCACACGGCCGCGACGGACGTGTTCCTGGTGTTCACCGCGCTGTCGCACGCCGGTAGCGAGGAGCTGGTGGGCAAGAAGCTCATCTTCGTCAACTGCACGCACGAGAGCCTGTCCGGCGGCCACCTGGAGCTGGTCGATCCCGACAAGGTCGTGCTGGAGATTCCCCCCCTGGGCCACGCGGCCGCCGAAGAGGTGAGCACGCGGCTGCCGATCCTGTCGGGCCTGCGCGAACGGGGCTTCCACCTGGCCTTCAACCACACGGTGCTGGAATCGGCCTATGCGCCGTGGCTGCCGCTGGCCGACTACATCAAGCTCGACCTGTCCGTGCTGGCGCCCGACCAGCTGGCCGTGCTCATCAAATACGCCGGGCGGCACTCCAAGGCCGAGTTGATCGCCGAGAAGGTGGAGACAGCCAAGCAGTACGACATGGCCTCCAGCAAGGGCGTGCAGCTGTTCCAGGGGTATTGGTTCTCCCGCCCCTCGCTGGTGGAGGCCAAGCTGCTCACCCCGGCGCAAAGCAGCATCATCCAGCTCATCAACCTCGTGCGCCAGCAGGCCAGCACGGACGAGATCGAGGAAGTGCTGAAGAAGGACGCGGGCCTGGCCTTCAACCTGATGCGGCTCATCAATTCGTCGGGCTTCGGACTCTCCCGCGAGATCACCTCGTTCCGGCAGGCCGTGATGCTCATGGGGCTCAAGAAGCTGTTCCGCTGGGCTGCGCTGCTGCTCACCGCCTCGCGCGCGGGCGGCATCTCCGCCGCCGTCGGCCACACGGCCGTGGTGCGCGGGCGGCTGATGGAACTGCTGGCCCTGGAGACCATGTCGCAGGAAGACGCCGACCAGGCCTTCGTGGTGGGCATCTTCTCGATGCTCGACCGCATGCTGAGCATGCCGATGGAATCCGCCGTGGGGCTGCTGCACGTGCCCGGCACCGTGTCGGAGGCCCTGCTGCACCGCACCGGCACGCTGGGCGAACTGCTGCGGCTGGCCGAAGCCTGCGAATCCAGCGACGACGCTGCCTTCGACCAGGCCGCCAGTTCGCTGCAGCTGTCCAGCCAGCAGATCAACATGGCCCATTTGCAGGCCCTGGCCTGGGCAGACCAGTTGACGGAATGAGCCCCAGAGTGGGCGACAGCGTGCGGCTCTGGTGGTAAGGTCACCGAATTCATCCCACTCACTGACGCAGACCCTCCATGTCGAGCAACTCAGACAACGTACCGGCTTTCGAGAACACCGCCCCGCAAGGGGAAGACGAGGACTCGAGCAACCTGGCGATCATTGCGCGCCAGGCGATCGTGGATGAGCAGCGCGCCGTTTTCGGCTACGAGCTGTTCGACCGTTCCACCGCCTCCGATGCCCACACCGCGGCCAGCGATGCCGCCCTGCTCTTCAATGCCCTGTCGTATGCGGGCACCGAGGCCCTCGTGGGCAAGAAGACGGTGTTCATCAACTGCACGCACGAAAGCCTGGCCGGCGGCCACCTCGAACTGATCCACCCAGAGAAGGTGGTGCTGGAAGTGCCGCCCTTGGCCGACGGCGCCACGGCCGAAGAGATCGAAGGGCGCGTGTCCACGCTCGAAGGCCTGCGTACGCGGGGCTTTCGCCTCGCCTTCAACCAGAACGTGCTGCGCCGCACCTATGCCAGCTGGCTGCCGCTGGCGGCCTTCGTCAAGCTGGACATGCAGGCGTTCCGGGCCGAACTGGCCGAGCCCCTGGTGAAGTTCGCGCGCGCCAATTCCAAGGCCACGCTGGTGGCCGAAAAGGTGGAGACCGCCGAGCAGCACGAGCGCATGTCCGCCCTGGGCGTGAAGCTGTTCCAGGGCTACTGGTTCGCCCAGCCCGCGCTGGTGAAGGCCCAGACCATCCGGCCTTCCCAGGCGACGATCATCCAGCTCATCAACCTGGTGCGAAAGCAGGCCAGCACGGCGGAGATCGAGGAACTGCTCAAGAAGGACCCCACGCTGTCCTTCAACCTGCTGCGGTTCATCAACTCGTCGGGCTTCGGGCTGTCGTGCGAGGTCACCTCGTTCCGGCACGCCGTCATGATCCTGGGGCTCAAGAAGCTGTTCCGCTGGGCGGCGCTGCTCATGACCACCTCGCGTGCCGGCGGCTCTCCGCCCGCCGTGGGCCAGACCGCCGTGGTGCGCGGCCGCCTCATGGAGCTGCTCGCCGCCGAACTGCTGCCGCCTGAGGAATGCGACAACGCCTTCGTGGTCGGCGTGTTCTCGCTGCTGGACACCATGCTGGGCGTTCCGCTGGAAAAAGCGCTCGACTCCGTCGCCCTGCCCCAGCCCGTGATCGATGCGCTGCTGCACAACACCGGCGTGTTCGCGCCGTTCCTCGAACTCACCAAGGCGTGCGAAAGCGGCGACGAGGTAGCGTTCGCTCGCTCGGCCGATGCGCTGCACCTGTCCAACCGGCAGGTGAACTGGGCCCACTTGCAGGCGCTGACCTGGGCGGAAAGCCTGGGCGAGTGAGCGGCAAGCCCCCCCGGTCGGTCCAGGCCGGGCCGGGGCTGGTTCCACACTCTAACCAGCGTGTAACAGTGGGCTTTCACCCCGTTGCCTGCGCCGAAACTCCGCAGGAGAACAGCGCACTTCGCGTTTGAAGAATTTGGTGAAGTTGGTCGCCTCGTCAAAGCCCAGCCTGTTGGCAATGGCGCCAATGGGCAAGTCCGTGTGCACCAGCAGCCGCTTGGCTTCGAGATTGATCCGTGCCGCGATCCACCCTTTGGCGGTCATGCCTGTAGCGGCGGCCAAAGACCGACCCAGACTCTTTTCTGTATAGCCGAGGTGACTGGCGTAATCGGCCACCTGATGCCAATTCGCAAAGCGTTCTTCAACCAGCGCCTGAAACCGTTGGAAGCGCTGTGACGCGGCGGAAACCGGCGGCTCATCCAACGGCCGCTGCCTTCCTTTCAGAAGGCTCAATCGTGCCAGCAGGGCGTGAAGTTGATGGCGCAGCAGAGCGTGCACGTGATCGAGGGAAGCCTCGAGGTGCGCGTCCTCGTACATCTGCTGAATCGAGCGACTCACAGTTCTCAACTGATCCTGGTCCAGAAGCAGCTTTTCCGGCAACCCGACCCGATCCGACACGAGCGCGGGGTCGCCCGATGCAGCCGATACGGGCATCGCAAACTCCGAGCGAAACAGGACGATCCAACCCTCCCAGTCTTCATCGCTCCCGAGGTTATGGGCCTGCCCTGGTCGAAGAGTCAGAAACGTTCCTTGTTCGCAGGCAAACGGCTGGAAATCCACCCATTGAACGCACTCTCCTTGCGTGATGCACACCAGCATGAAAAAGTCGTAGCGATGGGTCGTTTGTACTTTTTCCTTGCCGCCGCGGCGCCATAGATCACCCGCCGGATAGACCTCCAGATCGAGCCGGTAGGGCGCCGTGGGGTCGTACTTCAGCCGCGGGATACCCGCATTGACCATTCCTTTCGGAACACTCGCCACCTTCGGCATCACTTGTCTGGCCTTTTGCATGAATGTCCAAAAAATACCATTTATTGTCCCAATATCATCGGGCAATAGGCCTTAGTTTGTCCAACAATCACCATTCATATCTTATTGAAAGGTGATTATTCATGACTGGCATCGACATTTCCAAGGCCTATATTCATGCGGTCCAGACGGGCGATCAGGCGGCATTGATCCGACTGATTTCTCCCGATGTGATCTGGCACCAGCCAGGCAATCATCAGTTTTCCGGAACGCATCGCGGCATGGCGCAAGTCGGTCCGATGCTGGGCAAGATGATGGAAATCTCCAAAGGCACCTTCACGATCACCCACGCCAGTCACTACATGGCCAATGGCGACTGGGTTGCCGTGACGCTGGAGTTCGCTGGCGAGGCCAACGGCGTCAAGTTGAAGCAGCCGGGGGTCGATCTGATCCGCATCGAGAACAGCCAGATCGCCGAAGTTCGTCTCTTCTCCAGCGATCCAGCACAAGAAGACTTGTTCTGGGGACGCGGCGCGGAGAATGAACCAGAAAGCGCCGTTCGCGATCCTTCTACCGGCCCGCGTGCAGCTGCGTAGCGGAGTGAGCGTCGCGCATGCTCAGCCAAACGAGCCCGCCACCTCCTGCTGACACTCGCATCAGTTCATCTGAATGCCCGCCGCGCGGATGATGCGGGCGTTGTTCTGCGACTCCTCGGCGATCTGCCGCGCAAAGTCGGCCGCCTTGCCCCCTTGGGGCACGTTGTCAGTGGCTTCGAGCCGGGCGCGCAAGTCCGGCAACGCCAGGGCCCGGTTGATCTCGGCGTTCAGTCGCTCCAGGATCGGAGCCGGCGTGCGCGCCGGCGCGAACACGCCGAACAGCGAACTCACGTTGGCGGCCGGAATGCCCAGTTCGGCCAGGGTGGGCACGTCGGGCAAGGTGTCGAGCCGGGCAGGAGCGCCCACGGCCAGCGCGCGCAGCTTGCCGGCCTGGATGTGCTGCATCACCGCGGGCCCGGCATTGGTGGACAGCACTTCGAACTGCCCGCTGAGCGCATCGTTGAGCTGCTGGCCACCGCCCTTGTAAGGCACATGCGTGATCTTCGCCTGGGTGGATTGCATGATCTGCTCCAGCATGATGTGCCCAAGCGACGCCAGCCCCGAAGTGGCCCAGCGCACCGCCCCTGGCTGCGCCTTCGCGGTGGCGAGCAACTGGCGGAAATCCTTGGCCTGGCTGGCGGGCGTGCCCAGCAGCAGCACGGGCGAGACCATCACGCTGGCCACCGGCGCGATGTCCTTGGCCGGATCGAACGGCGATTTGCCCAGGTGCGGATTCAGCACCAGCGGGCTGATGGACGAAAAGCCCAGCGTGTAGCCGTCCGGCGCTGCCTTGGCCACGGCATCCATGCCGATGGAGCCGCCCGCTCCTGTCTTGTTGTCCACCACCACCGAAGTGCCCAGTTGGGCCGACAGCTTGTCGCCCAGGGCCCGGGCAACCACGTCGCTCACCCCGCCGGCGGGATAGGCCACGACGATACGGATGGGGCGGGACGGCCAGGCGGCTGCCTGCTGGGCGTGGGCAGCGAACGGCAGCGTGGACAGCCAGGAACAGCTGGCGGCCAGCATCCATTGCCGGCGGGAAAGATCGGTCATGCAAAGACTCCGGGTGCGCAAAAGGAAACCGCGATTGTCCGCGCCCCGCGGGGCCTCCACCGGCTCCCCGGTGACGGCCTATCCGCGGGGGTGGTGCTGCGCGTGCAGGGCCTTGAGCCGCTCCCGCGCCACGTGGGTGTAGATGGTGGTGGTGGAGATATCTGCATGCCCCAGCAGCAGTTGCACCACACGCAGGTCGGCCCCGTGGTTGAGCAGGTGCGTGGCGAAGGCATGGCGCAGCGTGTGCGGCGACAGCGGCACGGTGATGCCCGCCGCATGCGCCTGCTTTTTCACGATGACCCAGAACATCGCCCGGGTCATGCCCGCGCCGCGCTGCGTCACGAAAAGATCGTCGGTCTGCTGCCCGCCCAGGATGGACGCGCGCGCCTCGCCCAAGTAGCGCTCCAGCCATGCCGCCGCCTCGTCGCCGAAGGGCACCAGCCGCTCCTTGCCGCCCTTGCCCATCACCCGCAGCACGCCTTCACGCAAGCCCAGCTGGAAGGTCTTGAGCGTGACCAGCTCGGTCACGCGCAACCCACTGGCGTACATCAGCTCCAGCATGGCGCGGTCCCGCAGCCCCAACGGGTGGCCGGTGTCCGGGGCGCGCAGCAGGGCCTCCACATGGGCTTGCGAGAGTGTCTTCGGCACGCGCAGCGGCTGGCGCGCGGCCTGCAGCCGAACGGTGGGGTCGGCCACGATGCGCCGCTCGCGCAGGGCCCAGTGGAAATAGCGGCGCAGCACGGTCAGGCGCCGATTGGCCGAGGTGGCCCGGGTCTGCGCATGGCGCGCCGCGAAGTAGCCCTGCAGGTGGTATTCCTGCGTGCCGTCGATGGCCAACGCGGACGGCTGCTCCGCCAGCCACTGCGCATACAGCGTCATGTCGCGCCGGTAGGCCGCCAGGGTGTTGCGCGAGAGGCCGTCCTCCAGCCACAGCGCGTCGATGAAGGTGTCGATGGAGGTCTGGCTTTCGGGCAGCATCGCAAAACCATAGCACGATAAAAAAGGCCCGCGGGCGGTGCCGGCGGGCCTGGTCTGAGCAAGCGAAGAGGCGCTGGCTCAGTCGAGCGACAGCTTCTGCTTTTGCACCACGGTCTTGTAGACCTCGAACTCGGCCTTGATCTGCTCGGCGAACTGCTCGGGCGTGTTGCCGATGATGATCGAACCGGTGTCCTCGATGCGCTTGCGCACGGCCGGATCTTCCAGCGCCTTGCGCACGCCGGCGTTGATCTTGTCCACCACGTCCTTGGGCAGATTCTTGGGGCCCAGGATGCCGTAGTACGCCATGCGGTTCACCGGCTCCAGGCCCACTTCCTTGAAGGTGGGCACATTGGGCAGGGCCGCCACGCGCTGGGGCGCGGCGACCACGATGGGCACCAGGCGGCCATCCTTGATGAAGGCCAGCGCCGAAGGCAGGTTGTCGAAGATCATCGGCACCTGGCCGGCCACCGTGTCGTTCAAGGCCGGGCCCGCGCCGCGGTAGGGAATGTGCGTGACGAAGGTGTCGGTCAGGCTCTTGTACAGCTCCATCTGCAGATGGCCGATGCCGCCCGTGCCGGACGACGAGTACGAATACTTGCCCGGCACCTTCTTGATCTCGGCGGCGAAGCTCTTGTAGTCCTTGGCTGGAAAGCTGGGGTTCACCGCAATGATGTTGGGCGTGGCGGCGATGTTGATGATCGGCGTGAAGTCCGTCAGCGGGTTGTAGGGCGTCTTGGGGTTGATCGCCGGGTTGGCCGCCGTGGTGGACACGGTGGCGATGCCCAGGGCATAGCCGTCCGGCGTCGCCTTGGCCGTCTCGGCCGCGCCGACCACGCCACCCCCACCCGCGCGGTTGTCCACGATCACGGGCTGGCCCAGCGCGCGCGACAGCGGATCGGAGATCACGCGGGCGATGATGTCGGTCGTTCCCCCCGGAGCAAAGGGCACCACCAGCCGGATCGGTTTGGTGGGATAGCTCTGGGCCATGGCACTGCCCGTGGCCACGAGGACGGCCAGACCCAGCCAGTTTCGGCGCTGCATAGAAGTCTCCTTGTACTGCTTGAACACGATGAAAACGATGGTGTGCATCCTAATCGCTGACGCACGCCGATCGTGGTCCGCATGGCAGTCCACAGTGAGGGATTTCCCGCACGCGCAAGGGCGGTTCCCGTTGGCAGGAGATGGGTTCAGTGCCGTCGTTGAGGGGGTGGCGTTGCTCCTTGCAAGTGAGGGGTAAGGGCCGGGCGGACCGCGGATGGAAGACGGTCCGGCATCACACCATCGCGTCCCAGATCAGCTTGACGCCGACCAGCATCGTGCCTGCCAGGAAGACGGTTTTCATGCGCTCGGGCGACAGCACCCGGGCCACCCAGGCGCCCATCACACCGCCCAGGGCGCAGCCGATGAAGAGCGGAATGCCCCACTGGAAATCGACCGCGCCGTGGGTGATGAACGTCGTCACGGACGAACCCACCACGAGCAGGTTGAGGCGCGTCATCACCGAAGCGCTGTCGGAAAACGACAGGCCGAAAAAATGCATCAGCGCAAAGATGAGAAAGGTGCCGAAGCCCGCGCCGAAAAAGCCCGAATACACGCACAGCGCGAACACCGTGGCGATGCCGGCCAGCGGCAGACGTGCGGCCGGCGCCGGGGTGGCGGTGCGTGCGGAAAAATCCGTCCGGTAGGTGATCCACAGCACCACGGCCATCATGGCGGCGACGATGATGCGCAGCACCCGGTCATCGACCCCAGTGACGATCAGCGAGCCCATCACGGACCCCGCCACCGCCAGGGGCCAGAGCACCCAGGGAATGCGCACCGGGGCCGCGACGGCCCGGCGGTGGGCCAGCGTACCGGTGAAGAACGAGCCCACGAGCGCGAACTTCACGGTGGCGATGGCCGCGGCGGCGGAATGCCCCATCAGCAGCAGCAACGGCACGCCGATGGTGACGCCCCCTCCGACCGTCACGGCCACGCCACCCACAACGAGCCCCATCAGGGCCATTGCGCAGAGCATCACCATGCGAGGGACAACTCGTCGTTGCTGAGCACGTCGATCGCGCGGCGCGACAGCGCATCCGCAGCCAATCCCCTGGCGCCACCACCGCCACTGCCGCCGCTTCCTCCGCCCTGCGGCTGCGTCATGTAGCGCCGCAGCACGGCCATGCGCAGCGGCACGCCGTACGCGGCCTGCAGGAAATACTTGTTTTGCGGGGTCGGGTCCACATCGGTGTCCAGCTCGTCCGTGCGGGGCAGGCAATGCATCACCGCCAGCCACGGTGGCGCCTTGGCCAGCAGCGCGCGGTGCACGCGGCATTTGTCCAGCTGGCGCTGGTACAGCGCGGCGTCGCTGAACATCTCGCGCTGCACGCGCACGACGTACAGCAGATCGACATGGCCCAGCATGGCCTGCACCGAATCGTGCAGATGGATGGGGCGCCGCGCCGCAGCGGCGAGGTCGGCCGGCAAAGGGCTGCCGTCGTCGGCTTCGCTGGCGGCATCGACGGCATGCAGTTCGACATCTCGGAACTGCCCGAGGCCGACCAGCAGCGACTTCACCGCACGCGAGTAGCGCAGGCCGCCCACCAGCCCCACGCGCAACCCATCGAGGGTGTCGAAATGCTCACGCGCGGTGTACAGGTCGATCAGGGTCTGGGTAGGGTGCCGCGCGAGCCCTTCGCCTGCATTGATCAAAGGCACGTCGAGGGTGCCCTTGATTTGCTCCATCACGCCATGGTCGGCGTGCCGCGCGACCAGCGCGTCGGAGTAGTAGCCGGCCATGCGGGTGGTATCGAGCAGGCTTTCGCCCAGGGGTTGGCGGGTGCTGTGCATGTCGCAAACGCTCAGCACGCGTGCGCCGAGACGGTAGGCCGCGGATTCGAAGCTCAGCCGCGTGCGCGTGCTGGGCTGGCAAAACAGGGTGAAGACGATCTTTCCAGCCAGCGCATTTCCGAACTCTCCGGGAAACCGCCGAATGTCGTCGGCATCGGAAAACAGCGACTCGATTTCGCTGCGCGACAGGTCTTCGATGGATATCAGGTTTTTTGAGGCCATGCGCCATCAATCATTGCAGCCGACAAATACAAGGCGCTATCGGTGCGCCAATGCGCACCGATAGCAGCTTGCTCCTCCCCTCCCGGCTTTTTATTCAAGTCTCTGGAGTTTTTGCACAGGATGAATATTGACGGCATTCAATCCATAAGTGAAGATTTGCCGTCTTATACAAAACATAAGCTAAGCCTATGGAACGTACCTTGGATCTCGATCAATTACGGACCTTCGCGCTGGTGCTGGAATTGGGGAGTTTTTCTGCTGCGGCGCAACGGCTGGGGGTGACCCAGCCCGCGGTGAGCCTGCAGGTGAGAAATCTGGAGCGCCGCCTGTCGGTGCGCCTCATCGAGCGGGTGGGCCGCCGCGTGGGCCCGACCTCCGCCGGCGCGGATCTGCTGGCCCATGTGCCGCATGTGACGGCCGCCGTGGCCAATGCCGTCAGCGCCGCCACCTTCCACTCGGCCGGGGTGACGGGGCGCGTGCGGCTGGGCACGGGCCTGACCTCGTGCCTGTACCTGCTGCCGCCCATCCTGCAGGACCTGCGCAAGCGCTTTCCGTCGCTCAGCATCCTCGTGAGCACGGGCAACACGGAGGACTACGTGCGCCGCATCGAGGACAACTCGATCGATGCCGCCATCGTGACGCTGCCCATCGTCTCGCGCGCGGTCGCCGTGGTCCCCATCCTGGAGGACGAGCTCATGGCCATCTGCCGCCGCGGCACCTGCCACTGGCCGCGGGCGGTCACCGCGCAGATGATGAACGAGCACCCGCTGGTGAAGTTCGAGACGGGTAGCAGCACGCGCGGGATCGTGGACGACTGGCTGAGCGCCGGCGGCACCTTGCCCACGCCCGCGCCCGTCATGGAGTTCGACAGCGTGGAGGCCATCAAGGCGATGGTGGCGGCGGGTCTGGGCTGCGGCATCCTGCCGCGCATGGCGCTGTCGGGCCACAGCCGCCGCCATGAAGACCTCGAACTGCGGCCGCTGGACCCGCCCCTGTACCGCACCCAGGCCCTCATCACCCGCCATGACAAGCCCATGAACCGGGGGCTGCAGAAGGTGATCGAGGCCATCGTCGAGGGCGGCAGGTCCGCGGCGCGGCCCGGTCCCTGAGGCGTCACCCACGCCCGGCCCCGGCGGCCATCGGGGCGGGCCGCGCGGTATCCTGCGGGCCGTGAATTACGCGCAGCTCCTCCTCCCCGACTTTGCCCTCATCCTGTGCGGTTACCTGGTCTGCCGCTACACGGCCCTCAACCGCGCCGTGTGGCAACCGGTGGAAAGCCTGGTGTACTACCTGCTCTTTCCCATCCTGCTGTTCCAGTCCATCGTCAAAAGCCCGATCCAGATCGGCGAGGCCTCGGGGCTGATCGGTGCCGGCGTGGCGACGGGCCTGGTCGGCATCGCACTGGCCTACAGCCTGCCGCGGCTGCCCGGCCTGCGTGGCCGCATCGACCCGCGCGACCACGCGGCGAGCGCGCAGGTGGCGTTCCGCTTCAATTCCTTCATGGGCCTGGCGCTGGCCGAACGGCTGGCGGGCCCACAGGGCCTGCTGCTCATCGCCGTGCTGATCGGCGTGTGCGTGCCGCTGTTCAACGTGGCCGCGGTGTGGCCCATGGCGCGCGCGGGCCAGCACGGTTTTTTCAAGGAGCTGCTGCGCAACCCGCTGATCGTGGCCACCGGATCGGGGCTGGCGGCCAACCTGCTGGGCTTTCACATTCCCGTGTGGATGGAGCCCACGGTGAGCCGCATCAGCGCGGCGTCGCTCGCGCTCGGGCTCATGGCGGCCGGCGCGGGCATGCAGTTCGGCCTGCTCACGCGCGGCAAGCTGCTGTCTGCATCGGTGCTGGCGATCCGCCACCTGGTGCAGCCGGTGATCGCGTTCGGCATGGCGCGGCTGCTGCGTCTGGACGCGGTGCAGACCACGGTGCTGATGGCTTTCTCCGCCCTGCCCACCGCGTCCACCTGCTACGTGCTGGCGGCCCGCATGGGCTACAACGGGCCCTACGTGGCCGGGCTGGTGACGCTGTCCACCGTGCTGGGGGTGGTCAGCCTGCCCTTCGCGCTCGCCGTGCTGCGCTGACAAACCCATGCGGCCCGCGGGCCGCTCACCACACGCCGGCCCAGTGCAGGAGCGCGGCCATCGCCGGCATGAGCAGCGCGGTGGCGATGCCGTTGAGCGCCATGGCCAGCGCGGCGAACGAGCCGGCGGTGGCATTGGCCTGCAATTCGCGCGCCGTGCCGATGGCATGCGCCGTCAGCCCCACGGCGAAGCCGCGCACCACCGGGTCGCCATCGAGCCGCATCGCGCGCAGCAGCGGGCCAGCCATCACCGCGCCAGCAATCCCGGTGACCGCCACGGCCACCGCCGCCAGCGATGCAATGCCGCCCAGCCGCTCGGCCACGGCGGTCGCGATGGGAATGGTGGCCGACTTGGGCGCAAGCGACATCAGCGTCTGCATCGACCCGCCCAGCGCCCACGCCACGAGCACGGCCGACCCGATGGCCGCCACCGATCCGGCGAGCAGCGCGATCGCCACCGGCCGCCAGATCTGCCGGATCCGGCCCAGTTGCCCGTACAGCGGCACCGCCAGCGCCACCGTGGCCGGGCCGATGAAGAAATGGATCAGCTGCACGCCCTCGAAGTACACCGGGTACGGCACGCCGAGCGCCAGCAGCACGCACACGATGCCCACCACGGCCGTGAGCACGGGCAGCAGGAACGGGTTGTGGCCGCTGCGACGGTACAGCCATAGCGCTGCGAGGTAGGCCAGCAGCGTGAGCGTGAGCCAGGTCAACGGGGAGCGTTCCAGCGCGCTCAGTGCCGCCAGACCGGTGGTGGAGTCCGTCATGCGGGCGCCCTCATGCCGGCGGACCCGCGCGCCGGCTGCGCGCCAGCAGCCAATGCAGGGTGAGCGCCGTCACGGCCATCGTCACCGCCGCACCGACGATGCAGGCGATGAGGAAGGGCTTCCACTCGTCCGCCACCCGGCCGAAGTGCACCATCACGCCGGTGACGGTGGGGATGAACAGCAGCATCATGTGCTGCAGCAGGGAGGACGCGGTCGTGGCCAGCGCTTCGGGCACGCGCCGCCTCCAGGCCAGCCAAGCCAGCAGCCAGAGCATGCCGACCAGGGCGCCCGGCAACGGCCAGCCCGTCAGGCGCACCGTGGCCTCTCCGAGCAACTGGAAGGCGATGAGAAGGCACAGGGCTTGGATCATGGGCAGGCCGGTATTGTCGGCCAGCCGCAGCCTGCCCGCACCCGGGCGTTTTGCCGCAGGCGAATGCTATTTATTTGATAGCGCAATGCCCTAGTACTTATTGCGCTGGAGGCCGTTTTTGCTCCAACCCCCAGGCGACGTGCTCCCGCACCAGGGCGCTGGCGTCGGCGGCGCGGGACCGCAGCGCGGCCTCGATGCCGGCGTCCCCCGTGGCATGCAGCGCATTGCCCAGCGCCACGGCCACGTTGCGCAGCCACCGTTCGTGGCCGATGCGGCGGATGGGGCCGCCTTCCGTCATGCGCAGGAAGGTGGGCTCGTCCCAGGCGAACAGGTGCGCGAGCTGCTGCCCGGCCAGGCCGGGCCGCGCGTCGAAATCGGGCAGCCCGCTGACCTGCGCGAACTTGTTCCAGGGGCAGATGAGCTGGCAATCGTCGCAGCCGTAGATGCGGTTGCCCATCGGGCGGCGCAGTTCGACGGGAATCGGCCCCGCATGTTCGATGGTGAGGTAAGAGATGCAACGCCGGGCGTCCACCCGGTGCGGCGCGACGATGGCCTGCGTGGGGCACACGTCGATGCACGCCTGGCAACTGCCGCAATGCGCGGTCACGGGCGCGCTGGGCTCGAGCGGCATGTCCACATAGATCTCGCCCAGAAAGAACATGGAGCCCGCCTCGCGGTTGAGCACCAGCGTGTGCTTGCCGCGCCAGCCCTGCCCGCTGCGGCTGGCCAGCTCCGCCTCCAGCACGGGCGCCGAATCGGTGAACACCCGGTGCCCCACCGGCCCCACGGCCTCGCCGATGCGGTCGGCCAGCTTCTGCAGCCGCTGGCGCAGCACCTTGTGGTAGTCGCGCCCCCGGGCGTACACCGACACGATGCCTTCGGACGGGCGCTCCAGCCGCGCAAACTCCACGGCCTGCCAGCCAGGGCCGGCGCCCGGCGCGCCGTGCGCGGGCCCGGCTGGCGTGTCGCGCGGCAGGTAGTCCATGCGCGCGGTGATCACGCTCACGGTGCCGGGCACCAGTTCGGCAGGCCGGGCGCGGCGCAGGCCGTGGGTTTGCATGTAATGCATGTCGCCATGGAACCCTTGCGCCAGCCACTGCATCAACCCCGGTTCTGCGGACGACAAATCCACACCGGCCACGCCGATTTGGGAGAATCCCAATTCGCGGGCCCAGCCTTGCATTTGAGGAACGAGTTGACTGCTGCTGAACATCACCCCCGGATTGTAGAAAGCCCCCCCGCGGACACGCCCGTCGCACTGCGCTGGGAGAGCGAGGAAGACACCGCCGCCTTCGCCGCCCGGCTGGCCGCCCAAGCCCCGATCGCCAATGCCTTCATCACCTTGCACGGCGATCTGGGCGCCGGCAAGACCACGCTGGTGCGCCACCTGTTGCGTGCGCTCGGCGTGCAGGGCCGCATCAAGAGCCCGACCTATGCCGTGGTGGAGCCGCACGAGGCACCGGGGCTGGCCATCTGGCACTTCGACTTCTACCGCTTCAACGACCCGCGCGAGTGGGAGGACGCGGGCTTTCGCGACATCTTCGCGGGGCCGGGACTCAAGATCGCGGAATGGCCCGAAAAGGCCGCCGCGCTCATCCCCATTGAAGACCTTGCTATACACATTGAAGCAGGGGATGATGGCGAGCGGCACGTCACCCTGCAGGCCCGCACCGCATCGGGCCGCACCCTTGCACAAGGATCGAAGGCATGAGCGAAGCGCCACCTCCCCATCCACCCAGCCGGCGATCGCTGCTTCAGGCCGGCACGCTGGTGCTGCTGCTGGGCACGCAGCAGATCGCACGCGGTGCCAGCATCCTGGCCGTGCGCGTCTGGCCCGCGCAGGACTACTCCCGCGTCACCATCGAATCCGACCGCCAGCTGGTGGCCAAGCAATTTTTCGTGACCACGCCGCCCCGCCTGGCAGTGGACATCGAAGGCATCGACCTGAACCCCGAGCTGCGCGAACTGGTGGCCAAGGTGAAGGCAGACGATCCCAACATCGCCGGCATCCGCGTGGGCCAGAACGCGCCCAACGTGGTGCGGCTGGTGCTGGACCTCAAGCGGCCCGCCCTGCCCCAGGTGTTCACGCTGCCGCCGATCGCGGCCTACCAGCACCGGCTGGTGTTCGACCTGTACCCGGCCGAGCCCGAAGACCCGCTGGAGGCCCTCATCGCCGAGCGCCTGCGCGAAGCGCCGCCGACCGCGCCCCTGCCCAACATCGCCGCCGCCAAGCCCGGCACTGCGGGCGATCCGCTGGGTGAGCTGATCGCCCAGCAGATCCAGCGCCCCGGCGCGCCGCCCCCGCCGGTGGGCCTGCCCGCACCGGCCGCGCCCGCCGCGCCGCCACCGGCCGTGGCAGCGGCCGCTGCCGCCCCCACCCCGCCGCACGCGCCGTCGCCGCCACCGGCCGCGCCCGCCATCGCGAAGGCGACCGACCGGCTCATCATCGTGGCGCTGGACCCCGGCCATGGCGGCGAAGACCCCGGCGCCACCGGCCCCGGCGGCACGCGCGAGAAGGACATCGTGCTCAAGGTGGCGCACCTGCTGCGCGACCGCATCAACGCCACCACGGTCGGCGGCAATCCGATGCGGGCCTTCCTGACCCGCGACGCCGACTATTTCGTGCCGCTGGGCGTGCGGGTGGACAAGGCCCGGCGCGTGCAGGCCGACCTGTTCGTGAGCATCCACGCCGACGCCTTCACCACGCCCGCGGCGCGCGGCGCCAGCGTGTTCGCGCTGAGCCAGGGCGGCGCCTCCAGCTCGGCCGCGCGCTGGCTGGCCAACAAGGAAAACCAGTCCGACCTCATCGGCGGCCTGAACGTCCGCGTGCAGGACCGGCACGTGCAAAGCGCCCTGCTGGACATGAGCACCACGGCGCAGATCAACGACAGCCTGAAGCTCGGCAGCGTGCTGCTGGGGGAGATCGGCAGCATGGCCAAACTGCACAAGCCGCGCGTGGAGCAGGCCGGCTTTGCCGTGCTCAAGGCGCCGGACATTCCCAGCGTGCTCGTGGAAACCGCCTTCATCAGCAACCCCGAGGAAGAGGCCAAGCTGCGCACCGCCGCCTACCAGCAGCAATTGGCCGACGCGCTGATGCGAGGGATCACGCGATACTTCGCCAAAAACCCGCCGCTGGCACGCAGCCGGTCCGTCTGACGGCTCGGCGGGCCTGCGAGCGTGACCTGAAACCACGAGGAGAACCCCATGGCCCTGCACCACGCACGTTCCGGAGAAGTCGTCAGCCTGAGCCCGCTGGGCGACCGGCTGGCGAGCGCCGCCACCACGGCCATCATCAAGGCCGCCCAACTGGAAGTGATCCGCGTCGTGCTGGCGGCCGGCAAGGATTTGCGCCAGCACGACACGCCCGGTGAGATCACCGTGCAGTGCCTGGAGGGCGAAGCGGAGTTCCACACCGCCGGCGGGGCGCGTCTGCTGCGCCCGGGCGACTTCGTGCACCTGCAGCCCCGCGCCGCGCACTCGCTGCGCGCGGTGAGCGATGCCTCGCTTCTCGTGACCATCTGCCTGGCCCCGGGCTGACCCGCAAGCCGCGGTCAGGTGGGGCACCTCCTACAGCACGCGGCCTCGCCTGCCTACACCGCAGTCGCGGCGCCGGGGCGATAGTGCAGGCATGGGTTGGGACAGGCAAATGCAGCGGTTTGAATGGATCGCCGCCCTGTCCGGATCCCATGCCCTCAAAGATACCAGGAGCCAAGTCATGAACTACCGCCATCTCGTTTCCGCCGCCGCTGTCGCAGCCGCACTCGGCCTCGTCGGCTGCTCTTCCAACCCCACCAATGCACAGATCGGTACCGGCGTAGGCGCCGTGGCCGGTGGCGTGCTGGGCAGTGCCGTCGGTGGCACCACCGCGACCGTGATCGGTGCCGGCGCCGGTGCGCTGGTCGGCCACGAACTCGGCGAAGACCGCGATCAACGCCGCCGCTGATCTCACAGGGATGGCTTAACCCCCATCCTTTAGATCACAAGACGCCTGCAGGGCCCCAGTGCCCTGCAGGCGTTTTTGCGTGGGTGCCAAGCGGAGCGCCTCCCAAAAGCACGGATGCAAAACGATAAAGCGTCTCGCCACTAACCGATACGGTTTAGTACATTTAAAGCGCGTGGGTGCGGCTAACATTCTTGGCTTGTTCCACTCTGCAGAATACATTCCATGCGCCCGTCGTCACTGGCCACCGCCAACGAACCTCTTTCGCCCGAGCCTGCGCTGAGCCGCCGCCGTGCCGCGCTGCAACTGATGGCCATACCCGCCGCCATCGCGTCGGGCAGTGCCCTGGCGAACGGCACGGCGGATGCGGCGAGCGCTGCAGTCAAGAAGCGATTCACCACATCGCAAGGCTGCCACCTGCACTACCAGGATCGTGGCCGGGGCCCGGTCGTGCTGCTCGGGCACAGCTACCTGTGGGATTCTTCGATGTGGGCGCCCCAGATCCTGGCGCTGTCGCGCCACTTCCGGGTCATTGCCCCCGACCTTTGGGGCCACGGCGCCTCGGGGCCGCTGCCCGCCGACACGCAGGACCTGAAAGGCCTGGCGGCACAGATGCTGGAACTGCTCGACGCCCTGCATGTCCGCGAATGTGCCGTGGTCGGCCTCTCGGTCGGCGGCATGTGGGGTGCGGAGCTGGCGCTGAAGGCGCCGGAGCGGGTTCGCAGCCTCGTGATGATGGACACCTACCTCGGGGCCGAGCCCGAGGCCACGCGCCTGCGCTACTTCGGCCTGCTCGATGCGATCGAGGCCGGCGGGCAGATCACCCAGCCGCTGGTAGATGCCATCGTGCCGATCTTTTTTCGGCCCGGCACCGATCCCTCGAGCCCCCGCCCCGCCGCGTTCGGCCGCAGCCTGGCGGCGATGGCGCCCGATCGATTGCGCCAATCGGTGGTGCCGCTGGGCCGCATCATCTTCGGCCGCGCCGATGCGATGGACCGGCTGGCTGCGCTCCGCCCCCAGACCACGCTGCTCATGTGCGGCGACGAGGACATTCCCCGCCCGCCGCACGAGATGCACGCCATGGCCGAGGTGATCGGCTGCGATGCCGTGGTGATCCCCGAGGCCGGCCACATCTCGAACCTGGACAACCCGGAGTTCGTCACCCGCCAGCTGCTGCAGTGGCTGGACCGCACGATGCGCTGACAGCGCATTCGCTCGGGCAGCCGGAGGACGGGGCGCGGTGCCCCCGGCGCCCGCTCAGGCCGTTTTCTGGCGGCCGGCGCGCCAGCCGCCGTAGAGCGCGATCAGGCCCGGCACCAGGATCAGCGCCCAGATGATCTTGTCCAGATTGGCCTGCACCCACGGGAAGTTGCCGAAGAAGTAGCCCGCCGTGCAGATGCCCAGCACCCACAGCAGCGCACCGCCCACGTTGAACGCCGTGAACTTCGCCCGGCCCATCTCGGCCACGCCGGCCACGAAGGGCGCGAAGGTGCGGATGAAGGGCATGAAGCGCGCCAGCACGATGGTGACGCCACCGTAGCGTTCGTAGAAGTCGTGCGCCTGCTGGAACGCGCGCCGGTTGAACCAGCGCGAATCGGGCCACTGGAACACCTTGGGCCCGAAATAGCGCCCGATGGTGTAGTTGCACTGGTCTCCGAGGATGGCCGCCGCGATCAGCACGGCGCAGGCCAGCGGAAAGTTCATGAGCCCCGCACCGCACAGCGCACCGACGATGAACAGCAGCGAATCGCCGGGCAGGAACGGCATCACCACCACCCCCGTCTCGACGAAGACGATGAGGAACAGCAACGCATACACCCACGGGCCGTAGGCGCTGACGAAGGCCGCCAGGTGCTTGTCCACGTGCAGGATGAAGTCGATCAGGAACTGGATGATTTCCAAGGGCGGACCTTCTGAGGAAAGTGAGATGGCGGGATTGCCAATGCGGCGCGTACTCTAACCGCACTGCCTAGAATGCCGGGCAATGACCACAGAGCCCACCCTGCGCCGACCGATCCGCGACCTGCCCGACGAACTCATCAGCCAGATCGCGGCCGGCGAGGTGGTCGAACGGCCCGCCTCGGCCGTGCGCGAGCTGGTGGACAACGCGCTCGACTCCGGCGCCACCCAGATCGCCGTGCGCCTGCTGGCCGGCGGCGTGCGGCTGATCTCGGTGGAAGACGACGGCAGCGGCATCCCCCAGGAAGAACTGCCGATCGCCCTGCGGCGCCACGCCACCAGCAAGATCACCAACCTGCACGACCTCGAATCCGTGGCCACCATGGGCTTTCGTGGCGAGGCGCTCGCCGCCATCGCTTCGGTGTCGGAAATGGCCCTGCTGTCGCGCACCGCGGAGCAGGCCAGCGCTTTCCTGCTGGATGCGCGCAGCGGCGAGCTGCGGCCCGCCGCGCGCAGCCAGGGCACGACGGTGGAAGTGAAGGAACTGTTCTTCGCCACGCCGGCGCGGCGCAAATTCCTCAAGACCGACGCAACCGAGCTGGCCCACTGCATCGAGGCCGTGCGCCGCCATGCGCTCGCCCGGCCCGATGTGGGCTTCGCCATCTGGCACGAAGGCAAGCTGGTCGAACAGTGGCGCGCCACCCTGGCCGCTGGCGACGAGTCCGATGGCGCGCTGCAGCAGGCGCTCGACCGGCGGCTGGCCGACGTGCTGGGAGACGACTTCCTCGCAGAATCGGTCGCCGTGCGCCACCGCCACGGCGCCATCACGGTGACCGGCCGCGCCGGCCTGCCGGATGCGGCCCGCTCGCGCGCCGACCAGCAGTTCTGCTACGTGAACGGCCGCTTCGTGCGTGACAAGGTGCTCACGCACGCCGCGCGCGCCGCCTACGAGGACGTGCTGCACGGGCAGAAGCAGCCCGTGTATGCGCTGTACGTGGCCATCGACCCGCTGCGGGTGGATGTGAACGTGCATCCCACCAAGATCGAGGTGCGCTTTCGAGACAGCCGCGAGGTCCACCAGGCCGTGCGCCATGCGGTGGAGAACGCCCTGGCCGTGCCCCGTGCCCAGGCACTCGCCGCGAGCGGCGCCACCGAGACGGCGCCAGGGGCGGCCGCCCCGGCCCCCGCTCCCGGGATCGCGCCCAGCTGGAAGGCGCAGGCGGCGATCCGGTTCGATGAGCCTGTGGTCGGCCACCGGGTGACCGACCTGCAGGCGCTGTGGGGATCGCCGAAGGGGCCCGGCGCCGGCGCACAAGACAGCGCCTTCCCGGCCGGTGTGCAGGAGCCGCGCGCCGAATGGGGCCATGCCGGCGCAGCCGGCGCCGCGGCGGCCGGCACCGTTGCCTGGACTCCGCCCCCCTCCCCGCAGACCACCCCCTCTTCAGCCGCCGACGTGACGCCTGCGCCGCCCGCGGCGGACGACGACGCGCCGGCCTGGCCCCTGGGCCGGGCGGTGGCGCAGATCCAGGGCGTCTACATCCTCGCGGAGAACGCCCACGGCCTGGTCATCGTGGACATGCATGCCGCGCACGAACGCATCGTGTACGAGCGGCTCAAGGCGCAGGTGGACGGCAGCGAGCGCATCGCCAGCCAGCCGCTGCTGATCCCCGCGACCTTCGCCGCCACGCCGCAGGAAGTGGCCACGGCCGAGGCCCAGGCCGACACGCTGTCGATGCTGGGGCTGGAGATCGCCCCCTTCTCCCCGAAGACGCTGGCCGTGCGCGCCGTACCCACCTCGCTGGCCCAGGGCAATGCGGTGGAACTGGCACGCAGCGTGCTCGCGGAGTTGTCAGCACACGACGCCAGCACCGTGGTGCAGCGCGCCCGCAATGAAATTCTGGGTACGATGGCCTGCCACGGCGCGGTGCGCGCCAACCGCCGGCTCACCCTCGACGAAATGAACGCCCTGCTGCGCCAGATGGAAGTCACCGACCGGTCCGACCAGTGCAATCACGGCCGCCCCACCTGGCGGCAACTGTCCATGCGCGAGCTGGACGCCCTCTTCCTGCGCGGACGCTGACCCCCCGGCGCCGCAGGCCATACGGATTCCACCCATGCCACTGCGCCGCCACCACCCCTATCACCTTCGCTCCGCGTGCCAGGGCTATGGCGTGGCAGCCCTGGCGACCATCGCCGCCCTCACGCTGCCGGCCCACGCGGGGCGGCCCCTCACGGTCGACGACGCGGGGGTGAATGCCCCTGGCGAAGGGCATGTAGAGGTGTGGTGGGAAGGCGTGCACCGCGACCGCGGCGCCTTCTATGCAGCGCCGGCCTATGCCCCGGCGGCGCTGCCGGGCCTGGAGCTGGGCGCCCTGCTGGCGCGCGATCTGGACGGCCGCGCCACGGTGCAAAGCGTGGTGGCCAAATGGCAGTGGACGCCGCCGCCCGAGCAAGGCTGCCATGCGGCCAGCAGCGTGGGCCTGTGGCACACCCACCGGGAGCCGCGCAGCACGCGGGCCCTCAACCTGCTGGGCACCTGCATCGCCAGCTGGGGGGCCGTGCACGCCAATGCCGGCACGCTGCACACGCCCGATCACCGCTGGCTGCCCACCTGGGGCGCCGCCGTCGAATCCACCTGGGGCGCGGTCACGGCGCACATCGAGGCGTTCGGCCAGCGCGGCGGTCCGCCCACGTTCCAGACCGGCGCACTGTGGGAATGGACGCCGGGCTGGCAACTGGATGGGGTCGTCGGGCGCCGGCAAGGCAGGACCCTGCTGAGCATCGGCGTCAAGCACAGCTTCTGACGCACCCCGAAACGATGGCCCGCCGGCGACGCTGCTGCCGGCAGGCCGTCGACCGACGGATCAGTCGTCCCGCGCCGCCTTGGCGTGGTCGGGGAAGTCCGCGAACACGCCGTCCACGCCCAGGCGGTAGAACATGCGGTATTCGGCCTTCGGGTCGCCCTTGAAGTCGGAAGCCAGGCGGCGCGCCTCGCTGCGGAAGGTGTACGGGTGCACGAAGAGGCCGGCCGCGTGCGCGTCGGACACGACGGAGGTCGCGGGCATCATCACGCGGTCGCGCTCGTCGATCTTGCCGTCGCCGTTCAGGTCGTCGGGCTGGCCGTCCTTGTTGTCATCCACCAGCTTCGAGGGGATCAGGTACGGCTTCCATGGGCCGATGCCGTCCGCATAGGTCTTGACCTCCTTCAAGCCCGCAGGGGTCAGCAGGCTGGCGAAGGTGCGCTGGTCGCCGGCCACGGCGAAGTCGTAGGGTTTGTCGTAGGGCGCGGTCAGGTCCATGCTGCCGTCGGCCTTGATGTCGTTGGCGTCCACCAGTTGCACCAGGCGCACCTGGGTCTTGGTGCGCAGGTACTTGAGGTTGGACACTTCGAACGACTGCAGGATGACGGGGGACGCCGCGGTGGTGTAGCCGTACTGCGAGAGTGTGGTGAGCAGTCGGTCCTCGAGCTTGAGGTTCAGGTTGGCGTGGTAGGTGGGGTGCTTGGTTTCGATGTACACGCCCACGGTGCGGCCCACGCGCGTGCCTTCGGACCGGGCGAGGTCCAGCACTTCGACCAGCGTCGGGATCTGGTACTTGCCGTTGAACGACTGGTCGCGCTCGGCCAGGGGCTGGATGGCGCGCAGGGTCTTGATCTCGGCCAGGGTGAAGTCGGAGGCGAACCAGCCTTCTTCCTGCACGCCATCGACCATCTTCTTGGTCTTGCGGCTGGCGAACTCCGGGCGCTGCGACACGTCGGTGGTGCCGGTGATGTTGGGTTCGTGCCGTGCGATCAGCACACCGTCCTTGGTGGCCACGAGGTCCGGTTCGATGAAGTCCGCGCCCAGCTCGATGCCCTTCTTGTAGCCTTCCAGCGTGTGGTCCGGCAGGTAGCCGGCGGCACCGCGGTGGCCGATCACCAAGGGCTTGGCGCCGTTCAGCGTGGGGCAATCATCGTCGTTGCCGCCACAGGCGGCCAGGGCGGCAGCGGCGGCCAGGGCCAGCGCGGCCCCTTTGAAACCAGACAGGTGCATTGCTCTACCTCATTGATCGTTGAAGTGCGCCACTGTGGAGGCGCCACATGACAGGACGGTGACTCGGGGAACTTTGTCGCCGCAGCGGTATCTCGGCGCCGAACGCACCGTTGTTGTGCGTTGTTGCCCCACCTTGCCCCCGGAGTGCGCATCCTACGGGCCACCCCGTCCAGCCGTCACGGCCTATCGATGCTGCGCTGCAGCGTCAATCGGCGCTTTTCCGGGCTCCTGCCCTGGGCAGCGGTGCCGAAATCAGGCCATCTCTCCAGCACAATCCGGATGTAACAAAGCGCATCGACGGGCGCGTTTCTTGCAAAAGCCGGAAAAGCCGGGGATTTCCCGATTTGCTATTGAAAAGTGAGCAACCAAGGCAATCAAAACGCCGGCATACCCGCTGAAACACTGCCATAGAACTTTCCCGACACCGCGGCACTCAGTCCTACCCATGAAACGCTGGCCCCTCCTTTCATGCATCGCCCTCGCCATGGCCGTCACGGCAGGTTGCGCCACCCTCGACGCCAAGCAGCGCGAGTGGATCTTCCAGCCCAGCGACCGCGCCTGGGGCGGCGCCCAGTCCACCGACGACATGGAAGACGTCTGGATCGCATTCAACTCGCAAGCCACCGGCAAGGCCGAGAAGCTGCACGGCCTGTGGCTGCCGGCCGCCAAAGCCGATGCGCCCGTGCTGCTGTACCTGCACGGCGCGCGCTGGAACGTGTCGGGATCGGCGGGCCGCATGCGGCGCATGCAGAGCATGGGGTTCTCGGTGCTGGCGGTCGACTACCGCGGCTTCGGGCGCAGCAGCGCGGCCCTGCCGTCGGAGACCACGGCCCTGGAGGACGCCCGCGCCGCGTGGGACTGGCTCGCGCAGCGCGCGCCTGACCAGCCGCGCTACATCTTCGGCCACTCGCTCGGCGGCGCCATCGCCATCGACCTGGCGGCGATGGTGAACGACGAGAAGGGGACCATCGTGGAAGGCACCTTCACCAACATCCCCGAGGTCGTGGCCACGTTCAAATGGGGTTGGCTACCGGTGTCGGGCCTCATCACGCAGCGCTTCGAGTCGGCGCGCAAGGTGGCCCACATCGGCTCGCCCCTGCTGGTGGTGCACGGCAGCGACGACAGCCTGATTCCGCCCACCCTCGGCCGCAAGCTGTACGACGCCGCGCAGGAACCCAAACGCTTCGTGCTGGTGGAAGGCGGCACGCACCACAGCACGAACACGGTGGGCGAGCCGCAGTACCGCGCCGCGCTGGCGGACCTGTTCCAGGTGTACTGACCCGGCCGGCGTGCGCAGGCGAAGGCCGCCTGCGCACCCGGTTGGGCGGTGCCCATCTGGTAGGCTCGCCCGCATGTCCGTTCCCCCCTTCGCCGCGGCGAGCCAGGAGCCGCCGGCCGTCGCCGTCGCGCCGGGTCTGGCCATCACCGTGCTCGCGCTGCTGCTGAGCCTGCAGCCCGTCACCACCGATCTCTACCTGCCTGCGCTGCCCTCCCTCACGCGCAGCCTGGACGCACCCGTGGCGTCCGCCCAGCTCACGCTCAGCGCGCTGCTGCTGGCCTTCGGGTGCTCGCAACTCGTATGGGGGCCGCTGTCGGACCGCTTCGGCCGCCGGCCGGTGCTGCTGGCGGGTCTTTCCATCTACACCCTGGCATCGGTCGCCAGCGTGCTCGCCCCGTCGATGCAATGGCTGATCGGCTGGCGCGTGGCACAGGGCGCGGCCATGGGCGCGGTGGTGATGTGCGCCCGCGCCATCGTGCGCGACCTCTACACGCCGGCGCTGGGCGCGCGGGCGATGTCACGGGCCCTCACCGGGCTGGGCATCGCGGCCAGCTTGTGCGCGCCGGTGGGCGGGCTGCTGACGGAGTGGCTGGGCTGGCGCGCGGCGCTCTCGGCCCTCACCGCCTACGGTGTGGCCACGCTGGCCGTGGTCGCCCTGGGCCTGCCCGAGACGCTGGCGCGGCGCAACCCACACGCCCTGCGGCCGGCCACGCTGGCACGCACCTGGGCCACGGTGCTGCGGCACCGCACGTTCTGGGCCTATTCGCTGCTGACCACGGCCAGCTACGGCGGGCTGTTCACGTTCCTGGCGGCATCGTCGTTCGTCTTCATCGAGGCCCTGGGACTGTCGCGACCGCAATACGGCGCCGTGCTGCTGTCGACTGCGCTGGCGTACCTGGTGGGCACGGTGCTCTGCCGGCAATTGCTCGCGCGCCTGGGCGTGCGGCGCACCGTGGCGGTGGCCGGCGCCGTCAGCCTGCTCGGCGGCACGCTGATGGCCGCGGCGGCCATCGCCGGCTGGCATGCGCCGCTGGCACTGCTGCTGCCGATGTGCGTGTTCATGGTGGCGCATGGCATCCACCAGCCCTGCGGGCAAAGCGGTGCGGTGGGCCCGTTTCCGCAGGCGGCCGGCGTGGCCTCGGCCCTGAACGGCTTCATGATGATGCTGGTCGCCTTTGCCGTAGGCCGATGGGTCGGCGCGCGGCTGGACGGCACCGTGTGGCCGCTGGTGCACGGCGTGTGGGCCTGCTCGGCCGCGCTGGCCCTGACCGCCTGGACGCTGGTGCAACGACACGGAGAGCCCCATGCGCCTGCCTGAAACGCTGCCCTGCATCGCGCTGGCCGGCCCCACCGCCTCGGGCAAGACGGCGGGCGCCCTGGCGCTGGCCGCATCGCTGGCGCCGCATTGCCCGGTGGAGATCGTGAGCGTCGATTCGGCGCTGGTGTACCGCGGCATGGACATCGGCACGGCCAAGCCGACGCCCGCCGAGCTGGCCGCGGTGCCGCACCACCTGATCGACATCCGCGACCCGTTGCACGCGTACAGCGCGGCCGAGTTCGTGGCCGACGCGACCCGCCTCATCGCGCAGATCCGCGCGCGCGGCGCGCTGCCGCTGCTGGTGGGCGGCACCATGCTGTACTTCAAGGCCCTGCTGGACGGCATCGACGACATGCCGCCTGCCGACCCCGCCGTGCGCGCCGAACTGGAGGCCCAGGCCGCCGCCATCGGCTGGCCCGGCATGCACGCCGAACTGGCCCGCGTGGACCCGATCACGGCCGCGCGCCTGGCACCGGCGGACAGCCAGCGCATCCAGCGCGCGCTGGAGGTGTGGCGCATCGCAGGGCAGCCGCTGTCGAGCTTTCATACGATTAAAAAAGGAGCAGAAGACGGCGCCAATGCGGCGGTGGATGCCCTTTTCTCTCTGGAACCCGAAGACCGCGCCTGGCTGCACGGGCGCATCGCCCAACGCTTCGACGCCATGCTGGACGCGGGCTTCGTCGATGAAGTGCGCCGGCTTCGGGCGCGCGGCGACCTGCACCCCGACCTGCCCTCCATGCGCTGCGTGGGCTACCGCCAGGCCTGGGAGGTGCTGGATGCCGAGGCGGCCACCGGCACACTCGATGTGGCAGGCCTGCGCGAACGCGGCATGGCCGCCACCCGCCAACTGGCCAAGCGCCAGGTGACCTGGCTGCGCAGCATGCCGGCACGCCACGCCATCCCCTGCGATGCCCCCGGCGCCACCGAACGGCTGGTGCAGGCCGTGCACCGGCGGCTGGCCGACGAGGCCGTAGCATGAGCGCCGCACCGTCCAGTACCGCCGGCTCAGCGAACGCCGTGCTGCGCGTCGAACAACTGGGAAAACGCTACGGCGAGGCCGACGTGTTCGCGCAGGTGGACCTGGCCGTGCACCCGGGCGAGTTCGTGGCCATCGTGGGCGAATCGGGCGTGGGCAAGTCCACGCTGCTCAACTGCCTCGCGGGCCTTGATACCTGGGACACGGGCCGCATCGTGCACGGCAGCACCGACCTGTCCACGCTGGACGACACGCAGCGTGCCCTTTGGCGGCGCGCGCACGTGGGCTTCGTGTTCCAGGCCTTCCACGTGCTGCCGCACCTGGACGTGGCGCAGAACGTGGCGCTGCCGCTCATGCTGCTGGGCCGTACCGATCCGGCACGGGTGGCGCACATGCTGGCCGCCGTGGGCCTGGAGGGCCTGGGCGATCGCCTGCCCCAGCAACTGAGCGGTGGGCAACTGCAGCGCGTGGCCATCGCCCGCGCGCTCGTGCACCGCCCCGCCCTGCTGCTGGCCGACGAGCCCACGGGCAACCTCGACCCCGCCACGGCCGCCCGCGTGATGGACCTGCTGCTGGCGCAGACGCGCGAACACGGCGCCGCGCTGGTCCTGGTCACCCATTCGGACGCCGCCGCGGCCCGGGCGGACCGGCGGCTGCGCCTCACCGCCAGCGGCATGGCACCTTCCGCTGGCCAACCCGGTCCGGTTATGCCGCCCGCGACCTGACCGGCACCGGCCTCCACTCCCATGCTCCGCCTGCTGCGCACCTTCTCCTGGCAGGAACTGCGCCACCACCCCTGGCGCGCCGCAGCCGCCGTGGCCGCCGTCATGCTGGGCGTGGCGTTGGCCTTCGCGGTCCATGTGATCAATGCATCGGCCCTGTCCGAGTTCGCGCAGGCCGTGCGCAGCATCAACGGCCAGCCCGATCTGGAACTGCGCGCCACGCAGGGCAACCTGCCCGACGCGCTGTATGGCCTGGTCGCCACGCACCCGCTGGTGGCACGCGCCGGGCCGGTGCTGGAAACCTCCGCCCAGGCCAGCGTGCCCGGAACGGCGGGGGCCGCGGCGGTGGCCTTGCGCGTGCTGGGCGCCGACGCGTTGCTGCTGCCGACGATGGCCCCCGCCCTGGTGCCCCAGGCCTTCGAAGGCGCCGACCGGTTGGCGCTGCTGGCGCCGGCCACGGTGTTTCTGAACGGCGCGGCCCTGCAGGCACTCGGGCTGCGCGGCGATGCCGTGGTGCCGGCACTGCAGCTGCGCACGGGCCTGCAGGTGCACACGGTTCGCGTGGCGGGCACGGTGGCCGCGGGCGGCGCGCCGCTGGCCGTGATGGACATCGGCGCGGCGCAGGACCTGTTCCAGCGCGGCGGGCAACTGAGCCGCATCGACGTGCAGCTGCGCCCCGGCGCCAGTGCCGACGCCTTCCGCCAGGCGCTGCAGGCCCTGCCCGGCGCATCGGCCGGCGTGGCCGTGCTGCAGCCCGGGGATGCCACCGCGCGCACCAGCAACCTGTCGCGCGCCTACCGCGTCAACCTGACCGTGCTGGCGCTGGTGGCGCTGTTCACCGGGGCCTTCCTCGTGTTCTCGGTGCTGGCCCTGAGCGTGGCGCAGCGCGCGCCGCAGTTCGCCCTGCTGGCCGTGCTGGGCGCCACGCCCCGCCAGCGGCTGTCCCTGGTGCTGGCCGAGTCGGCGGCATTGGGCGCGGCAGGCAGTGCCGCAGGCATCGCGCTGGGCACCGCGCTGGCGGCCCTGGCGCTGCGCTGGCTCGGCGGCGATCTGGGCGGCGGCTATTTCGCCGGCGTGCAGCCGGCCCTGCAATGGAGCGCGCCGGCCGCGCTGCTGTATGGCCTGCTGGGCCTGGCCGCAGCGCTCGTGGGCGGCTGGTGGCCGGCCCGCGCGGCCCAGCAGTTGCCGCCCGCGCAGACACTCAAGGGCCTGGGCGCATCACTGGGCGGACCGCAGCGCGGTGGGCTGGCGTTGCTGCTGATGGCGGCCGGCGCACTGTTGGCCGGCGCGCCGCCCGTCTTCGGCATTCCGCTGGCCGCCTATGCCTCGGTGGGCCTTTTGCTGGTGGGCGGCATTGCCCTGCTGCCGTGGATCGTGGGCGGGCTGCTGCGCGGGCTGGCCCCCCTGGCCGGGCGGCACCTGCTGCCCTTGCTGGCGCTGGAGCGCGCGCGCCGCACGCGTGGCACCGCCGCCGTGGCGGTGGGCGGCGTGGTGGCCAGCCTGAGCCTGGCCGTGGCGCTCACGGTGATGGTGAGCAGCTTTCGCGGATCGGTCGGCCAGTGGCTGGATGCGGTGCTGCCCGCGCCGCTCTACCTGCGCCTGGCCAGCACGGCGGGGACCAACGCCGGGACGGACGATGCCGCGGCCTTTCCCCTCGGGTTCGACACCGCGGTGGCCCGGCTGCCGGGCGTGGCGCGCGTGCAGGCCCTGCGCACCAGCAGCCTCTTGCTGGACCCCGCCCGCCCCGCCATCGCACTGCTGGCCCGCCCGCTGGACGGCGACCCGGCCCAGGCGCTGCCGCTGGTGGGCACGCCGCTGCCCGTGCCGCCGGGGCGCATCGGCGTGTACGTGAGCGAGGCGGTGCTCGACCTGTACGGCGTGCAGCCCGGCATGGACTGGCCGGCGCTTTCGCAGTCTTTTCGGCCGCTGGCGCAAGAAAGCTCCCGGCAGGTTGCTCCGTTTTTCATAGCAGGCGTCTGGCGCGACTATGTGCGCCAGTTCGGCGCGGTGACGCTGGACCGTGCGGACTTCGTGCGCCTGACCGGCGACACGCGCACGAACGACCTGGCGCTGTGGCCGCGACCGGGTGCGGACGAGGCGGCGCTGCGCCAGTCGATCGAGCGGCTGGCCAGTGCCCCATCGGACGCAGCGGCAGCGGGCGGCACGGCGATCCCGGCGGGGGGGGCTCTGGAATTCGCCTCGGCGGCGGGCATCCGCGAGCGCTCGCTGCGCATCTTCGACCGCAGCTTTGCCGTCACCTACTGGCTGCAGGCAGTGGCGATCGGCATCGGCCTGTTCGGCGTGGCCGCCAGCTTCAGCGCCCAGGTGCTGGCGCGGCGCAAGGAATTCGGGCTGCTCGCGCACCTGGGCCTGACGCGGCGGCAGGTGCTGGCCGTGGTGGCCGGGGAAGGCGCCGCGTGGACCGCCATCGGCGCCGTCGCGGGCACCGTGCTGGGCTTGGCCGTGTCGGTGGTGCTGGTGCACGTCGTCAACCCCCAGAGCTTTCACTGGACCATGGACCTGCGGGTGCCCTGGCTGCGGTTGCTGGCCCTTTGCGCCGCTGTGCTGGCCACGGGCACCGTGACCGCCTGGCTGGCGGGGCGCGCGGCGGGGGGACGGCAGGCGGTGCTGGCCGTGAAGGAAGACTGGTAGGCGGGACTGACCTGCATCAACGAAAGCGTGATCTGCCTTCGCCATGGGCGTTTTCCCGAGTGATGCACCATCGTCACAGGCGTTAAATTTTGTTTGCAAGACAGTATTTATTTAGCGATGATTCGGTGTCGATAGTCAATTAGAAAACCGCAATGCGGACTCTCACGGACATGGCTGACCGGGCAGGAGTGACCCGGTCGTCGAGCCTGTCCGGTTAAATCAAGGAATTCGGTATGAAACAAGCATTCGGGCGGCTCCTGGTTGGGTTGGCGACCGCTTTGGTCCTGTGCAGCCCCGCTGCCGCGCAATGGGTCTTTCCACCCGGCTCGTCGCTCGACGTTCCCGCGGGAGGCCAGACGGATCTGGGCTGCTCCGCGCTCGACATGCAAGGCACGCTGAACCTCAATGGCGGCACGGTGACCGTGGACACCGACGCCACCTTCAGCTCGGGCTCCAACGTCACGGGCAGCAATGGCGTGATCTCGGTGGGCGGCAACCTCATCTCCGGCGGCAACATCAATACCGGCAACAACACCGTGGTGCTGCGCGACGGCTGCGATCCCGGCAACACCAGCCAGATCAGCGGCAACTTCGTGTTCCAGAACCTGACACTGTCCAGCACCACCGGCCGCACCTTCGTGCTGCCCGCCGGCACCAACATCACCGTGCTGGGCACGCTCACCGTGCAGGGCGCTCCTGGGCAGAACGTGCAACTCGTATCGTCCAACGGCACGACGGCCGTGGTCAACCTGGGCCCCAACGCCACCGTGGTGCGCAACTTCGCCACGGTGACCGGCACCGTTCAACTGGGTGCATTGCCCAACCTGGCCGCCATTCCCACCCTCAGCGAGTACGGCCTGATGCTGCTTTCGCTGCTGATCGGCATGGCCATGTTCTGGAAGCGGCGCGACATCGCAGCCCCTTCCCGCCGGATCAGCTGACGGGCATCGCCAGCCGATCCAACGCTAGAAAAACATTCAACACACTGCTAGACAAGAGAGGGTTTCCCCATGTCCAAGAATCGCCTGCACCGCTACTGGGTCGTTCCCGCACTGAGTTCCGTCCTGGCCCTGCATGCCGCCGGTGTGCTGGCCGCGGACATCACCGTCACGCCCCCTGCCGGCGGAGGATTCGTGGTCAAGGGCCAGGGCGGCCAGGAACGCCTGCGCGTGCAAGGCACGGGTGAGGTCTATGTGCCCGGCCTGTCCGCCTCGCCGACCAACGCCAGCCTGACTTGCTACAACGCCGCCACGGGCCAGCTGACGCAATGCGCCCCTGGCGTGGGCACCGGTGCGACGGGCGCTACTGGAGCCACGGGGGCCACTGGCCCCACCGGCGCGACGGGCCCGGTGGGAGCCACCGGGGTGACGGGCGCCACCGGGGCGGGTGTCACAGGTGCCACGGGCGCAACAGGGGTGACCGGTGCCACGGGCGTCACCGGGGCGACCGGCGTGACGGGCGCCACTGGCGCAACAGGGGTGACCGGGGCCACGGGCACGACCGGCGCCACCGGCCCCCAAGGGATTCAGGGCGTGACCGGCGTCACGGGCGCGACGGGCGTGACCGGCCCGACAGGAACCACCGGCGCGACTGGGCCGACGGGGCCTCAAGGCGCTCAAGGCAATCAGGGAGTTCAAGGCATCCAGGGCGTGACCGGTGCCACGGGTGTGACCGGTGCCACAGGAGCGACCGGCGTGACGGGCGCCACTGGCGCAACGGGGGCCACGGGCAGCGTAGGCTCGTTGACCACATCCCAGTCTACTGCCACCAATTGCAACGGCGGTACTGGCGAGGACACCCGGACGGCGACCTGCAGCGCGGGCAACGTCGTGTCCGGCGGGTGCAATTCGACCGACTTCCGCAACGTCATCGCCTCGTCCTATCGCTCGTCCGCAACGCAGTGGTCCTGCAAGTTCAACTGCACCGAAGTCGCCAACGTGGTGGCTGAAGCGTATTGCCAGTAACGCCCCTCCGTGAGGCATCCCGGGATATGAACGCCTTCGGCTTTCCGTGCCTGCGGGTGCCACGGCACCCGCAGTGATCCGCCCCCGCATCTGCCTGAATATGATCGTGAAGAACGAGGCACCGGTGATCACCCGGTGCCTCGCTTCGGTGCGGCCGTTCATCGACCATTGGGTCATCGTGGACACGGGCTCCACGGACGGCACGCAGGACATCGTTCGCCGCTTCCTGCACGACCTTCCCGGAACCCTGCACGAGCGCCCTTGGAAGAACTTCGCGCATAACCGCAACGAGGCCCTGGAACTGGCCCGCCCGCATGCCGACTACCTGCTGTTCATCGACGCCGATGAGCAGCTGCGCATGCCGGCGCAGTACCGGTGGCCTGCGCTCGACGCGGACGGCTACCTCTTCCTGTGCGACATGAACGGCTGGGAATACCAGCGCAACAGCATGGTGGCCACGCGCGTGGACTGGCGCTGGGAAGGCGTGCTGCACGAGTACCTGGCCGCGCCCGCGCACGGGCCCTGGCAGACGCTGGCAGGCCCGGTCATCGAGGTGGCCCATGACGGCGCGCGCGGGCGCGATCCCGACACCTACCTGCGCGACATCGCGGTGCTGGAGCAGGACCTGCGCGATCACCCGGACAACACCCGCAATGTGTTCTATCTGGCGCAAAGCTACCGCGATGCGGGCCGCCTGCAGGACAGCCTGGAGTGGTATCGCCGCCGCGCCGGCATGGGCGGCTGGAAAGAGGAATCCTGGTACGCGCTGTTCCAGGTGGCGGTGCTGACCGAGCGCCTGCAGATGCCCGACAGCGCGGTGCGCGACGCCTACCTCGCCGCCTACGCGCAGCGGCCCCAGCGCGCCGAACCGCTGTGCGAACTGGCGCGCTACCACCGCCTGCGGTCGGAGTTCGCGCTGGCGCACCTGTATGCCCAGCAGGCCGCGCGCATCCCGAGGCCGGCGGACATCCTGTTCGTGGACGGCGCGGTGTACGCCTGGCGCGCGCTGGACGAACTGGCCGTCAGTTCCTTCTACGCCCCCGGCGCGCAGGACCAGGGCCGGGACGCCTTGCGCCAACTGCTGCGCGACCAGCGCTTTCCGGCATCGGAGACCGCGCGCATGCAAGCCAATCGCACGTTCTACGGGCTGTGATGGCCCGCTGCGGGAACGGTCGCAGGCGCTGCGGCGCTCCCCGCCGGCCACCCACCACCGGACGGTCTGCCGGCCCCAGCTACCGCGCCATGGGGCTGGCCACGTGCAGGCACCGATCGGTCTGCGCCAACCGCTTTTTTTCGCGCGGTGACAATGGCTGGATGCGCCTGCCTGCTTTCGTCGTCCGCCTTACCGCCCGCCGCACCCTCAGCGCGTAAGGCCACCCGCCATGCACCCCATGAAACCGCCAGCGCCCCCCGCCCCGCCCGCCGGCTGGACGCGCCGCGCCTGGTTGGCGGCCACGGCCCTGGCCGGCGGCGCGCCCTGGCTGCCCGCCCACGCCCTCGCGCACCGCACGCTGGTGTTCCCGCAGGACCACGGCAGCCATCCGGCACTGCGCACCGAGTGGTGGTACATCACCGGCCAGGCGCGCGCGGCGGGGCGGCTGTGGGGGTTTCAGGTGACGTTCTTTCGCTCGCGGGTCGAGGCCGCCCAGTCGCTGCAGTCGGCCTTCGCCGCCAAACAACTGGTGTTCGCGCATGCCGCGCTGACCGACCTGGGCGGCGCCGCGCTGCACCATGACCAGCGCATCGCGCGCGCCGGCTTCGGCATCGCCGGAGCCAGCGAAGCCGACACCGACATCCGCCTGGGCGACTGGACGCTGGCTCGCACGCCCCGCGGTGCGGGGAGCCGCTATGCGGCACAGGTTCGCGCGGCCGACTTCGCGCTGGACCTGCAGTTCGACACCACGCAGCCCGTGCTGCTGCAGGGCGCACAGGGCCTGTCGCGCAAAGGGCCGGACGCCACCCAGGCCAGCTACTATTACAGCCAGCCCCAAATGGCCGTGACCGGGCACCTGCAGCTCGCGGGCCGGCGCATGGTGTTGGAGGCCGCGGCACCGGGCAGCCTGGACAACCGCGCCTGGCTGGACCACGAATGGAGCGATGCGCTGGTGCACCCCGATGCCGTGGGCTGGGACTGGATCGGCATGAACCTGCAGGACGGCAGCGCGCTCACGGCGTTTCGCTTGCGGCGCGGCGACGGCTCGGCGCTCTGGGCCGGCGGCTCGCTGCGCGCGGCCGGGGGCACCACGCAGGTGTTCGGGCCGCAGGCCGTCGCGTTCACCCCGCAACGCCACTGGACCAGTCCCGCCAGCCAGGCACGCTACCCGGTGCAGTGGCGCGTGGACACGCCGGCCGGATCGTTCGAAGTGCATGCGCTGCTGGACGCGCAGGAGCTGGACAGCCAGGCCTCGACGGGCGCCATCTACTGGGAGGGCCTGAGCGAACTGCGGGACGGGGCCGGCCGCGCGGTGGGGCGCGGCTACCTGGAGATGACCGGCTACGCCCGGCCGTTGCGGCTTTAGCCGCAACAGGGGCCGATGCGCACCGGCCAGGAGTCAGCCGGGCACCCCGCGCTTCACGCCCCGTTGGCTGAGGCCTTGCGCCCGGCGCGCCGCGGCAGGCGCGCGATGATCTCGCCCATGATCCCGCGGCGGAAGGCCAGCACGCACACCACGAAGATGAGGCCGGTGACCATGGTGACCGACTCGCCCAGGGTGTTGAACCAGTCCACGCCCGTGAGGGATGCGACCAGATGGCCGAACTCGCCGATCTTGTTTTCCAGCAGCACGACCACGGCCGACCCGACCAGTGGGCCCGACAGCGTGCCCAGGCCGCCCACCAGCGTCATCAGGATGACCTGGCCCGAGGCCGTCCAATGCACGTCGGACAGCGTGGCGAAGCCCAGCACCAAGGTCTTGAGCGAGCCCGCCAGCCCGGCGAGCGCGGCCGAGATCACGAAGGCCAGCAGCTTGAAGCGGTGCGTGTCGTAGCCCAGCGAAATGGCGCGCGGCTCGTTTTCCTTGATGCTCTTGAGCACCTGGCCGAACGGAGAGTGGATGGTGCGCACGATCAGCAGGAAGGCCAGCACCACCACCACCAGTGCCACGTAGTACATGGTGAGGTCGCTGGACAGGTCGATGAGCCCGAAGAGCTTGCCGCGTGGCACGCCCTGCAGGCCGTCCTCCCCGCCTGTGAACGGCGCCTGCAGGCAGGCGAAGAACAGCATCTGCGCCAGCGCCAGCGTGATCATCGAGAAATAGATGCCCTGGCGCCGGATGGCCAGCCAGCCGAACAGCAGCCCCAGCAGTGCGCCGCCGGCGGTGCCGGCCAGCAGGCCCAGCTCAGGGGTGAGGCCCCAGACCTTGATGGCGTGGCCGGCCACGTAGGCCGCGCCGCCCAAAAAGGCCGCGTGGCCGAACGACAGCAGCCCGGTGTAGCCCAGCAGCAGGTTGAACGCCGAGGCGAAAAGCGCGAAGCACATGAGCTTCATCACGAAGACCGGGTAGGCGCCCAGGAAGGGCGCCGCCAGCAGGGCGGCGAGCAGCAGGCCGTAGCCGATGGGGGCGAGTTTTTGGGAGTTCATGCGTGCGGCCCCTGCTTATCTCTCTTTGCCGAACAGGCCGGCGGGGCGGATGAGGAGAACGATCACCATGATGACGAACACCACGGTGGAAGAAGCCTCGGGATAGAACACCTTGGTGAACCCTTCGATCACGCCCAGGCCCAGCCCGGTGAGGATGGAGCCCATGATCGAGCCCATGCCGCCGATCACCACCACGGCGAACACCACGATGATGAGGTTCTGCCCCATGAGCGGCGTGACCTGGTACACCGGCGCGGCCAGCACGCCGGCGAAGGCGGCGAGCGCCGCGCCGAACGCGTAGGTGAGCGTGATCATCACCGGCACGTTCACGCCGAAGGCCTCCACCAGGCGCGGGTTCTCGGTGCCGGCGCGCAGGTAGGCGCCGAGCTTGGTCTTTTCGATCACGTACCAGGTGCCCACGCACACCACGAGCGATGCCACCACCACCCAGGCGCGGTAGTTGGGCAGGATCATGAAGCCGAGGTTGGTCGCGCCTTCCAGCAGTTCCGGCGTGTCGTACCCCAGCCCCGAGACGCCGTAGATGGAGCGGAACACCCCCTCGATCAGCAGCGTGAGCCCGAGGGTCAGCAGCAGGCCGTAGAGGTGGTCGAGCTTGTAGATCCAGCGCAGCAGCAGCCGCTCGATCAGCACCCCCAGGATGCCCACCACCACCGGCGCGGCCAGCAGCATCACCCAGTAGTTGATGCCCAGGTAGGTCATGCCCATCCAGGTGAGCATCGCGCCCAGCATGAACAGCGCGCCATGCGCGAAGTTGATCACGTTGAGCAGGCCGAAGATCACCGCCAGCCCCAGGCTGAGGATGGCGTAGAACGACCCGTTGACCAGCCCCAGCAGAAGCTGGCTCAACAGGCCCGGCAGTGAGACACCGAAGATTTGCATGGGAGGGCGCGAGTGGCAGTGAAGCGGTGAAAAAAGAAGGTCAGCGGAACGGGCGGTGCGTCATTTCCAGGCGGCGCACTTGCTCTCGGCCTGGGTGGCGAACACTTCCTCGCCGGGCAGCTTCTTGACGAGCTTGTAGTAGTCCCATGCGCCCTTGGATTCGGCCGGAGACTTCACCTGCATCAGGTACATGTCGTGCACGTAGCGGCCATCGGGGCGCAGCGTGCCGGAGCCGAAGAAGTCGTTCATCTTCATGCCGCGCCAGGCCTGCATCACCTTGTCGGCATCGGTGCTCTTGGCGGCTTCGACGGCCTTCAAATAGTTCATGGTGGCCGAGTAGTCGGCCGCCTGGATCTCGGTCGGACGGCGCTTGGTCTTTTCCATGAACTTGTCGGCGAACTTGCGCGTGTCGTCGTTCAGGTCCCAATACCAGCTCGTCGTGAACTGCAGGCCTTCGGTGGTCTTGAGGCCCAGGCTGTGGATGTCGCTGAAGAAGATCAGCAGGCCGGCGAGCTTCATGCTCTTGCCGATGCCGAACTCCTTGGCGGCCTTGATGGAGTTGATGGTGTCGCCGCCCGCGTTGGCCAGGCCCAGCACCTGGGCCTTGGAATTCTGCGCCTGCAGCAGGAAGGACGAGAAGTCCGACGCATTGAGCGGGTGCTTGACGCTGCCCACCACCGTGCCGCCCTTGGCCTTGACCACCGTGCTCGCATCGGCCTCCAGCGCGTGGCCGAACGCGTAGTCCGCCGTGAGGAAGAACCAGCTCTTGCCGCCGCCATCGACGATGGTGGCGCCCGTGCCCTTGGCCAGCGCCACGGTGTCGTAGGCGTAGTGCACCGTGTAGGGGCTGCACTGCTCGTTGGTGAGTGCCGAGGTGGCCGCGCCGTTGTTAATGAACACGCGCTTTTTCTCCTGCGCCACCTTGGCCATGGCCAGGGCCGTGCCGGAATTGGTGCCGCCGAACACCAGGGTCAGGCCCTGCGTGTCGATCCATTCGCGCGCCTTCGATGCGGCGATGTCGGCCTTGTTCTGGTGGTCCGCGCTCATCAGTTCGATGGGCATGCCCAGCACCTTGCCACCGAAGTCGTCGATGGCCATCTGGATCGCCACCGCGCCGTTCTTGCCTTCCACGTCGGCGTACAGGCTGGACATGTCGGTGATGAAGCCGATCTTGACCTTGTCCTGGGCCTGCACGGCCGATGCGGCCAGGCCCAGGGCGCCCAGCACCAGGGCCAGTCGGGTGAGTTGTCTGTTTTTCATGGCTTTGTCTCCTGATCTCGGATGTGTTTTTTTCGATCGTGCGCGTCAGCTCATTTCCACAGCGCGCATTTGCTCTCGGCCTTGGTGGTCCACACCTGGTCGGCGGGCAGCTTGCTCACGACCTTGTAGTAGTCCCAGGGCTCCTTGGATTCGGCCGGGGCCTTCACCTGCACCAGGTACATGTCGTGCGCGAAGCGGCCGTCCGGGCGGATCACGCCCTTGCCGTAGAAGTCGTCGATGGGCGTGGACTTGAGCTTCTCCATCACCTTGTCGGCATCGAGCGTCTTGGCGGCCTCCACGGCCTTCAGGTAGTTCATGGTGGCCGAGTAGTCGGCCGCCTGGATGTCGGTCGGCATGCGCTTGGTCTTGGCGAAGAACTTGCGGCCGAAGGCGCGGGTCTTGTCGTCCAGGTTCCAGTCCCAGCTGGTGGTGAGCAGCAGGCCTTCGGTGTTCTTCAGGCCCAGGCTGTGGATGTCGGTCACGAAGACCAGCAGGCCCGCCATCTTCATGGTCTTGTTGATGCCGAACTCGCGCGCGGCTTTGATGGCGTTGATGGTGTCGCCGCCGGCATTGGCCAGGCCCAGGATCTGCGCCTTGGAGTTCTGCGCCTGCAGCAGGAAGGACGAGAAGTCCGACGCGTTGATCGGGTGCTTCACGCTGCCCACCACCTTGCCGCCCTTTTCCTTGACCACCTTGGCCGTGTCGGCCTCCAGCGCGGCGCCGAACGCATAGTCGGCCGTGAGGAAGAACCAGTCCTTGCCGCCCTGCCCCACGATCGCGCCGCCCGTGCCCTTGGCCAGCGCCACGGTGTCGTAGGCGTAGTGCACCGTGTAGGGGCTGCACTGCTCGTTGGTGAGCGCCGAGGAGCCCGCGCCGTTCACGATGAACACGCGCTTCTTCTCCTGCGCCACCTTCGCCATCGCCAGACCCGTGCCCGAGTTGGTGCCGCCGAACAGCATGGTCAGGCCCTGCGTGTCGATCCACTCGCGCGCCTTCGATGCGGCGATGTCGGCCTTGTTCTGGTGGTCCGCGCTCAGCAGCTCGATAGGCTGGCCCAGCACCTTGCCGCCGAAGTCGTCGATGGCCATCTGGATCGCCACCGCGCCGTTCTTGCCTTCCACGTCGGCGTACAGGCTGGACATGTCGGTGATGAAGCCGATCTTCACCTTGTCCTGCGCCTGCGCGGAGAACGTCGCGAGGCCCGCGGCCCCCAGCAGCACGGCGAGCGCCTTGAGGTTCATCTTTTTCATGTCGTTGTCTCCTTGGGTCTTCGATGGAAAGGGGGATCGGGGCGCTCTGGACGAAGGCGGTGGTCGAAGCCGTCCCGCGCCGGGTCAGACGCCCAGCAGTTCGTTGAGCACGGGCATCTTGGCCTTCAGCTCGGCGGCGCCGAACTGCTCCACGATGCGGCCGTGCTCCATCACGTAGAAGCGGTCGGCCAGCGGCGCGGCGAAGTGGAAGTTCTGCTCCACCATCACCACGGTGTAGCCCTTCTGGCGCAGCGTGGTGATCATGCGGGCCAAAGCCTGCACGATCACCGGCGCCAGGCCTTCGGAGATTTCGTCGAGCAGCAGCAGCTTGGCCCCGGTGCGCAGGATGCGCGCCACCGCCAGCATCTGCTGCTCGCCGCCCGACAGGCGCGTGCCTTGGCTGTGGCGGCGCTCGGCCAGGTTGGGGAACATGGCGTAGATCTCGTCGACCGACATGCCCTGCGTGCCGGTCTTGAGCACCGGGGGCAGCAGCAGGTTCTCTTCGCACGACAGGCTGGAAAAGATGCCGCGTTCTTCCGGGCAGTAGCCCACGCCCAGGTGGGCGATGCGGTGCGTGGGCATCTGGATCGTTTCCTGACCATGGATGCGCACGGAGCCCTTGCGGGCGCCCGTCAGCCCCATCACGGCGCGCATGGTGGACGTGCGGCCCGCGCCGTTGCGGCCCAGCAGGGTCACCACCTCGCCGGGCTGCACCGTGATGTCCACGCCGTGCAGCACGTGCGACTCGCCGTACCAGGCCTGCAGGCCACTGATCTCGAGGGCCGGCGCGCTCATGCGTGGGCCCCTTGCAGTTGGCCATCGGTGGTGCCCATGTAGGCCTCCATCACCTGCGGGTTGCGCGAGACCTCTTCGTACGGCCCCTCGGCCAGCACGGCGCCGCGCTGCAGCACGGTGATGCGGTCGGCGATCGTGGAGATCACCTTCATGTTGTGCTCCACCATGAGGATGGTGCGGCCGGCCGAGACCTTCTTGATGAGCTGCGTGACGCGGTCCACGTCCTCGTGGCCCATGCCCTGCGTGGGCTCGTCCAGCAGCATCAGCTCGGGCTCCATGGCCAGCGTGGTGGCGATCTCCAGCGCGCGCTTGCGGCCGTAGGGCAGGTTCACGGTGGTCTCGTCGGCCAGGTCCTGCAGGCCCACTTCGGCCAGCAGCTCCATCGCGCGGCCGTCGAGCTGCTGCAGGCTGCGTTCGCTGCGCCAGAAGTGGAACGCCGTGCCCAGCTTGCGCTGCAGGCCGATGCGCACGTTCTCCAGCAGCGTGAGGTGCGGGAACACGGCGGAGATCTGGAACGAGCGGATCACGCCGCGCCGCGCGATGAGCGCCGGCCGCTCGCGCGTGATGTCCTCGCCGTTGAAGCGGATCACGCCGGAGGTCGGCTCCAGGAACTTGGTCAGCAGGTTGAAGCAGGTGGTCTTGCCAGCGCCGTTGGGGCCGATCAGCGCATGGATGGAGCCCCGGCGGACCGCGAGATTGACATCGCTGACCGCGGTGAAGCCTCTGAACTCTTTGGTCAGGCTGTGGGTTTCGAGAATGACGTCGCTCATTGCGCCTTGGCCGCTCCGTGGTGGTGCTGGGCGGGGCGCTTCGCCCGGGGGAGCGAGGCACCCTGGCCTGCGTTAGGTTGCACCGCATCCTAAGGCGCGCGCCCGCTGCGCAGATACTGGGACAAATGCCTATGTATAAACGCCTACCCGGCCGGCCGGCCGGCACCGCTCCCCTGGGGACGCCCGGGCGCGGTCCGGCGCACGCCTTCCGCCCCAGGCAGGGCTTTGGATGAAAACCGCTCCATGCCCTAGATCCAATTGTTCGGATAGCTATTAAATTAATAGCAAACCTGTGTCTCGGCAGGCTTCATGGCAAGGCGCATGCCGATCCGGGCGCGGACTCCTACACTGCGACCATGCCCTCCTCCTCCCCCACCCCCGGCGCCCCGCGCTCGCTCGGCGGCCTGCTGCCCTTCCTCCGGCCCTACGCAGGGCGCATTGCGCTCGCGCTGGTCTTCCTGGTGCTGGCGGCGCTGGCCACGCTGGCGTTTCCCCTGGCACTGCGCGAACTCATCGACGGCGGGCTGGTGGGCGCCACCCGCGGCGAGCAGGCCATGGCGCTGCGCGAGCATTTCGGGCTGCTGTTCGCCGTGGCCGTGGCGCTGGGGCTGTTCTCCGCCGCGCGTTTCTACACCGTGAGCTGGCTGGGCGAGCGGGTGACGGCCGACCTGCGCAACGCCGTCTATGCGCACGTGCTGGAACAAAGCCCGCAGTTCTACGAAACCACGCAGACCGGCGAAGTGCTGTCGCGCCTGACCGTGGACACCACGCTGGTGCAGACCGTGGTGGGCTCGTCGCTCTCGATGGGCCTGCGCAACGCTGTGATGGGCGTGGGGGCGCTGGGGATGCTCGTGTGGACCAATCCGTACATCATGTCGGTGGTGTTCGCCGCCATCGTGGTCGTGGTGCTGCCCACGCTGTGGATCGGCCGCTGGGTGCGCCGCCTCTCCCGGGCCAGCCAGGACCGGGTGGCCGATTCCAGCGCCATCGCGGCCGAGGTGCTCAATGCCGTGCCCGCCGTGCAAAGCTACACGGCCGAATCGCGCGAAGCCCGCCGGTTCGAAGCCTCCACCGAGAACGCCTTCCAGACCGCCGTGCGCCGCAGCCGGGCCCGCGCGGCGCTGGTGGCCTTCATCGTGATCGCCAACGCGGCGTTGCTGCTGTGGGGCCTGTACCGGGGCACGCAGGCGGTGCTGGCGGGCGAGATGTCGGCCGGCCACCTGGGGCAGACGGTCATCTACGTCATGTTCCTCGCGGGCGCCGTGGCCGTGCTCGGCGAGGTGTACGGCGACCTGCTGCGCGCCGCCGGGGCCACCGAACGGCTCATGGAACTGCTCGCCAGCCGATCGCCCATCGCCAGCCCCGCGCAGCCCGCGGCGCTGCCGGACACGGGCGGCGGGCTGCGCGTGGACTTCGACCGGGTGGCGTTCCACTACCCCTCGCGGCCGCAGGCACCCGCGCTGCGCGGCTTCGACCTGCACCTGTCGGCCGGCGAAACCGTCGCGCTGGTGGGCGCCAGCGGCGCGGGCAAGACCACGGTGTTCCAGCTGCTGCAGCGCTTCTACGACGTGGATGCCGCAGGCGGCGGCATCGCGCTGAACGGCGTGGACATCCGCCGCCTGGCGCTCAGCGACCTGCGTGCCCACGTGGGCATCGTGCCGCAGGACGCGGTGATCTTCTCCGCCTCGGCCCTGGACAACATCCGCTACGGCCGCCCCGGCGCCACCGAGCAGGAGGTGCAGGAGGCCGCACGCGCGGCCTTCGCACACGAGTTCATCGCGGCCTTGCCCGAAGGCTACGGCACCTTCCTGGGCGAGCGTGGCGTGCGCCTGTCCGGCGGGCAGCGCCAGCGCATCGCCATCGCCCGTGCCCTGCTCAAGAACCCGCCGCTGCTGTTGCTGGACGAGGCCACCAGCGCGCTCGATGCGGAAAGCGAGCGCATGGTGCAGGCCGCGCTGGACGCCGCCATGCAGCGCCACAGCGGCCAGCGCACCACGCTGGTCATCGCGCACCGGCTCGCCACGGTGCAGAACGCCGACCGCATCGTGGTGATGGACCAGGGGCAGATCGTGGAGGAAGGGCGCCATGCGGACCTGGTCCGGCAGGGCGGTGTGTACGCCCGGCTGGCGGCGCTGCAGTTCACGCAGTGAAGGCCGGCGGGTCGAGGCCTGCCATCCGGTCGGCGATGCCGACGCACCGGCAGGCGGCTACTGCAAGGTTTCCTTGGCCGCGTCCGGAAGCACCAGGGGCAGCACTGCGATCCCCTCTTCCAGCAGTTCGGCCGCCTCCTGGGCACTGGCCTGGCCGCGGATACCGCGCTCTTCGGTTTCGCCGTGGTGCATGCGGCGCGCTTCCTGCGCGAAGCGGGGCCCCACGTCCTCCGTGTGGGCCACGATGTGCCGGGCCACCCGCAGCCACGCGGCCTGCAGGGCGGAATCGCCCGGGGGCATGGAAGGGGATGGGTGGGCCACCGCAGTGCGGCCAGCACCGTCCTCGCGGGCGCGCGGGGCAGCCGGGTTGGGCGTTGCGCCCAGGTTCAGGCGCGGGGCGCTCAGGCCCTTGCGGATCTCGCTGCTGCCGCACAGGGGGCATTGAACGAGATCCCGCGCCAGCTGGCTCTGAAAATCGGCCTCGGACCCGAACCAGCCCTCGAAGGCATGGCCCTGTGCGCAATGGAGATCGAGCACTTTCATGGCAATGGGAATGGAGCAGGCAACGGAGGCAGACAGCCGGCGATGCGCAAGGCCTCAGCCCTTGTTGCGCCGCAGCAGGTAGCGGTAGATAAACCCGGGAAACGCCAGCGTGATGAACAGCGTGGCGGTGATCGCGTAGAACTCCCACTGCTGGGGTGCGATCTGCCCTACGCGGCGCTCCAGCAGCAGCGCGACGCCACCGACCAGAAAGTACAGCAGGGCCATCTCGCCCAGGCGCATCGCCATGGGCTTGGTGGGCGCCGCCTTCGGGCCCACCAGCAGCCAGCGCTGGCTGAAGAACGGCAGGTTGGCCCCGATGGCCGCCAGCACGATCACCAGCCAGATGGACGCGGTGGCGGACACGGAAGGAGCAACGGCCTGGGAAAGGGAAACCCGGGCGCGCTCAGGTCGCCAGCGCGCGCACGACGGCGTCGGCGCACAGCGCCATCAGGCCGCCGGGCAGCAGGCCCAGCACCAGCACCAGCGCGCCATTGAGCGTGAGCACCATGCGCACGTCCAGCGGGGCCGACACGTTCGCGGCGGTGAGCGGCGCATCGAAGTACATCACCTTCACGACGCGCAGGTAGTAGAAAGCGCCGATCAGCGACATCACCACCGCGAAGACGGCCAGGGCGATGTACAGCGTCTGGCCCGAAGCCACCAGGGCCTGCAGCACCGACAGCTTGGCGTAGAAGCCCACCAGCGGCGGCAGACCGGCCAGCGAGAACAGGCACACCGCCATCACGCCGGCATACAGCGGGCTGCGCTGGTTCAGGCCCGCCAGGTCGGAAATCTCTTCGCTCTCGAAGCCTTCGCGGGCCAGCAGCAGGATCACGCCGAAGCTCGCCAGCGTGGTCAGCACATAGCTCACCACGTAGAACATGGAGGAGCTGTAGGCGTTCTCGACCGCGTTGGCATCCACGTTGCCGTTGACCACGCCCGACAGCAGGCCCAGCAGCACGAAGCCCATCTGCGAGATCGTGGAGTACGCCAGCATGCGCTTGAGGTTGGTCTGGGCGATGGCCGCCAGATTGCCCACCAGCAGCGAGCCGATGGCCAGCACCGCGAGCATCTGCTGCCAGTCGATGGCCAGCGGCAGCAGCCCGTCCACCAGCAGGCGGATGGTGATGGCGAAGGCCGCCAGCTTGGGCGCGCCGCCGATGATCAGCGTCACGGCCGTGGGAGCGCCCTGGTACACATCGGGAATCCACATGTGGAACGGCACCACGCCCAGCTTGAAGGCCAGGCCTGCCACCACGAACACCAGGCCGAACACCAGCACCTGGTGGCGGATCTGGCCGGAGTTGACCGCCTTGAACACCTGACCGATATCGAGCGAACCGGTCGCGCCGTAGATCATCGACAGACCGTACAGCAGGAAGCCGCTGGCCATCGCGCCCAGCACGAAATACTTCATCGCGGCCTCGGTCGAGGTCGCATGGTCGCGGCGCAGGGCCACCAGCGCATAGCTGGACAGCGTGAGCAATTCCAGGCCCAGGTAGATCACCAGGAAGTTGTTGCCCGAGATCATGATGAACATGCCCAGCAGCGCGAACATCGACAGCGTGAAGAACTCGCCGCCGCGCAGCATGTCGCGGTCGCCGGCATAGGGGCGGCCATAGACCAGCGTGACCATCATGGCCACGGTGGCGAAGCACTTGAGCCAGTTGCCCATGGCATCGCTCACCACCATGTTGCCGAAGCCGTAGAACGTGTTGCCGGTGTTGGCGTACAGGGCCTGCAGCACGGCCACCACGGTCAAGGTGAGCATGGTGAGCACATAGGTGCCCGTGCGCCGTGGGCTGGTCACGCCCAGGTCCACGAGCGCGATCACGCAGGCCATGACCAGGAGCACGATCTCCGGATACACCGCCAGCCAGCTGATGTTGTCAATCATCTCGAGTCTCTCGTTTCAGTCTGGTCAGTTGAGCTTGGACAGCGCCACGTGCTTGAGCAGCTGCGCCACCGAAGCATCCATCACGTCGGTGAAGGGACGGGGGTACAGCCCCATGTACAGCACGGCAATCGCGAGCACGGCCATCACCAGGAACTCGCGGGCGCCGATGTCCTTGAGGTCCCTCACGTGGTCGTTGGCCACGGGGCCGAGGTAGACGCGCTTGTACATCCACAGCGTGTAGGCCGCGCCGAAGATCAGCGCCGTGGCCGCGGCCAGGCCAATCCAGAAGTTGGCCTTGACGGCGCCCAGGATCACCATCCACTCGCCCACGAAACCGGCCGTGCCCGGCAGGCCGCAGTTGGCCATGGCGAACAGCAGCGCGAAGGCCGCGAACTTGGGCATGGTGTTGACCACGCCGCCATAGGCCGCGATCTCACGGGAATGCACCCGGTCGTACAGCACGCCGATCGACAGGAACATGGCGCCCGACACGAAGCCGTGGGCGATCATTTGCACCAGCCCGCCCGACACGCCCAGGTCGTTGAAGATGAAGAAGCCCAGCGTCACGAAGCCCATGTGCGCCACCGACGAATACGCCACCAGCTTCTTCATGTCCTTTTGCACCATCGCCACCAGGCCCACGTAGATCACGGCCACCAGCGACAGCGCGATCATCAGCCAGGCCCATTCGCGCGCGGCGTCGGGGGCGATGGGCATGGAAAAGCGCAGGAAACCATAGGCACCCAGCTTCAGCATGATGGCAGCCAGCACGGCGGAGCCGCCGGTGGGGGCCTCCACGTGCACGTCGGGCAGCCAGGTGTGCACCGGCCACATCGGTACCTTCACCGCGAACGCGGCGAAGAAGGCGAAGAACAGCAGGGTCTGCGAACGGGCCGACAGCGGCAGCTGGTGCCACGTGGCGATGTCGAAGCTGCCACCGGACTGGTTGTACAGGTAGATCAGCGCGATCAGCATCAGCAGCGAGCCGAGCAGCGTGTACAGGAAGAACTTGAACGCCGCGTAGATCTTGTTGGGGCCGCCCCAGATGCCGATGATCAGGTACATCGGGATCAGCGTGGCCTCGAAGAACACGTAGAACAGCAGGCCGTCGAGCGCGCTGAACACGCCGATCATCAGGCCCGAGAGGATCAGGAACGCGCCCATGTACTGGTTCACGCGCTCGGTGATCGACTCCCACGACGCGATCACCACGATCACCGTGATGAACGCCGTGAGCGGCACGAACCAGAACGAGATGCCGTCCACACCCAGGTGGTAGTGGACGTTGAAGCGCTCGATCCACTGCGCTTTCTCGACGAACTGCGCTGCGGCGGACGTGGCCTCGAAGCCGCCGTACAGCGGCAGCGTGACGGCCAGACCCACCAGCGACCCGATCAGGGCCAGCCAGCGCACGGCGCGTGCGTGCTCATCGCGGCCAAAGGCCAGCAGCAGGGCGCCAAACGCGATCGGCACCCAGATGGCAAGACTCAACAAACCCATTTTTGTTTTCCCTCTACTTGTTGAGCCACACGAAGTACGTCATGAGCGCGAAGATGCCCAGGATCATGACCAGCGCGTAGTGGTAGATGTAGCCCGTCTGGAACCAGCGCACCACCCCCGCGACGCGGCCCACCAGCTTCCACGAGCCGTTGACCAGCGCGCCGTCGATCACGGCCTGGTCGCCGCCCTTCCACAGGCCGGTGCCCAGCGCGCGAGCGCCCCGCGCGATGATGTTTTCGTTGATCCAGTCGAGGTAGTACTTGTTCTCGAACAGCACGTAGATCGGATGGAAGATGCGCTTGATCGCGGCCGGCAGGGCCGGGTTGACCATGTACATGTAGTAGGACGCCGCCACGCCCGCCAGGGCCAGCCAGAACGGTGCGGTCTGCAGGCCGTGCAGCGCCATGCCCACGGGGCCGTGGAAGATTTCCGCCAGTTCCGCCATCGCGGGGTGCTTGGCGGCATCGACGAAGATCACGTCCTTGAAGAAGTCGCCGAACAGCATGGGCTGAATGAACAGGAAGCCGATGACCACCGAAGGAATGGCCAGCAGGATCAGCGGCACGGTGACGACCCAGGGCGACTCGTGCGGCTTGGCATCGTGGCCATGGCCGTGGTGGTCGTCATGGGCATGGTGGTCGTCGTGGTGCGCATCCGGGTTCTGGTCGTAGCGTTCCTTGCCGTGGAAGACCAGGAAGTACATGCGGAACGAATAGAACGCGGTGACGAACACGCCCGCCAGCACGGCGAAGTGCGCGAAACCTGCGGCCGGCAGCGTGCTGGCATGCACGGCTTCGATGATGCTGTCCTTGGAATAGAAGCCCGAGAACAGCGGCGTGCCGATCAGTGCCAGCGAACCCAGCAGCGACGTGATCCAGGTGATGGGCATGTACTTGCGCACGGCGCCCATCCAGCGGATGTCCTGGTTGTGGTGCATGCCCATGATGACCGAGCCCGCGCCGAGGAACAGCAGCGCCTTGAAGAACGCGTGCGTCATCAGGTGGAACACCGCCACCGAGTAGGCGGAGGCACCGAGCGCCACCGTCATGTAGCCCAACTGCGACAGCGTGGAATAGGCCACCACGCGCTTGATGTCGTTCTGGATGATGCCCAGAAAGCCCATGAACAGCGCCGTGATCGCACCGATCACGAGGATGAAGTTGAGCGCGGTGTCCGACAGTTCGAACAGCGGCGACATCCGCGACACCATGAAGATGCCGGCCGTCACCATGGTGGCGGCGTGGATCAGCGCGGAGATGGGCGTCGGGCCTTCCATCGAGTCCGGCAGCCACACGTGCAGCGGAAACTGCGCGCTCTTGCCCATCGCACCGATGAACAGGCAGATGCAGATGACCGTGATCAGCATCCAGCTGGTGCCCGGGAACGACAGTGCTCCGAGCTCACCCGCCTTGCCGAAGATCTCGCTGTAGTTGAGCGTGTTGGTGTACGCCGCGATCAGGCCGATGCCCAGAATGAAGCCGAAGTCACCCACGCGGTTCACCAAGAACGCCTTCATGTTGGCGAAGATGGCGGTCGGCTTGTTGAACCAGAAGCCGATCAGCAGGTACGACACCAGGCCCACGGCTTCCCAGCCGAAGAACAGCTGCAGCAGGTTGTTGCTCATGACGAGCATCAGCATCGAGAAGGTGAACAGCGAGATGTAGGCGAAGAAACGGTTGTAGCCGTCGTCTTCTTCCATGTAGCCGATCGTGTAGATGTGCACCATCAGCGACACGAAGGTCACCACGCACATCATCATGGCCGTGAGGCTGTCCACGAGGAAGCCGACCTCCATCTTGAGGCCGCCGACCACCATCCAGGTGTAGAGCGTTTCGTTGAAGCGCGCGCCGTCCATGGCCACGCTCTTGAGCGTCATGGCGGACAGGACGAAGGCCGCCAGCACGCCGAGAATGGTCAGCGTGTGGCTCAGCCGCCGGCCGATCCGGTTGCCGCCGAAGGCGGTGCCGAAGATACCCGCCAGGGCGGATCCCACCAGCGGTGCCATGGGCACCGCCAGCAGTGTCGAAGCAGAAAGGGTTTGGCTCATTCTTGAGGACCTTGGCTAGTACCGGCGACTCAACCCTTGAGGGTGTTGAGGTCTTCCGCGTTGATGCTGGATTTGTTGCGGAACAGCAGCACCAGGATCGCGAGGCCGATGGCCGACTCTGCCGCGGCGACCGTCAGGATGAAGAACACGAACACCTGGCCGTGCATGTCGCCCAGGTAGTGCGAGAACGCGACGAAGTTCATGTTCACGGCCAACAGCATCAACTCGATCGCCATCAGCAGCACGATCAGGTTCTTGCGGTTCAGGAAGATGCCGATGACGGCGAGCGCGAACAGCATCGCGCCCAGCGACAGGAAATGGCCCAGGGTCAATGTCATGCCTTCTTCTCCTCGGCAGCGGGCGTCGCCGCTGCTTCCTCTGCAGGCTTTTGCGTCGCGGCGACCTTCACCAGCGCCACGCGGTCGCTGGCGCGCACACGGATCTGCTGCGATGGGTTGATCGCCTTGCTGTCCTTGCGCTGGCGCAGGGTGAGCGCGATGGCCGCGATCATCGCCACCAGCAGGATGACCGCTGCGATCTCGACGGGGTACAGGTACTCGGTGTAGAGCAGCTTGCCCAGCGCCTTGGTGTTCGAGTAAGGCAGCACATGGCCCGCCGCATCGACCACGGCCGCCACCGCCTTGGGCTCGTCCATGCCACGGAAGCCGCCCATCAGCACGGCCGCCATTTCCAGGGCGATCAGCGCGCCGATGAAGGCTGCCAGCGGAAAGTGCCGCCAGAAGCCCTGCCGAATAGAATCGATGTGGATGTCCAGCATCATCACCACGAAGAGGAAGAGCACCATCACCGCGCCGAGGTACACCAGCACCAGGGCGATGGCGAGGAACTCCGCCTTCAGCAGCAGCCAGATGGCGGCCGCCTGCGAAAACGCGAGGATGAGATACAGCACCGCATGCACGGGGTTGCGCGCGGTGATGACCCGGAAGGCTGCAAAGAGCAGCACGACCGAGAACAGATAGAAGAAACCAGTCTTGGCGTCCATGAATCGGGTCTTTGTAGGGGTTCTGGAGCCGCGCTCAGCGGTACTTGGCGTCGGCCGCCTTGGCTGCAGCGATCTCGGCCTCGTAGCGGTCCCCCACGGCCAGGAGCATGTCCTTGGTGAAGTACAGGTCGCCGCGCTTTTCGCCGTGGTATTCCAGGATCTGCGTCTCGACGATGGAGTCCACCGGGCAGCTCTCTTCGCAAAAGCCGCAGAAGATGCACTTGGTCAGGTCGATGTCATAGCGCGTGGTGCGGCGCGAACCGTCCGCACGCACGTCGGACTCGATGGTGATCGCCAGTGCCGGGCACACGGCTTCGCACAGCTTGCAGGCGATGCAGCGCTCTTCGCCGTTGTCGTAGCGACGCAGCGCGTGCAGGCCGCGGAACCGGGGCGACAGGGGCGTCTTCTCTTCGGGGAACTGAACGGTCACCTTGCGCCGAAACGCGTAGCGACCCGTCAGGGCCATGCCCTTGACCAGCTCCACCAGCATGAAGCTCTTGAAAAAATCCTTGATCGAAAAGGATGCAGTAGCAGCAACAGCAGTCATCGGTGTCCCCGCTCAATTCCAGATGTTCCATGGCGAGTGCAGCCACGCGCCAACGATAAGCAGCCACACCAGCGTGACCGGAATGAAGATCTTCCAGCCCAGCCGCATGATCTGGTCATAGCGAAAGCGCGGGAAGGTCGCGCGGATCCAGATGAACATGGACACCACGAGGAAGGTCTTGAGGCCCAGCCAGATCCATCCGGGGATGAAGTCCAGCGCCGCAACCGGCGACAGCCAGCCGCCCAGGAACATGAGCACGGCCAGGATGGACACGAGCCACATGCTGGCGTATTCGGCCAGGAAGAAGATGGCGAAGCCCATGCCCGAGTACTCGACCATGTGGCCGGCCACGATCTCGGCCTCGCCTTCGACCACGTCGAAGGGGTGGCGGTTGGTTTCGGCCACACCCGAGATGAGGTAGACGATGAAGATCGGCAGCAGCGGCAGCCAGTTCCACGACAGGAATCCAAAGCCCTTCGCGGCGGCCATGCCTGCGCCCTGCCCCATCACGACTTCGGTCAGGTTCATGCTGCCCGACACCATGATGACGACGAGGAAACAGAAGCCCATCGCGATTTCATAGCTCACCATCTGCGCGGAGGCGCGCAGCGCCCCCAGGAAGGCGTACTTGGAGTTGGAAGCCCAACCGGCGATGATCACGCCGTACACCTCGATGGAGGTGATGGCCATCACCAGCAGCAGGCCGGCATTCACGTTGGCCAGGGCCACATCCGGACCGAACGGAATCGCCACCCAGGCCGCCAGCGCAGGCATGATGGCCATGACGGGGCCGAGCACGAACAGACCCTTGCTGGCCGCCGTTGGCTGAATGATTTCCTTGGTCAGCAGCTTGAGGCCGTCGGCCAGCGGCTGCAGCAGCCCGAACGGACCGACCCGGTTGGGACCATGGCGCACCTGCATGAAGCCGAGCAGCTTGCGCTCCCACAGCGTGAGGTAGGCCACGGCGCCCATCAGGGGGGCCACGATGGCCACGATCTTGATCAGGTTCCAGATCACCGGCCACACCGCCGCCGTCCACCAGGACTGGGCGAACAGGTGCAGGCCGCCGTTGTACAGCGCGTCGATCATGCGGCAACTCCTTCAGCGGCGCGGCGTGCATCGGCCGTCAACTGCAGCGACGGCGCACGGCGAACCAGCCCGTCGAGCTGGTAGATGCTGGCCACGACCGGCGCGGCACCCGCACCGGCGGGCACGGCGATGGCAGCGCGCGTGCTGTTGCTCAGGCGGTCGGCAGGCAGTTGGGCCAGCGGAGCGGCCACCGTCGCACCCGTGGCTTTCGCCAGCACGTCCTGCGAGGTCTCGAAGTCGAGGCCCTGCACACCCAGCAGGTTGCCCAGCACCCGCAGCACCTTCCACGCGGGACGGGCATCGCCCAGCGGCTTGACCACGGCATGGAAGCTTTGCAGGCGGCCTTCGGCATTGACGAAGGTGCCCGAGGTTTCGGTGAACGGCGCGATGGGCAGCAGCACATCGCTGAATTCCATGTTGGCCTTGAAAGGGCTCAGCGTGACGACCATCTCGGCACCTGACAGCGCAGCCGCTGCCTGTGTACCTGCGGCGGAGTCGTGGACGGGTTCGGTGTTCAGCAGCAGCGCCGCCTTGAGGCCACCCGCCAGCATCTGGCCGGCGTTCAGGCCGCCCTTCTGCGGCTGTGCGCCGACGAACTGCGCGCCCACCGTGTTGGCGGCTTCGGTGAGGTAGCCCACCACCGCGCCCGTCTGGGCACCGATCCACTGGGCCAGCGCCAGCAGGCTCGAGGCCTGGGCATGGTGCGCAGCGGCGTTGCCCAGCAGGATGGCCCGGCCTTCGCCCGAAGCCAATGCACGGGCCATGCCGGCAGAGGCGTCGGTCACACGGCCGGTGGCCACGGGGGCAGCCACACCGCGGTCCTGCGCCACGGCGGCGGCCACGTCGGCCAGGATCGCAGCCCAGTCCTGGGCTGGCGCCACGATGGACTGCGCAACGGGCATGGCCCAGTCGTAGACCGCGGCGTTGAGGGCGCTGACGGTACAGCCCTTGCGCGCAGCTTGGCGGATGCGCTGGGCGAACAGCGGATGGTCCTTGCGCAGGTTCGAACCCACGACCAGCACCGACTGCAGCGAGGACAGCGAAGCGATGCTCGTGCCCAGCCAATGGATGCCATCGGCCTGAGTGAACTCGGCGTGGCGCAGGCGGTGGTCGATGTTGTCGCTGCCGATGCCGTGCACGAGCGCGCCGGCCAGGAACAGCTCTTCCAGCGTGCTGTGCGGGCTCACCAGCGCACCGATGCTCTGGGCGCCATGGTCGGTGCGGATGCCCTGCAGGCCATTGGCAACGTATTCCAGCGCGGTCTGCCAGTCGACTTCCTTCCACTGGCCGCCCTGCTTGAGCATCGGGCGCGTCAGGCGCTCGTCTCCGTTGAGGGCTTCGTAGGAGAAACGGTCACGGTCGGCGATCCAGCACTCGTTGACGTCTTCGTTCTCGAAGGGAACGACGCGCATCACCTTGTGGTTCTTCACCTGGACGATGAGATTGGCACCGGTGGAATCGTGCGGGCTCACCGACTTGCGGCGCGACAGCTCCCAGGTCCGGGCGCTGTAGCGGAAAGGCTTGCTGGTCAGAGCGCCCACAGGGCAGATGTCGATCATGTTGCCCGACAGCTCGGAATCGACCGTATCGCCCAGCACCGTGGTGATCTCGGAGTGCTCGCCGCGATGGATCATGCCCAGCTCCATCACGCCGGCCACTTCCTGGCCGAAGCGCACGCAGCGGGTGCAATGGATGCAGCGGGTCATCTCCTCCATGGAGATCAGGGGACCCACGTCCTTGTGGAACACCACGCGCTTTTCCTCTTCGTAACGCGAAGAAGAGCCGCCATAGCCCACCGCCAGATCCTGCAGCTGGCACTCGCCGCCCTGATCGCAGATCGGGCAGTCCAGCGGGTGATTGATCAGCAGGAACTCCATGACCGACTGCTGGGCCTTGATGGCCTTGTCGCTCTTGGTGCGCACGATCATGCCTTGCGTCACCGGCGTGGCACAGGCCGGCATTGGCTTGGGCGCCTTCTCCACGTCCACCAGGCACATGCGGCAATTGGCGGCGATGGAAAGCTTCTTGTGATAGCAGAAATGGGGAATGTAAGTGCCCGCCTTCTCGGCCGCATGCATCACCATGCAGCCCTCGGCGACTTCTACCTTCTGCCCGTCCAGTTCGATTTCAACCATATGCTTTTCTCGCGATCAGGCAGAGGCAGACGCCTGAGGGGTCTTGTTGCGGATCAGCGCTTCGAATTCCGGGCGGAAGTGCTTGATCATGGCGCGCACCGGCATGGCGGCGGCATCGCCCAGGGCGCAGATGGTGCGACCCTGGATGTTGTCGGCCACCGAATTGAGCAACTCCAGATCGCCGTCGCGGCCTTCACCGTGCTGGATGCGGTCGATCACACGCCACATCCAGCCGGTGCCTTCGCGGCACGGCGTGCACTGCCCGCACGATTCATGCGAATAGAAATACGACAGGCGCAACAGGCTCTCCACCATGCTTCGAGAATCGTCCATCACGATCACGGCGCCCGAACCCAGCATGGAGCCGGCCTTGGCGATGGAGTCGTAGTCCATCGTGCATTCCATGATGACGGACGCCGGCAGCACCGGAGCGGACGATCCACCGGGAATCACGGCCTTGAGTTGGCGGCCTTTGCGCACGCCACCCGCCAGTTCCAGCAGCTTGGCGAATGGAGTGCCCATGGGCACTTCGTAGTTGCCGGGCTTTTCGACGTCGCCGGAGACCGAGAAGATCTTGGTGCCGCCGTTGTTGGGTTTGCCGCAGGCCAGATAGGCTGCGCCACCGTTGCGGATGATCCAGGGCACCGCGGCAAACGTCTCGGTGTTGTTGATCGTGGTGGGCTTGCCGTAGAGGCCGAAGCTCGCAGGGAATGGCGGCTTGAAGCGCGGCTGGCCCTTCTTGCCTTCGAGCGACTCCAGCAATGCGGTTTCCTCGCCGCAGATGTAGGCGCCGAAACCATGGGCGGCATGCAGCTGGAAGCTGAAGGCGCTACCCAGGATCTTGTCGCCCAGGTAGCCCGCAGCGCGTGCTTCTTCAAGCGCTTCTTCGAAGCGATCGTAGGTCTGGAAGATTTCGCCGTGGATGTAGTTGTAGCCCACGGAGATGCCCATCGCGTATGCGGCGATGATCATGCCTTCGATGACGATGTGCGGGTTGAACTGCAGGATGTCGCGGTCCTTGCAGGTGCCCGGCTCGCCTTCGTCGGAATTGCAGACGAGGTACTTCTGGCCAGGGAACGAGCGGGGCATGAAGCTCCACTTGAGGCCGGTGGGAAAGCCCGCACCGCCACGGCCACGCAGGCCCGATTCCTTGACGGTCGCAATGACCTGGTCCTGGGTGAGGCCCACGCCTTCGCCTTGCTCCAGGATCTTGCGCAAGGCGGCATAGCCACCGCGCGCTTCGTAGTCCTTGAGGCTCCAGTTGGTGCCATCCAGGCCTGCATAGATCTGCGGATCGATATGGCGGTCGTGGAAGCAGGTTTGAACGCCCGTCGCCTGGAATTGCGACAGGATCTTCTGCGCAGCGGTCGTCATGCTTGCCCTTCCGCCCGGGCCGGGGATGCCACGCCTTCGGCTTGGCGCAGGCCATCCACGAGCTGATCGAGCTTGTCGTTGTCCATGAAACTGCACATGGTGCGGTCGTTGACCAGCATCACGGGCGCATCGGCGCAGGCGCCGAGGCATTCGCACTGCTGCAGCGTGAACAGGCCATCGGCCGTGGTCTCGCCCATCGCCACACCCAGTTTCTTTTCCAGGTGGTGCAGCGCCTTCTGGCCATCGCGCAGTTGGCACGGCAGGTTGGTACAGACGTTGAGCTTGTACTTGCCCGTCGGCTGCTGGTTGTACATGTTGTAGAACGTGGTGACTTCGTGCACAGCGATCTGGGGCATGCCCAGGTAGCTGGCGATCACGGCCTCGTTCTCGGTGCTGACCCAGCCCAGTTCCTGCTGAACGATGGCCAGGCAGGCCATGACGGCCGACTGCTTCTGTTCCGCGGGGTACTTCGCCACTTCGCGCGCAAAGCGCGCCAGCGTCGCGTCGGTGATCTGGGACGCGACGGGCACCACCGTCTTCGTTTCGGTATTCATCGGTCAATCTCCCCGAACACGATATCCATCGTGCCAATGATGGCCACGGCATCGGCAATCATGTGGCCACGGGCCATTTCGTCCAAGGTGGCCAGGTGGGCAAAGCCGGGCGCGCGGATCTTCAGGCGGTAGGGCTTGTTGGCGCCATCGCTCACCAAATAGATGCCGAACTCGCCCTTGGGGTGCTCAACGGCTGCATACGCTTCGCCTTCGGGCACGCGGAAACCTTCGGTGAAGAGCTTGAAATGGTGGATCAGCTCCTCCATGTTCGACTTCATGGATTCGCGCGAAGGGGGTGCCACCTTGTGATTGTCCGTGATCACCGGGCCGGGGTTGGCACGCAGCCAGTCCACGCACTGCTTGATGATGCGGTTGGATTGGCGCATCTCCTGTACACGCACCAGATAGCGGTCGTAGCAGTCGCCCGTCTTGCCCACCGGCACGTCGAAGTCCATGCGGTCATAGACGTCGTAGGGCTGCGTCTTGCGCAGATCCCATGCGATGCCCGAGCCGCGGATCATCGGGCCGGTCATGCCCAGATTGAGGGCGCGCTCCGGCGTCACGACACCGATGCCGACCGTGCGCTGCTTCCAGATGCGGTTGTCGGTGAGCAGTGTTTCGTATTCGTCCACGCACTTCGGGAACCGTTGCGTGAAGTCGTCGATGAAGTCCAGCAGGGAGCCGCTGCGGTTCTGGTTCAGCGCCTCGATGGCCTTGGCATTGCGGATCTTGTTGACCTTGTACTGCGGCATCGAATCCGGCAGGTCGCGGTACACGCCACCCGGACGGAAGTACGCCGCGTGCATGCGCGCGCCGGAGACCGCCTCGTACATGTCGAACAGGTCTTCGCGCTCGCGGAAGGTATAGATCAGGATCGTAGAGCTGCCGCAGTCGTTGCCATGCGAACCCAGCCACATCAGGTGGTTCAGCAGGCGCGTGATCTCGGAGAACATCACGCGGATGTACTGCGCACGCACGGGCACATCCAGGCCCAGCAGCTTCTCGATGGCCAGGCAGTAGGCGTGCTCGTTGCACATCATCGAGACGTAGTCCAGGCGGTCCATGTAGGGCAGCGACTGGATGAAGGTCTTGTGCTCGGCCAGCTTTTCGGTGGCGCGGTGCAGCAGGCCGATGTGAGGGTCGGCGCGCTGCACGACTTCGCCGTCCAGCTCAAGCACGAGACGCAGCACACCGTGTGCGGCCGGATGCTGCGGCCCGAAGTTCAGGGAATAGTTCTTGATTTCAGCCATGGTGGATCACTTTTCGGCGCGAGCGCCTCAGTGCAGGCCTCCGTACTTTTCTTCACGGATGATGCGGGGCGTGATCTCGCGAGGCTCGATCGTGACCGGTTCGTAGACGACACGGCGCTGCTCGGCGTCGTAGCGCATTTCCACGTGCCCGGACAACGGGAAATCCTTGCGGAAGGGGTGGCCGATGAAGCCGTAGTCGGTCAGGATGCGGCGCAGGTCGCCATGCCCGTCGAACACGATGCCGTACAGGTCGAAGGCTTCGCGCTCGTACCAGTTGGCAGAGTTCCACAGGTCTGAGACCGACGGCACGACCGGAAAATCGTCATCCGGGCAGAACACCTTCACCCGCACGCGCTGGTTCATGCTGACCGACAGCAGGTGCGAGACCACGCAGTAGCGCGGCCCCTCCACGCCGACGTCGCCATACGAGGAGTAGTCCACACCGCACAGGTCGACCAACTGTTCGAACCGGCAGCCCGGCGCATCGCGCAGCAACTGCATGGCCGCCAGATAGTCCGCGGCAGAGACCACCAGGGTCACCTCATCCAGCGCCACCGAAAGCTGGCGCACCTTGTCGCCGAGCGCAGCGACAATCGCGTCCCGAAGTGCTTCGGGTCGAATAGCAAAGGCAGTCATCGTCAACCCTTCAGACGCGAGCGATGGTGTTGGTGCGGCGGATCTTCTGCTGAAGCTGGATGATCCCGTAGATCAATGCCTCGGCCGTGGGCGGGCAACCCGGCACGTACACATCCACCGGAACGATGCGATCGCAGCCGCGAACCACCGAATAACTGTAGTGGTAGTAGCCGCCACCGTTGGCGCACGAACCCATGGACAGCACCCAGCGTGGCTCGGACATCTGGTCGTACACCTTGCGCAGGGCTGGCGCCATCTTGTTGCACAGCGTGCCGGCCACGATCATCAGATCGGACTGACGCGGACTGGCGCGGAACACCTCGGCACCGAAACGGCCGATGTCGTAACGCGCCGCCGCAGCGTGCATCATTTCTACCGCGCAGCAGGCCAGACCAAAGGTCATGGGCCACAGCGAGCCGGTCTTGGCCCAATTCACCACCGAGTCGTAACTGGTGGTGATGAAGCCTTCCTTCATCACGCCTTCAATCATCGTGTCATTCCTTATGAAGACCGGTCATTCCCAATCCAGGGCACCCTTTTTCCACTCGTAGGCGAAGCCCACGACCAGGATGGCCAGGAAGATGACAACGGCAATGAAACCCGTCAGCCCCACTTCGTGGAGCGAAACCGCCCACGGAAACAGGAAAGCGATTTCCAGATCAAAAAGAATGAAGAGGATGGCGACGAGGTAGTAGCGCACATCGAACTTCATGCGCGCGTCTTCGAAGGCCTCGAAACCGCATTCGTAAGGGGAGTTTTTGGCCGCATCCGGGCGATTGGGGCCGAGGATATAGCCCAGCACCAGCGGCACGACGCCGACACCGATGCCGACCAAGATGAACAAAAGAACGGGGAGGTACTGATCGAGGTTCATCTGGAGGATGTGCTCACCGCTGAAGCTGCACCCAGACGCCCCAGGATGGGCGTGTTGGATGGGCTTTTGTTTTGGTGCCGTCGGCGAGACTCGAACTCGCACAGCTTTCGCCACTACCCCCTCAAGATAGCGTGTCTACCAATTTCACCACGACGGCTGATTTATGCATCTGGATGGCATGAGGAACCCGTTGGGTTTTTGGCTTTCCAGACAATCCGGGATTCTACTCCGGAAAAACCCTGCTCCGAGGAGCAGGATCAAATTTTGCGCTTTTCTTCTTACTTGGTGGGAATCTGCCCAGCGCCGGAGGCCGGCACCACGGGTGCCGCAGGCACCTCGGACGCCGCACCGGAAGCCGGCTGAGCGGGCGCCACGACCCCAGGCACTTCCAGCACGCTGCCAACACCCGCGGGACGGACGTTGCCAAAATATGCCAGCGCCAGCGTCGCCACGAAGAACACCCCCGCCAGCACTGCTGTGCTTCGCGACAGGAAATTGGCGCTGCCGCTGGCACCGAACAGGCTGCCGGAGCTTCCGCTGCCGAAGGCTGCCCCCATGTCGGCACCCTTGCCATGCTGGATCAGGATCAAACCGATCATTCCCAGCGCAGCCAGAATCTGCACTGCCAAAATCACATTCACAAGCGCGTTCATTCTCTATTTACTCCTAATTTGATAGCTGTATGCCGGCGTCTTTATTGCGCCGAAGCGATGATTTGCAAAAAGTCCTGCGCCTTGAGCGACGCCCCGCCCACCAACCCACCATCGATGTCGGGCTGCGCCAGCAATTGGGCGGCATTTGCCGCATTCATGCTTCCGCCATACAGCAGACGGATGCGATCCGCCTGCGGGCTCGCCGCCGCCAATTGGGCGCGCAGCACCGCATGGACCTCCTGCGCCTGCTCAGGCGTGGCGGTGCGGCCCGTGCCGATCGCCCAAACGGGCTCATAGGCCACCACGATCTCGCTGATGCAGTGCCCATTCGCGTGAACCACGGCCGCCAGTTGGCGCTTGACGACGGCCTGCGTCTGCCCCGCTTCGCGCTCTGCCAGCGTTTCTCCGACGCAGACGATGGGCGTGATGCCCGCCGCCAGCGCACGCTGCGCCTTGGCCGCGACCACCTCGTCGGTTTCTCCGTGATACTGGCGCCGCTCGGAATGCCCCACCAGTACGTAGCGCACCCCGAACTCCAGCAGCATGGCGGCAGAGGCCTCGCCAGTGTAGGCACCGGACTCGTGCGCCGATACATCCTGCGCGGCGACTGCGACAGCGGAGCCCTCGGCCAGGGCCTGCACTTGCGCCAGGTAAGGCGCAGGCACTGCCACCACCACGTCGCAGCCGGGTTGCCCCATGCCTTCGCGCAACGCGTTCACCAATGCCTGATTGGAAGCCAGGCTACCATTCATCTTCCAGTTGCCGGCAATCAATTTCTTTTTCATGCGTTCCACGTCAAAACAATTTTCCCTGCATGCTGGCTGGACTCCATCAGCGCATGCGCCTTGGAAGCCTCCGCCGCGGCAAACGTGCTGTGCACGATCGGGCGAACCTTCCGGGATGCCAGCAGTGGCCACACCTGCTCGCGCAGGGCACGGGCAATCGCGCCTTTGAACGCCACGGACCGGGGCCGCAGGGTGGAGCCGGTGACAGTGAGACGGCGGCGAAGCACGAGGCCCGCATTCAACTCGGCCTTGATGCCGCCCTGAACGGCAATGATCACCAGGCGCCCATCCTCCGCAAGACACTCGATCTCGCGGGCAACGTAATCGCCTGCCACCATGTCCAGCACCACATCCGCGCCCTTGCCACCGGTGATGCGCTGCACCTCCGCAACGAAGTCCTGGGTCTTGTAGTTGATGGCGTGATGGGCACCGATTTCCAGGCAGGCCGCGCATTTTTCATCGCTGCCGGCCGTGACGATGACCGTGGCGCCGAATGCACGCCCCAATTGAATGGCCGTCACGCCGATGCCACTGCTTCCGCCCTGCACCAACAGCGTTTCACCGGATTGCAGACGACCGCGGTCGAACACGTTGCTCCACACCGTGAAAAGCGTTTCCGGCAGCGAGGCCGCCTCGACGTCGCTGAACCCGTCGGGCACGGGCAAACATTGTTCGACGGGGGCCACGCAGTACTCGGCGTAACCGCCGCCAGCGACCAACGCGCAGACGCGGTCGCCCACCTTCAGGCCCGCCTTGTCCATCGCAGCCTGATCGCCCCGCTCGATCACCCCTGCCACCTCGAGCCCCGGCAAATCCGACGCGCCCGGCGGCGGGGCATAGTGCCCCTTGCGCTGCAGAACGTCGGGCCGGTTGATGCCACTGGCAGCGACCCGAATGAGCAACTCACCCTGGGTCGGCTCGGGCACCGGGCGCTCTGCCAGACGCAGAACCTCGGGACCGCCCGGGCTTTCGATTTCCACCACACGCATAGCCATCACCTTGCTACAAAAGTCGAGATGAATACCGCGCCGGCGCAGACAAAGCCCGCGCCGGCAGCGCTCATTTCAATCGCGTTGGGGCTCAGGCGTCCATCTGACCCGACGACTCGCCGGAAGCCAGGGACTGTTGCTGTTGCTGCTGATCGGCACCGTCGCGGCGCTCACGGCGCTCGCCACGGTCCGAGCGCTCACCTCGCTCGGCAGGTGCAGGACGGCCGCCGCTGTCGCCCATGGGGCGATCGGCCAAAGCCTTCATCGACAGCTTGACGCGACCCTTCTCGTCCGTCTCCAGCACCTTGACCTTGACGATCTGGCCCTCGGTCAGATAGTCGGTCACCTTCTCGACACGCTCATGAGCGATCTGGCTGATGTGCAACAGGCCGTCCTTGCCGGGCAGCAGGTTGATCAATGCGCCGAAGTCCAGGATCTTGACGATGGGGCCTTCGTAGATCTTGCCGATCTCGACTTCCGCCGTGATCTGCTCGATGCGGCGCTTGGCCTCGTCTGCCTTGGCACTGTCGGTGGATGCGATCGTAATGGTGCCGTCTTCGTCGATGTTGATCTGCGTGCCGGTTTCTTCCGTCAGGGCACGGATCACCGCACCGCCCTTGCCGATCACGTCACGGATCTTCTCGGGGTTGATCTTCATCGTGAACAGCTTCGGTGCGAAGTTGCTGACCTCGGTCTTGGCCTCGCCCATGGCTTCCTGCATCTTGCCCAGGATGTGCAGGCGCGCTTCCTTGGCTTGCGCCAGTGCGACCTGCATGATTTCCTTGGTGATGCCCTGGATCTTGATGTCCATCTGCAGCGCGGTGATGCCACCCGTGGTGCCGGCCACCTTGAAGTCCATGTCGCCCAGATGATCCTCGTCGCCCAGGATGTCGGTCAGCACGGCAAAACGGTTGTCTTCCTTGATCAGACCCATGGCGATACCCGCCACGTGCGCCTTCATCGGCACGCCTGCATCCATCAGCGACAGGCAGCCGCCACACACCGAAGCCATCGAGGAAGAGCCGTTCGACTCGGTGATTTCAGACACGACGCGCATCGTGTAAGGAAACTCTTCCTTGGTCGGCAGCACTGCCACCAGCGCGCGCTTGGCCAGACGGCCGTGGCCGATTTCGCGGCGCTTGGTCGAACCCATGCGACCCACTTCGCCCGTGGCGAAGGGAGGCATGTTGTAGTGCATCATGAAACGGTCTTCGTACTCGCCGGCCAGTGCGTCAATGCGCTGGGCGTCCCGCTCGGTACCCAGCGTGGAAACCACCAGTGCCTGGGTTTCGCCGCGCGTGAACAGGGCGGAACCGTGGGTGCGGGGAAGCACACCATTGCGGATTTCGATGGGACGGACCGTGCGGGTATCGCGGCCGTCGATGCGGGGCTCGCCCGCCAGGATCTGGCTGCGAACGATCTTGGCTTCGATGTCGAACAACAGGCCTTCGACCTTGACGGCGTCAAAGTCAGCACCTTCCGCCTTCAAAGCCGCCAGAACGGAAGCCGTGGCTTCGCGCAGAGCCTGCGTGCGGGCCTGCTTACTACGGATCTGATAAGCCTCGCGCAGCTTTTCTTCCGCCAGGGCGTTGACCTTGCCGATGAAGGGCTCGTCCTTGGCTGGCGGCTGCCAGTCCCAGACGGCCTTGCCAGCGTCGCGCACCAATTCGTGGATTGCGTTGATCGCGATGTTGCCTTGCTCATGGCCGAACACCACGGCGCCCAGCATGATCTCTTCGGACAGCTGTTGCGCTTCCGACTCGACCATCAGCACGGCAGCTTCGGTGCCCGCCACCACGAGGTCCATCTGGGAATTCTTGCGCGCCGTCTGGCCGGGGTTCAGCACATATTCGCCATTGATATAGCCCACGCGAGCGGCACCGATCGGGCCGTTGAACGGGATGCCGGAGATAGAGAGCGCAGCGCTCACGGCGATCATGGCGGCGATGTCCGCATCCACTTCAGGATTCAGCGACACCGTATGGATGACCACGTGCACTTCGTTGAAGAAGCCTTCGGGGAACAGAGGGCGGATCGGGCGGTCGATCAGGCGGCTCGTGAGCGTTTCATGCTCGCTGGGCTTGGCTTCGCGCTTGAAGAAGCTGCCAGGGATCTTGCCGGCAGCGTACGTCTTCTCGATGTAATCCACCGTCAAGGGGAAAAAGTCCTGCCCGGGCTTGGCGGTCTTGGAGCCCACCACCGTGGCCAGAACGACGGTGTCATCGATGTTGACCAGCACGGCGCCGGACGCTTGGCGGGCGATTTCGCCCGTTTCCATGACGACGGTCTTGTCGCCCCACTGGAAGGACTTGGTGACTTTATTGAAAATGCTCATGTTTGCTCCATTTTTAATCGCTGGCTACACAGAACCAGCCTGCAAAGGAGTGCAATTCAGAACACGATGCCATTCCAGTGGCCCTGCCCTTTTCCTCGATGGAACAAGGCCATTGGAATGACACAGCTTCGCTCTGTTTTGCGGCTCCGAAGTAAAAAACGCCTGAGCTAGCGTGCTAACCCAGGCGTTTCGGCATGCGAATGCGCTTACTTGCGCAGACCCAGCTTGGCGATCAATGCCGTATAACGCTCAGCGTCCTTCGCCTTCAGGTAGTCCAGCAGCTTGCGGCGGCGGCTCACCATGCGCAGCAGGCCACGGCGACCGTGGTGATCCTTGGCATGGGTCTTGAAGTGAGGGGTCAGTTCGTTGATACGGGCCGTCAGAAGGGCCACTTGAACTTCCGGGCTACCGGTATCGTTGGCAGCACGGGCGTTGGCCTTGACGACTTCGGCCTTGATAGAGGATGCGATCATTGGTTTTCCTTGAATTGCGGGGCCGGTGATTGCAGCGCATGGCTGCCCTGCCCCTGTCTTACTTGCGCAAGCGGCTGGAATGGCCACAAGCGTGCGTCTTGCACCATGCAAAACCTAGCGATTATACCCCGAGCCATGTTTTGAGCCGTTGCACCCCTTGCACCAACCGCTCAGGATCGCGGGAGGCAAAGCACCAACGCAACCATCCTTGCGCCTCCAGACCGAACGCGTTGCCCGGTGCCAACCCCAAACCGGCTTCCCGCACCAACCGCTTGGCCAAATCCAGAGAGTCGCCCTGGCCGGTGAGCCGAAAGAACGCATACATGCCACCACGCGGACTGGCGACCTCAATGCCCGGCAGCGCCTGCAGCAAGGGAACCAACGCATCCCTGCACACCTGAAGATGAGAGACGACACGGGGCGTGATTTCTGACGCATGCTGCAAAGCCGCAATTCCCGCCCGCTGGGTGAAGACACTGGTGCACGAGGTATTGAACTCGATGAGCTTGCCCATGTGATGGGTCATCTCGGCCGGCATGACCAGCCAACCCAGACGCCAGCCCGTCATGAGGAAGCTTTTGGAAAAGCTCTGCACCACGACCAATCGGTCCTCAGCCTCTGCCAAATCCAGAAAGCTGGGCGCGCACACCGAGTTGGATGGATCGTCGTAATAAAGCCGCTCGTACACCTCGTCGGCCAGTATCCACGTGCCCGTCGTACGGCAGTGCTGGATGATTTGACGCTGCTCGTCGCGCGTGAGCGTCCAGCCCGTGGGATTGTTGGGTGCATTCACGATCAGCAACCGCGTGGAGGGGGTGATGGCAGCCAACAGCGCATCCATGTCCAATACCCATGCGCCCTCCCGCTGAGGACGCAATGGAACGCATCGCAGCCGAGCGCCCATGATTTGGGGCTGCGCCGTCAGGTTGGGCCACACCGGCGTCACCGCCACCACCTCGTCACCAGGATCGAGCAACGCCTGCATGGACAGCATCAGCCCGTTCACCCCGCCCGAGGTCACGGCCACCCGGTCTGCAGCGATCGGCCCATGCAATGCGCTCGTGTACGAGGCGATCGCGGTGCGCAGCTCGGGTAGCCCCAGGTTATGTGAGTAGAAGGTTTCTCCCCGCTCAAGAGATTCCATGGCCGCCTGCCGCACAGGCTCAGGGGTGACCTCATCGCTTTCGCCGAACCAGAAAGCAAGCACATCGCTGCGGCCCATTCCCGCGTTGGCCACTTCACGGATTTTGGATTCTTCAAGATGGATGACGGTAGCGCGCATCGAAACTTCCAGGGCAAAAAGATCAGCGGGCATCGTAGCGGCTTCCACCATGCTCTTACGCCACAATATCCTGAAATCAAAATCCCAGGGAGGAACCCATGCCCACTCTAACTGCCAAACACCTTGCGGAAGTTGCCTTCATGCTTTGCGCCGGGGTCTCACTCAGCATGAATACGCTAGAGGCCCATGCCACGGCAACGACCCATGCTTCGAATTCAGCGCAGGGCAACAAAAGAAAGAACACGGTCAAGCTGAAAACGACCACCCCGCGAAGCGCCTCCGAAGAGTCGACTGCCGAACGCGATCGCAGGCTGTACAGAGAATGCAAAGGGCGACCGAACGCCGGGGCGTGTCTTGGATATGCCAAGCCATGAGCTTTCAAGAAGCCGAGGCGAAAATCGGGTCTTAAAAATCAGCATGGCCGGACAGCCGCGCGACCACGCGCAGGTCCGGGCCAACCATATCGACCGATTGAAATGTCATATCGGTTCCGTCGGATAGCCTGGACAGTGCAGTCCGGTGGGCAATGCCTAATCCAGGGCCCAACAATTTGGGTGCCAGATAAAGCAGCACCTCGTCCACCAACCCCGCTTGCAGCAACGCGCCATTCAACTGGCTGCCCGCTTCCACATGCACTTCATTCATTTGCAGGCGACCCAGATCCAACATCAGGGCAGCAAGGTCGATGTGACCCTCGGCATTGGGCAAATGCAGCACGGTGACCCCGAGTGAGGCCAGCAGCGCTTCTTTTTCAGGGTTCTGAATGGCCGTGTAAATAAAAACCCGGCGCTCGGCTTTGAAAATGGCCGCGTGCAGTGGCACCCTCAACTGACTGTCCAACAAAATCAAGTCAGGTTGGCGAGGCGTCTCCACCTCCCGGACATCCAGCCGTGGATCATCCGCAAGAACGGTGCCGATTCCGGTCAACACCGCACACGCCCGTGCACGCCAGGCATGACCATCGGAGCGCGCCAAGGGCGACGTGATCCATTGACTCTCACCTCCATGCAAGGCCGTCAAGCCATCCAGAGAGGCCGCCGCCTTCATGCGAACCCAGGGGCGTCGGCGGATCATGCGGCTGAAAAAACCAAGGTTTAACTCGCGGGATGCTTGCGCTTCAAGGCCCACGTCTACTTCCACGCCACGCTCGCGCAATTTGCTCACCCCCCGCCCCGCCACCATGGGATTGGGATCGGTGATGGAGGCAAACACCTTGCTCAATCCCGCGTCAGCCAAAGCATCGCAGCATGGGCCGGTTCTCCCATGATGCGAACAGGGCTCCAAAGTGACATAGGCAGTGGCCCCTTCTACCGACAACCCACGCTCACGGGCATCGCGCAGCGCCATGATTTCCGCGTGCGCCTGACCTGCCGGCTGTGTAGATCCTTCGCCCAGCACCGTGCCAGAAGCATCGACGATCACGCAGCCGACGCGTGGATTGGGCGAGGTACGAAAGAGGCCTTGCTGCGCCAACTCCAATGCCCTCCCCATGAAGTTTGGCTCTGCTAACTTGTTCATACGGCTTGAGGAAACTCCAGTCTTGGATGCCACGGTTTGGCGGGCAGCCGCCCATTCTGCCGCCAAACGGTCAGCCTTATGGCGCCAACGGCACAGGATGGGTGGGTGAACTGGAGGAGACCTCCGTAACATTCGCACATGACATTCCCTGCCCTGTTACCAACGCCCAGGCTGGCCGCCAAAACCCCTTCCAGTCCACGACCCATCAGGCAATCTCTAGGCTTTACCTTGGTTGAAGTCCTGGTCGCGATCATGGTGCTGTCTTTCGGCATGCTGGGCTTGGTTGGCATGCAGGCTTTTGCACTGCAGTCGAACAGAGAGGCTCGATTGCAAGCACAAGCTGCGATGTTGGCGAGGGAACTGGCCGAAATGATGCGGGGCAACAAAGAAGTCGGCGTCAAGACAGCAACTGCTGATAACCCATATCTGGTATCTCTCTCTAGCGGCTCCATGGTCCCAGCCACTCCATCGTATTGCCTGAGCGTGGGCAATGCGGCCACAGGTTGCACGTCCGCAACTGATATTGCCAACGCAGAAATGACGGATTGGCTCGCCAGGGTAGACAACACCCTGCCTGGAGCCCGTGTGGTTATCTGTTTTGACAGCGCTCCATATGATAGCAACGGTATTCCTCGATGGGCATGTCCTCCTGCCGGAACAAATTCAAATGAGATTGCCGTCATAAAGATTGGCTGGACCCGCAATTCTACTGACAGAAGCAAAATTGGGAGCGACTTGCTTGAGCAGGCGAGCAGTTCAACAAGCGTTCCCTATATTATTTTTCCAGTGACCAGTGGCAACGCCAGTTCGATATGAAAAAGAATAATGTCATGCAGAATTATTTAGCTGCCAAACATCGACAAAAGGGCTTGACCCTTATCGAACTGATGGTAGCAATGGTCATCAGCCTGCTGATTGTACTGGCGGCGGTGGCCGCATTGGTGGTATCCAGGCAGGGCTTCAGCAGCGTCGATGCAGCCTCACAACTCCGGGATAACGGTAGATTTGCCGTCGATCTTATTCAGCGCTTAGGGGTACAGGCGGGATACAAGGACGTGAGAGATGCTGCGACCCCTGTACCCAACAGTACGGCCGGAATCGAATCAAATCCACCACCGAATGTTTACGGGATTAATAATCAAAAACGCAGCGAAACCAACGCGTGGGATGAAAGCTCCAACTGGGGCTCTGCGGTGGGAGCAGGCAGCGATATTTTGGTGCTGAGAAATCAAACCAGTCAGCTCGTGCCAACAGCGACCACTTCTGATCAAACCATGATTGATTGCATGGGTGTGGCACCGACAGCAGTGCCCGTTGATCGATACGACCGCATATTGAGTATATTGCACGTTGGTGTTGGACAAGACGGTGAGCCATCTCTCATGTGCACCCATATCGGCTCAACCGGTTCTCTGGAAGCGGAGCCTTTGATCAGGGGAGTGGAAAACTTTCAAGTGCTTTACGGGGTTGATGGCATCGGTCCAAACAATGCGACTTTGCCGGCCAGTGCAGCAAGTTCGCCAGAAAATGGGCCTGAGCGTTATTTAAGGGCCGACCAGATCACCAACACGTCAGATGCGGCAGTCAGCTACTCCAATTGGCGGCGCGTCAGGAGCCTGCGCATCGGCATGGTTATCAGAGGCCCCAGCGGTTCGGCTATTGACAAGAGCTCTCAAACTCTCTATCCGCTGGGTATCGCCAAAGGTTCCAGTTCTGGCGCGATAGGCAGCGGCCTAGCAGACGCAAGCAATGATCCAGGCACCGTGTTCACGTCATCCGATGGCAGATTGCGGCAAACCGTTACGTTCACGGTACACCTGCGCAACTATCAACAAGACAATTAGCATGCTGAAATTCCTAGATTTATCGGTGAAATTCACAGTGTTACCTCGAGCTTCAAAAGAACGAGGAGCATCATTAATTGTAGTGATGCTGTTGTTGGTGATTGTCTCTATATTGGGAATATCAGGAGTGCAGATTTCGATGATGGCGGAGCGTGGCACTCGAAATGATCGGGATACTCAAATCGCCTGGCAATCCACCGAAGCTGCCTTGATGGACGCAGAATTCGACATTCTGGGACAACCAGCCAGTTCTTCCACAAAAAGAAACAGCATCTTCAAACGAGGCAGCACAGATATCTCGCAATTTGTCCAAGACTGCGGAACATCTGGAAACACAATCGGTCTGTGCGCTCTCAACGCCACAGGCAAGCCGGCTTGGTTGGCCGTGGACTTCACGATTACAGCAAACAATGCCCCGACGACGGTATTCGGGACTTATACAGGACGGACATTTCCCTCAGGCAATGCAGGAATTCAACCCGCACAGCCTCCCCGCTATGTCATAGAGCCCATCCCGGATCCCTCCATGTCCCGCACCAAAGATCCAAAAGACGTCAAATATATCTACAGAATAACTGCCATGGGGTTTGGCCCGAATGCGGACACCCAGACCGTATCGCAAGTGATTTTCAGAAATTGAAGAGGCCTATATGAATAACTCTGTTTCCCCCAGGCCTGCGACGGCAATGAAAATCGTTACAAAACTCAAAGAGAGCATTAAAAGCTCGTCTTCTGCGAAATGGATTGCGTTAGCAGCCGTGCCTATCATGGCAACCATTTCATTCGTTGCACTCAGCGCAGGCACTGCGCCGGCCATACCCGCAATTAATATTTCTGCAGACCCTTTGTATGCAGCAGCTGCGGTGGATAAACCCACCCTGGCGCTGGCGTTGTCGGTTGAATATCCAACAGTGGGCTCTCAATACCCATCGGGTGGCACTACAGATAACACCTATTCCAATCTGCAAGAATATTTGGGATATTACGATGCGGAAAGTTGTTATACCTATAATGACTCCCCAGCTGAAACCCCTGCCAGTGGCTTGACGGCAGCAGACTACAAGCGTTTCGATCGCAGCGGTGCTGCAACCGCACGGAAGTGCACCAATGCATTCAGCGGCAATTTTTTGAACTGGGCCAGCAGTTCAGCCATCGATATGCTCCGCCTGGCATTGTCAGGCGGTGATCGATACATTGATACAGCCACTACCAACTCTTCCCTGACCATACTTCAACGCGCAGTTATTCCCAATGGGGACCCGGTCTGCATGTGGAATACCAGCAATTTTCCGGCCAAACAACTGCAAAAAGATGGTGGAAGTGCAGGGACGTATTGGGGAGCCGTCCCCACAGCAATGATCACAGCTGCCAATGGAAACGATATATGGGTAGCGAATACCTTGAATCGAATCTATTTTGGCACCTCCAACACCGGAAACTGCTCCACAGGCCCCGCATCATATAAGTTGGGCTCGCCAACAACCAATTCATCGGTAGGGCCAGTGAGCGACTCCTCGTCCAACCTGCCCAATGGCAGCACCCAGTGTGCCACCGAAAACAACACATGCAGTTTTACGGGCACCAAAGAGGTTTGGTACGGAGTCAAGGTCAATGGTGTGAATTACTGGAAGGTGGCTCCCGCATCGAATGGCGTGGCTTGTACCAATGACATCTTTGGCGACCCGAAGAGCGGCACTGCTAAGCAGTGTTACTACAGAAACTACAGCGGATCGTGGACACCGCCTGTGAACGCAAACTTGAACAGCGATGGCTTTTTCTATGCCCGCGTCCAAGTCTGCAATACCACCTCTGGCGTTTTGCAGGATGTGCGTGCTGCATACAATTTGTGCAGGCAGTATCCCAACGGCAATTACAAACCAACAGGTGTTATTCAAAAATACAGTGATCAGATGCGACTGGCTGCCTTTGGTTATCTTATGGACCAGACGGCAAGCTACAACAACGGCCGCTATGGCGGGGTACTTCGCGCACCGATGAAATATGTCGGTAGCAAAACCTTCAGCACCACGGGACAGGACAATACTCCAAGCGGTGGCAATCCCAATGCAGAATGGAATGCCAATAACGGAGTATTTCTCTCCAATCCCGATAACAATACCAGCCAAACTCCGAACATTAGTGGTGTCATTAATTATCTGAACAAATTTGGCAGAACCGGACCTGTGCCGGGTCGCTACAAAATATATGACCCCGTCGGTGAACTCCATTACGAAACGATCAGATACCTGCAAGGATTACAGCCAAGCACCGCTGCGACGAGCAATATTTCAACTGATATGTATGATGGCTATCCGGTTTATTCGACCTGGACCGACCCATATGATAACAGAAGCAGCTCATCGGATTATTCTTGCTTGAAAAGCAACGTGGTTGTCATTGGAGACGTGAACACCCATGACGGAAACAGGCTGCCAACGCCTGATTTGGCAAATAATATTCCGAACATCAATGCATGGCGTAGCACGGTTCAAGCTTTTGAGCGGAATCAAGCAACGACCTATCAAGATGGTCAAAATGTGACCCGAACCACTGGCAATCCCAATGGGGCCAACGGTAGCGTGCCGAGTGGCACTCAAACCAGCCAGATCATGGGGTCGGCATACTGGTCTCACACGCACGACATTCGTGGATCCGATTGGACCGCTGCCCCCGCAAAACAGCGCCCAGGACTCCGAGTCAAAACGTTCCTTTTCGACGTCAACGAGTACGGGGACCAAAACAACGTCTCGACACGCCGTTTTGCCAATCAGTTTTTCATGGCCTCCAAGTATGGCGGCTTCGAATCGGATCCCAGCAACGCTGCAGCCAGGCCGTACAACACCTATGGCAATCCTTTCAAGCGCCAAGACGGCACCAACGACAACAATGTCTGGCAAAAGCAAAATGATCCTGGCGAGGCTGGCACCTACTACCTTCAAAGTAGTGCACGTGGTGTCCTTTCAGCCTTTGACGATATTTTCAGCAGGGCGTCGACCCAAGCCAGAAGCATCGCAGGCAGCTCAGCCTCTTCTACGACCATCAGCAGCACGTCGGGAAGCGTTGTCTATTCTGCCAAGTTTGATACCAGCAACTGGAGCGGAGACGTCGTCGCTGAACCTCTGACTGTTTCTGGTACGAGTCTTAGCCTGGGCTCTCAAAATTGGAGCGCCGCTGACCGCCTATCGGTAATGGCTTCGCCTGCAACTAATCGCAAGATTTTTGTAGGCAATACCGCTGGGAACGCCAATCCAGTGGCGGCGTCATTTACTTGGTTAACCATTGAAAGCACCTTGCAAGGCTATCTCAATAAAGCGGAGCCTACCGCATCTTCAGATGGGCAAGGTTCGGCGCGTGTCAGCTTTTTGAGAGGGGATCGAACCAAGGAAGGAAATCCTTTCCGCGTGCGCAGCTCATTGCTTGGAGACATCGTCAATTCCAGCGTCGTTTATTCAGGTGCACCTACCACAGCCTATTCCGGAGCCGGTTATGCAGCCTTCAGGAATAGCTATAACGCCCGCACCCCAGCCGTTTTTGTTGGCGCGAATGACGGCATGCTGCATTCATTCAACGCAGGAACTGGCGACGAATTGTTTGCCTATATTCCCAGTTGGCTTGGGCCTAAACTCTCAGCATTGACAAACACCAGCTATGTGACCAACCACCAAAGCTACGTCGATGCGTCGCCGGTCGTGGGAGAGGCGCAAGTGGCGTTCAATGGCACGGCGTCCGACTGGAAAACCGTTCTGGTTTCGGGAACAGGGGGTGGAGGCTCTGGGGTTTTTGCGTTGGACGTGTCTGACCCCTCCACCTTTGCCGCCTCCAACGTCATGTGGGAATTCAAGCGTTCCGATGACGCCGACATGGGCCAAGTGATCGGAAAGCCGCAGATTCTGAAACTGAAAACCAGTGGAAGCTCCAGCACCAGCACCTATCGGTGGTTTGCAGTGGTGGCGAGCGGGGCAAACAACTATGTGCCAGACGTCAATGGGGTGTTCAGCGCGACTGGACAGCCTGCTCTTTTCTTGCTGGCACTGGACAAGCAGCCTGGAACTTCCTGGACTTTGGGAACCAACTATTTCAAGATCTCTTTGCCCATTGATAGTACGCTGAGTGCAGGGAAAGCGACGGGGCTTGCCAATTTTCAACCGCTCTGGGGCAGTGCTGGAGAAGTCACGCAGATCTACATGGGCGACTTTCACGGCAACCTCTGGAAACTGGATTTTTCGAAAAACCAGCCTACCAGTGATTGGAATATGAATAAATTGACGGCATTCAACAAGGGCACTGCAGGGTCGCCGGTACCCTACCCCTTGTATATTGCCAAAGATTCGAGCAATACCATCCAACCCATTACTGCAGCACCGGCCATATTCTCGGGACCGGCGGTATCCGGACTGGAAACCTTCTATGTGACCTTCGGCACAGGGAAATATCTGGAAACCGCGGACAATACATCGACCGCGACCAACAGCTTCTATGCCGTTTACGACAACGGTACTACGACTGCAGACAACTCTCCTGCTGCGGCAAGTGTTATCAGTGGGCGGGCGCGGCTGAAACAAGGCGCCATCAATACTGGCACAAGGGTCATCACGGTCGGCGCATTCAAATGGGGCCGGGCCATGTCGGATACCGATGCGACACAACGTTCTGGTTGGTATTTTGATATGCCGGTTTCTGGGGAAAAATTGGTCAGCGCCATTGGTGACCAAGGCAGTCTCTATGCAACTTTCAATACGATCATTCCTGGTGCAACCGGAGCTACCGGAACTTGCACCAACACGCCTGGGACCAGCAATGCCTACGTAGTCAATATTGGTGATGGTTCAGGAAAATACAACCTATCGACCGTGGGTCTACTGGGACCGAGCATGTTCTTTGTGAATGAATCCGAAACCCCGCCGACGCCACTCGACAGCACCGGTCGGGGCTGGAGAACCACCACCTTGAGGAGCACGACCATCGGGCAATCCGGTGTCAGTACAAGCACGCAAGTCGTTAGCATCACCGAGGCCGTCGGCCGACTGAGCTGGCGCCAGATCAATAACTACCAAGACATGAAAAACAATTGAATCACGCCATGAAAGCTCAAGCAAACCGGGGTTTCACTCTGATAGAACTCATGATTGTGGTGGCGGTGATAGGCATTCTGGCAGCAGTTGCTTATCCTGCTTACAACGACTCCATTCTGAAAGGGCGGCGAGCGCAGGGGCGAGCCGCCTTGGCAGAGCTTCTGCAGCAACAGGAGCGATACATGACCCAAAATAATTGCTACTTGGCATTCAGCAATAGCAGTGGCACTGCCACGGCCCTCGCACCCTCGCCATCCACAGCGTGCGGGGGGGTCACGGCTTCAACGGTTCCCTTTAAAACCTTTTCTGGCGATGGGGGCCTACCTGCTGCGGCTTATCTGCTGTCAGCCAATACATGCCCCGCCACAGGCAGTGGGACCTTGCCGATTTCTCAGTGTGTCAGAGTGATCGCAACTCCAGTGAAATCAGACCCAGTCGTCGGTAATTTGGAGTTGATGAGCAATGGCACGAAGAAATGCACTGGCAACACAAGCAATCCTAGATTGTGCTGGCCATGAGTAAAAAACCAAAAACACAGTTCGGTTTTACGCTGATTGAACTGGTGATAACGATGGCGATTGCTGCCATATTGCTTTTGGTGGCTGTGCCAGGTTTCCAGTCCTTCCAACGCAACTCTCAGCTCTCTTCACTGACCAGTTCTCTGCTGGTCGCCATCAATACCGCAAAGGCGGAAGCCATGAAGCAAAATGCCAGTGCATATGTCATTCCCGCCAGCGGCGCCGATTGGGGCAGTGGATGGATCGTATTCGTCGACAAGGATCGCAACCAGAGCTATAGCGAAAGCGGGGATGTGACGGTGATGAAGCAAGAGGCGCCAGCCAGCTACTTCACCATATCGGGAAACGGCACTTCCAGTGGTACCGATCCTTATTTGACGTTTGACAGTTCGGGATTTTCCAGAAAAAAAGACGGCAGTTCCTCAGAAAATCTCACTCTTTCCATCAAAAGAAATGATGTATCCACCGCCACACAAAATGAAGAAACGCGAAGAATCATTATTTCGAAGACTGGAAGAGCACGATCGTGCAAGCCATCCACTGATTCCAACTGTACGGCCACGGCCTCAAATTAAATAATATTCACTCAACCTAGCGAACCGGCCATCCACAAGATCCTTACGAGTGAGACATCCCAGTTTGTACAGTCACCGCGGTATTTCAGCGCTTGTCGCCCTGCTCTTCATTTCAGGTTGTGCCGGTCTGCCTGATAGAGTTGAACGCCCTGTCTCACACGCAGAGTTACCTACCGGCAATACGGTTTTGTCCAAGATCGTGGACGATCGTCGTCGCGGCGCCCAAGCACGCCACGACTCCGGTTTTCTCCTGCTCAGCGGCCCCCAGGAAGCCTATGGCAGCCGCCTCGCCCTGGTGGAGAACGCACAGAAAACACTGGACCTGCAGTACTACGCCATCCATGCGGATACCAGCAGCGAGCGGTTGCTGCGCGGCATTGCAGCGGCGGCACGGCGCGGGGTACGTGTTCGCATTCTCCTGGACGACTTTCACAGCACGGGGCGCAATGCCTTGGTCATGGGCATGGCGTTTCAGCCCAATGTGGAAATGCGGATGTTCAACCCGGTCGCTGGACCGCGTGGTTCGATGCTGGGGCGCTTGTGGGGCTCTGTCACCGATTTTTCCCGGGTGCAGCAACGCATGCACAACAAGCTGTTCATCGCGGACAACGTGATGGGCGTAACGGGCGGGCGCAATCTGGGCGATGCCTATTTCGGCAATGCCGATTCGGGCAATTTCGTGGATCTGGACGTGCTCGCCGTGGGCCCCATCGTCCAGGATCTGTCCCGCAGCTTCGACAGCTACTGGAACAACCAGCGCGCCTACCCCGTGCAATCGCTCATCACCCAGCAGGAACTGGCACGGTTGCGCGATCAGACCTCGACGGCGCCAGTGTCCGAACAGCAGCGACAGGGTGATGGCGACAACAACAACGCCCCCCCTTCAGGGACGCGCACTGCGGCCTCTGACCGGCGGGATGGGCCCAAGCCGCCGGACGGCGAGCCCCGCCCATCCAGCGATGGACCCACGCAGGCGCAGCGCGAGCGCGTCTGGAACGAACAAGCCATGGACCTCGGTGCGGCAGCCTTCGTCTGGGCGCCGGCCGCCATGCTGGCGGACCAACCCGCGAAGATTCCCGCCGAAGGCGAGCGCGGCATTCCCGTGGGCGACATGAAGCCAGGGGCGGCTGTCGAGGTGAGCGCATCCGGTTCCCATTCCGACAACAACGCGCCCTCTTACACGACACCGCGGACGCAGGCGCTCCAGGCCTCTGCAGAACATGCAGCGCAAGGAGAAACCGTGGTGGACGGCCTTCTGCAGTTGCTGGCCCAGGCACGGCAGGACCTGCTCATCATTTCGCCTTACTTCGTGCCCGGCGAGGACATGAAGAAGGCGTTTGCCGATGCCGTGGCACGGGGAGTCCGCGTGCGGGTGCTCACCAATTCGCTGGCCTCCAACGATGCGCCGGTTGCCCATGTGGGCTACGCACGGCACCGCGATGAATTGCTGGCCATGGGCGTGCAGCTGTATGAACTGCGCAGCGAGCAGGCAGGCCTCAAGTCGACGTTCGGCTCATCGGGGGCCGCCGCCACGGGCGAGTCCCGGTCGATGCTGCACTCCAAGGTGCTGGTGCTGGACGGCCGGCTGCTGGTGGTGGGTTCGATGAACCTGGATCTGCGCTCCCAGTTGCAGAACACCGAGATTGCCCTGCTGATCCAAAGCCGGGCCCTCTCCCGCATGGCGTCAGAGCAGATCGAAACCGCCATGCGCGAAGGCGCCTGGCGACTGGAGAAGACCGAACAGGGATTGGTTTGGCGAGCCCCCCAGGGCAGCGGCCTCGAAGACGCCACGACGGACCCCGATACCGGTCTGGGACTGCGTTTGCTGCTGAAGCTCCTGGGTCCATTGGCACCGGATCACCTTTTGTAGCGCGAAACAGGCGGCCTGCTTCGCGGGCCCACGCCTCAGGTGCGAACTGACGGAACCGTCTTGTCCGCACTCAGCCGAGGCAGGGCCGCCATACCCTCAGGACAAGTTGGTTTCAAGCCGGATCGGGCATCGGCTGCCGTTGCAGCCATTGCGTGATGTCTTGTTGATCCGTCATGGTGCGCACCTGTTGGTACGCCACCTCGCCTTCCGGAAACCGCCGGCGCAGCAAGTTGAGCCATTGCTTGAGCCGGCCCGCGCGCTGCCGGGGCTCCAGGTCTTCGCAGACCAGACGCCAGAAATCGGACAGATGCGGCTGCAGCGCCGACCAAGGCAATGCAGGCGCGTCGGCGTCACCAGCGTCCGCCGAGCGGATCGCAAGGGCCAGGCCGGGATCGGCCACCATGCCCCTTCCAAGCATCAGGGCGCTGCATCCCGACACCTCGCGGCAGCGCTGCGCATCGGCCACAGTCCAGATCTCGCCATTGGCCACTACCGGGATGGAGACGGCATCCCGCACAGCCGGGATCTGCTCCCAGTAGGCCGGCGGCCGGTAGCCGTCGGCTTTGGTCCGCGCATGCACCACCAATTCGCACGCGCCGCCGGCCTGCATGGCCTGTGCGCATTCACGGGCCAGAGAGGCATCGTGGTAGCCCAGCCGCATCTTGGCGGACACCGGCAGGTGCGGCGGCACGGCACGGCGCACGGCCTCGACCACGGCAGCGATGCGCTCCGGCTCCTTGAGCAGCGCTGCACCGCCCCCATGGCGGTTGACCACGTTGGCCGGGCAGCCGAAGTTCAGGTCGATCCCCTCGGGCCCCAGTGCCGCCAGGCGCGCCGCGTTCTCGGCCATACTGACGGGATCGGAGCCCAACAACTGCGCCCGCACCGGCACGCCCGCCAGCGTCCTACCGCCATGGCGCAGTTCCGGGAGGTAGCGAAGGAACACCTTGTCAGGCAGCAAGGTGCCGGTGATGCGAATGAACTCGGACACACAGCGGTCCACCCCACCCACGCGGGTGAGCACGTCGCGCAGCACGAAGTCGAGTAGCCCTTCCATGGGCGCAAGCAGCAAGGTCATGGCAGCGTGAATGGGCCTTTTCGCCACCGGCGCCGAGCGCCCATGGCCGTGAATCCGGAATTCCCGATGAAGGTAACGACAAGGAAAAGGACTGCCTGCAGCCCCACGAACGGCCCGGCCCCCCGGAAAAACAAAAAGGGCCCGAAGGGCCCTGGCGAGCAGCCGACCGATGGCCGAAGCCACCGAAGCACCGCTATTTTAGAAAGTCCCCTTCGGCAGGTCGATGCTCTTGCCGTTGAGCTTGACCTGGCCGGCTTCCATTTTCACTACGCTGGTCAGGTTGTCCCCCTCCTGTCGCAGGAACCCGGCAGCCTGGGCCATGCCGATCATGGCATCCATGTCTTCGCTCTTCATGTCTTTCTTGCCTGCGGCCTCGGCGATGGGCGCAATCCACGCCTTGGGCAAACGCGCGCTGGCATTCAGCATCGAGCCCTTGATCAACGCGGCCTTCCAGCCCGTCTGCGCAACCTCTTCGGCCGAGGGAGCGCGCTGCACTTCGCCGCCGTACTCGATCTGCCCCTGCTGGCCTTGGTAGGTGGCCATGAGCTTCATCGAGTAAGCCGGAAGGGCTGCCACCAGGCGGGGAGCGCTCTCTTCCAGCAAGGCCAGAATGCGCTCTTCCGTTTGGGAGGCCGCGTTTGCCAGGCCCTGCGTGCGATAGGCCTCGATCAGTGCCTGCTGAAAGCGCTTGATCGTTTCCAGGTCGATGCGCTGGAACTTTTCTTCGAAGCCCACCGATTCGAAATTCAGCGGGCCCATGCTGCCCTTGCCGTTGAGCGCAGTGGCGATGCTGATCGTGGCGCCATTGCTCTCGATCGTGGACGACCCGGCCACTTCTTTCAGAGAGAACAGGGACGTCGCCGCACCGCCTGCGGCCGGGGTGCTGCTGGCGTCCATCTCCGCGAGCCGCACCGTGCCGGTGCCGGGCCCGAAGAGCCACATGCCTTCGATCACTTCGTTCTCGAACGTGCCGTCCATGCCCTTCATGGCCATGGTGATGCGGGCCACCGGCTTGGCCTCTTCGTCGTCTTCGTCCGGGGTACCACCGGGCATTCCGACCATCGCGAATTCGGGCCACTGGAAGCTGCCTTTGACGCGTTTGCGGTCTCCGCTCAGGGTCATGTCGGTGACCATGGCTTGCCAACGCAACGTCATCTCCTCGTTGCCGACTTCACCTGCGGGCAACTGGAAATGGAGGTCGTGCCGGCCCGTCAGGTGGTGCACAGTGGTCAGGGTGGGAGCGGTCACCTTGGCGAGGTCCTTGGTGGCCTGCGCGTCCAGACCCTCCAGCGCAAAGCGCGAATCGACCACGGCGGCCGCCAGGCGGCGGCCCGCCAGCGGGCCATGGTGCACGTTGCTGTTCACGGCCAGGCGCAACGGCGGGGATGGCGGCACATTGGCCTCCACCTGCTCGGCCGTGCGGGGCGGGGTCCACTGCAGCACCAGCTTGGCCTGCGATGAGAAGAAGCCCTTGTGGTATTCCTCGGAAACGATGGCCTCCGGGCCCAGGGCCTGGCGCAGATCGACCAGCGCCTCCTCGTAGCTCGACTGGGCCCGTTGGCCCAGATACCAGGTCGCGCCACCATAGGCCACGACAACCAGCGCCACGGCGGCGCCTGCAATTGTTTTCTTGTTCATTGGGTGTTCCGTCAGCATGCTTCTCCCCCCTGGGCGAAGCCCGCGAGAATACCACCGGCCTTCGCGGCAAGGTCCGCATCCGGCGCACGAACCGTGGTGCATTGGCCGCACGCAGCCGCGTGGCCCTGCTGGCGTCATCGCCACGTCACGGGAGTGCGCTGCAATCAGGCTCCCGCCTGATCTTTGCCCTTTCCATGCTGCTCCTGAGAACCGACAAGGCCCGCCTGGAACTGTCCCCGGGCGTGCGAACACTGAGCCTGCGAGAACGCTCCCTGCTGCTGCTGGCCGATGGCCGGCCGATGAAGGACCTGCAGGCCATGTACAACGGCATCGGCGCCCAGATCGTCGAGCAACTGATGCGCCAGGGTTACCTGGCCAGCCCCAGCACAACGCCCGCGCCTTCCACTGCGCCGGCCGCCACGAACGAAGCCCCGGCACCCTCGAACGCCCTGCGTTCGCTGGCCGGTGCGCGCATGTACCTGTTCGACATTTGCGAGCGCATGTTCGCACGGCGCAATGCCGACCTGGCCCGTAATTTCCATGAAGCGCTGCGCGGTGCGCGCGACCGCGACAGCATGCTGGACGTGAGCGAGGCGCTGCTGGACGAAATCACCTTGCTGGCCGGCCCCGAACGCGCTGCCGCCGTGCGCGAGCGCATGGAGCAGTTGCTGCCGGCGTAAAAACGAAACCGGTGGTGCTTAGCGCCCGGCGCAGCGCCTAAAGCGCAGCCAGCCGCCAGAGCGAGGTGCGCTCGGCCGAGCGCGCGGCATGCAGCGGATCGGTAGCGTCCGCGGCTTTGGCATGGCGGGGCTGCACCTCGTGCCGATCGACCACCCGCAGGCCTGCGCCGGCCACCCAGTCGAGCAGTTGGTCACGCGAGCGCAAGCCCAGGTGCTCCGCCAGATCGGACAGGATCAGCCACCCTTCGCCGGCCGGCGCCAGGTGCGCCTTGAGGCCCGACAGAAAGCCGCGCAGCATGCGGCTGTCTTCGTCATACACCGCATGCTCGATGGACGAGCTGGCACGCCCCGGCAACCAGGGCGGGTTGCACACCACCAGCGGCGCCTGGCCCGCGGGAAAGAGATCGGCCTGCACCACCTCGACCTGGGCCGACAGGCCCAGCCGATGGACGTTGTCGCGGGCGCAGGCCAAAGCGCGGGGGTCCTGGTCGGTGGCCACGACGCGGTGCACACCGCGCCGGGCCAGCACCGCCGCGAGCACGCCCGTTCCGGTGCCGATGTCGAAGGCCAGCTCCCTGGCCGGCAGCGGCGCCTGGGCCACAAGGTCCACGTACTCCCCGCGCACGGGCGAAAACACGCCGTAATGCGGATGGATGCGGCGCGGTGACTGAGGCGTGCCCAGGGCGGGAATCTCCACGCCCTTCTTGCGCCACTCGTGCGCCCCCACCAGCCCCAGCATTTCGCGCAGCGACACCACGCAGGCGGTGCCGTTGGCCGGGCCCCAGGCCTCGGCGAATGCCTCTCGCCAATCGGGCGCACGGCGCAACGCGATGGTGCGGTCCCCCTCCACCGGCACGAGCAGCATGCCCAGCGTGCGCGCACGTTGCGCCTGGGCCTGCCGGTGCAGATGGAAGGCCTGGGCAGGGATCGCGCTCTCGGCGGCAGTGCCTGCGGCCTGCGCCTTGCGGCCAGCCTTGGCCCCTTTGGCCTTGGGCTTCTTGTCCGCGCGGCGCATGAGCGCCTGCAGCAAGTGCCGCGCGTTCTGGAAATCGCCGCGCCACAACAGGCCCGTGCCCTCGCACGCCAGCCGGTAGGCGGTGTCGGCCGCGAGCGTATCGTCGGCCAGCACCACGCGCCGGGGCGCCGCAGCGTTGCTCTCGCTGCGCCAGGGCGCTGAGCGCTCCTCGCCGTGCTCGGTCCAGTGGATCATGAAGGGTGTGCGAAAAGGAAAGTCAGGGGAGGCGGCGGATCAGTTCAAGGGGCGCTTGAGGCGCACTTCCTCGATCTTCACACCGCCGACGACAGCGGTCTTGGCCGTGGACATTTCGCGCTTGAAGCCGGCCAGTTCATGGAAGCGCAGCGCGCGTTCGTTGCGCAGCGGCACCCAGGCGGTGACGTTGGTGCAGCCCTCTTCCTGCAGGCCGTCGCGTGCGGCGTCCCAAAGGGCCACGCCCACGCCCTGGCTCCAGTGGGTCGGGGCGGCGTAGATGGCCCAGATTTCGCCGGTGGTGGGACGGGATTTTTCATCGCGCGAACGGTCGAAGCCGACGAAGCCGACGATCTTGTCGCCGTCCACGGCCACCTGGACCTGGGGCTCGCAATACTCGATGGCCTCGCGCCAGTAGGCTTGGCGCTTCTCGACCGAAGACAGGGATTTCAATTGGTCGTCAGGCAACAAGCCACGGTATACCTCGGCTGCGGAGACGGTATGGATCTGTGCAATGGCTTTGGCATCGCGAAGCGTGGCGGGACGGACCTGGATACTGGACATGGAAAAAACGGGACGAAAACAGGGGGATGAAAAAACGAAAGGAGCGGCATTGTCGCCGCAAATGGTTTTTCCACTCCAGCCCCCGGCTGTCCCGGGCCCTGTGCGAAGGCCCCGTGGCGCCTAAAGCCAGCGGCGCAGCAGGCCCATGACGCGGTCGAAACGCGCGCCATACGGCGGGTAGAGCGCCGAGCCCATGGACCAGCGCGATTGCACCAGCACCGACTTCTGGTGGCAAAAGCGCAGAAAGCCCGCCTCGCCGTGGTAGGCGCCCCAGCCGCTGTCGCCGACCCCGCCGAACGGCAGGTTGTCGTGCGTGATGTGCATGAGCGTGTCGTTCACCGTGACGCCGCCGCTCACCGTGCGGCGCAGCACATCGTCGCGCACGGCTTCGTTGCGGCCGAACCAGTACAGCGCGAGCGGCCGCGGCCCAGCATTGATGTGCGCGATGGCGTCGTCCAGCCGCTCGTAGCCCAGCACGGGCAGCACGGGGCCGAAGATCTCTTCCTGCATCACCTGCATGTTCAGGCTGGCGTTGAAGACCAGCACCGGCGGCATCTGCCGCCCCACCCCGTCGCCGATGCCCTGCGCGGGCGGTGGCGGGGAGCCGGGCACGGGTTCCAGCACCTGCACGTCGGCGCCTTGCGTCTGCGCCTGCTGCAGCATGGTGCGCAGGCGCGCCAGCTGCCGGGGGTTGATGACGGAGGCGTAGTCGGGATTGCCCTCGAAATACGGAAAGAGCCGTGCCACGGCGGCGCGGTAGGCCTCGCCGAACGCGGCTTCGCGCCCGCGCGGCAGCAGCACATAGTCCGGGGCGATGCAGGTCTGGCCCGCGTTCAACAGCTTGCCGTGTGCGATCTTGAGCGCGGCGTCCTGCAGGTCGCAGTCCGCATCGAGGATGCACGGGGACTTGCCCCCGAGCTCCAGCGTGGTGGGTGTCAGGTGCACGGCGGCGGCCTGCGCCACCTTGCGCCCCACCGCCGTGGAGCCGGTGAACAAGAGGTGGTCGAACGGCAGCGAGGCGACCAGCGCCGCCACGGCGGCATCGCCCTGCACCACGCAGAACTCATCGGGCGAAAAGAACTGCGAGACCAGCGAGGCCAGTTGCGCAGAGGTGTGGGGCGTGAGTTCGCTGGGCTTGAGCATCACCCGGTTACCCGCCGCGAGAGCGCCGATGGCCGGCGCCAGCGCCAGCTGCACGGGATAGTTCCACGGCGCGATCACGCCCACCACGCCGAGCGGCTGCCGCTGCACCCAGGCATGCGCCGGCTGCAGGAACACCGGGGTGAAGACCTTGCGGGGCTTGGCCCATCGGGCCAGGTGCCGCAACGTGTGCGACAGCTGCGCACGCAGCACGAACAGATCGGCCACCTCGGTCAGGCGCGGCGACCGCATGCCGAAATCGGCCTGCACCGCCGCCGCGAGCACCGGACCGTGTTCGTCGAGCATCTTGCGCACCCGCAGCAGGCGCTCTCGGCGCACCAGCAGGGGCACGTCGGCATGGTCCCGGCTGGCACGCCGCTGGATTTCGAACTGGTGGCGGATATCGGCAGGGGTCATTCCACGCATCATAGGCAGCGCCCTTGCAACCGCCTGTAAATCCAGGTCTCCAAGTGCCTCATTCGGGAAAATAAGCGGGAAACGCGTGCCCGATGGCCGACGCCCCAAGCCGGACTGGGCGCGGTGCGATCCCGGGCGCGGCCCGGCACCGATGTCCCAACACAAAAGCAGGTGAGCGCGCCACCAAGGCCGCCCTGCCGCGCCGCCGGCTCAGGACACGTCGCGCGCCTGCACGTCGGTCACCTCACGCGCGCCGGGCAGTTCGCGCGAGCGCACCGCCGGCTCGGCGGGGCCGTCCGCCACCGGGCGGCCGCCCGGGGCGGCGGACCAGCGCGCCGTGCTGCGGTACACCGTGCTCCAGCCGGTGCGCGGGTCCATGCGCATGGCCCAGGGCGTCACGGGGCGGCCGGTCACCCGCGCCCACAGGGCACGGGCGCCCCAGACCACCGCCAGCAAAGCGGCCACGGCCAGCAGGCTCAGGAAAAAGACCACGCCGACGGCCACCACAGCCAGGCGCACTATCCACCGGATCACCCCGGCTGCAAAATCGTTCAAACCCAATCCTTTCCTGAGAAGGCCCGGCTCAACCCTGGGTCAGGGCCTCGCCGAACCGGAACACGCCCGGATCGAGCACCGGGTCCACATCGACCGGAATCACGCTCTTGGGCGCGAACCGGCCTTCCAGCAGCAGCTTGGACAGCGGATTTTCCAGCCGCTGCTGGATCGCCCGCTTGAGCGGCCGCGCACCGAACACGGGATCGAATCCCACCTTGGCCAGCTCGGCCAGGGCCGTGTCGGACACCTGCAGGTGCAGGTCCATTTTCGCCAAACGCGCTTCGAGCAACTGCAACTGGATGCGTGCAATCGCTTCGATGTTCTTCGCATCCAGCGCGTGGAACACCACCGTCTCGTCGATGCGGTTCAGGAATTCGGGTCGGAAATGGTTCTTGAGTTCCCCCCAAACCGCTTCCTTGATGTCGTCCGAGTCCTGCCCCACCATCGCCTGGATGAGGTGCGAGCCGATGTTGCTCGTCATCACGATCACCGTGTTCTTGAAGTCCACGGTGCGGCCCTGGCCATCGGTCAGGCGGCCATCGTCCAGCACCTGCAGCAGCACGTTGAACACGTCGGGGTGGGCCTTTTCCACCTCGTCGAGCAGCAGCACGCTGTAGGGCTTGCGGCGCACGGCCTCGGTGAGGTAGCCGCCCTCTTCATAGCCCACGTAGCCGGGCGGCGCGCCGATCAGGCGCGCCACCGAGTGCTTTTCCATGAACTCGCTCATGTCGATGCGGATCAGGTGGTCTTCGCTGTCGAACAAAAAGCCCGCCAGCGCCTTGCACAGCTCGGTCTTGCCCACGCCCGTGGGCCCCAGGAACAGGAACGAACCCGTGGGCCGGTTGGGGTCGGACAGGCCCGAGCGCGAGCGGCGGATGGCATTGGCCACCGCGGCAATGGCCTCGTCCTGGCCCACCACGCGCTCGTGCAGCTTGTCCTCCATCTGCAGGAGCTTGTCCTTCTCGCCCTGCATCATCTTGGCCACGGGAATGCCGGTGGCGCGGCTCACCACCTCCGCGATCTCCTCGGCGCCCACCTGGGTGCGCAGCAGGCGCGGGGCACTGCCTGCGCCGTCCTTGCCGGCTTCCTTGGCCTGCGCTTCCTTGAGCTGCTTTTCCAGGTCGGGCAGCTTGCCGTACTGCAGCTCGGCCACCTTGTTGAAGTCGCCCTTGCGGGTGAACTCCTCGATCTGGAACTTGAGCTTGTCGATGGCCTCGCGCACGTGCGCGCTGCCCTGGGCCTGGGCCTTTTCGGACTGCCAGATCTCGTCGTAGTCGGCGATTTCCTTTTGCAGCTTGGCGATCTCTTCCTCGATCAGCGCGAAGCGCTTTTGCGAGGATTCGTCCTTCTCGCGGCGCACGGCCTCGCGCTCGATCTGCAGCTGGATCAGCCGCCGGTCGAGCCGGTCCATGACCTCGGGCTTGGAGTCCATCTCGATCTTGATCTTGGACGCGGCCTCGTCGATGAGGTCGATCGCCTTGTCGGGCAGGAAGCGGTCGGTGATGTAGCGGTGCGACAGCTCGGCCGCGGCCACGATGGCCGGGTCGGTGATGTCCACGCCATGGTGCACCTCGTACTTTTCCTGCAGGCCGCGCAGGATGGCGATGGTGGCCTCGACCGTGGGCTCGCCCACGAGAATCTTCTGGAAGCGCCGCTCCAGGGCCGCATCCTTTTCGATGTACTTGCGGTATTCGTCGAGCGTGGTCGCGCCCACGCAGTGCAGCTCGCCGCGCGCCAGCGCCGGCTTGAGCATGTTGCCCGCATCCATGGCGCCCTCGCCCTTGCCGGCGCCGACCATGGTGTGCAGCTCGTCGATGAAGACGATGGTCTGGCCCTCGTCCTTGGCCAGCTCGTTCAGCACGCTCTTCAGGCGCTCCTCGAACTCGCCGCGGTACTTGGCGCCGGCCAGCAGGGCCGCCATGTCCAGCGACAGCACGCGCTTGCCCTTGAGCGATTCCGGCACCTCGCCGGCCACGATGCGTTGGGCCAGGCCCTCCACGATGGCGGTCTTGCCCACGCCGGGCTCGCCGATCAGCACGGGGTTGTTCTTGGTGCGGCGCTGCAGCACCTGGATGGCGCGGCGGATCTCGTCGTCGCGGCCGATCACGGGGTCGAGCTTGCCGATGCGGGCGCGCTCGGTCAGGTCCAGGCAGTACTTGGCGAGGGCGCCGCGCTGGCCTTCGGCCTCGGCGCTGTCCACCTTCTGGCCGCCGCGCACGGCGTCGATGGCGGCCTCCAGGCTCTTGCGGGTCAGGCCGTTGTCCTTGGCGATCTGGGCGGCATCGCCCTTGCTGTCCACCAGCGCGAGCAGGAACAGCTCGCTGGCGATGAACTGGTCGCCGCGCTTGATGGCCTCCTTCTCGGTGGCCTGCAGCACACGGCCCAGTTCGGGGCCGCCCTGCACCTGGTCCTGCCCGTGCACCTGGGGCAGGCGCTTGACCGCGGCCTCGGCCGCGGACAGCAGCCCCGGCACGTTGGCGCCGGCGCGCTGCAGCAGCGCTCGCGGGCCGTCTTCCTGGCGCAACATGGCGACCAGCATGTGCACGGGTTCGATGTAGGCGTTGTCGTTGCCCAGCGCCAGCGACTGCGCGTCGCTCAGGGCTTCCTGGAACTTGGTGGTGAATTTGTCGAGACGCATGGTTGAAATGTCCTCCGAATTGCAACGCAGTTGGGGGAGGTGGCGGCACATTTCAAGCGCGCGCCCCACAGCAGGCCATGCGCCAGATCAAATTCAGGCGGGCATCTCAAAAAATGCCAAATGCTCACTTATTGATAGCGCCACGCCCTAGTGGAATATGCGGCGAAGGCCTTTTTCACTTCAAACCCTGATCCGCATTGGGAAGGGCCGCGATGCCCCAGCGCGCCAGCGCGGCATCGTCGGTCACGCGGGCGTCGACCCAGCGCGCGCCCTGGGGCGTAACCTCCTTCTTCCAGAACGGCGCCTGGGTCTTGAGGTAATCCATCAGGAACTCGCAGGCCTGAAAGCCCTGGCCCCGGTGGGCCGAAGTCACCGCCACCAGCACGATCTGGTCCTGCGGCTGCAGCAGCCCCACGCGGTGCACCACCCGGGCGCCGAACAGCTCGAAGCGGCGCAGCGCCTCGTCCACCATGGCTTCGATGGACTTCTCGGTCATGCCGGGGTAATGCTCCAGCTCCATCGATGCGACGGCGTCGCCGGCATTGTGATCGCGCACGGTGCCCACAAAGCAGCACACCGCACCCACCCGCGGATCGCCGGCGCGCAGGGCCGCCAGTTCGGCGGACACGTCGAAGTCGGCCGCCTGGACGGCCACGCGGGGCAGGGCAATGGGATGTGGAGCGGAAACGGGGTTCATGGCCGCTGCGAAAGGGGTCTGGCGCCGGTGCGGCTCATGGCGAGCGGTGCAGGCGCGGGGCGGAGAGCAGGCCGCGCTCTTCCTCGATGATCTGGTCGAGCTGGCGCCGTGCGGGGGACGCCGGCACGCGCGCCAGCATGGCCTGCAGCCGCACCACGTCGTTCACCGACGGCGCGACCTTCACCTGCGCGATGGCCGCCTGGGTGTTGCCGCCCTGGATGAGGGCGAAGACCTTGCCGGCCCACTCGTCTTTGTCTCTCGAATTGCGTGCCATGCGGCGGTGTCCTTGTGCGTGCGTTCGCAAACCGCGATTGTCACGGAAACCGCCCGACCGCCGGCGCCGGCCGGGAAAAGAGCGCCTTTGCTAAAGTGGCCGGCTTGCCAGGCGCGCCGCCGCGCCCGCCTCTTGCGCCTCGCACCGCTGCCACCCCTCCCCTTCGCTCTCCTTTCCGCATGGCCACCCAGACCGTCACCACCGACCGCTACAAGCTCTTTCCGTCACCGCGCAACCAGCACCGCGTGGTGTTCGAGCACGAAGTCTTCCAGCCCCACCCCTATGCGCTGATCGACCTGCCCAGCTACGACCTGCGGGGCCGCTACAGCCTGTTCGCGGCCCACCGCCTGGCGGACGGCAAGATGGGCCAGCTCGCCACGTTCGAGCTGGCCGAGGATGCCGAGCGGTTCGCGCGCCTGTTCACACCCGACTGAGCCGCATCCGCCATGCACGACGAGAACCAGATCCACGTCCCGCCCTCGTTCCTGGCGGTGTACAGCGATGCCCGCCAGCGCCTGTCCGAGCCGGTCGCCGTGGTCCGCGAGCGCTACGAGCTGTGCGAAGACCTGGCCAGCCATCTGGTGGAGCAGGCGCAGACGCTCTACCACGTGCAGGCCCCGTCGGAGGCCGAGATCCTGCTGCGCATCCATGCCGGGCTGGCCACGCCCGGCTCCGGCGTGGCGCCGTCCGAGGCGCGCTGGATCACGCTGCGCCTGGCCGAACTGCTGAACTGGCGCTGCCCGGAACTGCCGCCCCCTTCGGACGAGGTTCCGCAGGGCGACGCCCCTGCGCCCTAGCCCCGCCACCCAGCGCGAGGGCACCGGCAGCGGCGCGACGAAGGGCCTGTACCGGCGCATCCTGGCTATACTGCCCCCCATGCCTTCGCACACCCCCTCGCCTTCGCGGACCCTCCGGTCCGTGGCGGCGTGCGCAGGCAAAGCCAAAAAACCCCAGCTCATCTGACCGGAGCTGCGGTTCCGTCCGGATGAGCGACGGAACCGCGCGGCAGGCACCCTCTCCCCTTTTTTCTCTTTTGAACGCCTGCCGCTTTGCCGGTCGGCGCACGCATCCCTGGACGGCTCCCTCGGTCGTTGCCTGAAAGGATGTTCCCGTGCGTTCACATTCCACCCCTTCCCATGCCACCACCCGCCCTGCCACCCCGCGGGCCCGTGGCGATTTCTCCGGCCTCTGGATTCCCCTCGTCACCCCGTTTCGCCAAGGCGCCGTGGACCATGCCGCCCTGAAGGCCCTCGTGCAGCGGCTGCGCGGCACGGGCATCGCGGGGTTCATGGCCTGCGGCTCCACCGCCGAAGCCGGGGCGCTGGACACGCCGGAGCAGGACGCCGTGCTGGCCACGGTGCTCGCGCACGCGGGCGGCCTGCCGGTGGTGATGGGCGTGTCGGGCTGCCACATGGGCCAGGTGCTGGCGCGGGTGCGCAGCCTGGCCCCGCAGCCGCTCGCGGGGCTGTTGGTGTCAGCGCCGCATTCCATCCGGCCGTCGCAGGCCGGGCTGCAGCAGTGGTTCGAGGCGATCGCCGACGCCAGCGCGGTCCCGCTCGTCGTCTACGACATTCCCTACCGCACCGGCGCCACGCTCGACTTGGCCACCTTGCGCGGCCTGGCGGCGCACCCGAACCTCCGCGCCGTGAAGGATTGCGGCGGCAGCCCGGCGAAGACGCAGGCGCTCATCGCAGACGGCACGCTGCAAATGCTGGCGGGCGAGGACGCCCAGGCATTCACCACCGTCGCGCTCGGGGGCGCCGGGGCCATCGCCGCGAGCGCGCACTGGCAGACGGCCGAATGGGTGGCCTGCCTGAATGCCGTCGCGGCCGGGGACCTGGTGCAGGCGCGCGGGCTCTGGCAGCGGATTCTTCCGTGGGTGGAGCGTTTCTTCGCCGAGCCCAACCCCGCCCCCATCAAGGCCCTGCTGGCCGCGCAGGGCGAGATGGCGGACGAGCTGCGCGCGCCGATGACGTCGGCCTCGCCGGCACTGGTACAGCGGCTGCAAGAGGCCCTGGCGGCCCTGCCGCGCGGCGAGCCGGCCGTCACCGCACCCCAGGGCGCTTAAGAGCCTGCGGGAGATGGGCCTCGGGCCGCCGCCATCAAGGCGGCGGCACCCCTTTGGCCCATGCCGTCGGGGGTTCGGATTCGCCGGGGCCTTCGGGCGCGGCAGGCGTGCCCTGGTGGAAGCGCATCTGCCACCCGCGCGCAGACCGCTCCCACACCGAGGTGCGCAGCGTCCACCGCTCCAGGGTTCCGTCGTCCAACCGCTGCGCCGATCGGTACGTGAGCAGCGCGGCGCATTCACCGAGACGCCGGACCTCGAAGCCGTCCGCGACCACAACGGCATGCTGCGCCTGGGCCGGCAGTTGCGACAGGAGGTCCGCCTTGGTGTAGACCGTGCCGGAGCGGCCGAACTCGCGGAAGTCGTCGTGCAGCAGCGCGTCCAGCCGGGCCGCGTCCTGGCGCGCGGCCGGCCGGTGCAACTCCACCTCCAGCGCCTGCAGCAACGGCAAGAGGGGCGTGTCGGAAGCAGGCATCGAAAAAGGACGCGTCAGGCCACGGGCGCGCCGGCCTTCAGCCGCCCGTGACGGGCGGAAAGAACGCCACTTCCGCCCCATCGGCCAGCGCCGCGGATTCGTCGCTCAGCGTCTGGTCGAGCGCCATGCGCACCGCGCGGCCGCGACCCAGGCTGTGCGCCCAGGGCCCGCCGCGCGCGATCAGCTCGTCGCGCAGCGCGCCCAGCGTGGCCGCCTGCGTCGCCAGGCGCTCTCTGCCCTGCCCCACGGCCTCGCGGATCGCGGCGAAGTAGCGCACGGTGACGGTGCGGCTCATGACTGCAGCTCCGCCCAGGGAATGAAGCGCACGGTATCGCCCCGCGCGATGGTCTGGCCGGCCGGGGTGTCCACCACGCCGTCGCCCCAGGCGACCGACGTGAGCACGCCCGATCCCTGGTGGGGAAACAGGTCCAGCCCGCCCGCCGCGTTGCGCCGCACGCGCAGGAACTCGCGGCGCCGGTCCGCGCGCGGCCAGTCGAAGTCGGCCGTAGCCGCCACGCTCTGCGGGGCGACGGCCTGCACGCCCTGCAGCCGCAGCAGGAACGGGCGCACCAGCAGCGCGAAGGTCATGAAGCTCGATACCGGGTTGCCCGGCAGCCCCATGAAGTGCGCCGCGCCGATGCGGCCATGGGCGAAGGGCTTGCCGGGCTTCATGGCGATCTGCCACAGGTCCAGCCGGCCCAGGGCCTCGACGGCGGGCTTGACGTGGTCTTCCTCGCCCACCGACACGCCGCCGCTGGTCAGGATCAGGTCGTGCTCCAGGCTGGCGCCACGCAGCGCCTCCAGCGTGGCCTCGCGCCGGTCGGGCACGATGCCCAGGTCGGTCACCGCGCAGCCCAGGCGGCGCAGCAGCCCCCGCAGGAAGAACCGGTTGCTGTTGTAGATGGCGCCGGGCGGCATGCGGGCCGGGTCCACCTCGCCGGGCATGACGAGTTCGTCGCCGGTCGAAAACAGCGCCACGCGCGGGCGCCGCGCCACGGTGAGCCGCGCCAGGCCGATGCTCGCGGCCAGCCCCAGCGCGGCCGGCGTGAGCCGCGTGCCCGCGGCCAGCACCTCGGCCCCGAGCGCGATGTCCTCGCCCGCGCGGCGAATCCACTGGTCGGCGGCGGGCACGGCATCGATCTGCACGCGGTCGCCCTCCAGCGCCTGGCAGTCTTCCTGCATCACGATCGCATCGGCCCCGGGCGGCACCGGCGCGCCCGTGAAGATGCGCGCCGCCGTGCCCGCGGCCAGCGGCAGGCCCGCGCTGCCGGCCGCGATGCGCTGCGACACGGGCAGCTGCGCCCCGGCAGCGGCCAGGTCGGCCCGGCGCACGGCATAGCCGTCCATGGCGCTGTTGTCATGGGGCGGCACCTGCAGCGGCGAGACGGCCGCCACGGCCAGCACGCGGCCATCGGCCTCGAACGTGTCCACCGTGTCGGTGCCGGCCAGCGGCACGGCATGGGCCAGCAGGTCGGCCAGCGCCTCGTCCAGGGGCTTCATCGGGGGGCGGGCGGCAGCGGGCATTCAGCGGACTCCAGGCGGTGGCGGAACATAGTGAAAGCGTGGACCCTGGGCGATCAGCCAGTCGGCCAGGGCATCGACCGGGCCGGCCCAGCCATCGAAGACAGGCAGCCCGGTGGGCACGGGCAGGCGGGCGGGGGCATCGGTCACCACGGCGACGACGAACGGGTCCTGCGGATAGCGCACGCTGCGCTCGGTGTCATCGGGCGACGGCGAGCGCCACACCTCCACCTTGGGCAGATCGCATTCCTTGAAGCCCTCCACCAGGGCCCAGTCCACCCGGTTGTCCAGTTCGGCCAGCAGGCCGTGCACGTCGGGCTCGGTGGGCTGGGCGAACTCGCGCATCAGCACCATCCGCCGGTCCGAAGCCGCCACCACCTCGAACGCCCCGGCCTCGCGGTGGCGCCAGGTGTCCTTGCCGGGGTGATCGACGTCGAACCGGTGGTGCGCGTGCTTGACCACCGACACGCGCTGCCCGCGCTGACCCAGCGCCGGAATGAGCCGCTCGATCAGCGTGGTCTTGCCGCTGCCCGAGAACCCGGCAAAGCCCACCACCTTCATTGCGACCTCCTGGGATTTGCTATTAATTCAATAGCAAAAGGAACAATAAGCACTAGGGCATCGGCCCGATTCGGCACAAACCCGCCTGGGAGGACTCAGGCGCAGTGGCGGCTGATGTAGGCCTTGACCAGCACCACGTCGGCCGGCATGACCTGCACGCGCTTGGGCAGCGCCTCGATGCCCTCGAACCTGGCCGGCCGCTCGGGCGGTTGGCCCAGCGCCTCGACGATGGTCTCGGCGAACTTGATCGGCAGCGCGGTTTCCAGCACCAGCATCGGCACGCCGGGACGGATGTGCTCGCGCGCCACCTTCACGCCGTCGGCGGTGTGGGTGTCGATCGTCACGCCGAAACGCTGGAACGTGTCGCGGATGGTCGCGATGCGGTCCGCATGCGTGCTCTTGCCGCTCACGAAGCCGTAGCGCCCCGCCGCCTCGGCAAATGCGGGGTCGCCGCTCAGGTCGAACGCGCCGTCCCGGGCCAGGGCCTCGCCGAACAGCGCCTGCGTGCGGGCGCCGTCGCGGCCGAGCAGGTCGAACACGAAGCGCTCGAAGTTGCTCGCCTTGCTGATGTCCATGGACGGGCTGGAGGTCTCGTGCGTGTCGGCGCTGCCGCGCACGCGGTACACGCCCGTGCGGAAGAACTCGTCCAGCACGTCGTTCTCGTTCGTCGCCACCACCAGCTGGTCGATCGGCAGGCCCATCATGCGCGCCACGTGGCCCGCGCAGACGTTGCCGAAGTTGCCCGACGGCACGGTGAAGCTCACCTTCTGGTCGTTGGTGTCGGTGGCCTGCACGTAGCCGGCGAAGTAGTACACCACCTGCGCCAGCAGGCGCGCCCAGTTGATCGAATTGACCGTGCCGATCTTGTACTGGCGCTTGAAGGCCAGGTCGTTGCTCACGGCCTTGACGATGTCCTGGCAATCGTCGAACACGCCCTCGATGGCGAGGTTGTGGATGTTCTCGTCCTGCAGGCTGAACATCTGCGCCTGCTGGAACGCGCTCATGCGGCCGTGCGGGCTGGTCATGAAGACGCGCACGCCCTGCTTGCCCTTCATGGCGTATTCGGCGGCGCTGCCGGTGTCGCCGCTGGTCGCGCCCAGGATGTTGAGCGTCTCGCCGCGGCGCGCCAGTTCGTATTCGAACAGGTTGCCCAGCAGCTGCATCGCCATGTCCTTGAAGGCCAGCGTGGGGCCGTTGGACAGGGCTTCGAGCCACAGGCTGTTTTCCAGGTGGCGCAGCGGCACGATCTCGCCGGTGCCGAACACCTCGGCCGTGTACGTCTTCTCGCACAGGCGCTTGAGGTCCACCGCGGGAATGTCGTCGATGTAGAGCGACAGGATCTGGAAGGCCAGTTCCGCGTAGCCCTGCTCGTGGTAGGCACGGCGCAGGCGGGTGAGCGCCGCGTCGTCGATCTGCGGGTAGCGCTCGGGCAGGTACAAGCCGCCATCGGGCGCGAGGCCCTCCAGCAGGATGTCGCAGAAATGCTTGCGGTCGGCGTGGCCGCGGGTCGAGACGTACAGCATCAGTTCAGCTCCTCCTTGCGGATGCGCGTGATGGGGCCCAGCACCGTGGGCAGCGCCTGCATCTGCGCGATGGCGTCGTTCATCGTGCCCTCGCGCGTGTCGTGCGTGAGGATGATGAGGTCGGTCTGCGTGGAACCCTCGCCGCCCACCTCGTCGGCCTCGCGCTGCAGCACCGCGTCGATGCTGATGCCAGCCGTGGCCAGCAGGCCCGTGACCTTGGCCAGCACGCCGGCCTCGTCGGCCACGCGCAGGCGCAGGTAGTAGCTGGTGACCACCTCGCTCATGGGCAGCACGGGCAGCGTGCCCATGGCCTGGTCGAGCGTGTGCGACTGGAAGGCCAGGTGCGGCACGCGGTGCTCGGGGTCGGCCGAGGCCAGGCGGGCGATGTCCACCAGGTCGGCGATCACGGCGCTGGCCGTGGGCTCGCTGCCGGCGCCCTTGCCGTAGTAGAGCGTGGTGCCCACGGCATCGCCCTGCACGACCACGGCGTTCATGGCGCCTTCCACGTTGGCGATCAGGCGCTTGGCGGGCACGAGCGTGGGATGCACGCGCAGCTCCACGCCGTCGGTCTGGCCGGAGGCCGCGCCCGCGCCGGAGCGGCGCTTGGCGATGCCCAGCAGCTTGATGCGGTAGCCCAGTTGCTCGGCGTAGCGGATGTCGGCCGCGCCGAGCTTGGTGATGCCTTCCACATAGGCCTTGTCGAACTGCACCGGGATGCCGAAGGCGATGGCCGACATGATGGTGGCCTTGTGCGCGGCGTCCACGCCTTCGATGTCGAAGGTCGGGTCGGCCTCGGCATAGCCCAGTCGCTGCGCCTCTTTCAGCACCACGTCGAAATCCAGGCCCTTGTCGCGCATCTCGGACAGGATGAAATTGGTGGTGCCGTTGATGATGCCGGCGATCCACTGGATGCGGTTGGCGGTGAGCCCTTCGCGCAGCGCCTTGATGATCGGGATGCCCCCGGCCACGGCGGCCTCGAAGGCCACCATCACGCCCTTGGCCGACGCGGCCGCGAAGATCTCGGTGCCGTGCACGGCCAGCAGCGCCTTGTTGGCGGTGACCACGTGCTTGCCGGCGGCGATGGCCTCCAGCACCAGGGCCTTGGCGATGCCGTAGCCGCCGATCAGCTCGACCACGATGTCGATGTCGGGGTTGGCGATGACGGCGCGCGCATCGCTCACCACCTGGGCGGTGTCGCCCACGACGGTCCTGGCGCGGGCCGCGTCGAGGTCGGCCACCATGGCGATCTCGATGCCACGGCCGGCGCGGCGGCGGATTTCCTCCTGGTTGCGTTGCAGCACGTTGAAGACGCCGCTGCCGACGGTGCCAATGCCCAGCAGGCCCACTTGGATCGGTTTCATGATCGAATTACCAGTCAAATTGCACTGCAGCGCTAGTTGAATATGCGCTGGCAGCTATGAAAATAGGAGTGAAGGCTCAGGCGGTGCCGTGCTGCTGCCGGTACCTGGCGAGGAAATCCGCCAGGCGGCCGATGGCCACGCGCAGATCGTCCTCGTGCGGCAGGAACACGATGCGGAAGTGCTGTTGGTCGGGGTAATTGAAGCCCGAGCCCTGCACCAGCATCACGCGCGTGGCGCGCAACACCTCCATGAAGAATTGGCGGTCGTCGGCGATGGGGTACATCGCGGGGTCCAGGCGGGGGAACATGTAGAGCGCCGCCTTGGGTTTCACGCAGCTCACGCCCGGGATCGCCGAGATGAGTTCATAGGCCAGGTCGCGCTGGCGCCGCAGGCGCCCGCCTTCCCGGACCAGGTCGTTGATGCTCTGGTAGCCGCCCAGCGCCGTCTGGATGGCCCATTGGCCGGGCACGTTGGAGCCCAGCTTGATGTTGGCGAGCATGTTGATGCCCTCGATGTAATCGCGGGCCACTTCCTTGTTGCCCGAGATCACCATCCAGCCCGCACGGTAGCCGCACGAGCGGTAGGCCTTGGAGAGCGAGTTGAAGGTCAGCGTGAGCACGTCGGTGGACAGGCTCGCCAGCGCCGTGTGCGTGACGCCGTCGTACAGCACCTTGTCGTACACCTCGTCGGCCAGCAGCACCAGGCCGTGCTCGCGGGCGATCTGCACCAGGGCCTTGAGCAGCTCGTCGGAGTACATCGCGCCCGTGGGGTTGTTGGGGTTGATGACCACCAGCCCCTTGGTCCGCGGTGTGATCTTGGCGCGGATGTCGTCCAGGTCAGGCATCCAGCCGTTGGCCTCGTCGCACAGGTAGTGCACGGGCTTGCCGCCCGACAGGCTGGCGACGGCGGTCCACAAGGGGTAGTCGGGCGCGGGCACCAGCAGTTCGTCACCGTCGTCGAGCAGCGCGTTGGTGGCCATGCCGATCAGGTCGCTCGCGCCGTTGCCCAGGTAGATGTCGTCGAGCGTCACGCCCGCCACGCCCTGCTGCTGGCTGTAGTGCATCACCGCCTTGCGCGCGCCGAAAATGCCCTTGCTGTCCGAGTAGCCCGCCGAGTTGGGCAGGTTGCGGATCATGTCCTGCTGAATTTCCTCAGGGGCGTCAAAGCCGAACGGCGCGAGGTTGCCGATGTTCAGCTTGATGATCTTCTGCCCCTCGTCCTCCATCTGCTTGGCCGCGTCCACGATCGGGCCCCGGACATCGTAGAGAACGTTATTGAGCTTCGCGGATTTGTGGATGGTCTTCATGCGCTGGCGAAAAAAGGACGGGAGCCGGACACGGGGGGACTCAGAGACCCGCCAGGAGGCATTGCCTCTGTGGCGAAACCTATAATTTGACCACAGTTCCCGCAGCGCCCTGGCACCCTTTGGCCCCTCGTAGCGCACCTTTTCCCACAAACGGATATCCATCCAAAGCGAATGAAATTCCAGCCCGACCGCTCCGAAACACAGACCATCAGCGCCTACGGCCCCGGCTGGATCGGCGTGGACGGCGAAAAGCTCACGACGAGCGTGATCCTCGGCTCGCGCGGGCTGCACCAGGCATGGGACTGCACGCGCTTCGAAGACCTCACGCCGGCGCACTTCGCGCAACTGGCCGGGCTCGATGCGGAACTCATCCTCTTCGGCAGCGGCACGCGCAACCGCTTTCCGCCGCCCGCCTGGCTGCAGCCTCTGATGGCCAAGCGCATGGGGCTGGAGACCATGGACACCCCGGCAGCCTGCCGCACCTACAACATCCTGGCGGGCGAGGGGCGCAACGTGGTCGCCGCCCTGCTGCTGGAGCCTTGATCGCCAGTTGTGTACTTTGGTTACAGACTGCAGGGCCTGAAAGAGTGCGAAAGAGTCCGTTTCAAGGTAAAATCTCCGGTTGCGGTCGGGGGCCCTCCAAGAGCAATAACACACACCGCTCCCCCGGCTTTTCAACGACTTTCATCCTGAGAGATTGAGTGCCATGGCGATCGTTGTCAACAAACCCCTACCTGAATTTGAAGCCAACGCGACCGGGGGGATCAAGGTCTCCAATACCTCGCATCTTGGCCAGGTTCTGATTCTGTACTTCTATCCCAAGGACAACACCCCTGGCTGCACCACCGAAGCCATGCAGTTCCGCGACAAGTACAAAGATTTCGTCAAGGCCGGCGCAGCCGTCTTCGGCGTGTCGCGCGACAACATGAAGTCGCACGACGACTTCAAGGAAAAGCTCGAACTCCCGTTCGAACTGATCGCCGACACCGAAGAAAAAATGTGCCACATGTTCGGCGTGGTCAAGAACAAGATCATGTACGGCAAGAAGGTCAAGGGCATCGAACGCAGCACCTTCCTGGTCGGCCCCGACGGCATCCTCGCCCACGAATGGCGCGGCCTCAAGGTGCCGGGCCATGTGGACGAAGTGCTCAAGGCCGTGAAGTCCATCAAGGCCCTCAAGAAAGCTGCCTGAAGCCGGCTGCGGCAGGCTGCCGCGGCCCGTCATAGGGAGCATGCATAATGGGTCGATGCTGCTGAGAAACGCAACGCCCTCCCCTCACCCAAAAGCCGCCTTGGCCTCCAGGCGGCTTTTTGCTTTCTGAACATCCCATCGAGGCCATTGCACCATGCCCCTGCCCCCCGCCCCCACCCGGCGCGCCGCGCTGCTTTCTCCGGATGCTTACCACCAGACCGCGGCCCGTGCGGACCTGACCGCCGTTGACGAACCGGTCGAAGCCTTCGAATCCGCCAACCCTCCCGCCACCCGTTCCACCCGCAAGCCCGCGCGCACGGCCCCGTCCGCCCGCGATGCGGCACCCCGCACTGAAAGCACTGCCGCGCGTGCACCCGCGCCAGTGGCCAGCGAGGCACCGCCGCAACCCGAGCAGCGCGCGCCGTCGCGCCGCCGCGCCGCACCGGCCCCTGCGCCGGTGCAGGCCCGTGAGCCCGCCCTGGCAGAGCCGGTGCAGGCACGCACCGCCGCGCCCGAGCCCGCACCAGCCCCCGCTGCGGCATCCAGCGCGCGCAGCCGCAAGGTGCGCAGCAACGGCCCCAAGAAGATGTTCGTGCTGGACACCAACGTGCTGCTGCACGACCCGACCAGCCTCTTCCGATTCGAGGAACACGACATCTTCCTGCCGATGATCGTGCTCGAGGAACTCGACGGCCACAAGAAAGGCATGACCGAGGTCGCCCGCAACGGACGCCAGGCCAGCCGCACGCTCGACGCCCTGGCCGCCGCGCAGGGCGCCGACATCGCGCGCGGGCTCAAGCTCGACTCCACCGGCCAGCGCGCGGCCGGCGGCTGCCTGTATTTCCAGACGGCGCCGCTCGACTACAGCCTGCCCACCAGCCTGCCCCAGGGCAAAGCCGACAACCAGATCCTGGGCGTCGTCGAAGCGCTGCGCAAGCTGCATGCCCCGCGCGAAGTCGTGCTGGTGTCCAAGGACATCAACATGCGCGTCAAGGCGCGCGCGCTCGGCCTGAACGCCGAGGACTACCAGAACGACAAGACGCTCGAAGACGGCGACCTGCTGTATTCCGGCCTGCTCGCGCTGCCGGCCGACTTCTGGATCAAGACCGGCAAGAACGTGGAAAGCTGGCAGAGCGGCGTGCACACGTACTACCGCATCGGCGGACCGATCGTGCCGCAGTTGATGATCAACCAGTTCGTGTACTTCGAGGCCCCCGGCGAGCCCAGCCTCTTCGCCCGCGTGACCGAGATCCGCGACCGCACGGCGGTGCTGCAGACGCTCAAGGACTACGGCTCGGCCAAGAACGCCATCTGGGGCGTGAACACCCGCAACCGCGAGCAGAACTTCGCCATGAACCTGCTCATGGACCCCGAGGTGGACTTCGTCACCCTCACCGGCACGGCCGGCACCGGCAAGACGCTGATGGCGTTGGCCGCCGGCCTCACGCAGGTGCTGGACGAGCGCCGCTACACCGAGATCATCATGACCCGCGCCACGGTGAGCGTGGGCGAGGACATCGGTTTCCTGCCCGGCACCGAAGAGGAAAAGATGGGCCCATGGATGGGCGCGCTGGACGACAACCTCGAATTCCTGGCCAAGGGCGACGGCGGCAACGCCGGCGAATGGGGCCGCGCGGCCACCAACGAGCTGATCCGCAGCCGCATCAAGATCAAGAGCATGAACTTCATGCGCGGGCGCACGTTCCTCAACAAGTACGTGATCATCGACGAGGCGCAGAACCTCACGCCCAAGCAGATGAAAACGCTCATCACGCGGGCGGGCCCGGGCACCAAGATCATCTGCATGGGCAACCTGGCGCAGATCGACACGCCGTACCTGACCGAAGGCTCCTCCGGCCTGACCTACGCGGTGGACCGCTTCAAGGGCTGGCCGCACAGCGGCCACATCACCCTGGCGCGCGGCGAGCGCTCACGCCTGGCGGACTTCGCCAGCGAAGTGCTGTGAGCGGGAGCACCCGGTAATGGCCGTGGGATGGATGACCGCGCTGAAGCTGGTGCCCTGGGGCGACGTGATCGAGGCGACGCCCCAGATCCTGCAGGCCGCCCGGCGGCTGCTGGGCCAGACGCAGAAAGGGCCGGCAGCCACCGTCGCCGCGCCCCTGCCCAACGGCACGGAGGACGGCCTGGCCGCGCTGCGCCAGCGGGTGCAGGCGCTGGAGGCCGAGCAGCAGGCGTCGGCCGTGCTGATCGGCTCGCTCGCCGAGCAGAACGCCCAGCTCGTGCGCGCGGTGGATGCGCTGCGGGTGCGCAGCCAGCGCCTGACGATCGCCGTGGCACTGACCGGCGTCGCCACCGTGGGGCTGCTGGCCTGGGCACTGGGCGGCAGCTGACCGAGCCAGCACCGCATTCCGGACGTTTGCTATTTAATTGATAGCAATACGCCCTAGAAAAATATGTGCTGGAGGCCTTTTTGACCCCAGGCGCCTAGAAATCGTCGCCGGAGCCCATGGCGAGGTTTTCGAAGCGCGTCTGGTTTTTCTGGAAGAACAGCTTCACCGTGCCGGTGGGGCCGTTCCGTTGCTTGCCGATGATGACCTCGGCCACGTTCGGCTCCTTGCTGTCCTTGTTGTAGTAGTCGTCGCGGTAGATGAACATGATGATGTCGGCATCCTGCTCGATGGCGCCGGATTCGCGCAGGTCGGACATCATCGGCCGCTTGTCGGTGCGCTGCTCCACCGATCGGTTGAGCTGCGACAGCGCGATCACCGGGCACTGCAACTCCTTGGCCAGCATCTTGAGACCCCGGGAGATCTCGCCCAGTTCGGTGGCGCGGTTGTCCGAGCTGGACGAGCCCGAGCCGCTCATGAGCTGCAGGTAGTCGACCACGATCAGCCCCAGCTTGCCGCACTGGCGCGCCAGCCGGCGCGCGTTGGCGCGCAGCTCGCTGGGCGTGAGGCCCGGCGTCTCGTCGATGTGCAGCGACACCGTACGCAGGCGCTCGATGGCCTCGGTCAGCCGCGGCCATTCCTCGTCGGTCAGCTTGCCAGTGCGCAGGTTGCCCTGGTTCACACGGCCGATGGAGCCCACGATCCGCACCGCCAACTGCGCCGCACCCATTTCCATCGAGAAGATGGCCACGGGCAGGCCTTCGTTGAGCGCCACGTGTTCGGCGATGTTCACGGCGAACGAGGTCTTGCCCATGGACGGCCGCGCCGCCAGCACCACCATGTCGCCCGCCTGCAAGCCCGACGTCATGCGGTCCAGGTCGGCGAAACCCGTGGGCACGCCGGTCACATCCACGGGGTTGTCCGCCATTTCCTGGACGCGGTCCAGCAGGTCCACCACCAGCGTGTCCAGCGACTGGAAACCCTGCTTCATGCGCGAGCCTTCTTCGCCGATGGCGAAGATCTTCTGCTCGGCCTCGTCCAGGATGCGCTCGACCGGCTTGCCCTTGGGATTGAAGGCGTTGGTGGCGATCTCGTCGCTGGCCGTGACCAGCTTGCGCAGGATCGATCGCTCCCGCACGATCTCCGCGTAGCGCCGGATATTGCTCGCGCTGGGAACGTACTGCGCCAGGCTGTTGAGGTAGGCCAGCCCGCCGATCTCCTCCGCCTTGCCCAGCCCCTGCAGCCGCTCGTACACCGTGATCACGTCGGCAGGCTTGCTGGCGTTCACCATGGCGCCGATGGCCGAATAGATGAGCTGGTGCTCGTGCCGGTAGAAATCGCCGTCCACCAGCAGGTCGCCCACCCGGTCCCAGGCCATGTTGTCGAGCAGCAGGCCGCCCAGCACGCTGGACTCAGCCTCCAGGGAATGCGGCGGCACGCGCAACTGGGCGACTTCGCGGTCCGGCGCCGGAGCGAAATCCTCGTCGATGGAAAGGGACTCGAGGGTCATGGCAAAAGGTCCTCTCGCGGCGGGCGCGGTGGGTTACCGTCAGGCAGATGGGAAGACTGGGATGACAAGTCTGTGGACAAGCTGTTCACAGGCGGTGGGTGACCGGTGCATGGAACAGCAGGCCAGAAACGCGAAAGCCGCCCGAGGGCGGCTTTCGCGATCGATGCCAGAGGCAGCGCTTTTTCGTTAAGCGGTTTCGCCGTAGACCGACACGGTCACGTCCACCACCACATCGGTGTGCAGGGCCACGCTCACCGTGTTGTCGCCGACGACCTTGATCGGGCCGTTGGGCAGGCGGATCTGCGACTTCACGACCTTGTAGCCTTGCTTGTTCAGCTCTTCAGCGATGTCGTGGTTGGTCACGGAACCGAACAGGCGGCCGTCCACGCCAGCCTTTTGCGTCAGCTTGATGGTCGTGCCACCGAGCTTTTCGCCTTGGGCCTGGGACTCGGCCAGCTTTGCAGCGGCGGCCTTTTCGAGTTCGGCGCGCTTGGCTTCGAACTCGGCCTTGGCGGATTCGGTGGCGCGGCGTGCGCGGCCCGAAGGAATCAGGAAGTTGCGGGCGTAGCCGTCTTTGACCTTGACGATTTCGCCAAGGTTGCCGAGGTTCACAACCTTGTCGAGCAGGATGATTTGCATGACTGTTGCTCCTTAGATCTTGTGCTGGTCGCTGTAAGGCACCAGGGCCAGGAAGCGCGCGCGCTTGATGGCGGTGTTCAGCTGACGCTGGTAGATGGCGCGCGTGCCGGTCAGGCGTGCGGGGATGATCTTGCCGTTTTCGGCGATGAAGTCACGCAGCGTGTCGACATCCTTGTAGTCGATCTCTTCCACACCGGCGACGGTGAAGCGGCAAAAGCGCTTGCGCTTGAACAGCAGCGACTGGGTGTTGCGCTTCGGGCGCTTGTCTTTGTTGAACTTCTTGAACGTGGCCATTTTCGGACCTCTTGAAAATTAATCTTGTTGAATATCCTGGATGTGGAACACCAGCCCCTTGCCGTTGCGCGACGTCGCCAGAAACCCCCGGAAGATCCAGAGGCTGCCGAGCGCCTGTCTTGCCAGCCGCTCTGCGAGCGTGCCGAAGGCAATGGCCTTCACGACCGCCTTGACCTCGCGCTGTGCACCGGCTTCCTGCTGCTGAGACCCGTGTTCGAGCTTCAGATCCAGGGCCGGCAGGCCAGCGGGCGTGTAGCGCAGGGCCTGAGCCTCGGCGATACAGGCGGTGAGGACAACGTGGTTTTCCACTCCTCCAGTCGATGGATCAGCGCTCGCCCGAAGCGGCGAACTCGGCCTGGCTGGCCTTGCGGGCTTCTTCGCGCTCGACGGTCTTCATCATCGAGGAAGGACCCGTGTCGGCCTTCTTCTTTTGAACCGTCAGGTGGCGCAGCACGGCGTCGTTGAACTTGAAGGCATGCTCCAGTTCAGCCATCACGGCCTGGTCGGCTTCGATGTTCACGCACAGGTAGTGGGCCTTGGCCAGCTTGTTGATCAGGTACGCCAGTTGACGGCGGCCCCAGTCTTCCACGCGGTGCACCTTGCCGCCGCCGGCGACGATCATGCCCTTGTAGCGCTCCAGCATGGCTGGAACTTGTTCGCTTTGATCCGGATGGATCAACAAAATGATTTCGTAGTGACGCATGCAAACTCCTTGTGGATGAAACCACCCGCTGCGTCTAGAAGCGGTGTGGCAAGGCAAAGCCGGCGATTATAGCCCCAAGGCCGGTCGCTTGTACACTCACGCCGGCCGAGACCGACGCCAGCCCGACGCATCTGCGTGCAAACGTCGCCTTTTCGCTTGAAATCCGCCGCATGGCACCCATTTGCCGCGCGTACCGTTCACTTTCAGAAGAAATCGACATGTCCGATCAAAACAATCCAGCCACCGCCTCTCATGGGGACGCCTCCCCCTCTCCTGAAGAAGTCGAAGCCGCGATGGCGGCACATGCCTCCGATGAACTGGGCCGCCTGCAGGGCGAACTGGCCGAGCTGAAGGCCAAGAGCGCCGATCTCGCCGACCAATTCCTGCGCGCCAAGGCCGAGGCCGAAAACGCCCGCCGCCGCGCCGAGGAGGAAATCTCCAAGGCCCGCAAGTTCGGCATCGAGAGCTTCGCGGAAAGCATGCTCCCCGTGGCCGACAGCCTGGCCGCGGCCCTGGCCATCAAGGACGCCACGATCGAACAGCTGCGCGAAGGTTCGGACGCCACGCTGCGCCAGCTCACCTCCGCCCTGGAGCGCAACAAGGTGCTGGCCATCAACCCCAACGCTGGCGACAAGTTCGATCCGCACCAGCACCAGGCCATCAGCATGGCGCCGGCCGACCAGGAGCCCAACACGGTGGTGTCCGTGTTGCAAAAAGGCTACGTGATCGCCGAGCGCGTGCTGCGCCCGGCCCTGGTCACGGTGTCCGCGCCCAAGTAAGCACCCGCCGACCCAAAGAAAAACTGACGGCGACGGCTTGAAGCCGGCCAAGTTATCCACAAGTTATCGGCATCCAAATCTTTTTCAAAATCTCGGAGAACAACATGGGAAAAATCATCGGTATCGACCTGGGCACCACCAACAGCTGCGTGTCCATCATGGAAGGCAACACCACGCGGGTGATTGAGAACTCGGAAGGCGCGCGCACCACGCCCTCCATCGTGGCGTACCAGGAAGACGGCGAAGTGCTGGTCGGCGCCTCGGCCAAGCGCCAGGCCGTCACCAACCCGCAGAACACGCTGTACGCGATCAAGCGCCTGATCGGCCGCAAGTTCACCGAAAAGGAAGTGCAAAAGGACATCGACCTGATGCCCTACAAGATCACGGCGGCCGACAACGGCGACGCCTGGGTCGAAGTGCGCGGCAACAAGATCTCGGCCCAGCAGGTCAGCGCCGACATCCTGCGCAAGATGAAGAAGACCGCCGAGGACTACCTGGGCGAGGCGGTGACGGAAGCCGTCATCACGGTGCCCGCGTACTTCAACGACGCCCAGCGCCAGGCCACCAAGGACGCCGGCCGCATCGCGGGCCTGGACGTCAAGCGCATCATCAACGAACCCACGGCCGCGGCCCTGGCCTTCGGCCTGGACAAGCAGGAAAAGGGCGACCGCAAGATCGCCGTGTATGACCTGGGTGGCGGCACGTTCGACGTGTCCATCATCGAGATCGCCGACGTCGATGGCGAAAAGCAGTTCGAAGTGCTGTCCACCAATGGCGACACGTTCCTGGGCGGCGAAGACTTCGACCAGCGCATCATCGACTACATCATTTCCGAGTTCAAGAAGGACCAGGGCGTCGATCTGTCCAAGGACGTGCTGGCCCTGCAGCGCCTGAAGGAAGCGGCCGAGAAGGCCAAGATCGAGCTGTCCAACAGCGCGCAGACCGACATCAATCTGCCCTACATCACGGCGGACGCCTCGGGCCCGAAGCACCTGAACATCAAGCTCACGCGTGCCAAGCTCGAAGCGCTGGTGGAAGAGTTGATCGAACGCACGATCGCCCCCTGCCGCACCGCCATCAAGGACGCCGGCATCAGCGTGTCGGACATCCATGACGTGATCCTGGTCGGCGGCATGACCCGCATGCCCAAGGTGCAGGACAAGGTCAAGGAGTTCTTCGGCAAGGACCCGCGCAAGGACGTGAACCCGGACGAAGCCGTGGCCGTGGGCGCCGCCATCCAGGGCCAGGTGCTGTCGGGCGACCGCAAGGACGTGCTGCTGCTGGACGTGACGCCGCTGTCGCTGGGCATCGAGACGCTGGGCGGCGTGATGACCAAGATGATCAGCAAGAACACCACGATCCCGACGAAGTTCGCGCAGACCTTCTCGACCGCCGACGACAACCAGCCGGCCGTGACGATCAAGGTGTTCCAGGGCGAACGCGAACTGGCCAGCGCCAACAAGCTGCTGGGCGAGTTCAACCTGGAAGGCATTCCGCCGGCAGGCCGCGGCGTGCCGCAGATCGAGGTGAGCTTCGACATCGATGCCAACGGCATCCTGCACGTGGGCGCCAAGGACAAGGGCACGGGCAAGGAAAACAAGATCACCATCAAGGCGAACTCGGGCCTGTCCGAGGAAGAGATCCAGAAGATGGTGAAGGACGCCGAACTGAACGCGGCCGACGACAAGAAGAAGCTGGAACTGGTCCAGGCGCGCAACCAGGGCGAAGCCGCCGTGCACAGCGTGACCAAGAGCCTGGCCGAGCACGGCGACAAGCTCGATGCCGCCGAGAAGGAGCAGATCGAGTCCGCCGTGAAGGCCCTGGAAGACGCGCTCAAGGGCGAGGACAAGGCGGCCATCGACGAGAAGACGACCGCGCTGATGACCGCCAGCCAGAAGCTGGGCGAGAAGATGTACGCCGAAGCGCAGGCCGCCCAGGCCGCAGCAGCAGGTGGCACGGAAGGTGCAGCGCCCCAGGGCGGTGCCTCGTCCTCCGCCGGTGCAGCACCGCACGACGACAACGTGGTGGACGCTGAAGTGAAGGAAGTGAAGAAAGGCTGAGCGCGCTCGCGTGCCCGACTAGCCGCCGCGCCGGGCCCTGCACAGGGGTCAGCGCGGCGTTCCTGTTCCAACCGAGCTCGGAAAGACCATGTCCAAGAGAGACTTTTACGAAGTTCTGGGCGTTCCAAAGAACGCCTCGGACGAAGAGATCAAGAAGGCTTATCGCAAGCTCGCGATGAAGCACCACCCTGACCGCAACCAGGGTGACGCGGCCAAGCCTGCCGAAGAGCGGTTCAAGGAAGCCAAAGAGGCTTATGAAATGCTCTCCGATCCGCAGAAGCGGGCCGCCTACGACCAGTACGGCCACGCGGGCGTGGACCCGAACATGCGCGGCCCCGGCGGCGCGGGTGCGGAAGGTTTCGGTGGTTTTGCCGAGGCCTTCGGCGACATCTTCGGCGACATGTTCGGCCAGGGCGGCGCGCGCGGGCGCGGCCAGGGCGGGCGCCAGGTCTATCGCGGCAACGACCTGAGCTACGCGATGGAGGTCACCCTCGAAGAGGCGGCCAAGGGCAAGGACGCGCAGATCCGCATTCCCTCCTGGGAATCGTGCGAGACCTGCCACGGCAGCGGCGCCAAGCCGGGCACCAGCGCCAAGACCTGCACCACCTGTGCCGGCGCCGGCACGGTGCAGATGCGCCAGGGTTTCTTCAGCGTGCAGCAGACGTGTCCGCACTGCCGCGGCACGGGCAAGATCATTCCCGAGCCCTGCACCACCTGCCACGGCCAGGGCAAGGTCAAGAAGCAAAAGACGCTGGAAGTGAAGATCCCCGCCGGCATCGACGACGGCATGCGCATCCGCAGCACCGGCAACGGCGAGCCGGGCACCAACGGCGGCCCGCCGGGGGACCTGTACATCGAGATCCGGCTGAAGAAGCACGACATCTTCGAGCGCGACGGCGACGACCTGCACTGCCAGGTGCCCGTGAGCTTCATCACGGCCGCGCTGGGCGGCGAGATCGAAGTGCCCACGCTGCAGGGCAAGGCGGCCATCGACATTCCCGAAGGCACCCAGGCCGGCAAGCAGTTCCGCCTGCGCGGCAAGGGCATCAAGGGCGTGCGGGCCAGCTACCCCGGCGACCTGTATTGCCACATCGCGGTGGAAACACCGGTCAAGCTGACCGAGCACCAGCGCAAGCTGCTGCGTGAGCTGGAGGAGTCGCTCAAGAAAGGCGGCGCCAAGCATTCGCCCAGCGGCGAAAGCTGGACCGACCGGCTGAAGAACCTGTTCAGCTGATCGCAGCCAGGCCTTGAACGCCAACGGCGCCTTCGGGCGCCTTTTTTTGCGTGAATGGGCATCAAAGCCATCGCATACCACGATGGCTCGCGGCATTTTCATGGGAGAAAATACGGCAACTCTCTGATTCAGAGAATTCTCCAACCACGATGAAAAGCTCCGAGCGCAGTTTTGCGCGCCGAATCGACCTCACCTCGCTGCAGCTCTTCGTGGCCGTCTGCGAACTGGGAAGCATCGGCCGCGCGGCGGAGCGGGAGTTCATCGCCGCCTCCGCCGTCAGCAAGCGCCTGTCCGACCTGGAAACCGCGGTGGACACCGCCCTGCTCTACCGGCACAGCCGCGGCGTCACCCTCACGCCCGCCGGTGAAAGCCTGCTGCACCACGCCCGCACCGTGCTGTTCGGCCTGGAGCGCATGCAGGGCGAACTGAGCGAATACGCCGACGGGGTGCGCGGCCATGTGCGCATGCACGCCAACATCTCGGCCATCGTGCAGTTCCTGCCCGAGGACCTGGGGGCCTTCGCCCGCGCGCACAGCCAGGTCAAGATCGACCTGCAGGAACACCTGAGCCCCGACGTGCTGCAGGCCGTGCGCGAGGGCGCGGCCGACCTGGGGCTGTGCCACACCGGCGCCGCCGCCGAACCCGAGGGCCTGCAAAGCCGCCCCTACCGCAGCGACCGTTTGGTGCTCGTCGTGCCTCAAGGGCATGTATTGTCCCGGCATGCCGCTATCAAATTTGAAGCAATCCTCGACTGCGACATCGTGGGCCTGCAGGCCAACAGCAGCATCAGCCTGGCCATGCACCAGGCGGCCGCGCAGGCCGGGCGCCCGCTGCGCCAGCGCATCCAGGTCACCGGGCTGGACGCCATGTGCCGCATGATCGACAACGGCCTGGGCGTGGGCCTGCTGCCGGACCGGGCCTTCGCGCTGATGCGCGGCGTGGGCCGGCTGCAGTGCGTCGCGCTCGACGAGCCCTGGGGCCAGCGCGAACTGCGCCTGGTGGCCCGCGACTTCGACACCCTGCCGGTCACGGCCCGGCTGCTGGTCGAACACTTGGTGCCACCTGCCCTGCCCGAGCCTTCCTAAAATCATCCACCCCACCTGAAACCCACCAAAGAGACCGCCATGGGACGCACCCTGTACGACAAGATCTGGGACGAGCACGTCGTCCACACCGAAGAGGACGGCACCGCCATCCTCTACATCGACCGCCACCTGGTGCACGAAGTGACCAGCCCGCAGGCGTTCGAGGGCCTGCGCCAGGCCGGCCGCAAGGTCTGGCGCGTCAGCTCCATCGTCGCCACGGCGGACCACAACACGCCCACCACCGGCTGGGAGCGGGGCTACGACGGCATCACCGACCCGATCAGCAAGGAGCAGATCACCACGCTCGACAAGAACATCGCCGAGGTCGGCGCGGCGGCGTTCTTCCCGTTCATGAGCAAGCGCCAGGGCATCGTCCACGTGATCGGCCCCGAGAACGGCGCCACGCTGCCCGGCATGACGGTGGTGTGCGGCGACAGCCACACCAGCACGCACGGCGCCTTCGGCGCGCTGGCGCACGGCATCGGCACCAGCGAGGTCGAGCACGTCATGGCCACGCAGACCCTGCTGGCCAAGAAGGCCAAGAACATGCTCATCCGCGTGGACGGCCAGGTCGCGCCCGGCGTGACGGCCAAGGACATCGTGCTGGCCATCATCGGCAAGATCGGCACGGCGGGCGGCACGGGCTACACCATCGAGTTCGGCGGCCCGGCGATCCGCGCCCTCAGCATCGAAGGCCGCATGACGGTCTGCAACATGGCCATCGAGGCGGGCGCGCGCGCCGGCCTGGTGGCGGTGGACGACAAGACCATCGACTACGTGAAGGGCCGGCCGCTGTCGCCCTCGGGCGTGGAATGGGACCAGGCGGTCGCCTACTGGAAGACGCTGCAGTCGGACGCCGACGCGCACTTCGACACGGTGGTCACGCTGAACGCCGCGGACATCGTGCCGCAGATCACCTGGGGCACCTCGCCCGAGATGGTGCTGGGCGTGGATGCCCGAGTGCCCGATCCCGACAAGGAAAAGGACGCCAACAAGCGCGGCGCCATGGAGCGCGCGCTCACCTACATGAACCTGGAGCCCGGCAAGGCGCTGAACGACATCTTCGTGGACAAGGTGTTCATCGGCTCGTGCACCAACAGCCGCATCGAGGACATGCGCGAAGCCGCCGCGGTGGTCAAGAAGCTGGGCCAGAAGGTCGCCAAGAACATCAAGCTGGCCATGGTGGTGCCCGGCTCCGGCCTGGTGAAGGAGCAGGCCGAGCGCGAAGGCCTGCACGAGATCTTCAAGGCCGCGGGCTTCGAATGGCGCGAGCCCGGCTGCTCGATGTGCCTGGCCATGAACGCCGACCGCCTGGAGCCCGGCGAGCGCTGCGCCTCCACCAGCAACCGCAACTTCGAAGGCCGCCAGGGCGCGGGCGGACGCACCCACCTGGTCTCGCCGGCCATGGCCGCCGCGGCCGCCGTGCACGGCCACTTCGTGGACGTGCGCCAGTTCGCCTGAGCGCCACGGCTGCATTCCATTCACCCCAAGGACACTTGCCGTGAACAAGACCGCCACCCTTCTCACCCTCGCCCTGGCTTGCCTGCTGGCCGGCTGCAACACCGTCAAGGGCATGGGCCAGGACGTGCAACGCGCGGGAAGCGCCATCGAGCGGGCCGCCAAATGACCGGCCACGCCACGCCCCAGCCCTCCAGAAAGGACCGCCGCATGAAAGCCTTATGGCCCTTCTTTGCCGCCTGCATCCTGGGCGGTTCCGCCACCGCCCTGGCGGCCGACCGAGCCTGCGTGATCGAAGGCAACGTGCCCGTCGCCGGCAAAACCGTGGCGGTGAAGGACTGCATGGAGTTCACCGCCGGCATTCCGGCCGAGCAGCTCAAGGCGAGCTGCAACGGCCTGGCGCAGACCTCGGCCCAACTCGGGGGCAAGGCAGGCAAGGTGACCTTCCTCGCGCAGTGCCCCCGGCCCGCCAGTGGCGCGTGCAAGGGGCTGATGGGCCAGCCGCTGGACGCCTACTACTACAACCTGTCGCCCGAAGCCGTGCAGGAAAAACGCAAGGCCTGCGAAACATCCACCGCCGCCATCAAGGGCGGCACCTGGAGCAACGGGCAGTAACGCACCGCTGTCTTCGAGCCCTCTTCCGGACACACACCATGCAGAAATTCACCCTCCACCAAGGCCTCGTGGCCCCCATGGACCGCGAGAACGTCGATACCGACGCCATCATTCCGAAGCAGTTCCTCAAGTCGATCAAGAAGACCGGCTTCGGCGTGAACCTGTTCGACGAATGGCGCTACCTGGACCACGGCGAGCCGGGCCAGGACCCGGCGAGCCGCAAGCCCAACCCGGACTTCGTGCTCAACCAGCCCCGCTACGCCGGCGCGTCCATCCTGCTGGCGCGCAAGAATTTCGGCTGCGGATCGAGCCGAGAGCACGCGCCCTGGGCGCTGGACCAATACGGCTTTCGCGCCGTGATCGCGCCGAGCTTCGCGGACATCTTCTTCAACAACTGCTTCAAGAACGGCCTGCTGCCCATCGTGCTGCCCGAGCCCACCGTGGCGCAGCTGTTCGATGAGGTGCACGCCTTTCCCGGCTACCAACTCACCATCGATCTGGAGCGCCAGGTGATCGTGCGCCAGAACCGCGACGAGGTCGTGGGCGAAGAGATTCCGTTCGAGGTGAACGCCTTTCGCAAGTACTGCCTGCTCAACGGGTTCGACGACATCGGCCTGACCCTGCGGCAGTCCGACAAGATCAAGGTGTTCGAGGCCCAGCGCCTGGCCACCAAGCCCTGGCTGGCCCACACCATGGCGGGCTGATCTGCCTGCCGGCAGCCAAACATCAAGCATCCAATCGGCCTGCAGCGCAATAAGCACTAGGGCATATCGCTATCAAAAGAGAAGCAATTACATGAAAATCGCAGTTTTGCCGGGTGACGGCATCGGCACGGAAATCGTGGCAGAGGCCGTCAAGGTGCTGGACGTGCTGGGCCTTCCGTTCGAGATGGAGTCCGCCCTGGTCGGCGGCGCCGCGTACGAGGCCCATGGCCACCCGCTGCCCGAAGCCACGCTGAAGCTGGCGCAGGACGCCGACGCCGTGCTGTTCGGCGCTGTCGGCGACTGGAAGTACGACAAGCTCGACCGCCCCCTGCGCCCCGAGCAGGCCATCCTGGGCCTGCGCAAGCACCTGGGGCTGTTCGCCAATTTCCGCCCGGCCATCTGCTACGAGCAGTTGGTGGGCGCTTCGAGCCTCAAGCCCGAGCTGATCTCGGGCCTCGACATCCTCATCATCCGCGAGCTGACGGGCGATATCTACTTCGGCCAGCCGCGCGGCCGGCGCACGGCCGTGGACGGCCACTTCCCCGGTGCCGAAGAGGCCTTCGACACCATGCGCTACTCCAAGCCGGAGATCGAGCGCATCGCCCACGTCGCGTTCCAGGCCGCGCGCAAGCGCAGCAAGAAGGTCACCAGCGTGGACAAGGCCAACGTGCTGGAAACCTTCCAGTTCTGGAAGGACGTGGTCACCGAAGTGGGCCAGCAGTACCCCGACGTGGAACTGCAGCACATGTACGTGGACAACGCCGCCATGCAGCTGGTGAAGGCCCCTAAGGCCTTCGATGTGGTGGTCACCGGCAACATGTTCGGCGACATCCTGTCGGACGAGGCTTCCATGCTCACCGGCTCCATCGGCATGCTGCCCTCGGCCAGCCTCAACAGCAAGAACCAGGGCCTGTACGAGCCCAGCCATGGCAGCGCGCCCGACATCGCCGGCAAGGGCGTGGCCAATCCGCTGGCGACCATCCTGAGCGCCGCGATGATGCTGCGCTTCAGCCTGAACCAGGAAGCGGCCGCCCAGCGCATCGAAGCGGCCGTGCAGAAGGTGCTGGCCCAAGGCCTGCGCACGCCGGACATCTGGAGCGAAGGCACCACGAAGGTGGGCACGGCGCATATGGGCGACGCCGTGGTGAAGGCCCTGGGCTGACCGCTGCAGCCCGGCACGCGCTGGAGCGGGCCGTTCCTGCCCAAAAGGGTGGCCCGCCGGCCACCCTTTTTTTATCGGTCCAGGCGTTGGCGATCGCTGGTATCAGCGCGCGTCGGGTGCGGCCTGCGGCGCGGCCGATGCCGCGCGAACGAAAGACCGGCGACGCACCCAGAAGGCCAGCGCCCCCACCGGTGCGGAGATGGTGAGGATGAGCGGAGCCTGGGGCCCGGCCTTCGCAAAGCCCGCCCCCAGCAGCTGCAGGCTCAGCCACTGCGCGGACCATGCGCCCGTGGTCCAGTCCAGATGGCACTGCACCACGCCCAACGCAACCCCGGTACACCACAGCCACTTGCGCTTCGGGATCGGCGTGCGAACGCAGACCCACAGCGTATAGACGATCCCGAGCGGAATGCCCATCGCGAGCGCGAGGAACAGGTAGTGGCCCGGCGTTTTGCCTTCCAGCGAAAAGCGGTGGGTGGCGGCCAGGGACTGCGACGCCGGCGTCACCTGCAGTGCATTGAAGACGACTGCGCCGTCGCGTTGCTCCAGCATGGCAGAGACGACCAGCCAGGACTGCGGATACTCGTACTCGAGCGTGAGGTGGTGGAAGGTCGCGGAATCGGTCTTCAGAACCTGAACGCCCACCGCTTCGGCGGCTTGGGGCGGTCCCGGGGGGATCAATGCCGCCATCCGGCCAAGGTTCTGCCGCAAATCGGCGGAGCGCAGCCGGGGCGCCAGCCGGGCCTCGACGGCTGGGAAATCCTGGCGGGCCAGCTCATCGACGGCGTCGCGAACCCTCTGCGTCTCCTGCGGCGCGATCGATGCCGGGCTGTCCTGTGAGGCATTGCAGCCGCTCAACAGAGCGGCCAGGGCAAGAAAGGCGGTGGCGACGATGCGCATGCGGTGAGGGACCTTCGGCGTGGAAAAAAGGCCGGATGTTAAACAACACCTCCCGCCACCCCTCAAAAAACAGCACCGTCGGCAAAAGGCCTTCCGCTACAATCGCCGCCTATGTTTGCCGCCCGCCCGTTCACCCTGCTGAACACTGCACCCGCCGCCCTGGCCGGTGGGGCCGCGCGCGCAACCACCACCAAAACCACGACCATTAAGGGCTGATCCAGCCTGGTTCGTCGTGCGCCCTTCCTGGCCAGACGAGCCAGGCGAAAAGTCCCGGTCGGGTACTGTTTCTTAAACTGAATAGGGGCGTTGAAATGAGCAAGTTGGTAGGTTTGGTCGGCTGGCGCGGCATGGTCGGCTCCGTATTGATGGACCGCATGCAGGCCGAAGGCGATTTCGGTCTCATCGAGCCCGTGTTCTTCTCCACGTCGAACGCGGGCGGCAAGGCCCCGGCGCAGGCCAAGAACGAAACCACGCTCCAGGACGCCTTCGACATCAACGCCCTCAAGCGCTGCGACATCATCCTGACCGCCCAGGGCGGCGACTACACCACCGAAGTGTTTCCCAAGCTGCGCGATGCCGGCTGGAACGGCCACTGGATCGACGCCGCTTCCACGCTGCGCATGAAGGAAGACGCGGTCATCGTGCTGGACCCGGTCAACCTGCCCGTGATTCAGGATGCCTTGGCCAAAGGCGGCAAGAACTGGATCGGCGGCAACTGCACCGTGAGCTGCATGCTGATGGGCGTGGGTGCGCTGTACAAGGCCGGCCTGGTCGAGTGGATGAGCACGCAGACCTACCAGGCGGCCAGCGGCGGCGGCGCCCAGCACATGCGCGAACTGCTGACGCAATACGGCACGCTGAACGCGGAAGTGCGCTCGCTCCTGGACGATCCCAAGAGCGCCATCCTGGAAATCGACCGCAAGGTCATCGCCAAGCAACGCAGCCTGTCGGACGCGGAAACCGCCAACTTCGGCGTGCCCCTGGGCGGCAGCCTGATCCCCTGGATCGACAAGGACCTGGGCAACGGCATGTCCAAGGAAGAGTGGAAGGGCATGGCCGAGACGAACAAGATCATGGGCCAGGGCGAAGGCTTCGACACGCCCGCGGTGCCTGTGGACGGTTTTTGCGTGCGGGTGGGCGCCATGCGCTGCCACAGCCAGGCCCTGACCTTCAAGCTGAAGAAGCACGTGCCCGTGGCCGACATCGAGGCCATGATCGCCGCCGACAACGAGTGGGTGAAGGTCGTGCCCAACACGCGCGAAGCCACCTTGAAGGACCTGACCCCCGTGGCCGTCACCGGCACCATGACGATTCCCGTGGGCCGCATCCGCCAGATGGCGATGGGACCGGAATACATCGGCGCTTTCACCATCGGCGACCAACTGCTGTGGGGTGCCGCCGAACCGCTGCGCCGCATGTTGCGCATCCTGCTGGCCGAATGACGCGGCGGGCGCTGACACCGAACCGGTGCCAGCGCCTTTAGGCACCAACGTTTTGTTACTGCTCGTTGTCCTTTGACAACATTGCTGCAGTGCACATTGCCCTTCTGAAAGGCGCCCAAAGGTTGCGCCATGGCTCAGCTTGTCAGTGCAAAACATTGATGCTATTGTGCTTTTTACACATTTTCACGCTTACGCGCGGAACCAAAACTGCCTGAATCTGGCACCTTGCCAGACCGCACAATCCTCTTTTGTTGATGGCACACATGCATCGTTGGAAACTCTCAATCCTGGCCGCCGCGGCCGTCATGTCGGCCGGCCTGTATGCCACCGATGCGAATGCTCTCGCCCTGGGCCGCCTCACCGTGCAGTCCGCCCTCGGCGAGCCCCTGCGCGCCGAGATCGAGCTGCCCCAGATCACTGCCGCCGAAGCGGATTCGCTGCGAGCGGCCCCCGCGTCCCCCCAGGTGTTTCGCGCCCAGGGGATGGAAGTGTCTCCCGCGCTGAACAGCCTACGCGTGCAACTGCAGCGCCGCAGCGATGGCTCGATGGTGTTGCAACTCACCAGCGACCGCCCCATCAACGACCCCTTCGTCGATCTGGTGCTGGATGCCACCTGGAACTCCGGCCAGATCGTGCGCAGCTACACCATGCTGTTCGACCCGCCGGCCCTGCGCCGCGCGCCGGCCACCGTGACCGCATCGCCCCAGGTGACGGCGCCGTCCGCCCCGGCCGCTGCGCCGGCCCCTCGCACGCCCCGGGCTGCCGCAGCACCGGCCCCGGCGGGTGTCGCCGGCTCGGTCACCGTGCAAGCCGGCGACACCGCGGGCCGCCTGGCCGCCGCCAACCGCCCCGCCGGCGTGTCGCTCGACCAGATGCTGGTGGCGATGATGCGTTCCAACCCCGACGCCTTCATCCGTGGCAATGTGAACCGGCTGAAATCGGGCGCGGTGCTGCAACTGCCCGATGAAACGCAGGCACGGGCCACTCCCCCCGGCGAGGCACGGCAGATCATTGCCGCGCAAAGCCGCGACTTCAACGAATTCCGCCGCCGCCTGGCCGGAGCCGCACCCTCCGCCGAGGTGGCTGCCGCCGAGCGCTCGGCCAGCGGCAAGGTCCAGACCCAGGTCGAGGACCGCAAGCCCGCCACGGCCGCGCCGGACAAGCTCACGCTGTCCAAGGGCGCCGTGCAAGGCCAAAAGGCCGCCGAAGACCAGGTGGCCAAGGACAAGCAGGCCAGCGCCGCGTCGGCGCGCATGGCCGAGCTGTCGAAGAACATCTCCGACCTGAACAAGCTCGGAACCGCCTCCGCGCCGGTGTCCACGGGCTCCGGCAGCGCGCCTTCAGCCACCGCCAGCGCCGCGACGGGCGCAGCCGTGGCCACGGGCACCGTGGTGCCGCCTGCTGCGGCGCCCGCGCCGCAAGCCGCCGCCAGCGTGGCCAGCGCCCCTGCGGCCCCCGCTGCTGCCGTGACGCCCGCCAGCGCGGCGGCAACCCCGGCATCCAGCGTGGCGAGTGCCGAGCCAGCCCCGCCCGTGGTGGCAGCCCCAGCGCCCGCACCGGCGCCAGCGCCCGTTGCCGTGCCCGCCCCAGCCCCCGACACGGAGGAGCCAGGCTTCTTCTCCAACCTGTTCGACGACCCCATGCTGCCGCTGGCCGGCGGTGCCTTGCTGGCATTGCTGCTGGGCTATGGCGTCTACCGCACGGTCCAGAACCGCCGCAACCAGCATGCGGTGGACAGTTCTTTCATGGAAAGCAAGCTGCAGCCGGATTCGTTCTTCGGCGCCAGCGGCGGCCAGCGCGTGGACACGGCCAGCAGCCAGTTGAGCACCGGCTCTTCGATGGCCTATTCGCCCAGCCAGCTCGATGCCGGCGGCGATGTCGATCCCGTGGCCGAAGCCGACGTGTATCTGGCCTATGGCCGCGACCTGCAGGCCGAAGAGATCCTCAAGGAGGCAGTGCGCCACAACCCGGACCGCACCTCGGTCCACGTCAAGCTGGGCGAGATCTATGCCAAGCGCCAGGACCGCAAGGCGCTGGAAGCCGTGGCGCAGGACGTCTTCCGGCTGACCGATGGCCAAGGCCCCGACTGGGCCCGCGTGTCCGAACTGGGCCGCGAACTCGATCCCGAGAACCCGCTGTACCAACCCGGCGGCCGCCCTGGCGTGGTCCTGGACGACGACGGCCCCAACACCGGCAATGGCTTTGCCAGCACCTTCACGGACGGCCGTCCGCAGATGGCCGGCGCCACCAGCGCGGCCCTGCCACCCGATCTGGACCTCGACCTCGATCTGGCGGACGACGCCCTGACCGAAGCGCCGCCCGCGCCACCTGCCGCACCGGGTGCCTTCGCCGCTGCGGCCGCCGCTGCCGGTGCCATGGCCGCCGCGCCGGCCTGGGCTCCCGCACCGACGCCCGCTCCCGCTGTTTCGGAGCCTCCCGCACTGGACACGGGTGCCCTGGACCTGCCCGAACCGTCGTGGGACAAGCCGGTGGCCACCGCGGCCGCCCCGCTGTCGCCGCCTCCGGACACCGCCGATCTGGAATTCCCGACCGACCTGCGGCTGATGGATTCCGCTCCGGCACCGCTGTCGTCGGCTGAGGCCGCTCATTCGGGCCCGGCGCCGCTCGAATTCGACCTCGGGGCGCTGTCGCTGGACCTGGACACGCCTGCCGGCAATACCAGCCCATCCGCCAGCCCGGCCGTGCAGGATCTGCCGCAAGCGACCCCGCCCCTGCCCGACGATCCGCTGGCGACCAAGCTCGCCCTAGCGGAAGAATTCAACGCCATCGGCGACAGCGAAGGCGCACGCACTCTGATCGAGGAAGTCATCGCCGAATCGTCCGGCGCGCTCAAGACACGGGCGCAACGCCTGCTGTCCGAACTGGGCTGATGCAGGGCACCAGCGCAGCCACGCTCCCTGCCGCACCGGGACGCCATCCATGAGGATGGCGCTCGGCGTCAGCTACAACGGGCAGGGCTACAACGGCTGGCAGAGCCAGTCTTCCGGCAGAACCATCCAAGACCACCTGGAAGCGGCACTCGGCCGCTTTGCCACGCAACCCGTGTCCACCATCTGCGCCGGCCGCACCGATGCGGGCGTGCACGGGCTCATGCAGGTGGTCCATTTCGATACGCCGCTCGACCGCACGCCGTTTTCCTGGGTGCGCGGCACCAACACCTTCCTGCCTGCCGACATCGCCGTGCAATGGGCGCACCCGGTGCCGGAGACGTTCCATGCGCGTTTTTGCGCCACGTCCCGCCGCTACGCCTATGTGCTGCTGCAGTCGCCCGTGCGCCCCAGCGTGGACGGCGCGCGCGTGGGCTGGGTGTTCCATCCGCTGGACGGCAACGCCATGCGCGAGGCCGCCGCCCACCTGCTCGGAGAGCACGACTTCACCTCGTTCCGGGCATCGGCCTGCCAGGCCAAATCGCCCATCAAAACCTTGCAGCGCATCACGATCACGCGGCGGGGCCCCGCCGAAGGCGATGCCGGCCCGCCGGCCAACGCACCGCCGCACGACTGGCAGCCCTGCTACTGGCGATTCGAGTTCGAGGGCAACGCGTTCCTGCACCACATGATCCGCAACATCATGGGCTGCCTGGTCGCGATCGGGCAGGGAAATCAGCCCGCAGGCTGGATGCAGGAGGTGTTGCTGGCCCGCTCGCGCGATGCGGCCGCGCCCACGTTTTCGCCCGACGGGCTGTACTTTCAGGGACCGCTCTACGATGCCGCATGGGGCCTGCCCCTGCGCACCGCTGCGTATGATTGGCTTCCATGAGCCGCCCCCAGCCCGCCAGCCCTCCGCCTGCCCCCATCCCTCCCCACCACCGCACCCGCGTCAAGATCTGCGGCCTCACCCGCGAGGACGATGTGGATGCGGCCGTGGCGGCTGGCGCCGATGCGGTGGGGTTCGTGCTCTACGCCGCCAGTCCAAGGGGAATCACGCCGCAACGGGCCGCAGCCCTGGCCCGCAGACTGCCTCCGTTCGTGACGCCGGTGCTGTTGTTCGTGAATGCACCCGCTACAGAAGTGATAGCAGCCTGCACAATGATTCCGTCGGCAACGGTCCAATTCCATGGGGATGAATCACCCCAAGACTGCTGGGCGGCCACGGCGGATGGAGCCAGGCCGTTCCTGCGGGCGGCACGCATTCCCCTTGGCGACGGTGCGGCGCGGTTCGACCTCGTACAATTCGCGGCAACCCACTCCCGCGCCCAGGCCATCCTGCTCGACGCCCATGTCGAAGGTTATGGCGGTGGCGGCAAGGCATTCAATTGGTCACTTCTACCTCCAAGCGTCGGCTCTCACCTCGTTTTGTCTGGTGGACTCACGCCTGCAAACGTGACCGATGGCATCTTGCAGGTGCGGCCGCGCGGCCTGTCGCTCGCGGTTGACGTCAGTTCCGGCGTGGAAGCCGATGGCCCCGACGGCAAGCCGTTGAGGGGCATCAAGGACGCCGGCAAGATCCAACGCTTCATCGCCGCCGTGCAGGCGGCCGATGCGCAATTTGCAAAGATTCATTGATGCTTTCCTACCAGCAACCCGACGCCGCCGGCCATTTCGGCCCCTATGGCGGTAGTTTCGCGAGCGAAACGCTCACCCATGCCCTGACCGAACTGCGCGAGGCCTATGCCCGCTACCAGAACGATCCGGAGTTCCTGGCCGAATTCCATTCGGAACTGAAGCACTTCGTGGGTCGCCCCTCCCCGGTCTACCACGCGGCGCGCATGAGCCGCGAGATGGGCGGCGCGCAGATCTACCTCAAGCGCGAAGACCTCAACCACACCGGCGCCCACAAGATCAACAACGTGATCGGCCAGGCGATGCTCGCCCGGCGCATGGGCAAGCCGCGCATCATCGCCGAGACGGGCGCAGGCCAGCACGGCGTCGCCACGGCCACCATCTGCGCGCGCTACGGCCTCGAATGCGTGGTGTACATGGGCTCGGAGGACGTCAAGCGCCAGAGCCCCAACGTGTACCGCATGAAGCTGCTGGGCGCGACCGTCGTGCCCGTCGATTCGGGCAGCAGGACGCTCAAGGACGCGCTGAACGAAGCCATGCGCGACTGGGTGGCCCATGTGGACGACACCTTCTACATCATCGGCACGGTGGCGGGCCCGCACCCCTACCCCATGATGGTCCGCGATTTCCAGAGCGTGATCGGCACCGAGTGCCTGGAGCAGATGCCGGCCATGCTGGCCGAGCAGAAGGCCAACACCCAGCAGCCCGACGCGGTGATCGCCTGCGTGGGCGGCGGCAGCAATGCCATGGGCATCTTCCACCCCTACATTCCCCATGAAAAGACACGCCTGATCGGCGTGGAAGCCGCCGGCGAGGGGCTGGACAGCGGCAAGCACTCGGCCTCGCTGCAGCGCGGCAGCTCGGGCGTGCTGCACGGCAATCGCACGTTCATCCTGCAGGACGAGAACGGCCAGATCACCGAAACGCACAGCATCAGCGCGGGCCTGGACTACCCGGGCGTCGGGCCCGAGCACGCGTGGCTGCAGGAAATCGGCCGTGCCGAATACGTCGGCATCACCGATGCCGAGGCGCTGGCCGCCTTCCATTACCTGTGCCGCACCGAAGGCATCATTCCGGCGCTGGAGTCCAGCCATGCCGTGGCCTACGCCATGAAACTGGCCAAGACCATGCCGGCCGACCAGTCCATCCTGGTGAACCTTTCGGGCCGCGGGGACAAGGACATCGGCACCGTCGCCGACCTGTCGGGGGCCGATGTGTACGACCGGCCCTCCATGCGCGGCCTCGGGGTCAAGGGAGGGCCTGCCGCATGAGCTCGCCGCGCAACCGCATTGCGAACACCTTCGCAGAACTGCAGGCCAAGGGGCGCAAGGCGCTCATTCCCTATGTGACCGCCGGCTTTCCGTTCGCCGACATCACGCCGGCGCTCATGCACGGCATGGTCGAGGCCGGGGCCGACGTGATCGAACTGGGCGTGCCTTTCTCCGACCCCATGGCCGACGGCCCGGTGATCCAGAAGGCCGGGGAAAAGGCGCTCTCGCTGGGCGTGGGCATGGTGCAGGTCCTGGGCCATGTGCGCGATTTCCGCCAGCGCAACGACAAGACGCCCGTCGTGCTGATGGGCTACGCCAACCCGGTGGAACGCTACGACCAGATCCATGGCGCAGGCGCCTTCGTGCGCGACGCCGCCGAGGCGGGCGTGGACGGTGTGCTCATCGTCGACTACCCGCCCGAGGAAAGCGAAGCGTTCGCCGCCAGTCTGCGCGAGCGCGGCATGGACCTGATCTTCCTGCTGGCACCCACCAGCACGGAAGAGCGCATGCAGCAGGTTGCGCGGGTGGCGAGCGGCTACGTGTACTACGTGTCCCTCAAGGGCGTGACCGGCTCGGGCGCGCTCGACACCACCGCCGTCGAGGCCATGCTGCCGGTGATCCGCCGCCATGTGCACATTCCCGTGGGCGTGGGCTTCGGCATCCGCGATGCGGCCACGGCCCAGGCCATCGGGCGCGTGGCCGATGCCGTGGTCATCGGCAGCCGCATCATCCAGCTCCTGGAAGACCAGCCGCACGAGAAGGTGGTGCCGGTCACCATCGACTTCCTGCGGGGAGTGCGCAAGGCGCTGGACGCATAATTGCAGCCCGCGCGCCCGGTCCGTGGCGCGCCGGCTGAGACTTGAAGCGAAGAGGAAACCGATATGTCCTGGCTCGAAAAACTCCTGCCCTCCAAAATCCAGCAGACCGACCCGACCGAGCGCCGCCAGGTGCCGGAAGGCCTGTGGATCAAGTGCCCGAGCTGCGAGACGGTGCTGTACAAGACCGATCTGGAGCAGAACCAGAACGTCTGCCCGCACTGCAGCCACCACCACCGCATCAATGCCCGCCCCCGCCTGAACGCGTTCCTGGACGCCGAAGGCCGTTATGAAATCGGACAGGAAGTGCTGCCGGTCGATGCGCTGAAGTTCAAGGACAGCCGCAAGTACCCCGACCGCCTGAAGGAAGCCCTGGAAAACACCGGGGAAACCGACGCGCTCATCGTGATGGGCGGCTCGGTGCGCAGCATCAACATCGTGGTGGCGTGCTTCGAGTTCGACTTCATGGGCGGCAGCATGGGCAGCGTGGTGGGCGAGCGCTTCGTGCGCGGAGTGGAAACCGCCATCGAGCAGAAGGTCCCCTTCCTGTGCTTCACCGCCACGGGCGGCGCGCGCATGCAGGAAGGCCTGCTCTCGCTGATGCAGATGGCCAAGACCAACGCGGCCCTCACCCGGCTGGCCAAGAAGGGCCTGCCTTACATCAGCGTGCTGACCGACCCGACCATGGGCGGCGTCTCGGCCGGCTTTGCCTTCGTGGGCGACATCGTGATCGCCGAGCCCAAGGCACTGATCGGCTTTGCCGGACCGCGCGTGATCGAATCGACCGTGCGCGTGACGCTGCCAGAAGGCTTCCAGCGCGCTGAATTCCTGCAGACCAAGGGCGCGGTGGACTTCATCTGCGACCGCCGCGAACTGCGGGGCACCGTGGCCAAGAGCCTGGCGATGCTGCAGCGCCTGCCGGCGGACTCGGTGGCCTGATCGCCCAAACGCTTCGACCGCTACCAAAACAATAGCCGCCACCGCTGGCTGGATCAGCGGTGGCGGCTATTTTTTATGGCGAGGCAAATTTCGCTGCCGAGCCCCTACCGCAGCACCCATCCCTGTACGTTGCCCACCACGATAAGGCACACCTGCAGCAACACCAGCACCACCAGCGGCGACAGATCCACCCCGCCGAGGAGCGGCACCACGCGCCGCACGGGGCGCAGCAACGGCTCGCACAAGCGGGCAATCACGTCGGCAAGGGGTGAGCGCGTCTGCACCCACGAGAGCACGGCATAGACGATCAGCAGGCCGATCAGCCCGTAGATCGCCGCACGCACCAGACCGAACACGGCCAGCCAGAGCAGCAGCACCAGGCCCGGGCCGGCGCCCAGCAGCAGCCACAGCAACAGGTACTGCACCAGCTGGATCACAATCGCCGCTACCAGGCTGGCCCAATCCCAGCGCCCCGTGGCAGGCACGATCCTGCGCAGGGGCAGGACCAGCCAGTCGCTCAGCGCGAAAACCAGTTGCCCGATAGGGTTGCCAAAAGGCACGCGCTGCAGCTGCATGTAAAGCCGCAGCAGGCAAGCCCCGGCCAGCAGGCCGCCCACCACGTCCAGCAGGAAAGAAGCGATCTGGTAAAGCATGAAACCTCGTGATGTGGAGAATCTGGAGCAATGGTGCGGAGGGTTCCGCCGTGGGATGATAGCGGGCCAACCCGCCTGCCTATGACCTTCGTGCCCCCACCTTCCGAGCCGTCATTGCCGCCGCTCACGCTGACCTCCCTGCCGCTCTTTCCGCTGGGGACCGTGCTGTACCCGGGCGGGATGCTCTCGCTTCGCGTCTTCGAGGTGCGCTATCTCGACATGGTGCGCAAATGCCAGCAGGCGGGCGCACCGTTCGGTGTCGTTGCCCTGACGAGCGGCCAGGAAGTGCGCCAGGCAGGTGCAGCGCCCGAACAGTTCCACAATGCAGGAACGCTGGCGAACATTGCGGAGATCGACACATCGCACCCCGGCCTCATCGTCCTGCGTGCCGAAGGCACGGCCCGCTTTCGCATCGTGCGCCGCCACCTGCTGCCGCACGGGCTGTGGGTGGCCGACATCGAGCAGATGCCCCCGGACGTGCCCCTCCCCGTTCCGGAGGACCTGCGCAATACGGCCGCCGCGCTCGAGCAGGTGCTTGCACGCCTGCGCCACCGGGGTACGGACGACCCCTCCAGCCTTCCCGACCCCACCCCCGAGCAACTGGACGATTGCGGCTGGGTCGCCAATCGCTGGTGCGAACTGCTCCCCGTGCCGCTGGACCTGAAGCAGCAACTCATGCAACTCGACAGCCCGCTGCTGCGCCTGGAACTCGTGGGAGACGTGCTGGAGCGCACGGGCATCGCGCCGTGAACACGAAGGGCGCAGCGGCCCGGCCTGGCGCGCCCCTGCCGTGAAGGTCCTGCAGGTCATCACCAAGGGCGAGGTCGGGGGCGCGCAGAGCCATGTGCTCACCCTCTGCCGGGAACTTACCCGCCAGGGCGTCGCGGTCCAGGTGGCCATCGGCGGCGCCGAACCGCATCCGCCACTGGCCAATGCCCTGGAGGCTTCGCACCTCGCGGTGCATCGCGTCCCCGCACTGGGCAACGCGCTCAACCCGGTGCGCGTGGTGCGCGCCGCCTGGGCCCTGCGGGGCATGGTGCGCGAACAATCTCCGGATCTGCTCCATGCCCACAGTGCGATGGCTGGCGTCGTGGCCCGGTTAGCCGGTGCGCTGACCCGCACCCCCGTGATCTACACCGTGCACGGCTTCGCCTTCAAGGCGGGACATCCCTGGAAGCGCCGCACAGTGGCCTTTGCCATGGAGTGGCTGCTGGCCCCGCTGACCCGGCGCATGATTTGTGTCTCGGACCATGAGCGCCGGCTGGCGCTCGTGTTGCCGCTGCCTTCGCGGCGGGTGTCCGTCATCCACAACGGCGTCGAGGATGTGGCAGTCCCGGGCAACAGCGCAGCATCGACCGCCGAGGCGGCGCCGGCGATAGCGATGGTTGCCCGCATGGCCCAGCCCAAGCGCCCGGACATCCTGCTGCACGCACTCGCCCAGTTGCGTGGTGCCCTGGGGTACGAAGTGCCCGCCACCTTTTTCGGTGGCGGCCCCGAGCTGGCAGCGCACTGCGCACTGGCCCATCGATTGGGCCTGCAAGCGGTGCGCTTCACCGGCGATGTAGATGATGTTGCGGCCCAACTGGCCCAGCACGCCATCTTCGTGCTGGCATCGGATCACGAAGGCCTGCCCATTTCGCTGATCGAGGCGATGCGTGCGGGGATGGCCATCGTGACCAGCGATTTGCCGGGCATTCGCGAATTGCTGCCGGAGGCGGCTCATGCGCGCCTGGTACCGCCCGATCCCGCAGCATGGGCCGCGGCGTTGCGGCAACTGATAGAGTCGCCAGCACTGCGTGCCCGCATGGGCGCGGCAGCACGGCAACGCTACGAGCAGCACTACACCGCACAGCGCATGGCCCTGGCCGTGCGCTCGGTCTACGCCGCGGCGACTTCGCGCACCCACTGACGATTCCATGAACAGCATTCCACGCCGCGAGCTCGGCTCCTCCACGGCGCACCGACAGGGTGCCGTGCTGCGCTGGGCGCTGGGTGGCACCTTGATTCTGCTGGTGAGCTATCTGGCGGGGCTCGGCCTGGAACGGTACGACTGGGTGACCTACCAGTTTCCGCAGACGGTGCTGTGGTGCGCCATCCCGTATGCCATGACAGCCCACTGGCTCTACAACGGCGCCTATCTGCCCCAGTTCGAGGGACGCCGCTTTCTCTTCGTGGCGACCGCAGCCCCCTACCTTGCCGCCCCGCTGGGTTTCGCCTTGCTGCAGCAACCCTATTCCCGCGGCGCCGTTCTTCTCGTGTACCTGCTCTCCTCTGCATGGTTCTTGGTCGGCCATTGGCGCAACCGGCGCCACCAGGTGCTGTCCCTGGCCTATCTGGACGATACCGTGCCCCTGCGCCTTCGGGAGCTGCTGGGCGATATGGCCCAAGCCAGCCAGCAACACATCGCACTGCTGCCCTGGACGCCCCTGGAAGAATCCGGCACGGACACCGGCACAACCCACGCCACTCCCCAATGGGCCGGCGTGGTGCTGGATCGCCATGCCCCCTCGAGCGCCGCACGCGAGCGATGGATCAGCGATTTGCGCCTGCAGCATGTGCGGCTCTACAGCGTGGAGGCCGTGGCCGAACTGCTGAGCGGCCGCAAAATACTGCCCAACCAACAGACCCAGGACCTGTGGACGCTGGACGGCAACCCGGCCTACGACACCTTCAAGCGACTGACCGACCTGCTCCTCACGCTGGCAGGGCTGCCGGTGTGGCTGCCGCTGTGCCTGGCAGCCGGCCTGGCGGTGAAACTGGACTCGCCAGGGCCCATGCTTTTTTCCCAGATCCGAGTCGGCCGCAATGGCCGTGCGTTCCGCATCTGGAAGCTGCGCAGCATGCGCCATGCCGGCGACGACCGCACAGCGCGCTTTGCCCAGCCCAACGACGACCGGGTGACCTCCGTGGGCCGATTCATCCGCCGCACCCGTTTGGACGAACTGCCCCAGCTATGGAATGTGCTGAAGGGCGAGATGAGCCTGATCGGTCCGAGGCCAGAGCAAACGGAGTTCGTGCGCGTGTTCGCCGACCGGATTCCCGCATACCCCTACCGCCACCTCGTGCGCCCCGGACTGACGGGCTGGGCCCAGGTCCAGCAGGGCTACGCCGACAGCGAGGAGCAGACCGCCATCAAGCTCAGCTATGACCTCTATTACGTGGCGCACTACTCCGTGGCCCTGGACTTGCTGATTGCGTACAAGACGCTGCGCATCGTGGCGGGGGGATTCGGGTCGCGTTAGGTTCGCTCGGTGCTGACAGGGCCAGAAAGCGCGGCGAAGACTTCCGGCATGCCCCATCTACCGCCCCCCCCGCGGCTCATCCCCGCGCTTCGGGCGTTTCGAGGAAAGACCGATAGGTCTGGGCAATCCCGACATCCAGCGGAATGCGCGCGCTCCAGCCACGGCGCTGCAGCATGCCCACATCCAGCAGTTTGCGCAGCGTGCCATCGGGCTTGCTCGGGTCGAAAGCCAGCGTGCCCTCGAAACCGGTCACTCCCATGATCCGGCGGGCCAGCTCTTCAATCGTCACGTCAGTTCCCGTGCCGACATTGAACAGACCGTCCGTGATGTCGAGCTGCTCCATCAGGAACACACAGGCGTCCGCCATGTCGTCCACGTGCATGAACTCGCGGCGCGGCCGCCCCGAGCCCCATAGCTTCATTACAGGGTCGCCACGCCGTTTCGCCTCATGGGCCTTGCGCAGCAAAGCAGGCAGCACATGCGAGGTGTTGAGGTCGTAGTTGTCGTTGGGGCCGTAGAGGTTCGTCGGCATCGCGCTCACGTAATGCCGGCCGTACTGACGGTTGAAACTCTCACAGAGCTTGATGCCCGCGATCTTGGCAATGGCATAGGGTTCGTTCGTGGGCTCCAGCGGCCCCGTCAGCAAGTACTCCTCCTTGATCGGCTGTGGGCAGTCACGCGGGTAAATGCAACTCGATCCCAGGAATAGCATCCGCTGCACATCGGCAGAATGCGCGGCATGGATCACGTTGGCCTCGATCATGAGGTTCTGATAGATGAAGTCTGCCCGCGACACGTTGTTGGCCTGTATGCCACCCACCTTGGCCGCGGCAAGGAATACGTAGTCGGGCTTTTCATGCGCCATGAAGGCATGTACCGCAGACTGATCCAGCAGGTCCAGTTCGGCATGCGTGCGCGTCACCAGGTTTTCGTAACCGCGCTCGGCCAGCTTGCGCACCAAGGCCGAGCCCACCATGCCACGGTGGCCTGCCACGTAGATCTTGGTGTTCCTGTCCATATCCACCCTCGTCAACGTTGCCGTCATTCGTTGTAGTCGTAGGCAGAAAAACCGTACTTCTTGACCAGTTCGTCGCGCTGGGCGCTTTTCAGATCCTCGCGCACCATCTCGGCCACGAGTTCGCCAAATCCAATGCGCGGCGTCCAGCCGAGCTTCTCGCGCGCCTTGGTGGGATCGCCGAGCAAAGACTCGACCTCCGTGGGCCGGAAGTATCTCGGGTCCACCTTGACAATGGCACGGCCCTGGGCGTCCCGGCCAACCTCGTCCACACCATGGCCCGACCATTCGATCTGCATGCCGAGCTCATGCGCCGCCGCCGAAACAAAGTCTCGTACGCTGTGCTGCACACCCGTCGCGATGACGAAGTCTTCAGCCACATCCTGCTGCATCATGAGCCACTGCATTTCCACGTAGTCCTTCGCGTGGCCCCAATCGCGCAGCGCATCGAGATTGCCAAGGTACAGGCAATCCTGCAGGCCCAGGTGAATGCGCGCCATGGCGCGCGTGATCTTGCGCGTCACGAAGGTCTCGCCGCGCACGGGGCTTTCGTGGTTGAACAGGATGCCGTTGCAGGCATACATGCCGTAAGCCTCCCGGTAGTTGACCGTGATCCAGTAGGCATAGAGCTTGGCCACGGCGTAGGGGCTGCGCGGGTAGAACGGCGTGCTTTCCTTCTGCGGCACTTCCTGCACCAGCCCGTAGAGTTCGGAAGTGCTGGCCTGGTAGAAGCGCGTCTTGCGCTCCATGCCCAGGATGCGGATCGCTTCCAGGATGCGCAGTGTGCCAATGCCGTCGACATTGGCCGTGTACTCGGGCGTCTCGAAGCTGACAGCCACGTGGCTCATGGCCGCGAGGTTGTAGATTTCATCGGGCTGTGATTGCTGGATGATGCGAATCAGGTTCGTGCTGTCGGCCAGATCACCATAATGCAGGATCAAATGGCGGTCAGTAATGTGGGGATCTTGATAGAGATGGTCGATGCGATCGGTATTGAACAACGATGCCCGGCGTTTTATGCCGTGCACGATGTAACCCTTGCCCAGCAGGAATTCGGCCAGATAGGCCCCGTCCTGGCCCGTGATGCCGGTGATAAGCGCGACTTTTTGCATGTATAGAGGTCAGGAAGACGACCCAATCATAGGCGCTGCGCTCTTTCATGTCCCTTAAGCGCAACATTCTGGCGAACTACGTCGGCTCGGGCGCGGTCGCGCTCGCGCCTATCCTCGCCCTGCCCTGGTATCTCGCTGCGCTCGGCCCCCTGCAATTCGGCTTCGTGGGCTTCGTCACGACACTGCAGGCCGTGCTCAACCTGCTCGACGCAGGCATGAGCCAGGCCTTGGTGCGCGAGATATCGTTGCGTGCCGCTGGCGAAGGTGCGGCCAAGCCGCGCACAGCCGCACTGCTGTACGGCTTTGAGCGCGTTTACTGGACGCTTGCACTGCTGATCGGCCTCGGGCTGGTCCTGCTCGCAGCCCCGATCGCACGACACTGGCTCCATCTGGATGAGGCCGCTCAGGCCAGCGGCCACGCCGCGGTGATCGGAGCGGCTGCCATCTTCGCAACGATGCTCCCGGGATCGCTTTACCGCAGCCTCCTTGTCGGCACGGAGCATCAGGTGGCATTGAACAAGATTCTGTTCGTCGCCACGCTGCTCCGCCACGGAGGCGCCGTGCTCGCCGTGACAACCTTGCCATCGCTGACCACCTATCTGGCCTGGCACGTCGCGGCAGGCCTGTTTGAAACTGCGTTGCGTGCCCATGTTGCCTGGTCTGCAACCGGAACGCATCGCGGCGACGCACGGTGGCAAGGCGATGTGGTCCGCCAAGCCTGGCCGGCGATCGCCGGTCTAGCGGCCGCTTCGGGCTTGGGCGCGCTCACGATGCAGCTGGACAAGGTGCTGCTCAGCAACCTGATACCGATCGCGGACTTTGGCTACTATGTGATCGCCTCTTCCGCAGCGGCGGGCGTGCTGCAGTTGGTGTACCCGCTGATGCAGGCAGTCCTGCCCCGCGCACTTCGCCTCAAGGACGACCCAGCCGCCCTACGCCATCTGTACGGACGGCTCTTCGGACTGATTGCATTGGCCGCAGCCATCGGCATCGCCGTCTATGCCGCCGGAGGCGAACGGCTATTGGCGTGGTGGCTGAAGGACATACATGCCGTTTCCGTGGTCTACCCGCTGCTCGGCTGGCTGCTGTTCGGTGCCATCATCAACGCGTTCTACAACGTGGGCTACGCCCACTGGCTGGTGCGTGGAAAAATCCAGCGCATCCTGCAAGTCAACCTGCTGGCCGGGGTGCTGTGTCTGCTGGTCATTCCTCCCATGGTGTCGCGTTTCGGCATGGTTGGCGCGACATCGGGTTGGCTCATCATCAATTTCATCGGCTTTATCGCCAGCCTGCCCGGGCTCCTCAAGATCGACCATGAACGCTAAGCTGAAGAAGTTTTACTGGATCCTCTCGGAGCAGTTCGGCATCGACCCGCGGCGACTGCTGCGCTCGCTGCGCGGCACGCCGCGCTACCTGCGCGATCTTTTGCGCTTCCGACGCCAGTACCAAGGACGGCTCGAGCTCATGCCCTGCCTCCATGACTGGTACGAAGAAGGCGGTACGACCAAGAGCGAGTATTTCCTGCAGGATCTGCACGTGGCGCAGCAGATCCACCGGCATGGGCCGGAGCGCCATGTCGACATCGGGTCCCGTGTCGATGGCTTCGTGGCGCATGTTGCCAGCTTTCGTGAAATCGAAGTCTTCGACATTCGCGCCATCACCACGGAGCTGCCGAGCATCCGCTTCAAGCAGGCCGATTTGATGAACCCAGCCCCGGAACTGACGAACTACTGCGACTCGCTGTCATGCCTGCATGCCCTGGAGCATTTTGGACTCGGCCGCTACGGCGATGTGCTCGATCCCGCAGGCAGCGCCACAGGACTGCGAAACATGGCCCATATCGTGCGGCCGGGTGGTCGGCTCTACCTTTCGGTGCCCGTCGGCATCGAACGCTTGCTGTTCAACGCCCACCGCGTTTTCTCGCCACGCAGCATCGTCCGAATGGCCGAAGCGGAAGGCCTTTCGCTGCGCCAGTTCGCGGCGGTTGGTGCCGAACGGCGCGTGATCGACTATCCGCATTGGGAAGCCGAACTGGACCGAATTGAGCAGCAGGACTACGCCCTCGGCATCTTCACCTTCGAGCGCATGCCCCCGCACACTGGCGAGCCCACATGACGACCACACGCGTTTTTCTGCGCGGCGGGCTCGGCAATCAGTTCTTCGAATGGCTGCACGCGCTGACGCTGGCCGAGTCGAGAGCCGATGTTGCACTCGACACCAGCTTCCTGCGCAAAGTACCAGGCAATCAGGCCATCGGCGCGCTGGAATTGTCGAAGGTATTCACCGACCTGCGATTGCCGACTCGCCGCACTGAAGGGCTGTGGCGTGCCGAGCGGGTGGTTGTGCGTGCAGCCCGGTTGCTGGGCCAACTGCACAACGATGCAACCCCTGCCCACGGCGATTGGCATGCACGCTATCACTACGGCTACTACCAGCACCCGCGCCACCACAGCGAGCGAGCGCTGCGACAGGCACGCGAACTGCTACGCCCGGCGTTTCGCGCCGCCCCCCCGGGCCTGTCACGCTATGCAGCCCTGCACGTGCGAGGGGGCGATTACGCTGCCTCGCATTACAACCGCGAACAGATCGGACCGCTCGGCGCAGGCTACTACCGCGGCGTGCTGCAGGCACTGGAGCGCAAGTGGCCCGAACTGCAGTGGCTCGTCATTTCCGACGACTATGCCCATGCGCGGGCCATGCTTTCGCCGTTGGTGGCACCGGACCGCTGCCTGTTCCTCGACACCCACCTCGGCGGCAAGGAAACGGCCGACCAGGCGTTGCAGGCCTTGATCAATGCCGACGTGCTGGCCTGTGCCAACAGTTCGTTCAGTGCGCTGGCTGGCTATGTGGGACGCGCTCACACCGTGTTCGCGCCCACGCCGTGGTTCCGCGGCCTCGCGCTCACCGCGACCGACCCTTCATTGCCCTCGTGGCATCGGCTCGACGCTGACTTCGCCATGGAACCATGAGCCTGCCGCGCGTCTCCGTTGTCATCCCCGTCTACAACGCCGAAGCGACCTTGCGGCGCGCTCTGGACTCGATCCGCAACCAGACCTTGCCACCATTCGAGGTGATCTGCGTGGATGACGGCTCGCGCGACGGATCCGTCTCCTTGGCGGAGCACTATGAGACCGCAGGCGCCTTCGTGCTGCGTGTAGTGAAGCAGCCGTGCAACGCAGGCGCTGCAGCCGCGCGCAACCGCGGCCTAGACTTGGCTGCCGGCGAGGTGGTCGCCTTTCTGGACGCGGACGACATCTGGTCGCCCGACAAACTCGAGCGCCAGCTGCAAGCCATGCACCACCAAGGCCTGGATCTGGTCGGGGGCCACTCCGGGGTACGAGTGCAGGAGATACCGGCTTTCATGCTGGACAGTGTGTCCCAACCGCTGAATACCCGCGTTGTCGGCCTGCTTCCTGCCATGCTGTCGAATCCGTTTCACACGTCCTCCGTGCTGGTGCGGCGCGATGCGTGCGTGCGCTTTCCCGACAATGGTCAACTCAGCGAAGACTACGCACTCTGGCTGCAGCTGATCGCGGCCGGCTGGCGCTGTGCACACCACTCCCAGCAGTTGTCGTTCATGTACAAGCCTGCCTTCGGCAGCTCCGGCCTGAGCGCACAGCTGTGGCGCATGCAGCGCGGTGAGCTGGCTGCGCTCCGCGCCGTCGGCCAACGCGGGCACCAGGGCGTGCTGGCGCTGGCGCTGCCGGTCTCTTGCTTGAAGTTCGGCGTCCGGCTGTTGCGCACTTGGCTGCGCTAAGGCCGCTGGTTTGACTTGGCTCTTAAAATGGCCGGTTTCGTCGCGCGACGCCTCTCTTCGCCATCATTTCAATCTATGTCCGACACTCCCACCCCTGCCATTGACCACAACCAGCTCATCGCCGAGCGCCGCGAAAAACTCAAGGCCCTGCGGGAGGCCCAGGCAGCAGGCAAGGGCGTGGCGTTTCCCAACGATTTCAAGCCTGCCCACCATGTGGCGGACCTGCAGGCGCAGTACGCCGAAAGCGCGGCGGATGCGCTCGAGGCGAGCCCTGTCACCGTGAGCGTCGCTGGCCGGATGATGCTCAAGCGCGTGATGGGCAAGGCCAGTTTCGCCACCGTGCAGGACGGCTCGCTGGGCACGACGGGGGGTCGCCTGCAGCTGTACGTCACGCGCGATGCGCTGGGTGAAGAGCTGTACGCCGCCTTCAAGCACTGGGACCTGGGCGACATCGTGGGTGCGGAAGGCACGCTCATGAAGACCAAGACCGGCGAGCTGTCGATCAAGGTCACCACGCTGCGCCTGCTCACCAAGAGCCTTCGGCCCATGCCGGACAAGTTCCACGGCGTGGCCGACCAGGAGGTGAAATACCGCCAGCGCTACGTGGACCTGATGACCGATGAGACCGCGCGCAGCCGTTTCATCGCCCGCAGCAAGGCCGTGAGCGGCCTGCGCGAATTCATGGTGCAGCACGGCTTCCTGGAAGTGGAAACGCCCATGCTGCACCCAATTCCCGGCGGCGCGAATGCCAAGCCGTTCGTCACCCACCACAACGCGCTGGAGCAGGAGATGTACCTGCGCATCGCGCCCGAGCTGTATCTGAAGCGCCTGGTGGTGGGCGGCTTCGAGCGAGTGTTCGAGATCAACCGCAACTTCCGTAACGAAGGCATCTCGGTGCGCCACAACCCCGAGTTCACCATGATGGAGTTCTACGCGGCCTACTGGAACTACCGCGACCTGATGGACTTCACCGAACAACTGGTGCGCGATGCGGCCATGAAGGCGGCCGGCACGCTGCAGCTGACCTACGGCGGCCGCGAGGTGGACCTTTCCCAGCCGTTCCAGCGGCTGACCATCCGCGAGGCGATCTTCCAGTACACCGAAGCCGGCGCCCATGTGGATGATGCCGCCTGGCTCGTCAGCGCCCTCAAGAAGCTGGGCCTGAACGAAGAGAAGAACCAACTGTCCAAGCGCACGCTGGCCAGCCTGCAGGTGCTGTACTTCGAAGAAACGGTGGAAGACAAGCTCTGGCAGCCCACCTTCATCATGGAGCACCCGACCGAGATCAGCCCCCTGGCCCGGGCCAACGACACGCGCCCGGAAGTGACCGAGCGTTTCGAGCTCTACATCACCGGCCGCGAGTTCGGCAACGGCTTTTCCGAGCTGAACGACGCCGAGGACCAGGCCGCGCGCTTTCAGGCGCAGGTCGCGGCCAAGGATGGTGGCGACGACGAGGCCATGTTCTTCGACCACGACTTCGTGCGGGCGCTCGAGTACGGCATGCCTCCCACGGGTGGTTGCGGTATCGGCATTGATCGGTTGATGATGTTGCTTACCGACAGCCCCAGCATCCGCGACGTGATCCTGTTCCCCGCCCTGCGCCGCGAACATTGATCGGCTGAGGACTGCGGCCTCCGGGGCCGAAAGGCCTGCACCTGCCTCCAGGAAAGGGACCGTGATGACCACCACCCATCCCACCCCGCTGCCCCCCAGTGGGGGCCGCATCGAGGACACCATGCCCTTCACCGTGCTGGTCGTGGAGGATCAGGCCTCCCTGCGCGCGGTGCTGGTGGCGGAACTGCGCCATGCCGGCGTGGTCGATGTGCTGGAGGCCGCATCGGGCGATAAGGCGCTCGACCTGTTCCAGTTGCACCGGCCGGACCTGGTGCTGCTGGACATCCGCCTGTCGGACCACAACGACGGCTATTGGGTCGCGCAGCAGATGCGCGAGGCCGAACCCGGGGGCTGGACGCCCATCATCTTTCTCTCCGGCCTGGACGGCGACCTGGACGTGTGGCGCGGCATCGAGTCGGGAGGCGACGACTACCTGGTCAAACCGGTCAAGCCGATCGTCCTCGTTGCCAAGCTTCGCGCCATGCGGCGGCTGCTGGACATGCGCCGCCGGCTGGTGTCGCTGTCGCAGGAGCTGCACCTGGCCAACCAGCGGCTCAATGAGATGGTCGAGGTGGATGCCCTGACCGGGCTGGTGAACCGCCGCGGCCTGGACCGCATCCTGCACAACGAGATCGCTGCGGCGCGGCGGGAGGGCGAGCCGCTCACCCTGATGCTGTGCGACCTGGACCATTTCAAGCGCTACAACGATTCCGCCGGCCACCTGCAGGGCGATGCCTGCCTGAAGGATGTGAGCCGCCTGCTGCGCGACGTGTGCACGCGCCCGCGGGATGTAGCGGCGCGCTACGGCGGCGAGGAGTTCGCCCTCATCCTGCCCGGCACGCCCCGCTCCGGCGCGATGACCTTTGCACGGGCGCTGGGCAAGCTGCTGTCCGTGCGCGCCCTTCCCCACCCCAATTCGCCGCTCGGCCCGACGCTCACGCTGTCCGGCGGCATCACCACCTGCATTCCTGACGAAGGCACCAGCGCGGAGGCCATGCTGATGCGCGCGGACCAGGCGCTGTATGCCGCCAAGGCCCAGGGACGCGCCCGTTTTTTCAGCTTCGAGATGCAGATGGACACCGTCGAGCAACTGCGCGGCTGACAGGAGACCTTTTGCCGAACGACTGGACCTTCATGCTGCGCCTGCAACCTTACCTGCCCGACTGGATCCGGGACTGGCTCGACATCATCGTGCCGGGCCTGCAGATCCTCTTGATCCTGATCGTCGCCGTGGTGCTGCAGCGCACGCTGCGAAGGCTGGTGGGACGTGCCGGCCACCATTACCAGTGGCCCATCGAGATGATGGTGCCGATCAACGGCCTGCTGCGCTGGATCATCATGGGCAGCGCGTTGCTGCTCGTGCTGGAGCGCCTGGGTGTCTCCGCCACCGTGCTGTGGACCGCCTTCACCGGATTCGCCACCGTGGGTGCCGTGGCCTTCTTCGCCGCGTGGAGCGTGCTGTCCAACCTGTTCTGCGCGCTGCTCATCTTCACCGTGGGGCCATTCCGGCTGGGCGACTACATCGAGGTGCTGGACACGGCGGAAAAGCCCGGCGCCAAGGGGCGCGTGATCGACATCAACCTGCTCTACACCACGCTGGAAGACTTCGACGCGGGGCCGGACGGCGCATTGCTGCAGATTCCCAATACCCTGATCTTCCAGCGCGTGGTGCGGCGTTGGAAGGGCGGGCCTCCGCGCAGGGCGGATGCTGCGCCGGAAGATGCGGCCTCAGCCGAGGCCTCTTCCAGCCTGGAAACGGTCTGACCCTGCGAGGTCTGCTGCCGGCTCACGCAAGGCCGCGGCAATTTTTCAGCGTGGCACGCATTGCGCGCCGGCCATTCAGGTTTCGCCGTGCCGGCGCCCTTCGGGCCGATGGGCCGGTTCCGGCCCGTGGCCATGCTGCGCTGGCGCTGGCGCTGGCGCCGGCGAGGCATGGGGCGGCTGCACGGCGACGGGTCGGGGTGCGGCCGGCTCATGCGGCATCGCTGGCATGGGCCGCTGCATGGCGGGTGGCGGCATGCTGTGCGGGGCACGTTCCGCCGTACCCTGGGCCGGCCCTTGCGGCGCCATGTGCTGAACATGCTCGGGCCTCGGCAGGGCCCGCTGTGCCTGTGCCTGTGCACCGGGGCCGGCACCCATCTGCACGCGCGGACTCTCCCGGTGGGGCTCACGGCTCACAGTGCCCGACACCGCCCCTGGTGCGACCAGTGCGTGCGGCGCCATCCCTTCCGGCCTGTTGGACGGCAACGCCACCTCGCGGTGCGGCTGTGCTGCCCCGGGCACTGCCCGCGGGTCTGCAGCATGGGCCTGCATTGGGGGTTGGCCAGGAACGTTGGGCAGCGCTGCCCGCGGTGCCTGCACACGCTCCTCCGCGCGCCCGGCGTTCTGGAATTCACGCGCGACCTGGGGTCGCTGCGGAGGCACCATGGCCTGCGGCGATGGCATCACAGCGGACTGGCCTGGCGGCACAAGATGCCGGTCCTGGCCCGGAGCGTGCGGCAGCATGGCCGCCTGCGCCATGGCGTGGTGGTCGCGGTCCGGCGGGACGCGCGATGCCATCGGATTCATGGCCGGCATCGGAGCGGCTGGCGCTGCCGGCATCGCGGCCGCCACGGCCGCAGGATGGCCGCCGTCCGGTGCACGCTCGTAGATGTTGTTCACGGTGACGCGGTTGTGGATGTTCTCCACCACCGTGCGGGACTGCGAGATGTAGGTGTTGCCCCGGTACACCACGGCGGGACGCACCACCGGCGGCGGCGGCAAGGGCGCGCCCTGGACCCAGGCCGCGCGCTCCGGTGGCCGACCCCAGTTGACGCCCCAGGCATCCCAGCCCCAATGGTGGTGGTGCGATGCGACCGCGCCCACCAGCACGCCTGCGCCGAAGGCCAGCGCGCCCACGGCCACGGGGTCGGGCCCCACGGCCACCCCCGACGAATAGACCGGTGCGGGCGCGGCCCAGCGATAGCTCGAGTACAGCGGCACGGGCGTGCCATAGACCACCTGCGGGTCATAGCGCGGCACGTACACCGCCTGGATGTCAGCCGGTTCGATCGAGATGTAGGTGGGCGGCGGCACCACCACCGTGGGCCCGCTATACACGGCAACGGGTTGCTGCAGGTCCGCCGGCGGCGGTGGGCTCGGCGGCGCGGCCGTGACGGTCGCCACGCGCAGGTGCGGCGAGCTTTTGAGCGTGCCCGCCTTGCTGGCGCGCGAGCGCATGACCTGGATGGCATTCATCACGTCCGTCGGGTCGTTGTAGTAGGCCTTGCCCAGCGCCACCGTCCAGGGCAGGTTGGAGGCCATCTGCTCCAGCACGTTCGGGAAGGCCGTCAGCGATTTGATGCTCGGGTCCCACGGTTGCTGGTCCACCGCATCCGTCAGCGCGGCGGCCTTCAGCGACGGGTTTTGCCCCAGCCAGGTTTCCGCCGCCGTGACCTGGTCGGGGTAGGTCGCACCGGCCAGCACCTGCGCCACCAGCTTGTCCGGATACAGCGCGATGGGTGCGACCATCTGGTAGAGCGCATCCGCGCTGGGCGGCGTGTAGCGGACGGCGACGGGTGTGGCCTCCGGAGCCGGTGCAGCCGCAGGCGCTGCGGCGGCGGATGGCGCGGGCGGAGGCACCCGCGGAGAAGAGTTCTGGCGATTGCAGGCGGTCAGGGCGCAAACGGCGATGAGCGACAGCGCCATGCCGCGCGATGCGCGCCGCAGGCCCGCAGCGCGGAGGGGTCTGGGTGCGGTCGCTGCCGGTTGGAGCGGCGAGGCGGCGTGGGTTTGGGAAGCACGGGGGTCTGCAAGGGGCGCCATGGTTTTCTCCTGAACCATCCACCGTGGGCCGGTGCGAAAACCCGGTCCGGCGTGCGTCGGCACCTCGTCGGCAGATGGTCTCTTCAGAACGGCACGTTATGCCTCGCGTTGACCGCCAGTTGTAGGCCAATGTTCGTCACGCGCTGTCGGCCCTCGCCCCGGCCCCAATCGCTGCAAAGGCTGGAAACAGCGTTTTTCGCGGGTGCGGACAGGGCGGGAGGCGGCTTTTCCATCTGAATGCACCCAGGCAACCACCGAACGCAGTGGTGGGATGCACAACGATTGGTTACCAATGCGCCGGAAAACCCGCCCCGCTCACGGCAACAGTTCGAGCGCCTGCAGATAGGCGGGCTGCAGCATCAGTTCGTCCCACGGCTGGGGCAGCGTCTCTGGCAGCAGCGCCACGCGGCGGGATTCGCTGTCGGGGTTGGCATGCCAGCGGCCATCGTCACGGGCCTGCTGCATTCCCGCCAGCAGTTCGTCCAGCGCTTCGCCTTGGCGGTCGCCCTCGCCCACGAGGCTCTGGTTGCACAGCAGCACCAGGTCGCAGCCCGCATCGAGTGCCACCACGGCGGCATCGGTGTAGCTCACCGTCTGGCCGTCGATGCGGCGCGCACCTTCCATGCTCAGGTCGTCGCTGAAGACCGCACCGTCGAAACGCAGTTGATGGCGCAGGATGTCCTGCAGCCAGCGCCGCGAAAAACCCGCCGGCCGGCTGTCTACCTTGGGGTAGATCACGTGGGCGGGCATCACGCTGGTGAGCGTGCTCGACAGCCAGGGGTACGGCGCCGCGTCGTCGGCCAGCAGGGCTTTCAGACTGCGCGGGTCCACGGGAATGTCCGTGTGCGAATCGGCGCGAACGAAGCCATGCCCCGGAAAATGCTTGCCGCAATTGGCCATGCCCGCCTGCAGCAGGCCGTGCATGAGGCTCTTGGCCAGCAGGGCCACCACGCGTGGATCGCGGTGGAAGGCCCGATCGCCGATCACGCTGCTGCGGGAAGCACCGGGCCGCTGCACGCGTTCCGCGCTGCCTCGGGGTGCCTCATCGGACCAGTCGAGGTCCAGCACCGGCGTGAAGCTGAAGTCCACGCCGCAAGACCGCAGCTCGCTGCCCAGCACGTAGCCGGCGGCGGTCGCCGCATTGGTGGCGCGCAGCGCGCCGCTGCCCGGCACGGCCTTGGAGCCCCGGCCGTCGCCCTGCATCCACAGCTCGCCGAACGCCCGCATGGGCGGCAGCTGGGTGAAGCCATCGCTGCGAAAGCGTTGCACACGGCCGCCTTCGTGGTCCACGCAGATCAGCAGATCGTCCCGCACGGCCTTGATGGCGCTGGTGAGCGCCAGCAACTGCGCGCGGTCCTGCCAGTTGCGCGTGAACAGGATCACGCCGCCCGTGAGCGGGTGCGCCAGGCGGCGGCGATCCGCCGCGGTGAGTTCGGTGCCGGCAACGTCGAGGATGAGGGGGGCGTGTTCGAAAGTCATGGCCAGGGGTTCACTCACTTTTTAATAGCAATCCAGGCAATACCGCATTGCGGTGGGGCCTTATTTCTTTTCGACCACGCAAAAGCTCGCCGCGTAGTCGGATTCGTCGGTCACGCTCAGGTGGCACTGCAGGCCCTGGGCCTCGAACCATTCCTTGAGCGCGCCGTGCAGCACGATCACCGGCTGCCCGCTGGGCAGCTTGGCCACCTCGCAGTGCCGCCAGGTCATGGGCATGCGCATCCCCATGCCGATGGCCTTGCTGAAAGCCTCCTTGGCCGAGAACCGGGTGGCGAGGTAGCGCACGCCGCGTTCGGGCCAGCGCGCGCCGCGCTCGCGCCAGATGGACAGCTCGCCCTCGGCCAGCACCTTCTCGGCGAAGCGATCGCCGTGGCGCTCCAGACTGGCGCGGATGCGGCGGACGTCGCAGATGTCGGTGCCGATGCCGTAGATCATGTTTCAGGGTCCAATCTGCCTCCAAGGCATGAAAATCGCCGGCATGCCGCTATCAAATCAGGAGCACCTCGCCGCCATGCCTTCGTCGATGCAGCGCTGGTAGGCCTGCACCGTGGCGGCATAGCCCAATTCCAGCGCGTCGGCGATGAGCGCGTGGCCGATGGACACCTCCAGCAATCCGGGCACGCCCTGCACGAAGGCGGCCAGGTTGTCGCGGTTCAGGTCGTGCCCGGCGTTCACGCCCAGGCCGGCATCCAGCGCGGCCTGGGCCGCTGCGCGGTAGCGCTCCAGTTCGGCGGCCTGGCGCCCGGTGCCCCAGGCGGCGGCATAGGGCTCGGTGTACAGCTCCACGCGGTCGGCGCCCACGGCACGGGCGGCGGCCATCTGGGCGGGCAGCGGGTCCATGAACAGGCTCACGCGCACGCCCAGTTGGCGGCATTCGGCGATCAGCGGCGCCAGCCGCTCGGCATCCTGCGGAAAGCTCCAGCCGTGGTCGCTGGTGAACTGGTCTTCGCTGTCGGGCACGAAGGTGGCCTGCTGCGGCCGCACCTCGCGGATGAAATCCATGAGGTTCTGCGACGGGTTGCCCTCGATGTTGAATTCGCGGTCAGGCCAGTCCTTCATCAGCGCGGCCAGGTCGTGCACGTCGCCCGCGCGGATGTGGCGCTCGTCCGGCCGCGGATGCACCGTGATGCCCTGGGCGCCCGCCTGCAGGCACAGCAGCGAAGCGCGCGTGACGCTGGGGATGCCCAGGTGGCGCGTGTTGCGCACCAGGGCCACCTTGTTGACGTTGACCGACAGGGCGGTGCGGGCGGAAGCGGCGGAGGAAAGGGTCATAGCGATTGCAGGTCCATCATGAGCTGGCGCGTGCGCAGCACCGGGCTGCCGCAATGGTATTGCAGCAGCGTGCGCAACTGGGGTTTGAGTTCGGCCGCCATCGGCGTGCCGGCCTGCGCGATCACGCGCAGCGTGGCGGTGTAGCTGGCGCCCTCGCCCGCCTCCAGCGCGCGCTGCAGCGCCAGCCACTGCGCGCCGGCCAGCGTGGCCCGGTCGGTGGCCGTCGCGGCGCGCAGCCCGGCCTCTGGCACCAGCGTGTACCGGGTGGGTGGCTGCAAGGGCGCCAGCGTGACCGTTTCGGCGCCCAGGCTGGGCAGCAGCCCGATCTCGCGCAGCAGCAGCAGTTCGAAGCTGCGCAGCACGGGTTCGAGCGCATCGCCGTGCTCGCTGCCGAGCACCCGCACCACGCCGGCATAGGCGTCGAACAGGGGCGCATGGGCATCCTCGCGGGCCATCAGGCGCATCAGCAGTTCGTTGAGGTACAGGCCCGACAGCAACGCATCGCCCGTGGGCATGACGTGCCCGCCCACCCACTCCGCGCCCTTGAGCGCATGGATCTCGCCCTGTCCATCGCCCGACAGGGTGTAGTTGACCCGCAGTGGTTGCAGCGGCAGCAGCACGGGGCGAAAGTTGGAGGTGGGCTTCTTGGCGCCCTTGGCGACCAGCGCGACCCGGCCATGGTGCCGCGTGAACACGTCCAGGATCAGGCTGGACTCGCTCCAGTCGTAGCGGTGCAGCACATAGGCGGGTTCGTCGGCAATACGGCGCACAGCCATGGTTTGCTATTCTTTCAATAGCGACCAGTGCTTGATGGACAAGCGCTGGATGAGGGTTTTCTTTGGGTCGGGCACCCGGCACACGGGTGCGCCGAGCCCCGGGGTGGCCCACGGCGCCGCGGCCGCCGAAGCAGCGCAGGGTCGATTCACTCGTAGCCGAACGAGCGCACGCGCGCTTCGTCGTCGGCCCAGCCCGAACGCACCTTGACCCAGATCTCGATGAACACCTTGGCGTCCATGAGCTTTTCCAGCTCCTGCCGCGCCTCGGTGCCGATGCGCTTGAGGCGCTCGCCCTTCTCGCCGATCACCATGGCCTTGTGGCCGTCGCGCTCCACCACGATGGTGGCGGCGATGCGGATCATGCGGCTCTTGGTCTTGCCCTTTTCTTCCTCGAACTTGTCGATGACGACGGTCGAGGTGTAGGGCAACTCGTCCCCCGTGAAGCGGAACAGCTTCTCGCGCACCGTCTCCGAGGCCAGGAACTTCTCGCTGCGGTCGGTGAGCTCGTCCTCGGCATACCACCAGGCCTGCTCGGGCAGGTACTTGGCGCAGATGCCGAACAGGCGCTCGATGTCGCCCTTGTTCTTGGCCGACATGGGCACGAACTCGGCGAACGGATGGCGCTCCTGCATGCCCTTGAGCCACGGCGCGATTTCCGCGCGGCGGTGCACCGTATCGAGCTTGTTGGCGATCAGCAGCGTGGGGATGCCGGGCTTGAACAGCGACAGCACCTTGGCATCGGCCAGCGTGAAACTGCCGGCCTCGACCACGAAAAGAATCAGGTCCACATCGCCGATGGCGCCCATCACCGTCTTGTTGAGCGACTTGTTGAGCGCCGTGCTGTGCTTGGTCTGGAAGCCCGGCGTGTCGACGAACACGAACTGCGTCTGCTCCATCGTGCGGATGCCGGTGATCCGGTGGCGCGTGGTCTGCGCCTTGCGCGAGGTGATGCTGATCTTCTGCCCCACCAGCGCATTGAGCAGCGTGGACTTGCCCACATTGGGCTTGCCCACGATGGCGATCAGTCCGCAACGCTGGCCGGTGGCATCCGCCGGGGCGCTGGCCGGCTTGGCGGCCGCCAGCATCGCTTCCAGGTCATTTTGGCCGCCAGCGCTAGATTCATCTGCGCTACCAGCTACATTTTTTGTAGCATCTTCATTCATGGATTCTTCGCTTTCAATAGGACCAGCATGGCCGCTGCCGCCGCCTGCTCGCCTGCCCGGCGTGAGCCGCCGATGCCGCGCTCGGTCAGGCCCAGTTCGGAGATCTCGCACTCCACATCGAAGGTCTGGCGGTGCGCAGCCCCCACCGTACCCACCACCCGGTACTGCGGCAACTTCATTTTGCGACCCTGCAGCCACTCCTGCAACGCGGTTTTGGGGTCCTTGGCGGCCGCCTCCATCTGCGGGTTGATCTCCACGCTCTGGAAGAGCCGGTGCACCAGGGCCTCGGCCTGCAGGTAGCCGGCATCGAGGTACACCGCGCCGATGAGCGCCTCCAGCGCGTCGGCCAGGATGGATGGCCGCAGCTTGCCGCCCGATTTGGCTTCGCCCTCGCCCAGGCGCAGCACGTCGGGCAGCTTCAGGCGCAATGCCAGTTCATGGAGGGTTTCCTGCCGGACCAGGTTGGCCCGCACGCGGGACAGATCGCCCTCGGGCAGATCGCGCAGGCGCTGGTACAGCAGGCTGGACACCGCCAGGCTGAGGACGGAATCGCCCAGAAATTCCAGGCGCTCGTTGTGGTCGGCGGAAAAGCTGCGGTGCGTGATGGCGCGCTGCAGCAGCGAAGGATCGGAGAAAGCATGCTGCAGGCGGTCCTGCAGTGCGGAAAGGCTGGGTTGCACCGACTACTTGGTCTGTTCTTGGAATCGATACACGAGATAGGCCGGGCCGGCCAGGGCGATCTCGCGCGAGTAGCTGAAGGACACGACGATCTTCTCGTTGCGCTTGGTCACCTCGAGGTCCTTGCCCTGGACCGAACTGATGTTGTCGATCGATGCGGCACGGTCGAAGATGGCGCGCACGTCCGGCACCGAACTGCCCTCCCGCGCGGCCTTGTTGGCGGCCTTGCTGATGGCCTGGTACTCCAGGAAGATCGGCACCGACTGCCCGCCGATGGCAAAGGCGGCCACGGCCAGCAGGCCGATGAAAATCAGTCCGATGAACGACAGGCCGCGCTGGCGCGCGCGGCTGGCGGTACGGTGCAATGCCATGGTGATCTACCCCTCTTTGGTATTGGCGGTGGTGAAACGTGCGAAGCCGATGCTCAGCGGAAAGGGCCGATGCGCTTGAGGTTGCCGAAGTTCATCCAGACGAAGAAGGCCTTGCCCACGATGTTGGCGTCCGGCACGAAGCCCCAGTAGCGCGAATCGAGGGAGTTGTCCCGGTTGTCGCCCATCATGAAATACTGGCCCTCGGGCACCTTGCACACCACCCCTTCGACGCTGTAGCGGCAGTTCTGGCGGTTCGCGAAATCGCTGGCGCCCTGGACGAAGGCCGGCACGTCGGGGTTGTTGATCATCCGGTGACGGTGGTCGCCCAGCTGCTCTTCGAACTGCTTGAAGTAGCGCATCGTGTCTTCATCGAAGAAGTCCGGCACGGCGGAGGTTTCCACCACCTGTCCGTTCACCGTGAGGCGCTTGTTCAGGTAGGCCACTTCGTCGCCGGGCACGCCCACCACGCGCTTGATGTAGTCCATGCTGGGCTGGGGCGGGTAGCGGAACACCATCACATCGCCGCGCTGGGGCGCATTGCCCTGCGTGAGCTTGGTGTTGATGACGGGCAGGCGGATGCCGTAGGTGAACTTGTTCACCAGGATCAGGTCGCCCACCAGCAGCGTGGGGATCATCGAGCCCGAGGGAATCTTGAACGGCTCGAACAGGAACGAGCGCAGCAGGAACACCACGGCGATCACCGGGAACAGGCCGGCGGTCCAGTCCAGCCACCAAGGCTGCATCAGGATGCGGTCCTTGGCCTCCTGCACGTCGCCATCCACCTTCTGGATGCCCATGCGGTCCAGTTCGGCGCGCCGCTGCGCCGCCGCATCTTCGATCGCCTGGGCCGCCCTGCGGCGGCGTGGCAGGAAGACCAGCCGCTCAGCCAGCCAATAGGCGCCCGTCACCACGGTGGCCAGGAACAGCAGCAGGGCGAAGTTGCCTTCGATGGCCCCCATGTACCAGGCCCCGACATAGGCCACGAAGGCGGCGAGGATGACGGAGGTCACGTATTGCATGGCCTGCATCTCAGTCTTCCACCTGCAAAATGGCCAGGAACGCTTCCTGGGGCACTTCCACCGAACCGATCTGCTTCATGCGTTTCTTGCCTGCTTTTTGTTTCTCGAGAAGCTTGCGCTTGCGGCTGATGTCGCCGCCGTAGCATTTTGCCAGCACGTTCTTGCGCAGCGCCTTGATGGTTTCGCGCGCGATGATGTTCGCGCCGATGGCCGCCTGGATGGCCACGTCGTACATCTGGCGGCTGATGATCTCGCGCATCTTGGCCACCACGGCACGGCCGCGGTACTGCGACTGCGAGCGGTGCACGATGATGGACAGCGCATCGACCTTCTCGCCGTTGAGCAGGATGTCCACCTTCACCACGTCGGAGGCGCGGTACTCCTTGAACTCGTAGTCCATCGACGCATAGCCGCGCGACACCGACTTGAGCTTGTCGAAGAAGTCCAGCACGATCTCGCCCAGCGGCATCTCGTAGGTCAGCATGACCTGGCGGCCGTGGTAGGCCATGTTCATCTGCACGCCGCGCTTCTGGTTGGCCAGCGTCATCACCGGGCCGACGTAATCTTGCGGCATGTAGAGGTGCACCGTCACGATGGGCTCGCGCACCTCCTCCAGGCGGCCCTGGTCGGGCATCTTGGAGGGGTTCTCGACCATCACCACTTCGCCGTCGGCCTTCACCACCTGGTAGACCACGCTGGGCGCGGTCGTGATCAGGTCCTGGTCGAACTCGCGCTCCAAGCGTTCCTGCACGATTTCCATGTGCAGCAGGCCCAGGAAGCCGCAGCGAAAGCCGAAGCCCAGCGCCTGGCTGACTTCGGGCTCGTAGTGCAGCGAGGCGTCGTTGAGCTTGAGCTTCTCCAGCGCGTCGCGCAGCGAGTCGTACTCGCTCGCTTCGGTCGGGTACAGGCCGGCAAACACCTGGGGCTGGATTTCCTTGAACCCCGGCAGCGCTTCGGTCGCCGGACCGGCATTGTTGGGCAGCTTCTTTTCCAGCGTGATGGTGTCGCCCACCTTGGCGGCCTGCAGTTCCTTGATACCGGCAATGATGTAGCCCACCTGGCCGGCGTCGAGCGAGTTGCGCGATTCGTTCGCGGGCGTGAACACACCCAGGTTGTCGGCGTTGTACACCGCGCCGCTGGCCATCATCTTGAAGCGCTCGCCCTTCAGCAGGCGGCCATCGACCACACGCACCAGCATCACGACGCCGACGTACGGATCGAACCAACTGTCGATGATCATCGCGCGCAGCGGGCCATCGGCCTGGCCGCGCGGCGCAGGCACCTTGGCCACGATGGCTTCGAGAATTTCGTCGATGCCCATGCCCGTCTTGGCAGAGCAGGGAATCGCATCGGTCGCATCGATACCGATCACGTCCTCAACTTCGGCCTTCGCGTTGTCGGGATCCGCGTTCGGCAGGTCCATCTTGTTCAGCACGGGCACCACCTCCACGCCGAGGTCCAGCGCGGTGTAGCAGTTGGCCACGGTCTGGGCTTCCACGCCCTGCGACGCATCGACGACCAGCAGCGCACCTTCGCAGGCCGAGAGCGAGCGCGAGACTTCATACGAGAAGTCCACGTGGCCCGGCGTGTCGATCAGATTAAGGTTGTAGATCTGGCCGTCTTTGGCCTTGTATTGCAGCGCCGCCGTCTGCGCCTTGATGGTTATCCCACGCTCTTTTTCGATGTCCATCGAGTCGAGCACCTGGGCTTCCATATCACGCTCGGCAAGCCCGCCACAGCGCTGAATCAAGCGATCCGCCAAGGTCGATTTGCCGTGGTCGATGTGCGCAATGATGGAAAAATTTCTGATGTGGTTCATCAAGGGAAAGCGACAAGTGATTGAATTAAAACGGAGCGCACAAGAAAAAAGGGCGCGTCAAATGGTGACGCGCCCTGAACCAACAATCATTTGGCAACTGCGATGGTTGGAACTTCATTGTAGGCAAAAAGGCCGAGAGGGAAAGTCCGCCCGACAAGGTTCAGAGGGCGTTGCCGCCTTGCAACGCGTATTTTATACACAGCTTATTCACAAAACGCTTTCGACTTCCGGAATAACTTGTGGGCACACTGTGGATCACCTGTGCATGGTTCGAGACCATCCCACATGGTGGCGCAGAATTGAATCGATATGCAGTTAAGCCGGAAAAAGCAGGCGCCATTCTATCGAAAACGATCAATGGAAATGCCGCGCAAACGTTGAGGGACCGAACCGGATTTCTGCGCAAAGGCCCCAAACCCCACTTTGGGATGGGGCTTTGTGCAGCCACCGGTCAACGTGCCGGACGGATCAACGCGTATTGGGCCCATTCGCCGCGGCGGAACAGCACGTTGATGGGCTTGCTCTTGTCCGCCTTGGCCAGGGCCGCCTCGAAGTCCTTCAGGTTGGCCACTTCAATATTGGCGATGGAAAGAATCACATCGCCTTCGCGCAGGCCGGCACGCGCGGCCGAATCTGTGGCCGCGTTGACACGCAGCCCACCCTTGAGCTTCAGCTCCTTTTTCTGGGCGTCGGTCAGCTCGGCAACCGCCAAGCCCAGTTGCTGGGCGGCTGGAGACGGCTTGGGTTTTGCGCTTTCACGCTCGCCGCCTTTGCTCGCCACCGGCTTGTCGTCCGGTTCGATCTCGGCCACGGTGATGGAGAGATCCTTGCTGGCACCGCGGCGGAACACCGTCACCGTGCTCTTGTTGCCCGGCTTGGTATTGCCTACCAAGCGCGGCAGATCGGCGGTTTTTTCGATGGTCTTGCCGTCGAACTTCGTGATGATGTCACCCGCCTCCACGCCCGCCTTGTCGGCAGGAGACCCCGCCTCCACCCCACTCACGAGCGCCCCCTGGGGCTTGCCCAGACCGATCGACTCGGCCACATCCTTGGTGACCTGGCCGATCTGCACGCCGATGCGCCCGCGCGTCACGCGACCCGTGGCGCGCAACTGGTCGCTGACCCGAATGGCCTCATCCATCGGAATGGCGAAGGAAATCCCCATGAAGCCACCCGAGCGGGAATAGATCTGGCTGTTGATGCCGACGACCTCGCCACGCATGTTGATCAGCGGCCCGCCGGAGTTGCCCGGGTTGATCGCGACGTCCGTCTGGATGAAGGGCAGGTAATCGCCCGTGTCGCGCTGCTTGGCGCTGACGATGCCCGCGGTCACCGAATTTTCAAGCCCGAAGGGTGAGCCGATCGCCATGACCCACTCACCGACCCGCAGCCGGTTGAGATCGCCCACCTTGACGGCCGGCAATCCGGTGGCTTCGATCTTGACAACAGCCACGTCCGTGCGCTTGTCGGCGCCCACGATCTTGGCTTTGAACTCGCGCTTGTCGGTCAGGGTGACGATGACCTCGTCCGCGCCCTCCACCACGTGCGCGTTGGTCATCACATAGCCGTCTTGCGTGAGGATGAAGCCAGAGCCCACGCCGCGTGGCTGCTCTTCCTCGGGCTGTGCACGGGGGCGCTGCTGGCGCTGCGCATTGGGCGGCACGGGCACGCCGAAGCGTCGGAAGAACTCGAGCATCTCCTCGTCCATGGCGTTCGGACCGGCACGCTCCGCGGCCTTTTCCAGCGTGCGGATGTTGACCACCGACGGCCCGACCTGATCCACCAGGTCCGTGAAATCCGGCAGACCCCGGACCGTGGGCGGCGGCGTTTGCGCCAACACACTGACGGGCACAGCCGCGGAGGCAGCGGTCAATGCCATCGCGACGGCCACCGCGCACGATTGCAGATTTTTCCAGTTCGTCGTCATCGGCATCATCGTTCTTTCAAAATTCAGAGGAGACATCGGGAGCAGCAAAAGAACTTCGTATTGCAAGCTTCACATTTGGTTCCCGCAACACCACCGTCAGCAGTTCATGCATCCGCCCCGGTGGGGCGGCTTGGGCAGCGGAGGCACCACTCAACGGGCGTATTCCAGTTGCTCGGCCACCAGCCGCAAGGTTTCCTGCGGCACCTCGCCCACCGCCGTGAGCCACATGTTGCCTGAAACGCGTTGCGCGAGGGTCTGGGTCGCCCCCATGCTGCCCGCGCTCGGGCCGGCAGCATGGCGGGAGGCGTCGTAACGCTCCAGGAAGAGCGAGACCGTCGCCAGTCCATCCGAGAGCAGGCAATGCAAGGGAAGGCCTGAATGCGCAGCAGACGCATCCTCTTGCTTATAGCAATCCCCAGGGGTGAACCCACCCACCGGCGTTCGCAGGCGCCAACCTTCGGCTTGTGCCGTGGTCTTGCGCATGGCAACCGTGACCACACGGAAATCGCGCACGTCATCCATCATGCCGACGAGGCGCGCAAATGGCACCGCGTTATCCAGCTCCAGCTGAGAAAATGCCGCCTGCTCCAGCACACGTCCCCGCAGGTCGAGGGTCTGCAGCTTCAAGATCAAGCCCGAGGCTTCGGCCACCCACATGCGGTAACCGAATCGCAGCCCATCCCTGGGTCGCAGCCAGGCCACTTCGCTTTCGTGGCCCGCAACGCGTTCACGTCCCAATGTCTGCACCGTGTAGTGCGCATCCAGTCCGCGATCAGCCGTTTCAGGCAGCCGCGGGAACAAGCTGGGCATGTCGCGGCGATCCTCGCGCACCATGCGTGCCTGGGGCAAGAAGGTGCGCACGAGCCCCTCTCGGCGATAGACCACACGGGGAGACCCGTTCAATGCCTCGATGCGCTCGATCTGGTCGCTTCCGTCGGCCGCATGCCAGATACGGGAACTGACCATGGCGCCCGATGCGGACAACACCACGAAAGTACCGCTGTAGCTGTGCTCGCGGGAGGCGCGATGGATACGCTCCAGCCATCCGGAAATGGAGCGTGTGTCGCCAGGCACCGCGGCATTGGATGCAACAACGGCGGGCGACGGCCCGGCCAGCGCATGGCCCGAAGCGGCCATGAGCAGCATCCACGCCAGAGCGTGGCGCATCGAAGCCATCTTGCTCAGGTCGCCCGCCAAGGAAGCACAAACACCTCTGACTCGAGGCTGGTGAGCGGCGTACAAGGGGCCTTCTTGGCCTGTCTTCACGATCTCAGCGCGCCGGAGCCTCGAAGGTGGCATTGCGCAGGAAGCCTGCCGGCATTTGCAGCGCCGACGTATTGCCAAACTGTTTGTGCGCAGCCAGCAACTCGTCCAGCCGCGGATCGCGGATCATGACCTGCGGTGCGCCGCCCCCTTCCGTTGCGTCTGCCACCGCCACGGCTGCAGGAGCGGCGGTCACGGGCACAGCGGAAGCCATCTGCGCACTTTCGGCGCCGGACTGAATACCTGTCATGGCCGTCCATCCAATCGCCCCAACGGCGGCGAGCGAAGCAAAACCCGCAGCCATTTTCCAGCGAAACACAGAGGCATTGGCGGCCAAGGCAGGCGTCACGACCTCCGCGACGGCTCCTTGAACGACGGCACTGGCCACCAACGGAGGGCGCTGAATGCCCTCCGCTTCGATCTGGCTGCGAAGCCGATCCACCAGTGAGGAATTCACCGGACGCGCCAACTCGGAAGAGCGAAGCACGTCGCCGATCAGGTGATACATCTGCCACGTTTCGGAGCCGTCCGCATTGCTGCTGGCGTAGTCCACGGCTTGACCAAACTCCTGGCCTCGCAACTGTCCATCCGCGAGAGCAGACAAATGTTCACGCATTTTCAGATCGTCATTCATGGTCGTTCCCCAGCCATCACGTTTTGCTTCACTGCTCTGCCATTCACACCGCGCTACCAGCGCTTGCCCGACTGCTTCTCCAACAAAGGGCGGACACGGGCCGATATGGCTTCCCGCGCTCGAAAGATACGGGAACGTACGGTGCCGATAGGGCAATCCATGGCAGCCGCAATCTCCTCATAGGTCAACCCTTCGATCTCACGCAATGTCACCGCCTGGCGCAAGTCTTCAGGCAGCGCATCCATTGCCGCATTCACCGCCACCGCGATTTCCTGAGCGGCAAGCACCGTCTCGGGCGTTTCGTCGGTGGTTAGTTCATGACCCAGTCGGGAAGTTTCATCGTCGTCATCACTTCCTCGCAAGGCATTTTCCGAGATGACGGGATTGCGCTTCATGTCGACCAGCGCCTTTTTGGCGGTGTTGACCGCGATCCGATAGAGCCAGGTATAGAACTGCGCCTCTCCCCGGAATTGGTGCAGTGCACGATAAGCCCGGATGAACGTTTCCTGGGCAATGTCCTGCACGAGATCCGAGTCGCGGACCATGCGGCCAATGAGCCGTTCGATGCGCCGCTGGTACTTGATCACCAGCAGTTCATATGCCTTCTGGTCACCCGCAACCGTGCGCTCCACAAGCTGAAGGTCACTGTCGGCGGAAGGCGGGGGCATGGAAGCAGTCATGAAAAAGGGCTCACGCGTCGCCGCGCCGGACAGAGAACATGCCGTCGGCACGGGGCTCTGGCTTGGGGCGCGAATATACCGCACGGCGTAGCGCTGCCCAGGCCTCCCGTGGCCCCACACGCTCGAGGCACAGCCAGCGGGTTCGGCCATCAACACCATGCAGTTGCAGCAAGAGAAAGGACTGGAAATCCGCATGGACCACCAATTCACCTGCAACCGGTACTCCTGCACCTTGATTCAACGACCAATGCAAGCCATCCCAGTACAGGACACCTTCAGGCAGACGGAACCAAAAGCGCCAAGACAGTCCGGCGGACGTGACCCAAAGGACGAAAAACACAGCGCTTCGAACTAGGTCACTTCCCGCAGAATGCGTGATCCACACCACAAAGCCACCAAGGCCCGCAAACAGCACACCCGCAATGAACCAGCCCAACCGGCGGCTCCTTGCCACCTCATGGCGGGTCGCTGGGGCATGAAGGGACTTGGCAGAGCGAGCCATCACCACGCCCATGCCATCACAGGTGACCGACTGACGCCGTGCAGCGGTCTGACCACCCCGTCAAACGCGCTTGAAAACCAGCGTGCCGTTGGTGCCGCCAAAACCAAAATTATTCTTCACCGCGATGTTCATCTTCATGTCGCGGGCGACATTGGCGCAGTAGTCCAGGTCGCATTCCGGGTCTTGTTCGAAGAGGTTGATGGTCGGGGGCGCCTTCTGCTCACGCAACGCCATCACGGTGAACACGCTTTCGATCCCACCTGCACCGCCCAGCAAATGGCCGGTCATCGACTTCGTCGAGCTGATCACCGTCTTTTTGGCATGCTCGCCCAAAGCGGCCTTGATCGCATGGGTTTCGTTCAAATCGCCCAATGGCGTGGAAGTGCCGTGGGCATTGAGGTAATCCACATCCTCAGCGTTGACGCCGGCATTGCGCAGCGCGGCCTGCATGGCGCGGCGAGGACCGTCCATGTTGGGCGCCGTCATGTGCCCTGCATCGGCGCTCATGCCATAGCCGGACAGTTCCGCGTAGATTTTGGCGCCGCGGGCTTTGGCATGTTCGTACTCTTCCAGCACCAGCACCCCTGCACCCTCGCCCAATACGAAGCCATCGCGGCCTTTGTCCCATGGGCGGGAGGCAGTCTTAGGATCATCGTTGCGAGTGGACAAGGCGCGCATGGCCGCAAAGCCACCCACACCCAGGGGAGAAACCGTGGCTTCCGTGCCGCCAGCGACCACCACATCGGCGTCGCCGTACTCGATCTTGCGCGCCGCCTCGCCGATGCAATGCAGGCCCGTCGTACACGCCGTCACCACGGAAAGGTTCGGGCCTTTGAAACCAAAGCGCATCGATACATGCCCCGCCACCATGTTGATGATGGATGCGGGAACGAAAAAAGGCGTGATCCGGCGGGGACCCCGGCTTTCCAGTTCTGCATGGGTGTTTTCGATCAGCGGCAAACCACCGATCCCGGATCCGATGATGCAACCGATACGCGTCGCCAGTTCTTCGTCCAGCGCCTCACCGGTTGGAAGGCCGGCATCACGAACCGCCTCATCCGCCGCAGCGATGCCGTAATGGATGAAGGTATCCATCGTGCGTGCATCCTTGGCGCTCATGTAGGCGCCAAGATCGAATCCCTTGACCTCGCCCGCGATCTTGCAGGCAAAGTTCGAAGCATCGAACTTGGTGATGAGGTCAATGCCGGATTGACCGGCCAGGATGTTGGCCCAGGCATCTGCCACCGTGTTTCCGACGGGGGTGATGCAACCCAGGCCGGTCACGACGACGCGACGACGGCTCATGCGCTAAGACTTTCTACGGATCTGTCTGAACTGAAGGCGCTCAGGCCTTCTGATGGGTATTGGCGTAGTCGATGGCGTTTTGCACCGTGGTGATCTTCTCTGCATCTTCGTCAGGAATCTCGATGCCGAACTCGTCTTCCAGCGCCATCACCAGCTCCACCGTGTCCAGCGAGTCAGCGCCGAGGTCGGCCACGAAAGCCTTTTCGTTGGTGACTTGCGATTCTTCAACGCCGAGTTGTTCGGCAATGATCTTTTTGACACGTGCTTCGATATCGCTCATGGTTTCCCTTTGAGGGTTGTGAATGAATCCGCGATTCTAGCTGCTTCGGGATCAGTCCCCTACCAGCCCGCCGTCGCGATGAATCGGCGCTAACTTTGCTCAATTACATGTACATGCCGCCATTGACATGCAACTCCTGGCCCGTGACATAGCCTGCCTCTGCCGATGCCAGATAGGCGACCGCATGGGCAATGTCTTCCGGGCGGCCCATGTGGCCCATTGGAATCTGCGATTGCAGCGATTGCTGCTGCTCGGCAGGGAGTTGCGCGGTCATGTCGGTCGCGATGAAGCCAGGAGCCACGCAGTTCACCGTAATGCCCCGGCTGGCCAGTTCACGGGCAAGGGCACGCGCCATGCCTGCCACGCCCGCCTTCGCCGCCACATAGTTGGCCTGGCCTGGATTGCCTGCCGAACCCACCACGCTGGTGATGTTGATGATGCGGCCGAAGCGCTGTTTCATCATGGGTCGAATGACGGCGCGGCTCACCTGGAACACGGCCTTCAGATTGGTGTCGATGACCGCATCCCAGTCGTCGTCCTTCATGCGCATGGACAACGTGTCGCGGGTGATGCCGGCATTGTTCACCAGCACATGCAAACCGCCGTGCTGCTTCACGATGGTGTCGATCAACGCATCGACAGCCGCCACATCCGTGACGTTCAGATTCACACCCTGACCGCCGCCGGACGATAAGGCCTGAGAGATACGCTGAGCACCCTCATCCGTCGTCGCGGTACCGATCACCAAATAACCACGGGCCGCCAACACGGTCGCGATGGCAGCGCCGATACCGCGCGATGCGCCAGTGACCAGCGCTACCTGGGGCTTTTCATTCAACGAAGGGGTATCGCTCATGCCAACAATGCTCGTGTTTCGGCCAGCGAGGCCGGGTCATAAATAGAAGCAGCAACCAGTTCGGGGTCGATGCGCTTCGCCAAGCCAGCCAGCACCTTGCCAGGGCCGCACTCCACCAGATGCGTCACGCCGCGGGCTTTGAGCGCCTGCACGCACTCCACCCAGCGCACCGGACCGAAGGCCTGACGGTACAGCGCATCACGGATGCCATCCGCCTCCTCCCGGACCGCGACATCCACGTTGTTGACGACTGGAATCTGCGGGGCCGCCAAGGACAGGGCCGACAGGGCCTCCCGCAATTTCTCGGCCGCCGGCTTCATCAGGCTGGAGTGAAAAGGAGCGGATACCGGCAAGGGCAACGCACGCTTGGCGCCAGATGCCTTCAACAGTTCGCACGCCTTGTCGACGCCGGCTTTCGTGCCCGCAATCACGGTCTGGATGGGGTCATTGAAATTCACGGCCTCCACCACTTCGCCGCCATCCGCACCGAAGGATGCCGCCGCCGCAGCGCAACCTTCGATCACTTTGTGCGCATCCATGCCCAGAATGGCAGCCATCGCACCCACGCCGACGGGAACCGCTTCCTGCATGGCGGCAGCACGCAGACGCACGAGCGGCGCGGCCTGCGCCAGCGTCAGCACCCCTGCAGCCACCAACGCCGAATATTCGCCGAGCGAGTGGCCGGCCACCGCAGCCGGGACGTCGCCGCCCTCCGAGATCCACGCACGCCACGCGGCCACGCCAGCGACGAGCATGACCGGCTGGGTGTTGGTCGTCAGCGAAAGCGCTTCTTTCGGGCCCTCATGAATCAAGCGTGCGATGTCTTCGCCCAGGGCGTCGGAAGCCTCCTGGAGGGTTTGCGCCACCACAGGGTGGTCACCCCATGCATCCAGCATGCCGACCGACTGGGAGCCCTGGCCAGGAAAAACAAATGCAAAAGATTTTTTGGTCGTCATAAACGAATGGTCAAAACCGCCTTCACCGCTTAATTTTTCAGCGTTTCAAGCTACAGCTTCAGGAGCACCGCACCCCATGTAAAACCGCCTCCCACGCCCTCCAGAAGCAACGTCTGTCCGGGCTTGGCCTGGCCGGTGCGAACCGCATGATCGAGTGCCAGGGGAATCGACGCCGCCGAAGTGTTGCCATGTTGGTCTACGGTGACGACCACCTTGTCCATCGACAGGCCCAGCTTCTTCGCCGTACTTTGCATGATGCGGATGTTGGCCTGGTGAGGGATCAGCCAGTCCACGTCCGCATCGGTCAGGCCGGCCTTCTCCAGGGCAGCACGGGCTGCTTTTTCCAGCACACCCACAGCCAGCTTGAAAACGGCCTGGCCATCCATCTTGAGCAATGGGTCACCCAGAATCTGCCCGCCATAGACGTTGCCCGGCACACACAGAATGCCCACATGCCGGCCATCGGCATGCAGATCGCTCGACAGGATGCCAGGAGTTTCCGACGCTTCCAGTACCACGGCGCCTGCGCCGTCACCAAACAGCACACAGGTGGTGCGGTCATCAAAATCGAGGATGCGGCTGAATACCTCCGCACCCACGACGAGGGCGCGGCGGGCGCTGCCGGACTGGATCATGGCGTCTGCAACGGTCAGCGCATACACGAAACCACTGCAGACGGCCTGCACATCGAAAGCCGGGCATCCATTGGCCCCCAGCTTGTTTTGCAAGATGCAGGCCGTCGAAGGGAAAACCATGTCCGGCGTGGACGTGGCGACGATGATCAGATCAATGTCCTGCGGCTGAACCCCCGCCGCCTCCAGCGCATTGCGAGAAGCCTCCAGCCCCAGATCGCTGCTGCAGACATCGCGCTCCGCGAAGTGGCGGGCCCGGATGCCGGTGCGCTCGACGATCCACTCGTCCGATGTTTCCACACCGCGCTGAGCCAACTCGGCCACGAGGTCGGCATTGGTCAGACGACGAGGAGGAAGGCTGCTGCCAGTGCCTGTAATGCGGGAGTAGCGTCTCATCAATATGGGGACCCGACGGCGGTGTTGACAGGCTGGGCATCCGATGGCGCCAGCAAGGGCGCAGCATGCGCCACCCGCGTCCGGACGCGGTCGAGCAGGTTGTTGCGGGCTGCATCATACGCCCGGTTCAAAGCCTGCTCGAAGGCCATGGCGTCCGCCGATCCATGACTCTTGAACACCAATCCGCGCAGCCCGAGCAATGCCGCTCCGTTGTAGCGACGGTGATCCATTCGCTTCATAAGTGCAGATAGCACCGGATAGGCCACAACTGCCGCCAGTTTGGTAAAGATATTGCGCTTGAACTCCTGCTTGAGTCCGCCGACGATCATGGAAGCCACACCTTCGCTGGCCTTGAGCGCCACATTCCCCACAAAACCGTCACAAACCACGATATCGACCGTGCCCTTGAAAATGTCGTTGCCTTCTACATTACCAAAAAAGCGAAGATCACCAGAATTACCCACCGTACGCAACAGTTCGCCTGCTTTTTTGATCACTTCACTGCCCTTGATCGCTTCCTCGCCAATGTTGAGCAGGCCGACGGTGGGCTCCGAACCCTCTTGAAGTGCAGACACCAGCGCCGACCCCATCACTGCAAATTGCAGCAGATGCTCGGCACTGCAATCTACGTTGGCGCCCAAGTCCAGCACGGTCGTGGCACCGCCCTTGGCATTGGGTATCTGGGTTGCAATCGCGGGGCGGTCGATTCCGTCCAGGGTTTTGAGGAGATAGCGAGCGATGGCCATCAAAGCGCCCGTGTTGCCCGCAGAAATGGCGGCTTGCGCGGCCCCATCCTTGACCTGCTGAATGGCAACGCGCATGGACGAATCCTTCTTACGGCGCAAGGCAATCTCCACTGGGTCGTCCATTGTGACGACCTCGCTGGCAGGCGTGACAGCGGCCCGATCGTGCCTGAAGTCCTTGAGGCTTTCGGGCTGGCCGACAAGGAGCAAACGGGCTTCGGGATGGTTTTCTAGGAACTGGCGGCACGCCGCTAGCGTGACGCGGGGGCCGTGATCGCCCCCCATGCAGTCAACAGCCAGTGTGATCATGGGCGACTTGTCCGACCGCAGAAAACGACCGGAAATGAAAATACAGCGAACAAAACAAAGGCCCGCGCTACCAATTTCGTAGCAGCGGGCCTCGGCGCGCGAGTTAAATCAGGCTTCAGACTTGTTCTTCAGCACTTGGCGGCCACGGTAGAAACCGTTGGGGCTGATGTGGTGGCGCAGATGGGCTTCGCCGGTGGTGGGCTCGACGGCCGTGCCAGGCACGTTGAGAGCATTGTGCGAACGGTGCATGCCGCGCTTGGAAGGGGATTTTTTGTTTTGCTGAACAGCCATGGTGGCTCCTGAGTCTTGAAGGGTTGGTAAAAACGCGATCAGCCCATAAAGACACGAGGGGATTCGCGCGAAGCCCTCGATTATAGCCCAAACGGTTTTCAGTCTTCCGCTTTGTCTTTTCGCAAGGCGGCCAGTGCCGCGAAAGGGTTGGGCTTTTGCGCGCTGGCCTCTTCGAAATCCTCGTCGCTGGATTCCATCGGCACGGGGGCCGGGCATTCGTCGTGCCGCGGTACCAAGGGCAATGCCATGAGCAACTCGTCTTCGATCAACTCACGCAAATTGAACTCGCGGCTCAAGGCCAGCAGGTCTTCATCGCTCTCATCATCCAGCGCTTCCGCCGTGGCCTCATCCGCCACGAAGCGGAACTCACGCTGCACCTGAAGCGGCACATCCACCGATCCGAGGCAGCGCTGGCACGTCATGGGAAGCGCTGCGTTCACCGTGAGCCGCAGCCAGATCTGTCCGCCGATACCATGCGTGCTGCGCACTTCGCCGTCGACCTGCCAATCCACCATGAGATCGGGGTGCAGGCCTTTGGCTTCCTGGGCCAGGCGTTCGTACTTCAAAAGGGAGTCATGGCCGGACAGGTGACCGCCCGCCTGCGCGAAGGCTTTGACATCGAGGCGCTGAGGGGAGAATTCCTTGGTCATGGCGGCAGTGTAAGAGAATCAGCGCATGCCTCAATCCCCTTCCCTGCCCCGCCGTCTGGTGCTGGGCTCGACCTCCCGTTATCGGGCCGAACTGCTCTCCCGCCTGCGCCTGCCTTTCGATGTCGCAGCGCCCGATGTCGACGAAACGCCCCGCGCCGGCGAGGCGCCCAGCGCCCTCGCCTTGCGGTTGGCCATGGCCAAGGCCCGCGCCGTCTCTGCCGCCTACCCGGACGCCGTGGTGATCGGCTCCGATCAAGTGGCGGATCTCTTGGGACAACCGGTGGGCAAGCCCGGCACGCACGAGAAAGCGGTCGCCCAACTGCAACAGATGCGGGGCCACAGCGTCGTGTTCCAGACCGCGGTGGCGGTAGTCTGCGCCGCCACGGGGTTTGAAAAGGTGGAGTTGGCCCCCGTGGAGGTTCGCTTCCGCGACCTGTCCGATGCGGAGATCGAGCGCTACCTGCGCGCCGAGCAACCATACGACTGCGCCGGCAGCGCCAAGAGCGAAGGATTGGGCATCAGCCTGCTCGACAGCATCCAAAGCGATGACCCGACAGCGCTGATCGGCCTGCCACTGATCCGGACCTGCCGCATGTTGCGCGCCGCTGGAATGGAGCTGCCATGACAGCCACATCGACAGGCACGCTCTACCTGGTGCCCGCACCACTCGACTTCGGCTGCGACATCCAAGCCCCCCTGGACCAATCCCTGCCTGCCGCGACATTGCAGGCGGCGTCGCAAATCACCCACTGGATCTGCGAGAACGCCAAGAGCACCCGCGCCTACCTCAAGCGCGTCGACACGCTGTTCCCATTGAAGCTGCCGCTGCAGTCGCAGCAGATCGACGAGTTGCCGCGCGAAGTGCACAAGAAAGGCGACCATGGTGCAGACGGCCATGTGACCTTTGATACCCGCACGTTGCTGACGCCCGCTTTGGCAGGCAACGACATGGGCCTGGTGAGCGAGGCGGGCATGCCTGCGGTGGCGGACCCTGGCAGCTCGGTGGTGCGTGCCGCACACGATTGCGGGCTGAGGGTGGTGCCACTGGTGGGCCCCGTTTCGCTCTTGCTGGCGCTGGCGTCGAGCGGTCTCAATGGACAGGGTTTTGCTTTTGCAGGCTATCTGCCGCAGGATCCGGCCCAGCGCACCCAGCGCATCCGCGAACTGGAGGCCCTGGCGCTCAAGCAAGGGCAAACGCAACTGTTCATCGAGACCCCCTACCGCAACGCCGCGCTGTGGCAGGCCCTGGTGCAAACCTTGCAGCCCAATACCCGGCTGGCGATTGCCAGCGGGCTCACACTGCCGCAGGCGCGCACGGCAAGCCGGCTCGTGCGCCAATGGCGGCAGCAAATTGAAGTGCCCGATAACCGGATACCGGCCGTCTTTGCCATCGGGCGTTAGGGCCCGATCAACAGATCTCAGGGATTCCAGCCACTGATCCGGACCACCGGGCACCGAGCCCGGGCCGGCGGCAGCCCCCGGATGGCGAGGCCTCAGCGGATGGTCGGTGCGCCCTTGATGGCCTGCACGGCCGTCTGTCCCATGGCTGCGCCGAATTTCTTGACCAGCCGCTCGGCGACGTTGTCGCGGCGGGTGTAGTCGATGATGTCTTCCGCCTTGACGACCTCGCGTGCCACATAGTCGAGGTTGCCCAGGTGGTCGGCCAACCCCATCTCCACCGCCTGCTGGCCAGTCCAGAACAGACCGCTGAAGGTGTCGGCCGTGGGCTTGAGCCGATCGCCGCGCCCTTCCTTGACCACATGGATGAACTGCTGGTGGATCTGGTCCAGCATGGCCTGCGCATAGGCGCGCTGCTTTTCGGTCTGCGGGCTGAACGGGTCGAGGAAGCCCTTGTTCTCGCCTGCCGTCAGCAGGCGACGCTCCACGCCCAGCTTTTCCATCGTGCCGGTGAAGCCGAAGCCATCCATCAGCACACCGATGCTGCCGACGATGCTGGCCTTGTCCACGTAGATCTCGTCGGCGGCGGCGGCGATGTAGTAAGCCGCCGATGCGCAGGTTTCTTCCACCACGGCGTAGACGGGTTTGTTGTACTTGGCCTTCAGGCGAATGATCTCGTCATTGATGATGCCGGCCTGCACCGGGCTGCCGCCCGGCGAGTTGATGAGCAGCACCACGGCCTGCGATCCGGAGTCTTCGAAGGCACTGCGCATGGCGGCCACCACGAACTCGGCGCTGGCTTCGGCCCCCGCGGCGATCTCGCCCTTGATGTCCACCACCGCCGTGTGGGGCGTGCTCTTGCTCGTGCTGGTAGCGTCGCGCGCCAGCAACACCCAGGCCACGGCAATCAGGAAGACCAGCCACGCCAACCGGGTAAAAATGCGCCAGCGGCGTGCGGAGCGCTGCTCGGACAAGGTCGCGAACACCAGCTTTTCCAACACGTCACGCTCCCAGCCTGGCGCTCTCGCAGGGTCTTTTGCTTCTTTTTCAGTAGCAGTCTGCGCCCACAGGTCGGGCGCTGGCGGGGGGGTCTGCCCAGAACCAGAGGGTTCGGGCCGGGTCGGTTCGGTCATTTGTCAGAATTCGACAGGTTGCAAGTGGGAGTCAGTATGCCAGCGCACTACGCCCTGGCCTTCGGAGAGTTGGATCTTCACCAGGCCACCGCGGCACGGGCCACCTGCGCAGGCGCCCGTGTCGGGCCGATAGGCGGCGCCGTGCGTGGCGCACAGCAGCCACTGGCCGGTGTCGTCGAAGAAGCGGTCCGGCTGGTAATCCATCTCCATCGGCACGTGCGTGCACCGGTTCAGATAGGCATGGGGCCGGCCTTCGAAGCGCACGGCAAAGGCGCGGCAGGCCTGGCCGGCATACAGGACGTCGAAGGCAACGGCCTGCCCTCCGTCCACCAGATCGGCGCTGGGGCAAAGGTCGATGGGTTGCGAGGAAGAGGCCATGGCAACGACCGGCGATGGGCTGTGGCGTGCAGCGGCAGCGTCAGGCGTGCCGCAAAAGCCAGGCGTGCAGTTCCGGCACGGAATGCATCACGGCCAGGGGTTGGAGGCTTTCGAACTCGCCCGGCTCGTGCGCTCCGTAGCTCACCCCCACGCTGGAGCACCCGGCCGACAGGGCCATCTGCAGGTCGTGGGTGGTGTCGCCAATCATCAACACGCGCTCCGGCGCCACATCGAATTCGGCCATCAACTCCTGGAGCATGAGCGGGTGTGGCTTGCCGGCGGTTTCGTCGGCCGTGCGGGAACCATCGAACATGCCCCGCAGCGCCACCGTGTGCAGCACCTCGTCCAGGCCGCGCCGGCTCTTGCCTGTCGCCACCGCCAGCAGGTGGCCCCGGGCGCGCAGGTCTTCCAGCATGGGCAACACGCCGGAAAACAGGCTTAGATCGTCCTGATGCTTGAGGTAGTGATAACGGTAGCGGTTGCCCAGTTCGGCGTGTTTTTCCGGTGGCACATCGGGTGCGGCGTGGGTCAGCGCCTGCATGAGGCCCATGCCGATCACCCAGGCCGCAGCCTGATCGGTCGGCACCGTGCCACCGACATCGCGCACGGAGTCCTGAATGCAGCGCACGATGATAGCGGTGGAGTCGTAGAGGGTGCCGTCCCAATCGAAAGCGATGAGGTCGAAGCGGCGGCGTGGAGTCGTGGGCATGGTGTTCAGGCAATGGCGGCGGTGAATTGCGCCAGGTCAGGCGGCAAATCTGCGCGCAGTTCGATGCGCTCGCCGTGGGAGGGATGGGAGAACTGTAACCGCCACGCATGCAGGAACATGCGCTTGAGGCCGTGCTTGTGCAGCCGCTTGTTGAGTTCGAAGTCGCCGTATTTGTCGTCGCCCGCGATCGCATGGCCCTGGCTGGCCAGGTGCACGCGGATCTGGTGGGTGCGACCGGTCTTGATGGTGACTTCCAGCAGACTCATGGCCGGCAGCCCCTCGGCCGCGCGCGCCGGCAGGTGGCTGCGCACTTTCACGAGGGTGATGGAGCGCATGCCGTCCGGGTCTTCCGGCGTGGTCACCCGCACCCGCCGCTCGCCATCGGCCTGCAGGTACTTGTGCAAGGGCGTGTCGATCACTTTCTTGTTGGCCGCCCAGGTGCCGGGCACCAGGGCCAGGTAGGTCTTGCCGGTCTCCCGCTCCCGGAACTGGTCCTGCAGGTGCGTGAGCGCGGAACGCTTCTTGGCCACGAGGAGGATGCCCGAGGTTTCCCGGTCCAGCCGGTGCACGAGTTCCAGGAACTTCGCCTGGGGACGGGCCTGCCGCAACTGCTCGATGACGCCGAAGCTCACGCCACTGCCGCCATGCACCGCCACGCCCGCGGGCTTGTCGATGGCGATCAGGTGGTCGTCCTCCAGCAGGATGGGGAATTCGCGGGCCGGCGCCGGGCGCTCGGCCTTCTCGGCCACCTTGTCCGAAATGCGCACGGGCGGCAGGCGCACCTGATCGCCCGCGGCGACCCGGGTGTCCGCGCTGGCGCGGCCCTTGTTGATGCGCACTTCGCCGCTGCGGATGATGCGGTACACGTGCGTTTTGGGGACGCCCTTCAGATGGCGTATCAGAAAGTTATCGAGCCTTTGGCCGGCAGAGTCCTCGTCGACTTCGACGATGCGGGCTGCAGCGGGGGCGGGGTTTGGGGCACGGTCCGTCGCCGGTTTGCCCCCTATAATGTGTTTCACCTGCGCGATGTTCTGTAAGTGGTTGATTTGTCTGGAGTTTAGTCCACGCAACCTTGCAAGCCGCGCAGGCAGGTCGATGCCAACGGGTGTCGTGTGCGCAGATTGCAGGCCAGATGCCTGTGGTGGCTCCCACGCCGCGCGGCCGGCTGACAAATTGAAACACCGAAACCGGAATCCCCAGTCCGCAGGCCGCCCAACAGGCAGGTTCTGCGGGCGGATCAAAGCGAAAACATGTGGGCATTGTTGGCATGGATTGTGACCCTTTGGCGAAGGCGCCTGCCTTCGGCATGGGCTCCGCAATCGCCGGCATCGCCCGTGCAGCCCGCGCCATCAGCCAAGTCTTTCATGGCAACGCTGCACACATTTCCCCTCGCCCCCATCCACGCGCCCCCGCCACGACTGCGAAGCTAGTGCTTCGCAGCCGCGTGGCTTTGCGGCAATTCCCTTCGTTTCAACGCGTCGGCCCTGGCATCCATGGCTCCTGAAGAGCCTGTGTCATTGGTTTGAATGGTCGGGACGCGCGCCGATGCAGCTTTTTCGCTGCGCGCCGCCCGGCCGACAACGAAAAGGAATCCCATCATGAAGCGGATGCTCATCAACGCCACGCAGCCCGAAGAACGCCGCCTGGCCATCGTCGACGGCCAGAAGCTGCTCGACTACGAAATCGAGATCGAAGGGCGCGAGCAGCGCAAGGGCAACATCTACAAGGCCGTCGTCACCCGCGTCGAGCCCTCGCTGGAAGCCTGTTTCGTCGACTACGGCGAAGACCGCCACGGCTTCCTGCCCTTCAAGGAAATCTCCCGCCAGTACTTCGCCGAAGGCGTCTCGGTCAGCCAGGCGCGCATCAACGACGTGATCCGCGAAGGCCAGGAACTGCTGGTGCAGGTCGAGAAGGAAGAGCGCGGCAACAAGGGCGCAGCCCTGACCACCTTCGTGTCGCTGGCCGGCCGCTATGTGGTGCTGATGCCCAACAACCCGCGCGGTGGCGGCGTGTCGCGCCGCATCGAGGGCGAAGACCGGGCCGAGCTCAAGGAGGCGATGGACCAGCTCGAATACCCCAAGGGCATGAGCATCATCGCGCGCACCGCCGGCATCGGCCGCACGGCGCCCGAACTGCAGTGGGACCTGAACTACCTGCTCAAGCTCTGGACCGCCATCGACGGCGCGGCCAAGGGGGGCAAGGGCGCCTTCCTGATCTACCAAGAGTCGAGCCTGGTGATCCGCGCGATCCGTGACTATTTCAACGGCGATATCGGCGACATCCTCATCGACACGGACGACATCTACGAGCAGGCGCACCAGTTCATGGCGCACGTGATGCCCGAGCATGCCGGCAAGGTCAAGCGCTACCGCGACGACGCCGCGCTGTTCAGCCGCTTCCAGATCGAGCACCAGATCGAGTCGGCCTACGCACGCACCGTGACCCTGCCCTCCGGCGGCGCCATCGTGATCGACCACACCGAAGCGCTGGTGAGCGTGGACGTGAATTCCGCCCGCGCCATCAAGGGCGGCGACATCGAGGAAACCGCCACCCGCACCAACCTGGAGGCCGCCGACGAAGTGGCCCGCCAGATGCGCCTGCGCGACCTGGGCGGCCTGATCGTGATCGACTTCATCGACATGGAAGAGTCGAAGAACCGCCGCGAAGTGGAAAACCGGCTGCGCGACGCCCTGCGCCAGGACCGCGCCCGCGTGCAGTTCGGCACGATCAGCAAGTTCGGCCTGATGGAGATGAGCCGCCAGCGCCTCAAGCCCGCGCTGAGCGAAGGCTCCTCCATCCCCTGCCCCCGTTGCGGCGGCTCGGGCCACATCCGCGACACCGAATCTTCGGCGCTGCAGATCCTGCGGATCATCCAGGAAGAGTCCATGAAGGACAACACGGCCGCCGTGCACTGCCAGGTGCCGGTGGAAGTGGCCTCGTTCCTGCTCAACGAAAAGCGCCCCGAGATCGCCAAGATCGAACTCAAGCAGCGCGTGACCGTGCTGATGGTGCCCAACAAGACCCTGGAGACGCCGAACTACAAGCTCGAGCGCCTCAAGCACGACGACCCGCGCCTGGACCACATCGACGCCAGCTACAAGCTCGTCGAAGAAGTGGAAGACCCCACCGCCGTCACGCGCCGCTCGCAGGAGCCCACCAACAAGCAGACCCCGGTGATCAAGGGCGTGCTGCCCGACGCGCCGGCGCCGATCGCCGAGCCCCGCCCGGAGGGCGCGGCCCGCAACCCGTCGCACAGCCGACCCGCGGCAGCGGCCGCCGCTGCGGCTGCGGCGGCCACCCCGGCTCCGGCACCCGCGCCGACCGTGGCGCCCGCGCCCCAGGAGCAAGGGTTCTTCGCATGGCTCAAGAGCCTGTTCGGTTTCGGCGAGCCCCCACGCGCTCCGGCGCCTGTGGCAGCGCCGGCACCGGCCCCGGTGGCCGAACCCGCACGGGAAGGCCGGCGTGAAGGCCGTGGCGGCGAACGCGGCCGCCGCGGTGAACGCAACGGCAGCGACCGCAATGGCTCGCGCGACGGCCAACGGGAAGGCAATGGCGAAGGCCGTGGCCGCCGCGATGGCCGTGACGGCCGTGCGGAGCGCCCGGAGGGCGAAGCCCCACGCAACGGGAACGGCAACGGCCGCGGCCCCCGCGACGGTGAAGCACGCGGTGGCCGGGAAGGCCGCGAGGGCCGTCCGGAAGGCGAACCCCGCAATGGCGGGCGCGAGCCCCGTGAAGGCCGTGAACCCCGCGAGCCACGCGAAGGCCGCGGCCGCGGCCGGGACGGCGAACCCCGCCAGTCCCCGCTGAACGCCGAAACCGGCGCAGCGCTGCCCGCGACCGCTTCGGTCACCCTGGACGGTGCCGGTGAACCCGTGGAAGCCGCACGCAGCGAGCGCGGCCCCCGCCGCGAACGCGGCGAGCGCGGTGGCCGCGGCGAGCGTGGCGGGCGTGGTGAACGCGCTCCCCGCGTCGACGAGGCCGCCGGCGCAGGCCAGGGCCCCGTGGCGGACTTCGTGGACACGTCCCCCATGGCGTCCCTGCCCGACCTGGACCTGACCGGCAACGACGCCGCCCCGGCCGCGCCCACCGCCGGGGGCGATGAGCGCCGTGAACGCCGGTCGCGCGACCGTTACGGCCGTGATCGCCGCGAGCGCGGCGAGCGGGCTCCGCGTGAAAACGGTGCGGAGCAGGAGCAGCCCGCGGGCAACCTGATGGACTTCGATGTCAGCGCGACGGCCCCTACCGACAGCGCGCCCGCCGAAGCCTCGCAGGAACCCGCACGCCGCAGCTACTTCAACGCGTCCGCCGCCGCCGCGCCACAGGCCCACGAGCCCGTTGCCGCACCAGCCACCGATGCGCCCGTGGAATCGGCGGTGCCCAGCGCGCCTGCCTTGGAGCCGGTGGCCCCTGCGCCGGTCGCCCCGCGTCCTGTGTCGGCACCCGCTCCGGTCGCGGCCCCGGTCGCGCCGGTGGTCTCCACGGCGGCCCCAGTGGCTCCGGTGGCGCCAACGCCCGTGCCGGCCCCCGTGGTGCAGCCTGCTGCCGCCGCTCCAGCCCAAGCCGCAGCCCCTGCCCAGCCCAATGGCGCCATGCCACGGGTGCAGGCATTCACCCTGCCGGTGGACGAGCTGAACCAAGTCGCCCAGACCTCGGGCCTGCAGTGGGTCAACTCCGATGCGGAGAAGATCGCCGCCGCGCAGGCCGCCATTGCGGCCGAACCGCGCCCGGTCCACGTGCCGCGCGAACGCCCCCCGGTGGTGGCGATCGATGAAGGCCCGCTGGTGCTGGTGGAAACGCGCCGCGACCTGCGCGACCTGACGCTGCCGTTCGAGCAGCCGCCCGCCGCCTGATGCGGCGCCGCCGGCCCGCGGTGCAACGCCCGGGCCGGTTGTCGTCTTTGCCGGAAAGCCCCTGCCGGGCTTTCCGCTTCCCCTCCGAGGTCACCGGACCATCGCGACTCCCATGCTGTTCCTGCTGTCTCCCGCCAAATCCCTGGACTACGACACGCCCCTGCCCGAAGGCGTCGGGCACACTCTGCCGCAGTTCGTCCCCCAGTCCACCCGGCTCATCGAAGTGCTGCGGCAGAAGTCGCCGCAGGACGTTGCCGCCCTGATGGGCATCAGCGATCCGCTGGCCGCGCTGAACGTGGCGCGGTATGCCGCATGGCGGCCGAAGTTCACCGCGGCCAATGCGCGCCAGGCCGTGCTGGCCTTCAACGGCGATGTGTACGAAGGCCTGCAGGCCCGCTCGCTCACGCTGGCCGAGCTGGACTGGGCCCAGCGCCATGTCGCCATCCTGAGCGGCCTGTACGGCGTGCTGCGCCCGCTGGACCGCATGCAGCCCTACCGCCTGGAAATGGGCACCCGGCTCGTCACCGATGCAGGCGCCAACCTGTACCAGTTCTGGGGCGCGTCGATTGCGGAGCACCTCAACCGGCAACTGGCGGCCGACGCCACGCCGGTGGTCGTTAACCTGGCGTCGCAGGAATACTTCAAGTCGGTGGACCGCAAGGTGCTGAAGGCGCGCGTCATCGAGTGCGTGTTCGAGGACTGGAAAGGCGGGGCCTACAAGATCATCAGCTTCCACGCCAAGCGGGCGCGCGGGCTCATGGCGCGCCATGCCATCCGGCACCAGGTGGCCACACCGCGCCAGCTCGAGGGTTTTGACCTGGAAGGCTATGCTTTCGCCAGTGCCGCCTCCACGCCGGAACGGCTCGTGTTCCGCCGCAAGGCCGCCTGAGGGCGGATGGCCCCGCGCCTCCCGGCCCCGACGATCGACTGGACTTCTCTTCCCCGAAACGCCAACGCCACTGACGCCCACCACGCCATGCCCGCACGTTCCCGCCAGACCACCTCCTCCGCCCCGGCCGATGCCCCGTCCCAATCCGTGACGCCGGAGCTGCGCGAATGGATCATCGCGCAGGCCCAGGCCGGTTTTCAGGCGCCGGTGGTGCTCCAGTCCATGCTCGACGCGGGCTGGCGGGAGGACGTGGCCGCGCACGCCATGGAGCATGTGCTGCGCGACCACCTGGAAGCGCTGGCGGTGCAGCAGGGGCAGCCTCCTGCCTCGCGCGTGCCCGAACCGGCCGTGGGCGAATCGCCGCTCTTCATCGACGTGGGCGACCGCCAGGTCGAAGTGCTCATGTCCATGGCCCAGCCCCGCGTGGTGCTGTTCGGCAACCTGCTCTCGCCCGAGGAGTGCGAAGCGCTGGTGGCCGAAGCCGAGCCGCGCATGGCGCGTTCGCTCACCGTGGCCACGCGCACGGGCGGCGAAGAGGTGAACGACGACCGCACGAGCGACGGCATGTTCTTCCAGATCGGCGAGAACGCGGTGGTGCGCCTCCTGGAAGAGCGCATCGCCAAGCTGGTGAACTGGCCGCTGGAAAACGGCGAAGGCCTGCAGGTGCTGCACTACCGCCCGGGCGCAGAGTACAAGCCCCACTACGACTACTTCGACCCTGCCGAGCCCGGCACGCCGACCATCCTGCGCCGCGGCGGGCAGCGGGTGGCCACGCTGGTGATCTACCTGAACAACCCGGACAAGGGCGGCGGCACCACCTTCCCCGACGTGCACCTGGAGATCGCGCCGCGCCAGGGCAACGCGGTGTTCTTCAGCTACGAACGCCCCCACCCGTCCACGCGCACACTGCACGGCGGCGCGCCGGTGATCGCCGGCGAGAAGTGGATCGCCACCAAATGGCTGCGCGAACGAAAATTCGAATGAAATCGGCCTGACGCCCTAGTTCTCATTGTCTCCATAGCTATTAAATCAATAGCAAACAGAAACACGGAGTTCCATGAACACCCCCGAACAATCGCAGCTGGGCCGCGCATCCGCCTATGCGGACCAGTACGACGCCGCCCTGCTCTTTCCGATCCCCCGGGCCGGCAAGCGGGCGGAGATCGGCATCGGCGACACGCCGCCCTTCTTCGGCGCCGACCTGTGGACGGCGTTCGAGCTGTCCTGGCTCAACCCGCGCGGCAAGCCGCAGGTGGCGATCGCCCATGTGACGGTGCCGTGCGAGACGCCGAACATCGTCGAGAGCAAGTCGTTCAAGCTCTACCTGAACAGCTTCAACAACACGCGCTTCGCGGATGCCGCCGAAGTGCAGGCCCGCATCCGCGCCGACGTGAGCGAAGCCGTATGGCGCGGGGCGCCCCACGCAGGCACGGTGGGCGTGAAGCTGCTGCAGCCCGAGCTGTTCGACCGCGAGCCCGTGCAGGAACTGGACGGCCTGCTGCTCGACCGCCTGGACGTGGAATGTACGCAGTACACGCCGGCCCCCGAGCTGCTATCGGCCAACCATGCCGAGACGCCGGTGACCGAGGCGCTCACGAGCCACCTGCTGAAAAGCAACTGCCTGGTGACCGGCCAGCCGGACTGGGGCAGCGTGCGCATCCACTACAGCGGCCCGCAGATCGACCAGGCCGGGCTGCTGCAGTACCTGGTGAGCTTTCGCAACCACAACGAATTCCACGAGCAATGCGTGGAGCGCATCTTCATGGACGTGTGGACGCGCTGCAAGCCGATCAAGCTGTCGGTGTATGCGCGCTACACGCGCCGCGGCGGGCTGGACATCAACCCGCTGCGCACCAGCCATCCGCAAGCCCTGCCACCCAACGTGCGCACGGCGCGCCAGTAAGAGGGCCAACAGAACTCTGGTGGCGCCGTTGCCGCAGCGCTGCGCCTCAGTTGCTGGCGCGGCGCAGCAGGCTCACGCGCTCGGCGATGGCGTCGATGTCGAGCCCGTCTTCCACGCGCGCCAGGTACGTCTCCAGATCGGCCACGGCCAATGCCGTGTCACCCCGCTCCGCATGGGCTAGGCCCCGGTCCCGCCACTCGCCCCAGGCGTCGGGCAGCAGCACGATGAGCCGGTCCTGCACGGCCACCAGCCGCGCCCAGTCCTTTTGCGAGCGGTGGATCTCCTTGAGATTGCGCAGCATGCGCGCGATCACGTCGCGCGGCGGCGCCGCCTGCAGGTACAGGCCCAGCGGAATGTCGTAGTCGTCCACCAGGCCGCTGCTGCGGTGCCGGTAGGGTTCGAGCCGCTCGGACAGCTCTTCCCGCGACAGCGACTGGCCCGTGGTCGGGTCCATCACCACCTGCCCTTTGGGCAACAGCACCTTGATCATGAAGTGCCCGGGAAACGAGACGCCGCGCGCATGCAGGTCCAGCCCCTGGGCCAGTTCCATCCACACCAGCGCCAGCGAAATCGGAATGCCCCGCCGCGTGCGCAGCACGGCATTGAGGTAGCTGTTCTCGGGGTCGTAGTAATCGTTGACGTTGCCCGCGAAGCCCAGGTCGCCGAAGAAGAACTGGTTGAGCGAGCGCAGGCGCTGCAGCGACGACGCATCGGCGGGCAGCCGCCGGCGCAGTCGGGCAAGCAGCTGGTCCACGTCGCCGAGCAACTGCTGCACGTCCAGCTCGGGGTACTCGTCCTGGGCGATGGACGCCGCCGCCTCCAGCAGGGGAAACTGGTCGTCGCTGCGCACCAGCGTGGCGAAGTACTCCAGCGGAGTGGGAAGGGAATAGCTCAGGGCCATTGGAGGGTTGTAAGGGGCGTGCCGGGCCGCGTCAAGCGGGGTTCCGAAGGGACAAAACCCGGCGCGAAGGCGGTCAGCGGCGCAGCAGTTCGCGCAGCTTGAGGCCCGCCGCCCAGAGCGCCCCGAAATACAGCAGTGCCGCGCCGCCCATCAGCAGGGCCAGGAGCCCGGTGCGCTGCCCCTCATGCGCCCGCAGGGCCAGCCAGTCGAAATGGCGCGATCCCCACATCAGCAGCACCGCCAGCAGGGCGCTGGCGGCCACCACCTGCAGCGCCAGCCGGGCCCATCCGGGCTGGGGCTGGTAGGTGCCACGCCGCAGCAGGCCGATCAGCAGCCACAGCGCATTGATCAGGGCTCCGAGGCCGATGGACAGCGCAAGGCCCGCATGGTCGATCAGCGGCACCAGCGCGGCGTTCAGGAGCTGCGTGACCACCAGCACCACAATGGCGATGCGCACCGGCGTGCGGATGTCCTGGCTGGCGTAGTAGCCGGGGGCCAGCACCTTGATGGCCACCAGGCCCAGCAGCCCCGCACCGTAGCCGGCCAGGGCCAGGGCGATCTGGCCGACGTCGCTGTCCTGCAGCGCGCCATGGTGGAACAACGTGGCCACCAGAGGCTCGGCAAAGGTGAGCAGGCCCACCGCGCACGGCACGGACAGCACCACGACGATGCGCAGCCCCCAGTCGAGCATGGACGAGTAGCGGGCGGCATCGCCAGCCGCCTTGGCGGCCGCCAGTTGCGGCGTCAGCACCACGCCCAGCGCCACGCCCAGCAGCGAGGTGGGAAACTCCATGAGCCGGTCGGCGTAGAACAGCCAGGTCACGCTGCCCGGCGCGAGGTACGAGGCGATCTGCGTGTTGATCATGAGCGATATCTGCGCCACGCCCACGCCCAGCAACGCCGGGCCCATCAACGTGAGGATGCGGCGAACGCCCGGATCGCGCCACGCCGCGCGAATGGCCCCGGGGGTGAGGCCGATGCGCGGCAGCAGGCCCAGCCGGAACAGCGCGGGCAATTGCACCGCCAGTTGCGTGATGCCGCCCAGCATCACGCCGCCGGCCATGGCATAGATGGGCTCGATGCCGCGCGCAGCCAGCTGCGGCGCGCCCAGCCAGGCGGCGGCGATCATGCAGACGTTGAGCAGCACCGGCGTGGCCGCCGGCACGGCGAAGCGCTTCCATGTGTTGAGCACGCCGGCCGAGAGGGCCACCAGCGACATGAAGCCGATGTAGGGGAACATCCAGCGCGTCATGACCACGGCGGCATCGAACCCGCCGGCGCTCTGGCGCAGGCCGCTGGCGAGCAGCCACACCAGCAGCGGCGCGCCCAGCACGCCCAGCACGCAGGTCAGCAGCAGCACCCAGAACAGCACCGTCGCCACGCTGGCGATGAGCCGGCGCGTGGCCTCGTCGCCGTGCTGGGCCTTGTGCGCCGCGAGCACGGGCACGAAGGCCTGGCTGAAGGCCCCTTCGGCGAACAGCCGGCGAAACAGGTTGGGAATGCGGAAAGCGACGTTGAAGGCGTCGGTGAGCGCATTGGCCCCGAACAGCGAGGCCATCAGCAGATCGCGCACCAGGCCCGTCACGCGGGAGGCCAGGGTCAGCAGGGAAACGGTGGAGGCGGCTTTGAACAGGGACACGGCCGCGAGTGTATGCGCTGCGCTGCGGCCGGCGCCGGTCCGCGGAATGCCTGCCCCTCGGACCTCACCGAAGGGAGCCGCCTGTATCGCTTCGAAAGACCCCGGCTGCCCTACCCAAGTCGCTGGGCTATAATCGCGGGCTTTGCTGACATCATCCTCAGACACTTAAGGAAAATTTACCATGGCATCTGCCAAGCCCAAGAAAAAGAACCCCCGTCTCGCCTCCGGCCGCAAGCGCGTCCGCCAGGACGTCAAGCTGAACGCCGCGAACACCTCGCTGCGCTCCAAGTACCGTACCGCGGTCAAGAATGTCGAGAAGGCCGTCCTGGCCGGCGACAAGACCAAGGCCACCGAACTGTTTGCGAAGATGCAGGCCGTCGTCGACACCATCGCCGACAAGGGTATCTTCCACAAGAACAAGGCCGCTCGCGACAAGAGCCGCCTGTCCGCCAAGGTGAAAGCCCTGGCCCTGGCCGCCTGACCTTTCAGGCAAACAGCCCGGACGGCCCTGCCGTCCGCCGTTTGTAACGGGTGCGCTGTCAGCAAAACGAAAGAACCGCCTTCGGGCGGTTTTTTTGTGCCTGAAATACAGCCAACCCAATATCCATGCGGGTTTGCGGCCGGTGAGTCCATTTTTTTCCGGCCGATTTCGTGAAACTTTGATGTTTGTCAGGGTATTTACCTAATGGGACAATTCCCGATGTCAGGGAGCTTCAATTTTTGATACGCGTGAAAGCCTGCCGAGTCCGCGCAGGCTTTTTCAATTGCAATCAGTCCAACCAAATCTATGAAAAAGTCGATCAAAGCATTGTTCGGCGCCGTTGTGGTGCTGATCCTTGCGGCCGTCCTGTTCCTGTACTGGCCGCTCTTTCCCCGCTCCGTTCCTCCTGCCGAGAACGACCAGCCCGTCGACGTCGTGATGGTGGGCGCGGGCGTGATGAGCGCCACGCTCGCCACCTACCTGCAGGAGCTGCAGCCGGACTGGAAGATCGAGGTGTTCGAGCGCCTGGACGGCGTGGCGCTGGAAAGCTCCAATGGCTGGAACAACGCGGGCACGGGCCACTCGGGCTTCGCGGAACTGAACTACACGCCCGAGCTGCCCGATGGCACGATCGAGACCAAGCGCGCCGTCGGCATCGCCGAGCAGTTCGAGGTGTCGCGCCAGTTCTGGGCGCACCAGATCGGCCGCGGCAACATGCAGTCGCCCGAAACCTTCGTGAACCCCACGCCGCACATGAGCTTCGTCTGGGGTGACGAAAACATCGAATACCTGCGCAAGCGCCGCGAGGCCCTGATCAAGAACCCCCTGTTCTACGGCATGGAGTACTCGGAAGACCAGGCGCAGATCCAGAAGTGGGCGCCCCTGATGATCGAAGGGCGCGACCCCAAGCAGAAGGTGGCCGCCACCTTCATGCCCCTGGGCACCGACGTCAACTACGGCGCCGTGACCAGCCAGCTGGTCCAGGGCCTGCGCAAGAGCCCCAACTTCCAGCTGCACCTGCAAAACGAAGTGCGCGCGCTGCGCCAGAACGACGACAAGACCTGGAACGTGACCGTGGCCCACCTGGGCGACGGCGGCAAGGAACGGACCGTCAAGGCCAAGTTCGTCTTCGTGGGCGCCGGTGGCGCCGCGCTGCAACTGCTGCAGGCCTCGGGCATTCCCGAATCGAAGGACTATGCGGGCTTTCCAGTCGGAGGCCAGTTCCTGTCCATCGAGAACGCCGCCCTGACCGCCCGCCACACGGTGAAGGCTTACGGCAAGGCCGCCACGGGCTCGCCCCCGATGTCGGTGCCCCACCTGGACGCCCGCAACATGGACGGCCAGCCCGTCGTGCTGTTCGGACCGTTCGCGCTGGCCACCAGCAAGTTCCTCAAGCAGGGCTCCTGGTTCGACCTGTTCTCTTCCGTCACGCACGACAACCTGGTGGGCATGCTGCGCGTGGGCATCCACAACCTGGACCTGGTCAAGTACCTGCTGCAACAGGCCGAGCTGACCGACGACGACCGCCAGCGCGCGCTGCAGGATTACTTCCCCAACGCCAAGCGCGAAGACTGGAAGCTCATCACCGCGGGCCAGCGCGTTCAGGTCATCAAGCGCGACCTCAAGGAAGGCGCGGTGCTGCAGTTCGGCACCGAGATCGTGTCCGACAAGGACGGCACCATCGCCGCCCTGATGGGCGCATCGCCCGGTGCCTCCACCGCCCCGCACATCATGCTGAACCTGATGGCCAAGGCCTTCCCCCAGCAGATGACGGACACCGGCTGGAAGGCGCGCCTGAAGGAGATCATTCCTTCCTACGGCCGCAAGCTCAATGAAGACCCGGCCCTGACCAACGAGATCCGCCGCATGACCAGCAGCGCCCTACACCTGCCCTACCTGGACGTGCCGGCCACCCTGGGCAAGGCGGCGGCGACGCCGGCCGGCGTGGTACCCACGCAGCCCAAGGCGCCGGAGGCCGCAGGCCCCAGGACGAACAAGGAAATGCAGGCGCTCTGACGCCGGCGCCCCACCTGCGCGGCTGCGGCCGCGCCTGATCGCCCCGCTACTGCGACGCCGCAGTGCGGGGCTTTTTCCATGACTGCGCAGGCCATCTGCGGTGGGTCGGCTCGGATTGGGTCGGGCCTCGAAATCGCGGATCGGAAGGCGCTCGCCAGCCCGTCTTCCGACGCCCATGAAAAAAGCCCCCGAAGGGGCTTTGGCCATTTATTCGTTCCCGCCGCCAGCGCCAGAGCGCTGCGACATGGCGCCGTCAGCCTTTGCGGGCGGTGTCAGGCGCTTGGTCGGGCAGAAGGCAGGCCTCGGCCACCTGCAACTGGTTGTCGCGCGCGAAGTTCATGACGAAATCCCAGGCCATGGGTTCGTGGCCCTGCAGGTCGCGGTGCACGATCACGCACTTGATGCCATTGAGCGTGGTGGGCACGCACCAGGGCGAATAGCTCAGGTGGCTACCGGGGCGGGCGCCACCGGGGCGGAACTGGCTCATGACCCCCGCCAGGCGCTCCGCCCAATCGCTGGGGCGGAAGGTTTTCCCGTCGAGGGTGATGCCCTGGATGAAAACTTCTTTGGAGGTGGGGGAAACCATCAGGATCGGGGGTCGTTGGGGGGAAGTCGCCGCAGGATCGCCGCATGGCGCGCCACAGGCCGGCATTCTAACTCTTATATAAGAGCTAACCCATCCAAAGACCCCTGGATCGGCGCTGGACGGCGCATGGCTGTGATGCGCAATCGTCAACAGCCATGCAAAGCCCTGCCCCTAGAATCGTGCTTCGTTTTGCCGGCCACGAGCCGGCTCAGCCCCCTCCCCCTTTCGCATTGCCCTTCTCTGGAGATTTCCGCATGACCGCTTCCGCCCCGGCCGCCTCGCCCCACGTGATGAACACCTACGGCCGCCTGCCAATCGCGCTGGAACGTGGCCAGGGCGTGCGCGTATGGGACGTGGACGGCAAGCAATATATCGACGCGCTCGGCGGCATCGCGGTCAACACGGTGGGCCACAACCACCCCAAGCTGGTGCCCGCGCTGCAGGAGCAGATCGCCAAGCTGATCCACAGCTCCAACTACTACCACGTGCCCCTGCAGGAGCAACTGGCCGCGCAGCTGGTCGAACGCTCGGGCATGACCAACGTCTTCTTCTGCAACTCGGGCCTCGAAGCCAACGAAGCCGCGCTGAAGCTGGCCCGCAAGTTCGGCCACGACAAAGGCATCGACAAGCCCGTGGTCGTGGTCTACGAAAAAGCCTTCCACGGCCGCTCGATCGCCACGCTGTCGGCCACCGGCAACCCCAAGGTGCAGGCCGGGTTCGGCCCGTTGGTGGAGGGCTTCATCCGCGTGCCGATGAACGACATCGACGCCATCCGGCAGGCCACCGAAGGCAACCCGAACGTGGTGGCCGTGTTCTTCGAGACCATCCAGGGCGAAGGCGGCGTGAACCCCATGCGCATCGACTACCTGCAGCAGCTGCGCCAACTGTGCGACGAGCGCGACTGGCTCATGATGATCGACGAGGTGCAGTGCGGCATGGGCCGCACCGGCAAGTGGTTCGCGCACCAGTGGGCCGGCATCGTGCCGGACGTGATGCCCCTGGCCAAGGGCCTGGGCTCGGGCGTGCCGATCGGCGCCGTCGTGGCCGGCCCCAAGGCCGCGAACATCTTCGCGCCCGGCAACCACGGCACCACCTTCGGCGGCAACCCGCTGGCCATGCGCGCCGGTGTGGAAACCATCCGCATCATGGAAGAGGACGGCCTGCTGCAGAACGCCGCCGTCGTGGGCGCGCACCTGAAGGCCGCGCTGGAGCGCGAGCTGGGCGGCCTGCCCGGCGTGAAGGAAATCCGCGGCCAGGGCCTGATGCTCGGCGTGGAACTGACCAAGCCCTGCGGCGCGCTGGTCGGCCGCGCGGCCGAAGCCGGGCTGCTGCTGTCCGTGACGGCCGACACCGTGATCCGCATGGTGCCGTCGCTCATCCTCACCCAGGCCGAGGCCGACGAAATCGTGGCCCTGCTGGTTCCCCTGGTCAAGGCGCTGCTCGCCGAATGAACGTTCCGTTATGAAGCATTACCTGCAATTCAACGATCTCACCGCCGACGAGTACGCCTACCTGTTCAGCCGCGCGGCCGTCATCAAGGGCAAATTCAAGAGCTACGAGAAGCACCACCCTCTGACCGACCGCACGCTGGCCATGATCTTCGAGAAGGCCAGCACGCGCACCCGCGTGAGCTTCGAGGCCGGCATGTACCAATTGGGCGGCAGCGTGGTGCACCTGACCACGGGCGACAGCCAACTGGGCCGCGCCGAGCCCATCGAGGACAGCGCGAAGGTCATCAGCCGCATGGTGGACCTGGTGATGATCCGCACCTACGAGCAGACCAAGATCGAGGCCTTCGCCGCCCACTCCCGTGTGCCGGTCATCAACGGGCTGACGAACGAGTTCCACCCTTGCCAGATCCTCGCGGACATCTTCACGTACATCGAGCACCGCGGCACCATCCGGGGCAAGACCGTGGCCTGGGTGGGCGATGGCAACAACATGGCCAACACCTGGCTGCAGGCGGCCGAACTGCTGGGCTTCACCGTCCACGTGAGCACGCCGCGCGGCTACGAGATCAATGAGAAATTGGCCCTCGGCGCAAATGGTTCTAGGGCAGATAGCTATAAGTTTTATAGCGACCCACTCGAAGCCTGTGCCGGTGCCGACCTGGTGACCACCGATGTGTGGACCAGCATGGGCTACGAGGCCGAGAACGAAGAGCGCAAGAAGGCCTTTGCCGACTGGTGCGTCGATGCCGAAATGATGGCGGCCGCCAAGCCGGACGCCCTGTTCATGCACTGCCTGCCCGCCCACCGCGGCGAGGAAGTCGAGGCCGACGTCATCGACGGCCCGCAGTCCGTGGTGTGGGACGAGGCCGAAAACCGCATGCATGCGCAGAAAGCACTCATGGAATACCTGCTGCTCGGCCGCATCACCAGCTGATAGCCGAAATCGCCACGCCCTCCGCCCCAACCGCCGCCGCATGAAGCCCAGCCAAGCTGAACTGCTGGCGCGCTGGGAGGCCCTGGGCGCCGCGCTGGAGCGTGCCGGCCCCGCATGGACCGCCGAGGGCCGGCGCCTGCTGCGCCACTGGAGCCGCTGGCCCCGCGCCTACCACGACACCCGCCACCTGCACGCCTGCCTCCTGCACCTGGAGGCCGTGCAGGCCGCCCAGCCGACAGCGCTGCAGCAGCCGCACGCGGTCGAACTGGCCCTGTGGTTCCACGACGCGATCTACTGGCCCTGGAGCGGGCACAACGAAGAACGCAGCGCGCAATGGGCGCGTCGGTTCCTGCTGGCCCAGCGGTTGCCCGAGGGCCTGGTGCAGACGGTGGAGCGCCACATCATGGACACGCGCCACACGCCCGATGCGCCGCTGGAGGGCGACGCGTGCTGGGTGGTGGACATCGATCTCGCCGTGCTGGGCGCCCCGCCCGAGGTGTATGGCGAATTCGAGCGTAACGTGCGGCGCGAATACCGGTTCGTGCGTTGGCCGCGCTACGTCGCGGGGCGCACCGCGGTGCTGCGGTCGTTTCTGGATCGGCCATGGATCTATGCCACGCCTTGGTTCCAATTCCAAAGAGAAGCCCAAGCTCGCGAAAACATTAGCATGGCATTACAAACGTTACGAAAGCGTTGATATCTCTATAGAGAGTAAGCAGCAATTGTACAAAAATTACAACTTGAAAATTTGAAAATTAAAGCGGCGCCATAAAATGAAATTTTGAGCCAAAGCCTTATCCATCAATGTCAGCGCCACAAAAAACCAACTACCACCATATTGGGCCGTACAATAAGATCATTTTTCAAACGGAATTTATCAAGCAATTCAGCACAAGCGGAAGATATAACGCAGCCGCCATACCAGACATGCTGAATTTACTCAGCATGATTGAACGCGATACGAATATTAATGATGTGCGCCAAGCAGCTTACATGCTGGCAACTGCAATGTGGGAAACAACATCACCCATCAGCATTACAAAAGTTGCAAAAAACAAAAAAGGGCAACCTCTACTGGACAAAAACAAAAATCCAGTGATCTTAAAACAAAAAAAATGGCTGATGACCATGGCTCCTGTTAATGAAATCGGTCAAGGCAAAGGCAGGAAATATCACGAACCCGTCAAAGTCAAGTTGATGCCAGATGGCTGGACACGAATTACTGAGCAAGATGGAGACCAATTTAAAATCTTAGATGGAGGCGCTATTTCACCGCTCACCAAAGGTGCAAAAATGGGAACCAAAGATGGAGGATCTGCAAGCAAGATTTATGACAGTGATGATGGAATTGAACATGCTTATTTTGGTCGAGGCTATGTTCAGCTTACTTGGTGGTCCAACTATGCCACTGCTGGAATAGCGATTGGACGCGGCCTCACTTTACTGAATGATCCAGAACTAGTAAAAACTCCTGAAATCGCTTATGCCTTGATGTCGTACGGAATGCGAACAGGCAAAGGATTCGCGAATGGGCATCGATTTTCCCAGTATTTTTCTGGAGATGCCACGAATTATGCATCAGCACGAAGGATGGTTAATGGAAGTGATCATGCCGAAGATATCTCGCAGATCGCAAAAAAATTTGAAGCTGCTCTTTTGAAAGCACGCCCGAACATCACTACACCTCTCCCCGTCAAGCCATGACAAGTTCTTCGTCGAAAACCCCCTGCACCTACAAAATCACTCGTTATTTCTGTGCTTTGCTATGGCTAGGGGCTGGCAATCTCGCATGGGCGGCCTCCCCTGCCGACACAACAAACCGTTGCGGCTGGTTTGACAATCCAACGCCAGGTAATGCCACACTCGTAGACAAGGACGGGGAATGGACAGTCGGCATGCAGGGAGGCCACCAAGCTGAAGGCAAATGGCCCACCTTTCCAAAAGCACGATGGGTCGCAACTGGAACGGGTAGCGCAGGCTACGGTTGCGCTTGTCTAAAACTGAGCGCTAGATCTGATACACAAGAGGTGATAAAAATTTCCTCGGCGCGCTCGTTGCCTCTCACAACATGTCGGCAAGATAAAACGCTGATCGGAAAAGAGCCAGAAAATCCTCTGAAGTAGAGCCCTGAATTGATGGGCGGCCAGTTAAAACCATCATCACGGCATCAGATTGATGGTTCACCGTTACTCAGCAGCGGCAATTTTGGCCAGCGCAGGCATCGCCTCGTTCGCCTCCCCCACGAGCGATTTCGACAAGACGCTCCAGCCCAAGAAATACCGGCTCGGCCCGATCAAGTCAGTCGTGGTGCAGGACCGCACTGCCAAGGGTTTCGGCGCGGAGGCCGACTGCGGGCACCTGGCGATCGACGAGAAAAGGGTGCGTTTCTTTTTGGCGAATGCCCGGTTCCGCAGCGAGTATCAATACAGCCAGGAACTGCAGACCGGCGATTGCAACGCACAGGCCAGGGTGATATTCCAGGATGGCCGAACCGCCAAAGTCTCCCTCGACCACTGGACGGGGTGGGGCGCGATCACGGCCCGGGGAACGACCTACTTTCTGCGATGCGAAGCCTGCACCGACATCCTGCAGACCGGCTTTCCATTTGACGCCCGCAAGCTGGCTCCGCCTTGAGCCTGCCGCCGCGACGCCCCTACTTCGGCACCGAAGAACGGCTGCCCGGCATCTGCACGACCTGCTCCTGCCCGACCGCACCGCCGCCCGTTCCGCAGCCACCCGAATCGCAGCTGCTGCAGCCTCCGCAGCTGGTCGACTGCGCCAACGCCGGGTGCACGCGGTCCAGGCGGGCGCGCCAGCGGGCGGGCATCCACTTCCACACCATGTAGGCCACGGCGAGAGCGACGATCACGCCGACGATGATTTCCTGGGCCATGGGCTCAGCCTCCTCCCAGCGCCAGGGCCAGGCGATACGTGATGAAGCTGGCGGCGTACGCCAGCGCGAACAGGTAGCCGGTCATCAGCAGCGGATAGCGCCAGCTGTTGGTCTCGCGGCGCACGGCGGCGATGGTCGAGATGCACTGCGGCGCGAAGACGAACCACGCCAGCAGCGACAGCGCCGTGGCCAGCGACCAGCTCTGGGCGATCAGCGGGCCCAGTTGGGTGGCCACTTCCTCGCCGGTGGCCGAGAGGGCATACACGGTGCCCAGCGCCCCCACCGCCACTTCGCGCGCGGCCATGCCGGGCACCAGAGCGATAGCGATCTGCCAGTTGAAGCCGATCGGCGCCACCAGCACCTCCAGCACGCTGCCGATGCGGCCGGCGAAGCTGTACTGGATGGCCGCGCCCGTGGCGCCCTCGGGCGGCGCGGGATAGGTGGAGAGGAACCACAGCAGGATGGTGACGGCCAGGATGATGCCGCCCACGCGGCGGATGAAGATCAGCGCGCGCTCGTACAGGCCCTGCGCCAGGCTGCGCACGCTGGGCCAGCGGTAGGCAGGCAGTTCCATCAGCAGCGGCGCGTGGCCGGCGCCCCGGCGCGCGAGGCGGGCGACCGCCGCCACGGCCATGGCGCTCACGATGCCGCCGAAGTACAGCGCGAACAGCACCAGCCCCTGCAGGTTGAACACGCCGCCCACGGTCTGCTCGGGGATGAACGCGCCGATGAGCAGCGCATACACCGGCAGGCGCGCGGAGCAGGTCATGAGGGGCGCGATCATGATGGTGACCAGCCGGTCGCGCCAGTGGGTGATCGAGCGCGTGGCCATCACGCCCGGCACGGCGCAGGCAAAGCTCGACAGCAGCGGAATGAACGACCGCCCCGACAGCCCCACCGTGCCCATGACGCGGTCGAGCAGAAAGGCCGCGCGCGGCAGGTAGCCCGAGTCTTCCAGTGCCAGGATGAAGAAGAACAGGATCAGGATCTGCGGCAGGAACACCAGCACCCCGCCCGCGCCCGCCAGGATGCCGTCGGTGAGCAGGCTGCGCAGCACGCCATCGGCCATGTGCGCATTGATCCAGCCCGACAGCCCGTCCACGCCGGCCTTGATGGCGTCCATGGGCATCGCGGCCCAGCTGAACACGGCCTGGAACATGAGGAACAGCGTCACGGCCAGCAGCAACAGGCCCCACACCGGGTGGAGCACCACGGCGTCGATGCGATCGTCGTTGCGCAGGCTGACCGCAGGCTCGCGCACGGCGGCGGCCATGATGCGGCGCACTTCCTGGTGCAGTTGCAGCACCTGGGCGCGCAGGTCCACGCCCTCCGCCCGGTGCACGGACGCCGTGCCCGCCAGCGCCTGCGGCGCCTGGGTGTCGAGCCATTGCAGCAATTCATGCGCGCCGTCGCTGCGCACGCCCACGGTGGACAGCACCGGCATGCCGAGTTCGCGCGAGAGGGCTTCGCGGTCGATCTCGATGCGCTGGCGCGCCGCCATGTCGCTCATGTTGAGCACCAGCACCATCGGCAGCCCCAGCGCGCGGGCCTCCAGCACCAGACGCAGGTTCAGGCGCAGGTGGGTGGCATCGGTCACGCAGACCAGCAGGTCGGGCACGGCCTCGCCGGGCCGCTCGCCGGTGACGATGTCGCGCGTGACGGCTTCGTCGGCGCTGTGGGCGTTCAGGCTGTAGGCACCGGGCAGGTCCAGCACGCGCACGCGGCGGCCGCTGGCGGTGTGCAGCAGGCCTTCCTTGCGCTCGACGGTCACGCCGGCGTAGTTGGCCACCTTCTGGCGGGCGCCGGTGAGCAGGTTGAACAGCGCGGTCTTGCCGCAGTTGGGATTGCCCAGCAACGCGATGCGCAAGGGCGAAGTGGCAGCGCCGCTCATGCGGGCGCTCCGGCCTGCACATGCACCAGCGCGGCCTCGTGGCGGCGCAGTGCGAAGGTGGCCTGGCCCACACGCACGGCCAGGGGATCGCCGCCGGGGAAGCCGCTGGCCACCACGCGCACGGGCTCGCCGGGCAGGAAGCCGATTTCCATAAGGCGCTGGATCACCGCGCGCTCCTGTTCGTTGCGAGCCGGCTGCAGCGCCGTCACATGGGCGTGCACCTGCCGCGGGAGGCGGTCCAGGCCCGTGGTGGCGGGCAAGGCAGTGCCTGGGGCCAGCGCAGGGCCCGAAGATTCTTCAGTCATCTTCATCGGATTGTTATGAATGAGTTTAGTTCTCATTTTAGGCCGCATCGTTCGGGCGGGTTTGCGGTGCGTCAGGCCCTGGTGCGCCGCACCATTCAGATTCCATTCTGAACACCACCACTTTCCATGACCCAACCCTGCTTGAGCTGCGGCGCGTACTGCGCGAGTCTCCAGGTCGATTTCTCGGTGCATGAGCCGAACGAGCTGGACGGCAGTGGGCCGCAAGGCCTGCTGGTGGACGTGCCGGACAGTCTGCGCCGCATGCGCGGCACCGACCATGCGTCGCCATGCTGCGCCGCCCTCACCGGCACTTGGGATTCTTGCCGCCCACGATGTCGAAGAGGGCCGACTGGATCTTCTCGATGATCGGGCCGCGCGAGCCGTCGCCCGGCGAATGCACCAAGAGCAAATCGGCTGTGCCGTCGCGCAGGCAATATTTCGCCTTCACCGTGCTCGAAGTGCTCCGCGGGGCCGAGGCGGCGAAGTCGCTTCAGCCCATGCTCGAATACGATCCGGCCTCGCCGTTTCAGATTGCGCACTCACGCGCGGCAGCGCCGGAGCCGATCGAGAAAGTGCGTCTGCTGGCGGAGGAGGTGCTTCGGCAGCACCGCGAGGTCTCGACACGCGTCGCTAGCACTCTCGGCTATTGACGGGCGGCGCATGCCGCGCAGGCCTCAGCCGTGGAACCGCCCCAGATTGTGCCAGCCGATGACCATGGCAATTGCCGACGAACGACCAGACCATGGTCGGCGAACGCAGCAACTCCGGAGCGACGACGAAGAGCACAGCGTTGATCCCCACTATGGCTTTCCATCTGGAATTTCAAGCTTCAGGTGCACATCGGCGCGCAACGTCGCACGTTTGCGCCAGAGGCTGGACAGGCTGCCGACGATGCCCTCGCGAAAGGCCAGCACGACCACGAAGAAGACCGCGCCTTGTACCACGGTGACCCAGTCCTGCAGTTCGGACATGTAGGTCTCCATGCTGATGAGGGCGAGCGCGCCGAGGATCGGGCCCGTGATGCTGCCGAGGCCGCCGACGAGCGTCATCAACAGGAATTCTCCGGACATCTGCCAGCCCACGTCGGTGAGCGTGGCGAGCTGCACCGCGATGGCCTTGGTCGCGCCTGCGAGGCCGGTGATGCCCGCCGAGAAAACGAAGACCGCGAGCTTGTAGCGATTGGCGTTGTAGCCCAGCGAGATCGCCCGGGGTTCGCTGTCGCGCACCGCAGCGACGATGCGACCGTAGGGCGAATGCACCAGCCGAGCGATCGCCAAAATGGCGGCGCCGCAGATCAGCAGGACAAAGAAGTACGCGGAGAGGTCGCTCTTCAGGTCCCACACGCCGAAGGCCACTCCGCGCGGGATGGCCTGGATGCCGTCCTCGCCATTCGTGAACGGCACCTGGAGGCAGAAGAAATACACCATCTGGGCCAACGCGAGGGTCGACATCGCGAAGTAGATGCCCTGCAACCGGATCGCGATGAGGCCGACGATGCCGCCGAGCGCGACCGACGCGAGCGTCGCACCCAGGATCGCCAGCTCGGGCGACAGCCCCCACACCTTGGCCAGATGGCCCGCCACATACGCCGAGAAGCCGAAGAACATGGCATGACCGAACGACAGCACGCCCATGTAGCCCAACAGCAGGTTGACCGCGCTCGCGGCGACCGCGAAGCACAGCACCTTGATGAGGAACACCGGGTACATCACGAAGGGCGCAGCGACAAGTGCTGCCACCGACACGATCAGAAGCAGCCAGCTCAAGCCCGCACGCAGCTTCCTCGGTTCGATGCCGGCTCGGCTTTCCATGGCTGCTGCCGCATGCTGACTGATGACGCCCTTGCCGAACAGCCCCGCAGGCTTGATGAGCAGCACGCCGGCCATGATGATGAAGACGACGGTATCGGACAGGGGCGGGTAGTAGTAGCGCATCAGGCCCTCTGCCAAACCCAGCAGGTAGCCGGTGATGATGGCCCCTTTGATGGAACCCATGCCGCCGATCACCACCACCGCGAAGATCACGATGATGAGGTTGGAGCCCATCGTCGGACTGACGTTGTAGATCGGTGCGGCGAACACGCCCGCCAGGCCGGCCAGGCCCACGCCGAATCCATAGACCAGCGTCACCATCCGCGGCACGTTGATGCCAAAGCTGCGCACCAGGTCCGGCCGCTCGATGGCGGCGCGCAGGTAGGCCCCAAGCTTCGTCCTCTCGATCATGTACCAGGTGGCGAGGCACACCAGGAGCGAGGCGAACAAGGCCCACAGCCGGTAGTACGGCAGGTACCCCAGGGCGGTGCGGAAGCCGCCGGGCATGGGGTTCGCATAGGGTAAGCCGGCAGAGCCGAAGGCCTTCCGGTAGAGGCCTTCGACGATCAGCGTGAGGCCGAAGGTCAGCAGCAGTCCGTAGACATGGTCCAGGTGATAGAGCCGGCGCACGAAGAGCCGCTCCAGCAGGATGCCGCTCACGCCGACGATCAGCGGCGCCAGCACCAGCGCGAAGCCATAGCCGATGCCGAGCCACTGCAGCAGCATCCATGCGGTGAACGCGCCCATCATGTACTGCGCGCCGTGCATGAAGTTGACGACGTTCAACAGCCCGAAGATGATGGCCAGGCCCAGACTCATCATGGCGTAGAAGGAGCCGTTGATCAGCCCGAGCAGGAGCTGCCCGAACAGGGCGGGAGACGGAGACAGGAGTCCCAGCGATTCAAGCATGTCAGATTCCCAGGTAGGCTTCGACGCGTGCGTTGCCGTTGTGCATGTCGTCACGGGTCAGCATGTCGACCACGCGCCCGGTCTCCATGACGTAGTGGCGGTCGGCCAGTTCGGTGGCGAAGCGAAGGTTCTGCTCCACCAGCAGGATGGTGAAGCCGCGGCGCTTGAGCGCATGGACGGTCTGGGCGATGAGCTTCACGATGACCGGCGCAAGCCCTTCGCTCGGCTCGTCCAGAAGAAGGCATTTGGCGCCGGTGCGAAGGATGCGCACGATCGCCAGCATCTGCTGCTCGCCCCCCGACAGCTTCGTGCCCTGGCTGGCGGCGCGCTCACGCAGGTTCGGGAACAGTTCGTAGACCTCGTGCAACGTGAGCCCGCCGTCGCGCAGCACCGGCGGCAAGGTCAGGTTCTCAAGCACGTTCAGCTGCGAGAAGATGCCGCGTTCCTCCGGGCAGTACGCCATGCCCAGCCGGGCGATCTGCTCGGGCAGGCAGCGCATGATCGGCGCACCCTCGAAGTCGATGGCGCCGGTCTTCTCGGTGATGAAGCCCATGAGGCATTTGAGGGTGGTCGACTTGCCCGCTCCGTTTCGCCCGAGCAGCGTGACGACTTCACCGCGCTGCAGCGTGAAGCTGACATCGTCGAGCACCCGGTTGCCGCCGTAGCCCGCACTCAGGCCTTTGACATTGAGGACGGTGGTGTTGGTATCCATGGTCAATGGCCGATGTAGGCTTCGAGGACGCGCGCATCGGCGGCGACCGCTTCATAGGGGCCCTCTGCCAAGACTTCGCCACGGCAGAGAACGGTGACGGTGTCCGAAAGCCGCTCGACCACCTTGAGGTTGTGCTCGACCATGACGATGGTCTTGGCCTCAGCAAGCTCGGCAATGAGATCGGCGACCCGGGTCACGTCCTCGATGCCCAGGCCCGCCATCGGTTCGTCCAGCAGCACCAGGTCGGGTTCCAGCGCGAAGGTGGTCGCCAGTTCCAGTGCTCGCTTGCGTCCATAGGGCAGCTCCCCCGCCGCGATGTGGGCCCACTCGCTCAGTCCGAACTGGCGCAGCAGCGCATGCACCCGGTCATCGAGTTCACTGAGGCATGCGGTGGAACGCCAGAACACCTTCTGCAGCCCCGACAGGCGCTGCAGGGGCACCCCCACATTCTGCGCGACGGTCAGGTGCGGAAAGACAGCGGAGATCTGGAACGAGCGCACGACCCCTTGCCGGGCCAGTTGCGCAGGCGGCGTGCGCGTGACGTCCGCGCCGTTGTAGTGGATGCTGCCGGCATCGGGGTCCAGAAAGCGGGTCAGCAGATTGAACAGCGTGCTCTTGCCGGCGCCGTTGGGACCGATCACGGAATGGACCGTGTTTCGGCGCACGGTCAGGTCGACCTGCCTGACCGCAGTGAAGCCCGAGAAGCTGCGCGTGAGACCACGCGCAGTGAGGATGGCGGGATCGCCCGTCATGCCATGCGCCATCACTTGGCCTTGCCAACGGCGCTGCTGACCAAGGGGCATTCGCTCGCGCTCAAGGGCGTGAAGGCATCGCCAGCGGGAATGACGCTGTTGACCTTGTAGTAGTCCCACGGCGCCTTGGACTCCGCCTTTGTCTTGACGGTGACCAGCAGGAAATCATGTGCCAGTTTGCCGTCTTCGCGCAGGGGCGCATTCTTGGCGAACATGTCGTTCACCGGCGTGCTGCGCATCTTCGCCGCCACCGCGTCCGTGGCGTCGGTCTGGGTGGCGACGACGGCCTTGAGGTAGTGGCTCGTGGCCGAGTACATGCCCGCCTGCGACTCGGTCGGCATCGCCTTGAAGCGCTCGAAGAAGCGACGCGAGAAGGCACGCGTGTCGTCGTTCAAATCCCAATACCACGCGGTAGTGGCCGAGAGGCCCTGCATGACATCCAGCCCCGCCGCATGCACATCCGCAACCGACAGCAGCGTGGCGACCGGCCGTTGTTTGCCGTCCTGCATGCCGAACTCCTTCCACTGCTTCATGGAATTCACCAGCTGACCGCCGCCGTTGGCGAAGGCCACGACCTTCGCGCCCGAGCTCTGCGCCTGCAACAGATACGAGCTGTAGTCCGAGGCGCTCATGGGATGGAAAGCCTCGCCCAGGGTCTTGCCGCCGCTGGCGGCCACGAACGCCTTGGCTTCCTGCACCATGTTCTTGCCGAAAGCGAAATCGGCGCCCACGAAGTACCAGGTGTCCAGCCCGCTCCTGGTCAGCGTCTTGACGGGACCCGAGACCAGCGCATAGGCATCGTGCACCCAGGAAAAGCCGGTCTTCGCGCATTGCTTGCCGGTCAGCTCGGTCGTGCCGATGATGCCGTACAGCGCGATCTTGTTCTTCTCCTTGATGACGGACTGAACGCCCAGGGCCACAGCGGAATTCGCGATGTCGAGCACCGCATCGACCTTGTCCACATCGAACCAGCGCTTCACCACCGTCAAGCCGATGTCGGGCTTGTTCTGATGGTCGGCGACGAGCACCTCCACCTTGATCGCACCGAGCTGCTGCTTCATGTCCTCCACCGCCATCTGAACCGCCAGCGCGGAACCCGGCCCGGTCAGTGCGGCATACGGCCCCGACTGGTCGTTGATGACCCCCAACCGGACGACGCCATCGGAGATCTGGCCCAAAGCCGGAAACGCCGCGACGGAGGCGGCCGCGAGGGTCCATTTGCGGAGGCTGGGTTTCATGGGATTTCCTGAACGAGAGTGGAGGATCGTGTTCAACGCTGAAGCGAAAGGCGCTGTGCCGCCTGTGCGATCTGGGCCTCGACGCCGGCGATCCAGGGGTCCTGAGCCGCACGTGCGCGTGCCACGCGATCGGCACCGGCCTTTTCGGGCGACCCGCTGTCGAGCGGCGGCTGCGGGTCGTATTCGAGGCCCAGCTGGATCATTCGCGCAGCTTCTTCCCCGGCCAGTTCAGTGGCCAGGGTGAAAGCGAAATCGATGCCAGATGTCACGCCGCCCCCCGACAGGCGGTTGCGATCGCGCACGACGCGAGCCTCCACGGGCTCGGCGCCGAATTGCGGCAGGTAGTGCCGCCACATCCAGTGACAGGCCGACTTGTAGCCATCGATGAGCCCCGCGGCACCGAGCAGCAGCGAACCGTTGCAGACGGAGGTCACGTAGCGTGCCGCCGTCCCCTGGGCCCGCAGAAACGCCAGGGTTGCCGTATCGCTCAACTGTTCCACCACGCCGAAACCGCCCGGTGCGCAAAGCACATCGAGTTGCGGGCACTCGTCAAACGTGGTGGTCGGATTGATGGTGAATCCGACGTCCGTCATCAAGGGCTCGAGCGACTTCCACACCAGGTGCACCTTGGCGCCCGGTACGCGGCTCAGCACCTGTGCGGGCCCGGTGAGGTCCAGTTGGGTCACCTTGGGGAAGACCAGAAATCCGATGTGAATGATGTCGTTCATTGATGTGTAGATGTCGAATCGATGACAGATTGTGTGAGCCGTCGAAGTTGGCGTAAATGACAATCACAGGCTAATATTCGCCAATGCCGAAGCCGCTCGACGTCGCCATCCTCAGCTTTCCTCGCTGCCAAGTTCTCGACGTCACCGGGCCGGCGATGGTGTTCGAGGCCGGCAACGATGCGCTGGGCAAAGCCCACTACAAGGTCCACATCTGCTCCCCAGAGGGCGGCACGATTCAGACCAGCAGCGCGGTGGCGCTGGTGACCCAATCGATCGAGGATCTGTCGCCCGGCACTATCGACACCTTGCTGATCGCCGGCGGTGAAGAATCGGGACTCAAGCTGCTGGCGGACAACGACGCGGTGCGTAAATGGGCGGTGAGAGCGAGCAAGAACGCGCGCCGCTATGGTTCCATCTGCACGGGCACCTTCGCATTGGCCCATTTCGGGCTGCTGAGCGGCAAGCGCGTTGCCACTCACTGGTCGGCATGCAACGACCTTGCGAACCGATGCACGGACATCGAGGTCGACACCAACGCGCTGTTTGTCAACGATGGCCGGCTGTGGACCTCCGCGGGTGTGACAACCGGGATCGACATGAGCCTGGAGATGGTGGCCGCTGACCTGGGCAATGCGGTGGCGAACACCATCGCCAAACGCCTGGTGCTATACGCGCGCCGCCCAGGCTACCAGTCGCAGTTCAGTGCGGTGCTCAGCGCGCAATCCGATGCAGACGCGCCTTTCGCTGCCCTGATCCACTGGATGCGCGAGAACCTGTCGCAGACGCTGGACGTGCCGCGACTGGCAGAGCGGGTCTCGATGTCCGAACGCACCTTCCTGCGACGGTTCACGAAGAGCACCGGCGAAACGCCGGCGCATTTCGTGGAGACCCTGCGACTGGACCAGACCCGCAACCTTCTCACGGCCGGCATGTCGCTCAAGGAGATCGCGGTACGAACGGGCTACTCGACCGGTGCCCAGTTGTCGAAGGCCTTCGACCGCCGATTCGGCATGACGCCGCTGCTTTTCAGAGAGCTGCATTCCCGCAGCGATCCTGAGTCGCTTTGACTCACCGAGGGCGTGCGCGCAGGCATCGATTCTTCCTGAATGCACCTTGGCGGGATTCAACGCAAGATTGGCATTCATCGCCTTCACGGGTTGATAAAAATGGTTGGCGCAGTGATCGATTCGACATGAATCGATGAAAGTCTTCAACGACTTGCTGCGCCATCCCACCGTCATCTCACCAAGGCAAAACATGAAGCGCACACCTCCTCGGGGCTCCTATCGAACGACGTGCATGACGCTGGCCGCGCTCACCCTGGCCGCTTGTGGCGGCGGTGGCGGCAGCGATAGAAATGGCGAGGCGCCGGGAGCAAATGCCAGCGCCGAACAGGCATGTGCCCTGCTGGCCGGAAAGACCCTGGCGGGGGCCACGGTGACTGCGGCGAGCACGGTTGCAGCGAGCGAATCAGCACCCATCTATTGCAAGGTGAGCGCCACCATCGCACCACAGCTCCACCTTGAACTTCGGCTGCCCCAGCAATGGAACGGCAAGCTCTACTACGAGGGGGGCGGCGCCTACAACGGTTCCATCCCAGCGCTGGCCGGTGACAATCTGAGCGCATTGAAGAAAGGCTATGCCACCGTCAACAGCGACTCTGGCCACACGGGAGACGGATTTTCTGCGGCGTTCGCCCTGAACGACACGCTGGCCGCCAACCTGTTCGGCTCCGCTGCAGTGCCGACCGTGATGTCCTCCACCCGAGAGATGGTGCAGGCGGTGTATGGCAAGGCGCCCGAGAAGTCCTACTTCGAAGGCTGCTCCGAGGGTGGCCGCGAAGCGCTGATGGCCGCTCAGCGCGATCCCAATCTGTTCGACGGGATCATTGCGCGCGCGCCCGGCTACAACTGGACGGGATTCATGGGCCACTGGAATCGCAATGCCAAAGCGGTGGCAGCACCGGGCGGTCAGTTCACTGCCGCGAAACTGGGACTGCTGGCCAAGGCGGTGCGCGATGCGTGTGACGCGAAGGACGGCATTGCCGACGGGATCGTCTCGAACCCGCAGGCGTGCACCTTCGATCCCGCGGCACTGCGCTGCGCGGGAGGCGCCGATGCGGGCGACAGCTGCCTGTCGGACGCGCAGTTGGCGGTCGTACGCTCCCGAACGTCCCCCGCATCTTTCGCAGGGGGTGCCTACACCAGCGCAGGCTTGGCACTGAACGGCCAGGAAGACGATCTGTTGGGTTGGGCAGCGAACGTCACCGGTAGCGGCAATGTGCGCAACTCGTTCCACTTCCTGTTCCAGGACACCACGGTGAAGAACTACATCGCGCGCGACCCGGCGCAGGACTCGCTCACCTACGCCTATGAATCGAACCTCGCCGCGCTCTACAGCCTGGCGGCACTCAACGATGCGACGAACACCGACTTGCGTCCGTTCAAGCGCAGCAACGCCAAGCTGATTCTTTGGCATGGCGGCGGCGATCCCTCACTGAGCCCACAGGCCACGACCGATTTCTATCAGGCTGTCACAGCGGCCGTGGGTGGCCAAGCTGCTGCGGACGAGTTCGCGCGCTACTACATCGCACCGGGGGTGGGCCACTGCGGAGGCAGCCTGGGCGCCGACCAGACGGATCTGCTCGGTGCGCTCGATGCCTGGGTTGTCAAGGATGCTGCGCCCGGCACGCTGAGTGCGACGAAGGTCGCCAATGGCGTGGTCCAGGCCAGCCGCCCGCTCTGCCGCTTTCCGCAATACCCCCGGTACACCGGGCCGGCCAATGATCCTGCCGCTGCAGCGCTGGCCGCCAACTACACGTGCACCACGCCCTGATCGAAAACGCGCGAAGTGGGGACATAGATCTCCCCCTGAATGCGCCAGTCGCCTTCAGTGCAAACCCACTGCGCCATGTAGCGCCCGCGGAGTTGCACCCTTCCGTCGGACTCGGACCACTGGCCTGTCCAGTCCCCTTCTTCGTGGGCAATGCGCCAGGAAGACGGGGCGCCTACCGACGAGGGCGTGCGAACCCACAGGGTATCGGGGCGGCGCGTGAACTGCGCCTGGTAATAGCGGCGATTGGCCTCTGCGCCCAGGAGTTGCACAGAGGTGGATGTCAGGACGAGAACGTCCTCCATCCAGAGGCTCGAGATCGCGTCGATGTCCTGGTTCGCGATCGCCCGATTGGAGAAGGCCCGCGCCGCGCGAATGATGTGCTCGTTCGTGCCGCCCGGCGCATTCATCCGGCCGCCTTCTCCATGCGCGTGATCACCTGCCCGCTGCGTGCGCCGGTGTGCACGCCTTGCCGCCAGGTGACCGCCCCGTTCACTATCACGGTGTCGATGCCCTCGGCCGGCCGGGCCGGCGTTTCGTAGTTCGCCGCATCGCGGATCGTCGCGGCGTCGAAGAGCACCATGTCCGCGTGTTGCCCGATCTTCAAGGTGCCGCGGCGGTCCAATCCGAAGTTGCGTGCAGTCAGCCCGGTCATCTTCCACACCGCCGTCTCGAGCGGGAACAGGCCGACGTCGCGGCTGTAGTGGCCGAGCACGCGCGGAAAGGTCCCCCACAGGCGCGGGTGCGGCTTGTCGCCCAGCGGGATACCGTCGGAACCGATCATCGTTTCGTCGAAAGCCAGCACGCGCTGCACGTCGTCTTCGTCCATCATGAAATAGATCGCGCTGCCCGGCTGGAGTCGGAGCGCTGCGTCGTGCTTCGACACGCCCCAGTCCGCGGCGATGTCGGCGAGATCGCGGCCGGCGCATTCGGGATGCGGTTCGCTGCTGGCAATGAGCACGCGGCCGTCGAGCATGCCTCGGTCGGCGCGGATCATGGTCGAACCCGCCGTGTAGGGATAGCAGTCGAGCGCAACGCACTGGTGCTTCATGGTCTCCTGGATGAGGGGAAGCGTCACCTTCGTCTTGCCGAAGTTGGGCGCATGCATGGCCTTGTGGTGCGACAGCACCACCGGAACACCCAGCGCGCGGCCGATGGCGAAGGACTCCTCCATCGCCTCCATGATCTTGTCGGACTCGTCGCGCATGTGGGTCACGTAGACCGCTCCGCAGGCACCGAGCGGTCGACCGACCTCGATGATCTCCTCGGTCGTTGCATTCGTGGCCGTCGCATAGAAGGTGCCGGTCGACATGCCGATGGCGCCGGCCGCCATCGCTTCCTCGACATGGGCACGCATGGCCGCGATCTCTTCGCCGGTGGCGGGCCGATCAAGATCGCTCATCGTGACGCCGCGCAGCGTCGAATGGCCCACCATCGCGGCAACGTTCACGGAAGATGGTGTGTGCCGCAGCGCATCGAGATAGGCCGCAAAAGTGGTGAAGCGCCCTTCTGCCGGTGCGTCGATCAGGTTCAGCGGCATGGGCAGGTCCATGTCGGCCCGCAACGGTGCCGCGCTGATGCCACAGTTGCCGGTGATCACGGTCGTCACCCCCTGGGAGATCTTGAAGGGCATCAGCCCCTGCGACAGCACCGCCTGGTCGTCGTGCGTGTGCGAGTCGATGAAGCCCGGCGCGACGATGAGGCCCGTGGCGTCGATGGTCTCGTCGGCACCGTGCCCATCGAGCCGGCCGATGGCGGCGATGCGGCCGTCGGTGATGCCGATGTCCGCCTGGAAGCGCGGCGCCTTGGTGCCGTCGATGATGGTGCCGCCGCGGATCAGCAGGTCATAGGGAGGTCGCTTCTCGGTCATGTGCATTCCTGGGTTGGGTAAAGGTCGGCATTCAAAATCGCAGCGGCGAATAGGGTATGGGGTCAACGAAGGGTGTCTTGCCCTCGATCAGATCGGCCATCAACCGACCACTGACCGGCCCCAAGGTGAAGCCCTGGTGCGCATGGCCGAAGTTGAACCACAGACCTGTATGCCTGGGGGCAGGACCGATCACCGGCTTCATGTCCACGGTGCAGGGTCGGTTGCCCAGCCAGGGCTCGGCCTCCACCGGCTCCGGCAAGTCGATCAACTCGCGCGCCGCGCCTTCGACCTTCTCCAGTTGGACTGGCGTGGAAGGTGCCCCGAGGCGAGCGAACTCCGCCCCGGTCGTGAGGCGCATGCCCTGGGCCATCGGCGCCATGACGAAGCCGCGCTCGGCGTCCAGCAGCGGAAGCCGCAGACCCGGCCCGCCGCGGTAATGGCGGTGGTAGCCTCGCTTCACGAAGAGCGGGAGTTTGTACCCGAGCATGGAGGTCAGCCCTTTCGCCCACGGCCCCAGGGCGATGACCGCATGGCGTGCAGTCAGCGGGCCGCTCGACGACTGCACATGCCATCCACCCGTCCGTTCGGTCAAGGTGGCTGCGTCGCCCTCGGCGAGATGGCCGCCCAGCGCGACGAATCGATCGGCATAGCGCTGGACTAGCGCACCAGGATCGCTGACGGACCACGGATCCAGCCAATGCACCGCACCCGCCAACCGCATGCGAAGACCGGGCTCTGAGCGCGCCAGCGCATCACTGTCAAGGAGCGTGTGTCGGATGCCGTGTTGCGCCTGCAGCATGACAGCGCGGTCCGCCATGCTATCCATCGCGGCCTGGCTGCGAAAGCCCAATCGGTAGCCTTCCCGGCGCACCAGCGCACCGGCGCCGGACGCGGCGATCAGGGCCTGGTGCTCGTTCAGACAGTGTTCAATCAGGTGACGGTGATCGCGCGCGATGGAGGCATAGCGCGATGGCGCCGAGGCATGCCAGTAGCGGGCCAGAGGCGACACGATCGATGGCAAGGCGCGCCAGTGGTAGTCGGCATCCATGCCACGCTTCAGCGCGACGTCGAGCACCGTCGACCACGCGCGAGGAAATGCGTAAGGTTCGACCGCCTCCCGCTGGATGATCCCCGCGTTGCCATAGGAGGTTTCGTTGCCGGGTGCTCGTCGGTCGACCAACGCGACCGAATGTCCACGCAGGGCCAGCTGCAGCGCGGTGCAGGTGCCGACCATGCCCGCACCGAGAACCAGTACGTCAGTGCCCATCTCGGTAGAGTGCATGTGAATCATCGGTGTCAAGACAGGTCATTGTCCTTTCCCGATGACTGGCGGGAATGACAATAACGCGTCAATAACCGCCACCCTCTTCCCCGTGCTTCGGTCGGTTTCCGACGGCCGCCGAAGCCGCGGATCGCACGATATGCAGGGCGATGCCGCCGTACACCCCTGCACTCTGTGCTTACCAGCGCGCCTTGACGTCAATCGAGCCCTGCACGCCGATCTTGACGCGCGCGTCGCCGCCGACAGCGAACATCTGGCCGACTTCGCCGTAGACGGTCCAGATCGGTTCAGGGCCAGCGTCAGGCCGGCAGCCGCCTCGCCCCAGGTACCGTCGATGCGCGTCGCGATGTCGATGGTCGCAGCCGGGCCGACGAAGCGCGATGTCAGTGCCACGACCGTCAGCGACGGTGTTCGCACGTCTTGCTTTGTTCGCTGCTCCCTGGCCGTGGCGATGGATTCGCGTGGCAAAGTGCGGCGGGCTCAGCCGGTTGCGTCCGTTGAATTGGCTTTGGCGCCGCCTTGCGGCACTGTTCCCTGGTCTTGACGCGCTTCTTTGCCGTAGCGCTGCTGTGCAGGAAGCGATGACTCTCGTCGCCCGTCGCGCCGAACAATGCTCGGCGGTCGTGGCGCTCGCTCGGCGCCACAATGACTGCCTTGCCGCCGCCCAAATGGGAGATCCGCCAGCGAGTTCTTCAGGCCCATGCCCTCCGCGAGGCAAGGTGCGTCGCGCTCCGCAGCCGCCTCTTCGTGGTATTGCCACATCCGGCAGCCGCCGAACGCGGGCCCGAAGCCTCGTCAAGAAACCAGACGACGAGTCAATGCGCATCGGCATTGCCTTCAACGGTCACAGCGCTGATTGGCTGCGTTCCAGGCGTTTGGCGGCACGCGTCGAGACCTCTAGACGCTGCCGAAGCATCGCCTGCGCCGACAGACGCACTTTCTCGATGAGCTCCGGCGCTGCCACGCGCGGGTGCCCACTTTGGAACGGTGGGGCCGGATCGTATTCAAGCATCAGCTGCAGCGCTTTCGCGGCCTCCGCCCCGCGGAGGACTTCGAGCACGGTGAAGGCGAAATCAAGGCCGGAGGTCACGCCGCCGCCGGTGATCCGGTTTCCATCGACGACGACCCGGTCGGGCACGATCTCGACGCCGAACAGCGCCAACTGGTCAATCGACAGCCAGTGACATGTCGCCTTGTGTCCTTTCAACAGACCAGCCGCCGCTAGCAGCAGAGAACCGGTACAGACCGAGGTAACCAGCGCGGCGCCTGGGGCCTGCTGGCGCAGGAATTGCAACACCTCCTCGTCTTCCATCAACGGCGTCTGCCCGGGTCCGCCAGGCACCACCAGCACGTCGTACTGGGGAGCCTCGCCGAAGCTCTGGTCGGGAATGATCGTGAGTCCGGTGTCACCCCTGATGGGGTTGCGATCCTTCCAGACCAATTCCGCCTGACAGTCCGGTGCACGCGCCAACACTTCGAAAGGCCCCAGGATGTCCAGCGAGGTCATCATCGGGAACGCGAGCATGCCGATTCGGGTTGTTTGTTTCGGGTTCATGCCGACCACTTTGCCCGGCTGCTCGGGCGCGCGCTGGACAAACAGTGGTTATTTGTGGACACGCTGAAGCAGCGTGGCGGCCGATGTCCCGAGATCAGCTGTCAAAGTCCGGCGTCGTCGCCCCCTCACGGGAAAACTTGTACTCAAAGCTGCCCTTCTGCAGCTAAGAGGTGAGCCATGAGCGACCGACGGAAATCCATTCAAATGCTGGGCGCGCTCGCACTGATGCGCCCGTTGCTATCGATGGCACAGGGCGGGAATCCCCAGATGGTGAAGCTTTTGGTGGGCTTCCCGCCGGGGGCCACAGGCGACCGGATCGCGAGGGCGGTCGCACCGCTGTTGGCCAACAACCTGCAGACCAGCGTCATCGTCGACAACAAGGCGGGTGCCGGCGGGCAATTGGCGATCGAATACGCGAAGGCCGCGCCGTCGGACGGAAGCGTGCTACTGCAAACCATCGGCTCTTCGATGGTCATTTACCCCCATACCTACCGCAACCTCCGCTACGACCCGGTTCACGACTTCGTTCCGCTTGGGACCGTGGCGACAGCGCCGATCGCCTTCGTCAGCGCGGCAAACCTGCAGTTGAAGACAGTGAAGGACGCCTTCACATTGATCCGGCAAGACCCGAAGCTCGCCTTCTACGGTTCACCGGCCTCCGGCAGCGTCTTCCACTTCTCGGGCGTTCTGTTGGCACGCGCCATGGGCTGCGAGTTCACCCACGTCGCCTACCGAGGCTCCGCCCCCGCGTTGGCCGATGTGCTTTCCGGGCAGGTTCCTTTCGCATTCCTGGCACCCAGCGACATCCTGGAGCACCACCGTGCGGGCAAGTTGAGGATTCTCGCCGTCACCGGGCAGACACGCGCGACGCAGCTTCCCGATGTGCCGACGTTCCCGGAGGCGGGATTCAAGGACCTCGTGAACCGAGAGTGGTTCTCGTACTTCATCAACCGACATGCAACTCCGGAGACCGTCGCGCGCTACAGCGCCGCCCTGCGCAAAGTGTTGACAGACCGGGAGTTGCGCACCACCCTATTGGCCGCGGGACTCGAGATCGGTGATGGCGACCCCGCCACCCTCGCCGCCACGATGCAGAACGAATATGGTCAGTGGAAGCAAATTGTCAAAGACATCGGCTTCGTTGCGGATTGACGCACGTCTGTCTCCGGCACCGCACCGCGGTACGCGGGAAGTCGGCATCGTCGTCTTCAGCGACGTGTTACTGCTCGACGCGAGCGGGCCGGCCGATGTGCTCGGCAGGGCGAATCACCATTCACGCAGCGCCGATGAGCCGGATCGCTATCGCATCACGGCGATCTCATCATTTGGCGGTGAGGTCGTGACGTCGTCCGGTCTGCGCCTGCAAACCGGAGCGCTGCCGCCCCCTGAAATCTGCGCATTCGACACGTTGATCGTCGCAGGCGGGCCCGGTGTGACGAACGCCAAGCACGACCTGCACCTCCGCAATTGGCTGCGAGCCGTCGAGCCCCGGGTTCGGCGCATCGGCTCGGTGTGCACCGGCGCCTATGTGCTGGCGGAGTCGGGCTTTCTCTCCGGCCGATCCAGCACGACGCACTGGGGGCATCTCGAGCGCTTCGCGGAGCTCTACCCCGACGTTCAGGTCCTCGACGATGCGCTCTTCGCCCGCGACGGGAAGTTCTTCACCTCGGCCGGCGCCACAGCGGGCATCGACTTGGCCCTGAGCCTTGTCGATGAAGATTTCGGTCGCGATCTCGCACTGGCGATTGCGCGCGAGCTGGTCGTCTTCAGGGTCCGTTCGGCAGGCCAGGGCCAGCACAGCGCCGCGCTGAACGCCTATGGCGGAACCGCGGACCGACTGAGCCGTGCCACGGACTACATCCTTGCCCATCTGGAAGATGGTGTCACGGTGGAGCAGGTGGCCGAGCACGTGTGCGTGGGAACACGTCAGCTGTCCCGCACCTTCAAGGAAGCGTTCGGTCTTTCACCCAGCGACTACATCCGCTCGGCGCAGGTAGACCTGGCACGCGAACTGCTCTCAGGTACGCATCAATCGATGGACAAAGTCGCCTTGCGTTGCGGCTTTTCGGGGCGTCAACAGATGGTGCGTGTTTTCGAACGCCTTCTGGGAGTGACGCCGATGGCATTCAGACAACGTGCGGCCCAAGGGACACCGAAGTCTTCGACCCGTTGCACCTGACTGTTGGCAGCGGTTGCATCGCCGCAGGCCTCCATCGCAGCCAGACCCGCCATCAGACATCTTGCCAGCCTGCACCGCTGCGTGCTGACATGGTTCCTGTTGTCGATCGGTGCCGCGGTAGGCGAGGCCGCTGGTGAGCCTGCAGGCCATGGAGCTCTGGGCTTGATGAAAGAAACTGTGCAACGAGGCTCGATCCAGCCCTCGCCCTGCCGAGAGTTCGAGGCGGGCAGCGATGCCTGCCGCCGCGCACGCCAGCGCCATGGCTTGGCGGCGCTGCCGGACAGCGCGATCTACTGATGGGGGATGGATCGCACCGGCCGCGGCGCAGGCCGCTGGTGCTACGCCGGCACGGGCAGGCCGCCGACCTGACCCTTGAACTCCTGCAACGAAAAATACGAGTGCATGTGCCGCACGCCCGGCAGGCGGTGCAGGCGGCGCTGCAGCAACTCGGAATAGGCATCCAGGTCTTTCGCGACCACGACGAGCATGAAGTCCTCCGGGCCCGAGATGCCGTGGAACATGACCACCTCGGGGATGGCGCACACCGCCTCTTCGAAGGCCTGGGACGAGATCTCGGTCTGGTGGTCGATGCCCACCATCACGAACGCCATCACCCCGAACCCCAGCGCGCGCCGGTTGAGGCCCGCGTGGTAGCCGCTGATGACGCCGTCGTCTTCCAGCCGCTTCACGCGCCGCCAGCACGGCGACTGGGACAGGTGCGCCATCTGCGCCAGTTCGCCCGAGGTGAGGCGGGCATTGCCCTGCAGGGCTTCGAGCAATTGCTTGTCGGTGCGATCGAGGGAGGCGGCCTGCATGATTTGTTCTGTTTTCTGGTTTAAAAGAATGGATTATTCAATTTTTACCGATGCAGAGGATAACCCCTTGGGAAATCACCCCCGATGCGCATAGCATGCGCGCCATGAACACGAATTCACCCCGGCTGTGGGACATTTCGGCGCCGGTGCATGCCGCCACGCCGGTCTTCCCCGGCGACACGGCCTACACGCAGCAGTGGTGCGCCACCATCGGGCCCGGCTGCCCGGTGAACGTGAGCGCCATCACGCTTTCGCCCCATGTCGGCTCGCATGCCGATGCCCCGCTGCACTACGACCCGGACGGCGCTTCCATCGGCGAGGTGCCGCTGGACGCCTTCATCGGCCCCTGCCGCGTGATCCATGCCATCGGCGCGGGGCCGCTCATCGAATGGGTGCACCTGGCCCATGCCGTGCAGGACCTGCCGCCGCGGGTGCTGGTGCGCACCTACGAGCGCATGCCGGTCGATCGCTGGGACGGGGCCCTGCCCGCCTACGCGCCCGGCACCATCGAGCGGCTGGCGGATCTGGGCGTGGTGCTGGTGGGCATCGACACCGCCAGCATCGACCCGGCCGACAGCAAGACGCTGGACAGCCACCAGGTGATCCGCCGCCGCGGCCTGCGGGTGCTGGAGAACCTGGTGCTCGACGAGGTGCCGGAGGGCGACTACGAACTCATCGCCTTGCCCTTGAAGCTGACCACGGCCGACGCATCACCGGTCAGGGCCATATTGCGCCCATGCCGTTGATTTCATTGCCCTGATTGCTATCATTTTTGATTAAACCGAGCTTTCCATGACCACCTTGCAAGACTGCCGCGCACTCGATGCGCAGGACCCCCTGGCCCCGCTGCGCGCGCACTTCGACCTTCCCCCCGGCGTCATCTACCTGGACGGCAATTCGCTCGGCGTGCTGCCCAAAGCCACGGCGGCCCGTGTGGCCGACGTGGTGACGCGCGAGTGGGGCACGGACCTGATCCGTTCGTGGAACACGGCCAGCTGGTTCGACCTGCCCCAGCGCCTGGGCAACCAGCTCGCGCCGTTCATCGGCGCCGGTGCCGGCGAGGTGGTGTGCACCGACAGCACGTCCATCAACCTCTACAAGGTGCTCAGCGCGGCACTCAACATCGCCCGTGAAGAGAGCCCGGCCCGCCGGCGCGTGGTGAGCGAGCGCAGCAACTTCCCCACCGACCTCTACATCGCCGAGGGGCTGTGCAAGGAGCGCGGCCTGGAACTGGTGCTGGTGGAGCCCGAGGAGATCGCCGCCTCGCTCACCGGCGAGGTGGCGGTGCTGATGCTCACCCACGTCAACTACCGCACCGGCGCCATGCACGACATGGCGGCCGTCACGGCGGCGGCGCATGCGGCCGGCATCCTCACGGTGTGGGACCTGGCGCACAGCGCCGGCGCGGTGCCGGTCGACCTGCAGGGCGCCGATGCCGACTTTTCCATCGGCTGCGGCTACAAGTACCTGAACGGCGGCCCCGGTGCACCGGCCTTCGTGTGGGTGCACCCGCGCCATGCCGACCGTTTCTGGCAGCCCCTGTCCGGCTGGTGGGGCCATGCGGCGCCGTTCCAGTTCACGCCCGGCTACCAGCCCGCGCCCGGCATCACGCGCTACCTGTGCGGCACGCAGCCCATCATCAGCCTGTCGGCCTTGCAATGCGGCCTGGACGTGTTCGATGCCGCGCAGCCGCTGGGCGGCATGGCCGCGCTGCGCGCCAAATCGCTGGCACTGACGGACCTGTTCATCCAGCTGGTTCAAGCGCGTTGCGGCGACCATGGTCTGGGCCTGGCAACCCCGCGCGAACACGCCCGGCGCGGCTCGCAGGTGTGCCTCACACGGGACGAAGGCCAGGGCCTCCACGGCCAGGGCAGCGGGGCCTACGCGATCGTGCAGGCGCTCATCGCGCGCGGGGTGATCGGCGACTTCCGCAAGGGCGACGGCGGCCAGGGCCCGCACAAGGACATCCTGCGCTTCGGCTTCACGCCGCTGTACATCGGCTTCGAAGACGTGTGGAATGCGGTCGAGCATCTGCGCCAGGTGCTCGACGGCGCCGAGTGGCAGCGCGCCGAGTTCAACCAGATCAACGCGGTGACCTGAGCCATGTGCCCCCATTCCCAATCCCCCGCGCCCGCCGGCAGCGAAGCGACCGCAGGCAAGCCCGAATCCATCGTGCACGAAGAGCGGGCCCAGCTCGACTTCAGCCAGAGCATGAGCTACGGCGACTATTTGTCGCTCGATGCCATCCTCACCGCGCAGAACCCCCGCTCGCCGGCGCACGATGAAATGCTGTTCATCGTGCAGCACCAGACCAGCGAGCTGTGGATGAAGCTCATGCTGCACGAGCTGCGCGCGGCCATCGCGCTGGTGGCCAAGGACGAGCTGCAGCCGGCCTTCAAGATGCTGGCGCGCGTGTCCAAGATCATGGAGCAGTTGGTGCACGCCTGGGACGTGCTGGCCACCATGACGCCGCCCGAGTACAGCGCCATGCGGCCCTACCTGGGCAGCTCCAGCGGGTTCCAGAGCTACCAGTACCGCAGCATCGAATTCGCGCTGGGCAACAAGAACCGCGCCATGCTCCGCCCGCACGAGCACCGCGCCGACCTGCTGGCCCAGGTGCAGGCCGCCTACGAGGCGCCCTCGCTCTACGACGAGGCCCTGCGCCTGCTGGCGCGCCGCGGCATCCCGGTGCCGGACAGCCACACCGCCCGCGACTGGACCCAGCCCTATGAGGAAAGCGACGCCGTGGAGCAGGCCTGGCTGGTGGTGTACCGCAACCCGCGGCAGCATTGGGACCTGTACCAGCTGGGCGAAGAACTGACCGACCTGGAAGACGCCTTCCGGCTCTGGCGCTTTCGCCACGTGACCACGGTGGAGCGCGTGATCGGCTTCAAGCGCGGCACCGGCGGCACGGGCGGCGTGAGCTACCTGCGCAAGATGCTGGACGTGGTGCTGTTCCCCGAGATCTGGAAGCTGCGCACCGACCTTTGAAACCAAGCGGTGGAGGGCCCCAAAGGGCCGTCCACGCGGCTCACACCGGCGCCACGACCCCGGTGCCCGCGAAATGCCCGCCAGCGTTGGCCAGGAACTGGTTCACGCTGGCCTGCACGGCCTCGGGCGACCAGCCCGCCACGTGCGGCGTGAGCAGCACGTTGTCCAGCCCGATCAGCGCCTCGGGCGGGTGCGGCTCGCTTTCGTAGACATCGAGCCCCGCGCCGGCGATGCCGCCCACGCGCAGGGCCGAGGCCAGCGCCTCGGTGTCCACCACGCTGCCCCGGGCGATGTTCACCAGGTAGCCCAGCGGGCCCAGCGCCTGCAGCACCTCGGCATTGACGGCATGGCGCGTGGCCGCGCCGCCCGGCGTGGCGCACACCAGCACGTCGCACCATTTCGCCAGTTCCAGCAGGCTGCCGAAGTACTCGTAGGCCACGCCGTCGCGCGGCTTGCGGTTGTGGTAACCCACGGCCATGTCGAAGCCCGAGGCGCGGCGCGCGATCTTCTGGCCGATGGTGCCCAGGCCGAAGATGCCCAGGCGCTTGCCCGACACGTTGGGCGGCAGGCCGATGGCGTCGCGCCACACGCCTTCGCGGCACAGGCGGTCGAGCGGGCGCAGGCCGCGCACCGCGCCGATCAGCAGGCCGAAGGCATGGTCGGCCACGCAGTCGTCGTTGGTTCCGGCGCCCGAGGCCACCACGATGCCACGCGCGCGGGCCGCGGCCAGGTCCACGTTCTCATAGCCGGCACCCAGCACGCAGATGAGCTCCAGCGCCGGCATGGCCTCGATCTCCTGGGCGCTCAGGCCCAGCGAGCCGATGGTGAGCACCGCCCGGAACCGCCCGCCCTGGGTGACGATGGCCGCGGTGCGGTCCGCCGCCGTGGGGGCGTAGTGCAGGTCGTAGAGGGCCGCGATCTGGGCCTGGCTCTGCGGGGACAGGTGGTTGAGAACGAGCAGGGGAATGCGAGGACTGGACACGACAGGATGCTTCCATATTGATAGCTGAACGGGCAGGCGGATCAAGCGCTGCCGCCCCATTTTGCGCCAATCGACCGGGGCGCGCCACCGGGTCCCGTCAACCCGGGGGCACGCGGCCGATCATTCCCTCACGATGACGGTGCTGTAGCCCGCGCTCGACGTGATCTCCGATTCCGAGAACGGCAGGCGCAGCCACTGCTTGGCCCCGTAGGCCCGGGTGTAGTCGCCGTTGCGGCTGGAGGCCGGATCGTCCGACAGCGAATAGGTGAGGAACGTGTGCGCCTCCACCCCGCCGGCCGGAAAACCCACCACCTGCATGTAGCTGTTGCCGTGCGGCTGCCCGTCCATGCTGTAGCCGCCCTGCTCGATCGGGTTTTCCGAGCAGTTGATGGTGAAGTAGCCCGGATCGCCGCAGCCGCCGTACAGCGCGATCTTGCTGCCGCCGCGCGTGGCGAACAGCACGTCGCCGCGCGGCGCATCCAGCGCGAAGCCGCTGCGCTGCACGCTCAGCACGGCGGCGCCGAAGGCCTGCCGCAGCGCATCGGCAGCGCTGGCGCGCAGCTCGCGAGGCGTGTTCAGCGGGTCGGCGGCGCTGAACGGCACGGCATAGAGCTGCGCGGCCGGCACCTTCACGCGGTTCCAGAACTCGTCCCACACATGCGAGCCCCGCGCCGTGGCGTTGCCGGTGTTGTTCCAGGCGCGCAGCGTGGCGCAGGCGGCGGCCACGTCCACCGTCCGGCCCTCGGCCGCGACCGTGATCTGGGGTGCCACGCAGACCAGGGAGAGGGCCTGCTCCTTGAAGCGCTCGGCGCTGAACACCCGGCTGTCGAGCACCATCTGCCGCACGATGGCGCTGGTGGCCTGCTGGCCGGCGTAGGCATCGGTTCCGGCCAGACGCTCCAGCGCCATGGTGTGGCCCATGCGCGTGCGCAGGCTCTGCGCCTGCGTTCCGGCCGGGCCGAAGATCGCCGGAAAGCCCGTGAGCGGCGCCTTGGCGTTGGCCAGCCAGTAGCTGTCGTTCATGTTGCCCACGTAGTCGTCGCGCAGCAGGCTGGGCATGCGCGAGGCGCCGATGGTGCCCTTTTGCGCCGAGTCGCTGTCGGTCTGCCAGTCGCACGCGCTGCGCGAGCCGTCGAAGAACGGCACGTTGGGCAGGGCCGCCGCCATCGCCTTGCCGAAGCCCGTGGTGCAGGTGGCCACCTGCTCGGTCGACACGTTGGGCACGGCGCCGATGTCGGCATACCAGGCGCGCGGGTTGCCGCGCCCCACGGCCACGGTGTTGACCCAGGGAATGGCCGATTCCTGCTTCTGGATGGCGATGAACTCGTCCAGCGAGGCCGCCTGGTTCCAGCGCATCCAGTTGCGGAAGGTGCGGAAGTTCTCGCCGTTGACGTCGCGCATGGCGAACGCCGTGGTCTGGCTCCAGGCCAGCGCCGGGTTGAGGCCGCCCAGGTTCACCACCGGCCCGTACTCGGTCTTGTAGAGGGTGCGCGTGACGTCGGTGAGAGCGCCGGAGGCGCCGCGCACCTGCACGGTGATGGGGGTGGCAGCCATCTTCACCGCCTTGCCATCGCGCACGTAGGTCGTGCGGTCGCCATCGGCCAGCTGCAGCTGGAAAACGCCGAAACGCCGCGCGGTGGAGACGGTGTGGCTCCAGGCCACGTTGTCGTTGAAGCCGATCAGCACCACCGGCACGCCCAGGAACGACGCACCGCTCACGTTCAGCTCGCCGGGAATGGTCAGGTGGGCCTGGTAGAACCGGTCCGGTCCCTTCCAGTACCAGTGCGGGTTGCCGAAGAGCAGGCCGCTCGACCCGCCGGTGGCGGCGGTGCCGAAGCCGTACATGTTGCTGCCGATGCCCGCGGTGCCACCCACCTGCAGCCGGGGCGGCTGCGTGCGCGCGGGATCGAGTTGCGCCACCTTCTGGGATGGCGACGCGGGCGTGGTGGTCCCGGCCGTCGCGCTGGCGGCCGCACTGGGCAGTGTGGCATTCGCCAGCGGCGCCACGAAGTTGCTGTAGCCCCCGGCCAGATTGGCGGCGACCATCCGCCGCCAGATGTCCCGCGCGGTGACGGGCTGCACCCATGCCGCCGTGCGGCAGGCCGCATGGGCGGTGCCACCGGCCTGGGCCTCGCGCACATAGCGGTTGTAGCCGGCGGCGAAGCCCTCCACCATCTTCTTGAGGTTGTCGGGCTGGGCCGCCACCATGGCGTCCACCACGTCGCTGGAGATCACGTGGCGGTGGAAGAAATCGGAGTCGAGATTGCGCGGCCGGTCGATGGTGCTTTCGTACACCAGCAGCGCATCGCCCCCGAAGTAGCGCGAGCGCTCACCGCGGTAGGTCACGAACGAATCGGCCATGGTGCACAGGTTGTCCTGCGCCTGCGCATAGCCGTATCCGAAGCCCACATTGCCCCAGTTGGACGCCTTGATGTGCGGCACGCCCATGGCCGTGCGCCGGATCTCCGCGCTGTAGCGGCCGTTGTCACCGCCCTCGCCGCCGCCCCCGCCGCAGGCAGCCAGCGCCGACAGCGCCAACACGGAAAGCGGCAGGCCGCCACGCCGAATCATGTCTCTCATGTCTTGTCTCCTTGGATGACCGCCTACGGGCCGGCGGAAGGGAGCCAAGGATAAAGGGCGCGCGGCTCCCTGGCTTGTACGCAGCCGCTACACCCGTCGGAGGCTCACTCACCCATGCCAGACGCGCTGCGCATGCGCGTCGACCACCACCGACACCTGGCCGGCTCGCGCGAGGAACGATGGCGGCAGCCCGAAGCAGCGCTGGAAGGCGTGGCTCATGTGGGCGCTGTCGGCAAAGCCGCCCGCCAACGCGGCATCGGTCAGCGGCCGGGCCGTGGCCAGCATGTGCACCGCGCGCCGGATCTTGGCCCACAGCAGATAGCGCTTGATCGACAGGCCCGTCTGCTCCCGGAACAGGTGGGTGAGCCGGTCCGGCGACAGCTGCGCGCATGCGGCCAGCTCCTGCAGCGGCACCGCGCCTTCGGCCGCCCGGGCCTGCAGCCGAGACAGCACGCGCACCACCCGGGGATCCATCGGCGCAGGCCCAGGCCGCTGTCCGCAGACGGTGTGCACCATGTCCACGCTCAAAGCGCGCAACGCCTCGGCAGGCAATTGCCCATGCACCGCACCTTCGAAGGCCTCCCGCAGCCGGGGGCCGAAGCAACGGGCATCCAGCGGCAGGATGCCGGCGCCGCCCAGACGGTCGGACAGGCCGCGGAACACGGCCGAAGCGGGATCGATGTTGAGCGACAGCAGCCCGCAGCCGTCCGCATCCAGCCGGCGCGGCACATGCGGCGCCACCAGGGCCGCGGTGCAGCGCAGCACCTCGCCGCCGTGCGTCACCAGGGTGAAAGGCCGTCCGTCACCGCAGGCGAGCAAGGTCGCGGACGAACGCGCGGTCAGGCCCGACTGGATGGCCGGCGTGATGTAGAAGAACCGGTCGTCCCAGAGGTGAAGTTGGTTGGGGGTGGGCATGCGGTGCGGACGTCGGGCAGGGCTGCATTTTTCAGCACCGCGGCGCGGCGCGTCGATCCGCATCGACCCTGCCCCGGTTTGGAATGCAGCGCCGGCACCTGGCCGGTCCAGGCCGGCCAGGGAGGTCAGTAGTCCTGCTCGACGCTTTGCTGAAAGCACACCTTCAGCCGATGCTCCCAGTCGTGCTTGTCGGCCTCGGGGACGAAGCTCGCCTCGAAGCTGTTGAAGGCCAACTGGTAGGCATGGCGGGCCGTGAGCTGCGGATCGGCCGCGAACAGCTGCGTGAAGTTGTCGTTGATGTAGCCGCCGAAGTACGCCGGGTCGTCCGAGTTCACCGTGGCCGCCAACCCGGCATCGAGCAGCTGGCGCAGGTTGTGGTCGGCCAGGTCGGGGAACACGCACAGCTTCTGGTTGGACAGCGGGCACACCGTGAGCGCGATGCGCTCCTGCGCCAGCCGCTGCATCAGCGCCGGGTCGTGCACGGCCTGCACGCCGTGGTCGATGCGCTCGGCCTTCAGCACGTCGAGCGCGCTCCAGATGTACGCCGGCGGTCCCTCCTCGCCCGCATGCGCCACGCGCCGCAGGCCCAGTTCGGCGCAGCGCGCGAACACGCGCGCGAACTTCTCCGGCGGGTGCCCGACTTCGCTGCTGTCCAGCCCTACGCCGATGAAATGCGCGCGCAGCGGCAGCGCCGCCTCCAGCGTGGCCAGAGCGTCTTCCTCGCTCAGGTGGCGCAGAAAACACAGGATCAGCGCGGACGAAATGCCCAGCGCCTGGCGCGCATCGGTGCAGGCCCGGTGCAGGCCGTGGATCACGGTCTCCATCGGCACGCCGCGCGCCGTGTGCGTCTGCGGATCGAAGAAGATTTCGGCATGCACCACGTTGTCGGCCGCGGCGCGCTGCAGGTACGCCCAGGCCATGTCGTAGAAGTCCTGCTCGTGCAGCAGCACGCTGGCGCCAGCGTAGTAGATGTCGAGAAAGCTCTGCAGGTCGGTGAACGCGTAGGCATCGCGCAGGGCCTGCACGCTCGCGTACGGGAGCGCCACGCCGTTGCGCTGCGCCAGGGCGAAGATCAGCTCGGGTTCGAGCGAGCCTTCGATGTGGATGTGCAGCTCGGCCTTGGGCATGCTGCGCAGCAGCGCGGGCAGGCGCTGGGCGGGAATGGGGGGGACCTTGAACATCGGCGGACTCCAAAAAGGGATGCCGCGCGCCCGATCGGGGCGGCGGTAGGCCAATGATGCCTTGTCCGCGGCCCGCCGCCATCGGCGCCTGCCCCGGGCCAGGCAGGCCGCGCCAGGCCGGCACGCGCGCCGGCCTGGATTCGCTGGCGGATTGCTTACTTCTTGTCGCCGCCGGGCACGGTGCCTTCGACGCCCTTCACGTAGAAGTTCACGCCGCCCAGGAACTTGTCGTCGGCGACCGCGTCCTTCGCCAGCACTTCCTTGCCGGTGTTGTCGGCGATCGGGCCCTTCCAGATCGAGAAGCTGCCATCCTTGAGGCCGGCCTTCACCTGCTCGACCTTGGCCTTGGTGTCGGCGGGCACGTCCTCGGCGATGGAGACGAGATCGATTGCGCCTTCCTTTACGCCCCACCAGCTCTGGCCGGTCGTCCAGGTGCCGCCCAGCGCATCCTTGGTGGCCTTGATGTAGTAAGGACCCCAGTTGATCACGGCCGAGGCCAGGTGGGCCTTGGGACCGTAGGCGGTCATGTCGGAATCCCAGCCGAAGGCGCGCTTGCCTTTTTCCTGCGCGGTCTTGAGCACGGCGGGCGAGTCGGTGTTCTGGAACAGTACGTCGGCGCCGCCATTGATGAGCGACGTGGCGGCCTCGGTTTCCTTCGGGGGGCTGAACCATTCGTTCACCCACACCACCTTGGTCTTGATCTTGGGATTGACCGACTGCGCGCCCAGCGTGAAGCTGTTGATGTTGCGGATCACCTCGGGAATCGGCACCGAGCCCACGACGCCCAGCGTGTTGGTCTGGGTCATGGCGCCGGCGATCACGCCGGCCATGTAGGCGCCCTCGTAGGTGCGGCTGTCGTAGGTGCGCACGTTCTCGGCCGTCTTGTAGCCGGTGGCGTGCTCGAACTTCACGTCCTTGAAGTCGGGGGCGATCTTCTGGATCGACTCCATGTAGCCGAACGTGGTGCCGAAGATCAGCTTGTTGCCCTGCGAGGCCATGTCGCGCAGCACGCGCTCGGCGTCGGCCGACTCGGGCACGCTCTCCACGAAGCTGGTCTGCACTTTGTCGCCGAACTCCTTCTCGATCGCCTTGCGGCCGTTGTCGTGCGCGAAGGACCAGCCGCCGTCGCCCACCGGGCCCACGTAGGCGAACGCGATCTTCAAAGGCTCGGCCTTCGCGGCGGGCGCGGACGCAGCGGGCGCCGGAGCGGCGGCCGGCGCTGGCGCGGGCTCGTCTTTCTTGCCGCAGCCGGCCAGGGCGGCGGCGGCCACGGCGGAAAGCGCGGCCACCTTGAGCAGCGAGCGTTTGTGCAGATCGGTCATGTCGGTTCCTTCGAGGAAAAAAGTGAGGGGAAAGGCAACGAAAAAATAAATTATCGGGGGCCCGTGCAGCACCGCGCGGGCCGTGTGGGTCACGACCCGGGATGGAACGGCTTGCCAAGCGAGGCCGGCATGTTCACGCGGATCCAGGCCGGGTTGCGCGAGATCAGCGCCAGCACCACGATGGTGGCCACGTAGGGCAGCATGCTCAGCAGCTGGCTGGCCACCTGCACGCCCGTGGCCTGCAGGTGGAACTGCAGCATGGTCACGCCGCCGAACAGGTAGGCACCAAGCAACACCCGTGCCGGCCGCCAGGTGGCGAAGGTGGTGAGGGCCAGCGCGATCCAGCCGCGGCCGGCCACCATGCCCTCCACCCACAGCGGCGTATAGACCGTGGAGATGTACGCGCCCGACAGCCCGCACAGCGCCCCCCCGGCCACCACCGCCGCCAGGCGGATGCGCCGCACCGGGTAGCCCAGCGCATGGGCCGACTCGGGCGACTCGCCAACCGAGCGCAGCACCAGGCCGGCGCGCGAGCGGTACAGGAACCACACCAGCCCCGCCACCAGCGCCATGGTGAGGTACACGAGGGGGTGCTGGCGGAACAGCGCGGGCCCGACGATGGGCAGGTCGCCCAGCCCGGGCACGGCGTACTTGGGCAGCTCCGGCAGCTTGGCCTGCACGTAGCGGATGCCCGCGAAGGCGGAAAAGCCCACCCCGAACAGGCTCAGCGCCAGGCCCGTGGCGTACTGGTTGGTGTTGAGCCAGATCACCAGCACGCCGAAGATCGCCGCCAGGAACGCCCCCGCCGCCATGCCGGCCGCAAAGCCCAGCCAGGTGTTGCCCGTGTGCACCACGGTGGCGAAGCCGGCGATGGCAGCGCAGAGCATCATGCCCTCGGCCCCCAGGTTGACGATGCCGGCCTTCTCGTTGATGAGCAGGCCCAGGGCGGCGATGGCCAGCACGGTGCCCGCGCTCAGCGTCGCGCCTAGAAGCAGTGCGTACGATTCCATTTAAGCGGCCCTCCCCTGGGACCCGACCCACCGCACGCGGTAGGCGATGAGCGTGTCGCACGCCAGCAGCGTGAACAGCAGCAGGCCCTGGAACACGCCCGTGAGCGACTTGGGCAGGCCCAGGCGCGACTGCGCCAACTCGCCGCCGATGTAGAACATGCTCATCAGCACCGCCGAGAACACCATGCCCACCGGGTGCAGCCGCCCCACGAACGCCACGATGATGGCCGCGAAGCCGTAGCCCGCCGGCACGTAGGGCGTGAGCTGGCCGATGGGCCCCGCCACCTCCAGCGCACCCGCCAGGCCCGCCGCACCGCCCGAGATGAGCAGCGCCGTCCACAGCGCGCGGCGCGAGGAAAAGCCCGCGTAGCGCGCCGCCGCCGGGGCCAGGCCGCCCACCTGCTGCGCAAAGCCCGCCCGCGTGCGGAACAGGAACACCCACAGCGCCGCGGCGCCCGCCAGCGCCAGCAGCAGGCCGATGGACACGCGCGAACCCTGCATGAGCCGCGGGATCTGCGTCACGCGCTCGAAGGTCTTGGTCTGCGGGAAGTTGTAGCCCATGGGGTCCTTCCACGGCCCGTAGACCAGGTAGCCCAGCACCAGCGTGGCCACGTAGACCAGCATCAGGCTCACGAGGATCTCGTTGGCGTTGAACCGGTCGCGCAGCAGCGCCGTGATGCCGGCCCAGGCCATGCCGCCCAGCACGCCGGCCAGCAGGATGGCGGGCACGATCCACGGGCCCGTGGTCTGGTCGGCCAGCAGCGCGATGCCGCCGGCCGCGACGGCGCCGATCACGAACTGCCCCTCGGCGCCGATGTTCCACACGTTGGAGCGAAAGCACACCGCCAGGCCCAGCGCGATCAGCAGCAGCGGCGTGGCCTTGACCATCAGCTCGCCGATGGCGTACTGGTTCTTGACGGGCTCCCAGAAGAACACCTGCAGCCCGCGCACCGGGTCCTTGCCCAGCGCCGCGAACAGCGCCAGCCCGATCAGCACGGTGACGGCCAGCGCCAGCAGCGGCGAGCCGTAGGTCCACCAGCGCGAGGCCTGGGGTCGGGCTTCAAGCTTGAGCATGGGCCGCCTCCGTTTGCGCGCGCGCCGCTTCGGCCCGGGCGAGGTGCGACTGCACGTCGGCATGCCAGAGCCCGCTCATCCATTCGCCGATGCGCTCCACCGTGGCCTCGGCGCGCGGCACCGAAGGCGACAGGCGCCCCTTGGCCACCACGTGCAGGCGGTCGCAGATTTCGAACAGCTCGTCCAGCTCCTCGCTGAGCACCAGCACGGCGCAGCCGGCATCACGCAGCGCCAGGATCTCGCCGCGGATCTGCGCGGCCGCGCCCACGTCCACGCCCCAGGTCGGCTGCGAGACGATGAGCAGGCGCGGGTTGGCATCGATCTCGCGGCCTACGATGAACTTCTGCAGGTTGCCGCCCGACAGCGACCGCGCGGCCGCATGGGGCCCGCCCGCCTTCACGTGGAAGCGTTCGATGATGGCGCGGGCATGCGCCTGCAGCGCGCCGGTGCGGATCCAGCCGCCCGGCCCCACGCAGTTGCTGCGCGTGAGCAGCAGGTTGTGCGCCAAGCCCATGGTAGGCACGGCCCCGCGGCCCAGCCGCTCCTCGGGCACGAAATGCAGGCCCAGCGCGCGGCGGCGACGCGGGTTCATGCGCCCGGCCGCCTGGCCGGCCACCTGCACCATCGCGGGCTGCGCGCGCGTGTCCTCGCCCGACAGGGCATAGAGCAATTCCTTCTGGCCGTTGCCGGAGACGCCGGCGATGCCCAGCACCTCGCCCGCCCGCACCTCGAAGCCGAGGTCGATGAGATCGACGCCGAACGGGTCCATGCGCGGCAGCGACAGGCCCTGCACGCGCAGCACCGTCTCGCCCAGGTGAGCGGGGCGGTGGGTGAGCGCCGGCGGCTCGGCACCGATCATCAGGCGCGACAGCGAGGCGTTCGACTCTTCGGCCGGGTTGCACACGCCCGTCACCTTGCCGCCGCGCAGCACCGTGCAGGCGGTGCACAGCGCGCGGATCTCGTGCAGCTTGTGGCTGATGTAGAGGATGCTGCAGCCCTGGCTGGCGAGCTGGCGCAGCACCACGAAGAGCTTTTCGACCGCCTGGGGCGTGAGCACCGACGTGGGCTCGTCCAGGATCAGCAGTTGCGGCTGGGTGAGCAGCGCCCGGATGATCTCCACGCGCTGCATCTCGCCCACGCTCAGGGTGTGCACGGGGCGCAGCGGGTCGATGTCCAGCCCATACTCGGCCGCCGTGGCGGAGATGCGGCGCGTGACCTCGGCCAGCTGCAGCCGCTTGTCCAGGCCCAGCCACACGTTCTCGGCCACGGTGAGGGTATCGAACAGGCTGAAATGCTGGAACACCATGGCGATGCCCAGCGCCCTCGCCTCCTGCGGGTTGCGCACCGCCACCGGCTGGCCGTTGAAGTGCAGGCTGCCCTCGTCGGGCTTGACCGCGCCGTAGATGATCTTCATCAGCGTGGACTTGCCTGCGCCGTTCTCGCCCAGCACGGCGTGGATCTCGCCGGGCTGCACCGTGAGGGACACGCCGCTGTTGGCCACCACGGCCGGATAGCGCTTCGTGATGCCCGCCAGCTGCAGGCGCGGCACCGGCGCCGCGGCGGCGGGGGAGGTGTGGGAGGAATTCATGCGGGCGATTGTCTCTTGATTTTCAAAGGGGGTTGGGCACGAAACCGGAATGCTGCGCACGTCCTTCATGCGTTGGCCGCTATGCTTTTCGTAGTGATGCTGCCACGGTGCGCACGCTGTCGCGCAGCCACATGGCGGCGGCCGAATGGTGGGTGCGGGCATGCCACAGCTGGTAGTACATCAGGCGCGGGAAGGGCACCGGGCACGGCAGCACGGTGAGCGGCAGGCGGTCGGTGAAGCGTTCGCAGAACTGCCGCCCCGTGGTGAGCACCAGCAGGCTGGCGGCGACCATCTCCGGGATCAGGCTGAAATGGGCGCAGCGCGCGGTCACGCGGCGCTGCAGGCCCAGGGAGTCGAGGTGCGCGTCGATCACGCCGCGCGCGCCGGGGTGCGTGGGCGTGGGGGCGATGTGCTCGGCGGCCAGCCACTCGTCCGTGTCCCAGCCGCGGCGCACCGCCGGGTGCGCGGGGCTCACGAGGCAGACCACCTCGTCGCCGAAAAGCCGCCCCATGTGCAGGTCGTCGGGTGGCTGGGGCCAGTTGCCGATGACCACGTCCACCTCGCCCTGCGCCAGGTGCGCGTGGTAGTGCGCGTCGGCCGACAGCGGCAGCACCTCGACCGGGCACAGCGGGGCCTCGGCCTTGAGGCGGGCCACCAGGCGCGGCAGGAAGAGCGGGTCCAGGTAGTCGCTCGCGGCGATGCGGAAGGTCCGCGTGGCGGTGCGCGCGTCGAACCCGCGCGCATCGGAGAACAGCGCCTCGGCCGACCGCAGGATGGCGCCCGCCGGCTCCACCATGCGCAGCGCGGCATCGGTGGGCAGCATGGCCGCGCCCGAGCGCACCAGCAGCGGATCGCCCGCCAGGTCGCGCAGGCGGCGCAGCGCCGCCGACACGGCCGGCTGGTGCATGCCCAGCCGCACGGCGGCCCGCGATACGCTGCGTTCAGTCAACACGGTGTGCAAGACCCTTATGAGATGGAGGTCTATCTTGTCGAAAAGGGCTTGGTCTCTCATAAGGGTCGGGGCATTCCAGCCATACGCCATCGCGTATGGCACGCCGGGCCTGCCGGTGGCGGAGCAAGGGCGCAGTGAAGAAGGCAAGGGGACATCGCACTGTAGCGCCGAGGACGCGCGACCGCGAGCCAGGCAAGTACCGAGGCGGCGGCGCGGGTGGTCAGATCTCGTCGATGGCCGTCGAACGCGCGGCGCCCGGCTGCGGCGCCGGGTCGAGCGAGAAGCGATCGCCGGTCGTCACGTAGAAGCTCGCGCCGAACCGCCCCACCGGGTGGTAGTCCTGCAGCCGCACGCGCCAGCGCTCGGTGTCCACCAGGCCCTCGCGCGCGCCCAGCCATTGCACGCGGCCGATGAAGACGTAGCGGCTGGCCGTTTCCATGGTTTCGTGCAGCACGCATTCGAACGCCACGGGGGCCTCGGCGATGCGCGGCGGGGCCACGCTGCGCGACGGCACCGGGGTGAGGCCGGCATGCACCAGCTCGCTCTCGTGCGGCGGCAGCGCGTCGCCGCAGGCATGCATGCGCTGGGCCATGGCCTCGTCGGCGATGTGCACCACGAATTCGCCGGTGCGCAGGATGTTGGCGGCCGTGTCCTTGAGGCGGCCGCCCTGCAGCCGGTTGATGCTCACCATCAGCACCGGCGGGTCCTCGCCCAGCATGTTGAACATGCTGAACGGCGCGGCGTTCACCGTGCCGTCCTCCCCGAGGGTGGTGATGAGCGCGATCGGGCGCGGCACGATCAGGCTGGCCATCAGCTTGTAGCGCTCATAGGCGCCGAGTTGCGAGAAATCGATGTCCATCCGGTGTCCTTGGGGTCTGCGGCCTGCCACCTTGGCGTGGCGCCACGAAGGGACGCAGCATCCGTGCCAGGCGAAGGCCGTAAAGGGTGCCAAAGCAACGGCTGGTGTGCGGGCATGGCGCGCGGCGCATGGCCGTTATACGCTCGCCCATATGCGCCGCCACCCCCCGGGCCCCTACCCTGTCCCGACATGGCGCGCACACTGGCCCCAACGACCGAACCCTGCACCGCACAACGCATGACCACCTCCCGCCCGCTGCGATTCATCCGCCGGGGCCAGCCCGTGACGCTGGCCCATGTCCCCCCCGACCGCACCCTGCTGGAGGTGCTGCGCGAAGACCTGGGCCACACCGGCACCAAGGAAGGCTGCGGCGAGGGCGACTGCGGCGCCTGCACCGTGGTGCTGGGCGAGGCCGTGGACGGCCGCGTGCGCTACCGGGCCGTGAACAGCTGCATCCGCCTGGCCCACTCCATCGACGGCCTGGCCCTGTGGACGGTGGAGGACCTAGACCAGGACCCGCTGGTCCAGCCCGCGCCGCCCGCCCCCCCGTCCTCCAGCGGCGCCCCCTCCAGCGCGCCGGGCCTGCACCCCGCCCAGGAAGCCATGGTGCAGTGCCACGGCTCGCAGTGCGGCTTCTGCACTCCGGGCTTCGTGATGAGCCTGTTCGGCATGTACCAGAACCACGTGTGCCAGGGCCGCGCGGTGACGCGCGAGCAGGCCGTGCACGACCTGTCGGGCAACCTGTGCCGCTGCACCGGCTACCGCCCCATCCTGGACGCGGCCGAGCGGATGGCCGCCCTGCCCCGCATGCAGGTGGACGAAGCGCAACTGCTGCCGCAGCTGGCCTCCCTGGCGAAACCGGCGCCCACGCCCGACGACGCTTACCTGGCACCGGCCACGCTGGCCGAACTGCTGGCCGCGCGCGCCGCGCACCCCACCGCCCAGGTGGTGGCCGGCGCCACCGACGTGGGCCTGTGGATCACCAAGCAGCACCGCCAGTTCGCGCAGATGCTCGACGTCACGCGGGCGCAGGAGCTGCGCCGCATCGGCACGCAGGGCGGGCGGCTGTCCATCGGCGCGGCCGTGCCGCTGGCCGACGCGTTCGATGCGCTGCAGGCCCACTGGCCCGTGCTGCACCGCTTCGCCGCGCGCTTCGCCGGGCTGCCCGTTCGCAACTCCGGCACGCTGGGCGGCAACGTGGCCAACGGCTCGCCGATCGGCGACTCCATGCCCCTGCTGATCGCGCTGGGCGCCAGCGTGGTGCTGGCCAGCCTGCGCGGCGAACGCACGCTGGCGCTGGAAGACCTGTACACCGGCTACCGCCAGAACGTGATAGCGCCGGACGAGCTGCTCGTGCGCATCGAGGTGCCGCTGCCCGCGCCGGGCGAATCGCTGGCGGCCTACAAGGTGTCCAAGCGCTTCGACGACGACATTTCCGCCGTGTGCCTGGTGCTGAACCTCGACATCGCCGACGGCCGGGTGCGGCACGCCCGCATCGGCGCGGGCGGGGTCGCCGCCACGCCCGCGCGGGCCCGGCAGACCGAGGCCGCACTTGCCGGCCAGCCCTGGACCGTGGAGACGGTGGAGCGCGCCGCGGCCGCCCTGCAGGCCGAGTTCCAGCCCATTTCCGACATGCGGGCGAGCGGCGAATACCGCCGTGCCGTGCTCGCGGGGCTGCTGCGGCGCTTCTGGCTGGAGCGCCAGGGGCCGCAGGCCGTTCCCCTGCCCGTTCCCCTGCCCATTCCCGTCTTGCTGGAGCAACTGCGCCCGGAGGCCCTGGCATGAAACGGCACGACGACGCCCCTTTGAGCCGCGACGCCGAAGACGACCCCGTGGCCATCGCCGCCAACGCGGCCGGTGCCGCCGGCCCCCAAACGCCCCAGGCCCGCCCGCCCGAGGGCGCGCCCGCGCCGGCCCGCGCCATGGGCCGCTCGCACCCCCACGAAAGCGCGCGCGCCCAGGTGGCGGGCAGCGCCCATTACATCGACGACCTGCCCGAGGTGAAGGGCACGCTGTATGCCGCGCCCATCCTCTCGCCCGTGGCGCACGGGCGCCTGAACGGGGTGGACACCCGCGCGGCGCTGGCCCTGCCCGGCGTGCACGGCGTGGTGCTCAGCGCCGACGTGCCGGGCGACAAGCTGCTGGCCGCCTTCGCGCACGACGAGCCCGTGTTCGCCATCGACACCGTGCAGCACGTGGGCCAGGTGATCGGCCTGGTGGTGGCCGATTCGGTCATGCAGGCCCGCCGCGCCGCGCGCGCCGTGGTGCCTGACATCACGCCCCTGCCCGCGGTGCTGACCGTGCACGAGGCGCTGGCCGCCGAAAGCTACGTGCTGCCGCCCGTCTTCGTGCGCCGCGGCGACGCCGACGCGGGCCTGGGCCGCGCGGCGCACCGGCTGCAGGGCCGCTTCGAGGTCGGCGGGCAGGAGCATTTCTACCTGGAGGGCCAGATCGCCTACGCGCTGCCGCTGGAGCAGCGGCAGTGGTGGATCCACTCCAGCACCCAGCACCCGGGCGAAGTGCAGCATTGGGTGGCGCACGCCCTGGGCCTGGAGAACCACGCGGTGCGCGTGGAATGCCGGCGCCTGGGCGGGGGCTTCGGCGGCAAGGAAACACAGGCCGGCCACCTGGCCGTGTGGGCAGCGGTAGCGGCGAACAAGTTCGGCCGCCCGGTCAAGCTACGGCTGGACCGGGACGAGGACTTCATGGTGACGGGCAAGCGCCACCCGTTCGCCTACGAATACGACGTGGGCTTCGACAGCACGGGCCGCATCACGGGCCTGCGGCTGCGCATGGCGGCCAACTGCGGCTTCTCGGCCGACCTGTCGGGCCCCGTGGCTGACCGCGCCGTGTTCCACAGCGACAACGCGTACTTCCTGGAAAACGTCGAGATCGCCTCGTACCGCTGCAAGACGAACACGCAGAGCCACACGGCCTTTCGCGGCTTCGGCGGGCCGCAGGGCTTGATCGCCATCGAGGCCATTCTGGGCGACATCGCGCGGGCCCTGGGGTGCGATGGGCTGGCGGTGCGCATGCGCAACCTCTACGGCACCACCGACCGCAACGTCACCCACTACCAGATGCCGGTGGAGGACAACATCCTCCACGATCTGCTACCAAAATTAGAGCAATCCAGCCAATATAAACGCCGGCATGAGGCCATTTTGGCTTGGAATTCTGCGAGCCCGGTGCTCAAGCGCGGGCTGGCGATCACGCCGGTGAAGTTCGGCATCAGCTTCACCGCCACGCTGTTCAACCAGGCCGGCGCGCTGGTGCACGTGTACACCGACGGCAGCGTGCAGGTGAACCACGGCGGCACCGAGATGGGCCAGGGCCTGCACACCAAGGTGGCGCAGATCGTGGCCGACGAGCTGGGCGTGCCGCTGGCGCGCGTGCTGGTGACCGCCAGCGACACCAGCAAGGTGCCCAACGCCAGCGCCACGGCCGCATCGAGCGGCACCGACCTGAACGGCCGCGCCGCCCAGTTCGCCGCGCGCCACGTGCGCGACAACCTCGCGGCCTTCGTGTGCGGCCTGGACCATTGCGGCGCCGGCGAGGTGCAATTCGCCGGCGGGCAGGTCATCACGCCCCACGCGGTGCGCGACTGGGGCGACGTGGTGAAGGAGGCCTATGCCAACCGCATCCAGCTGTGGAGCGACGGCTTTTACCGCACGCCCAAGATCCACTACGACAAGGCCACGCTCACCGGCCGGCCGTTCTACTACTTCGCCTATGGTGCGGCCTGCACCGAGGTGGCCATCGACACGCTCACCGGCGAGAGCCGCGTGCTGGCGGTGGACATCCTGCACGATGTGGGCCGCAGCATCAACCCGGCCATCGACATCGGCCAGATCGAGGGCGGCTTCGTTCAGGGCATGGGCTGGCTCACGACCGAGCAACTGGTGTGGAACGACCAGGGCCGGCTCACCACCCACGCGCCCAGCACCTACAAGATCCCGGCCACGGGCGACATTCCCGAGCGCTTCACCGTGGCGCTGTGGCACGAGGCCAACCGGGAAGACAACGTGGGCGGCAGCAAGGCCGTCGGCGAGCCGCCGTTCATGCTGGCCATCAGCGTGTACGAGGCCCTGCGCAACGCGATTGCCGCAGCGCGCCCGGCTGAGGCGGCCCGGCAGCCGGTCACGCTGACCGCGCCCGCCACGGCCGAGAACGTGCTCCGGGCACTGGGCGGGATGGACGGGCCGGCGGGCGCTCAGAAGCGGTAGGTGGCCGAGACGAACGCGTTGCGCCCCTGGCCCGGCGTGATCCAGCGGCTCACGTGCAGGTGGCTCGACACGAAGTAGTGTTGGTCGAACAGGTTGCGCACGGTTGCCTGGACCTCGACGCTCTGGCCGTTGGCCAGCTTCGCTGTCCAGGTCTGGCTCAGGTCGAAGCGCGCATAGCCCGGCAGCACCGTGGTGTTGGCCTCGTCGGCGAAGCGCCGGCTTTGCAGGTACAGGCCCGCGCCCGTCTTCCACTGCGCATTCCAGGCGTACTGCGCCCACAGCGTGGCCGCATGCCGGGCCACGTTGGGCACGGACATGCCGCCGTACACGGGGTTCTGCAGGTACTTCGCGTGGGTGAAGGCATAGGTGGCGGCCACGGTCACCCGGTCCGTCACCTGGCCGGACAGCGACGCCTCGATGCCCTGCGACCGCGCGCTGCCGGCCGTGGTGAAGTCGAAGTTGTTCAGCGGCGTGCTCAGGTCGGACGCGATCATGTTCTTCTGATCGAGGCGGTACACCGCCAGGTCGCTGACCACCGCGCCGCCGCGCCACAGCGATTTCCAGCCGGCTTCGACCTGCGCCGAACGGCGCGAGGGCAGGGACTGGTTCGACGACGAAGCCACCTGGTTGGGCGAGGTGCCGGTGGACACGTTGGCATAGACCGTGTCGGTCTCCGACAGCCGGCGCAGCAATGCCAGCTTCGGGTTCCAGCGCGACTCCTCCACGGGCAGCACGCCGGCGGTGCCGTACAGGAAGCGTTGGCGCGTGAAGCGCAAGCCCGCCACCACCGACCACGCGCCGAAGTCGATCTGGTCCTGGGCGGACGCCGACACGGATTCGAGGTCCTGCGTCGTCAGGCTCTGCGCCAGCACCGCACCGGCCGGGGGCGCGGTCACCCGGCCATACACCGGGTCGAACACGTTGATGGCCGGGCTGGTCGAGGCCGGCACCGACAGCGCGGGCTGGTTCAGCACCTCCTTGTAGTAGTCCGCCCCCAAGTACAGCTGGTGCGTCACCGCGCCGGTGCCCTGCGTGCTGGAAAGCGCGGTCGAGAACGAGTCGATGCGGCGCTCGGTGCCCGGCTCCCAGGCCGAGACCCGGGCATAGGTGCCGGCGGGCTGGCCCGCCAGCGGCGAGCCGTTCAGCAGGTTCTTGATGGAGGTCGAATGCGCCTCCAGGTGCGTGAAATCGGCCGACCAGCGCGTGTGGGCCGACAGGGCGACATCGCCGTGCAGGTCGTAGATGCGGTTGTTGGTGGTCGAGTCGCCGAACGGCTCGCCGAGCTGCCGGTCCCGTGGCACGGCGACCGGCCGCGCGCCCAGGGCGGGAAGTCCGTAGTCCGGCTGGTAGGTCTGGTTGGTGGCCTCCACGTTGGCACGCAGGTGGTAGCGGTTGCCATCGCTTTGGGCCAGGCCCAGCTTGATGCCGTCGAGGCGGTCTTCCACATGCCGCCATTGGCTGGCCTGGGACCGCGTGGCCGTCACGCGGGCGGCCAGTTCGTTCTCGGCCGACAACACCCGGTTCAGGTCGATCGATGCCTCCAGCGCGCCGTGCGAGCCCACGCCGAGCGAGGCGCTGCCGAAGTTCGCCAGCTGCGGCTGGCGCGTCACGAGGTTGACGGTGCCGCCCGGTTCGCTGCGCACGCCGAGGGCCGCGCCGGGTCCCCGCAGCACGTCCACGCTTTCCACGAACGCCGGGGTGTAGGGGTAGTTGGACAGCCGCACGCCGTCGCGCAGCACGCGGTTGGAGCCGGTGCCGCTGTCGGTCACCGCGCCGCGCAGGATGAAGAACTGCGTGTGCGACCCGTTGAAGCCCGAGTCGGCCTGCGCGCCGGGCACGTTGCGCAGCGCGTCCTGCAAGGTGGTGCCGCCCTGCTGGCGGACCAGTTCGCTGGGCACGGTGGTGACGGAAAACGGCGTGTCCAGCGACGATCCCGCCGTGCCGGTGGCGAGGCGGGAGCTGCGCTGCGCCGCCGGTGTGGCCGGCGCCGTGACGGTGACGGCAGGCAGCGCCGGGCTGCGTTCGGCCGCCGGGTCTGCAGGGGTGGGCGTCTGGGCGGAGGCGGCCAGGGGCAGCCAGGCCAGGGCCATCCCCAGCGCGACGGGCCGTGCAATGGTTGGGTGCATAAAAAGGGCTCTCTGTGGCGCCCCATTGGGCGCCGCTGATCGGTGCGAAAACATCGCGTCGCGCGGCCGGCCGTGGTGGCCGGCCCGCGCTGCGAAATCGAAGGGCGGATCAGGAGAGCGGCGGCGGCCCGCGGGCCGGAAGCGGCGCCGCGGTGGCCGCGGCGATGCGCGCGGCCGCAATGGACTGCACCGCGCGCGACAGCGGCAGCACGACCGGCAGAGCGATCGCCGGCGGCTGCGCCGGGGGCGCGGCAAGAAGGCACAGCGGGCAGTCCCAGTGCGCCAGGCCCGCGGGCTGCACGCCGTCATCGGCATGCACGACGGCCTTCACCGTTCCGACGCCGGTGCAGACCCACTCGACCACCTGGGGGTGCACGATGGGCGAGGCCACCGCCACGCCCAGCGACAGCACGAACCACGCCATGACCCAGCGCACGCAGGCTTGCCAACGCGCCAGCCCGCCGTGGACAGCAAGGGGGTTGCGCAGCGGGCGATGGGGTTGGGGCACGGGGCGATTATCGGCAAACCGAAGGGGCAAGAGCGAAGCATCCGGCGATGGGGCGGCGGCAGGGCGCAGTGACCGCTGCAGCACATCCCGCCTTCAAGCCGCGCGCACCTGCGCGCGCCCACCCCGCACCGAGCGCACCTCGACCCGGTCGCGGCCCGCGCGCTTGGCCTCGTAGCACGCCATGTCGGCCGCATGGAGCACCGCGGTCACGTCGTACACGCCGCTGTCCAGCGGCACGAGGCCGATGCTCACGCCCAGCGTGTAGCTGCGGCCCTGGTACGACGGTTCCCACGCCCGCACGGCAGCGCACAGCTGCTCGGCGATGGCCAGCCCGCGCCCCAGCGGGCAGCCGGGCAGCACCACGGCGAACTCGTCCCCGCCCAGCCGAGCCGCCCAGCCCACCGACCGCACCTGGGTCTCGATGAGGCGGCCCACGTGGCGCAGCACGTCGTCGCCCGCGTCGTGCCCGGCGATGGCATTGACCACGGTGAAATGGTCCAGGTCCAGGAACAGCACCACGCCCTCGCCCGCCTCCCCGCCCGGGTGCGCCTGCACCGTGTCGGGGCGGGCCGCGCGGTCGGCCAGCAGCGCATGCAGGCGCTGGCTGAACGCGTCGCGGTTGGCCAACTGCGTGAGAGCATCAAGCCCGCCCGCCCAGTTCTCGCGGCGGCGGGCCTCGCGCGCGGCGGTGAGGTCCTCCAGCATCCAGACGGTGCCCGCATCGCCCAGGGCGTCCCGCACCGAGCGGCCCAGCACCCGGGCCCACACCGCGCTGCCGTCCTGGCGCAGGAAGCACACGTCGCCATCGAAGGTGCCGTGTGCCGAGAACTCCGCCCGCACGCGCCGCTTGAGGTGCTCGTACTCGGCATCGCTCACGTAGAGCGCGCGGGCCAGCCGCCCCTGCAGCTGCGCCGGCTCGTAGCCCAGCATGCGGCCGGCCTGCAGGCTCACGACCTGCAGGTTCTCACCGCGCGTGATGATGATGCCGGTGGGTGCGTGGTCCAGGATGGACTGCAGCTGCCCGCGCAGCAGCCCCATCTGCGACTGCGTGCTGGCGCGCTCGTCGAGCAGGCCGCGGCAGGCTGCCACCAGCCCGTCCACCTCGCCGGCGCCCTGCGGCCAGGGCATGTCTTCATGGGCGCCGGGCGCTCGGGCGCCCAGGTGCGCGGCGCGGTGGCACAGCCGGGCGAGGGGCTGCGCCAGCCAGGCCATGCAGGCCACGGCCAGCAATGCGGCCGCGCCGATGAGGGCGGCCGCCAGCCAGGCGGCCCGGCGCTGCGCGCCCTCCAGCGGCGCGAGCAGGGCCTGGGCATCGTTCACGCGCGCCACGGTCCACTGGGTCATGGGCATGCCGGCCAGGCTGACCACATGGCCCGGCAGCCGCTCGGTGAAGCCGCGCCCCATGACCGGCTGATCCTTGTCGCCCGACCGCGCGAAAACCTGCGACAGGCCGGCCTCGTCGCGCACGCTGCCCATCACCCGCGCGGGGTCGGGGTGCGACAGGATGGTGCCGTCGCGCGTGAAGACGATGAGCCGGGATTCCTTGCGCGCCGGCAGCGACATCGAGGGCGGCAGCAGCCCCTGCGACTGCAGGCGCAGCACGCCCGAGACGGCGCCCACCACCGTGCCCTCGTCCCGGTGCAGCGGGATCGTGAACATCACGCGCGCCTCGCTCGGCCGCCCGCCGATCAGGCCCGACACCAGCGGCTTGCCTTCCAACATGGTGCGGCGCAGGCTGTCGCGCTCGGCCGGATCAAGGCTGGAGCCGCTGTCCAGGCGGCCGTATTGCAGGTTGATGGCCACGGTGCCGTCCTGCCGCACCACCTGCATGGCATCGAAGAAACGCACCGCCGGCAGGCCCTGCTGCAGCAGCCACCCGAGGGACGACGGCGAGTCGAGCATGACGGGCTGGATGCCCTCGGCCACGGTGCTGAGCACCTTCTGGCTCTGCTCGATCTTGCTGGCCAGCAGCCGCGCGACCACTTCGACCTCGTCGGTCTGCTGGCTCACGAGGCGGCGCATGGCCTCCTCGCCGGCCGCGCGCGAAACGGTCCAGGCGGCCATCGCCCCGGCGAACACCACCGCCAGCACGGCCACCAGCATCAGGCGCTGCACGAGGCGGCCCGGCAGCAGCCAGCCGGGCGTGTCGCCCGCCGCGTCCTGCTCCGCCTCGAGCGCCTCGTGCGATGGCGGGGTCATCGGTGCTCCGTGGACGAAGCACCTCTGGCAAAGGAGCGGCGAAAGGCGCAGGGCATGCTGTCAGGCGGAATGTGCAATGGGGTGCGAACGAATATACGCAGCCCCCCGAACGCGCGGGTTGGGTGGAACCCTCGGTCGGTCCGGGGGAAACCCTGAGCCCCTTCGCACCGCCGCGCCATGGCCGCGCCGCCCCGATCACCCGCGTGTTGCAGCCACCCCACCCCGCTCCTTGCCAGGGCGGCCGAACGCGCTTCAGCCGACCCCGGCCACCACCTGCAGCGCGCCGGGCCGTGGCAGATTGAGCACATTGCCCGTGCCCGAAATGAGCCCGTGGTCGCGCAGGTGGCGCAGCACGCGCGACAGGGTTTCCGGCGCGATGCCCAGTTGCGCGGCGATGAGCCGCTTGCGCTGGTGCAGCGTCACGCGCATCGTGCCCGCATCGTCTTGCTGGGCGTGCCGCAGCAGCCACTGGGCGCAACGCGCCTCGGCGTCCTGCGCGAGCCGGCTCACGGCCAGCTCGGTCTGCTGGCAGTAGCCCCGCGCCATGTCGTACACCAGCGCGCGGGCGGGCGACGGCAGCGATTCGAAGCCGGACCGGAAGGCCTCCAGCGGCATGCGGCGCAGCAGCACGCGCGTGTCCGCCACCATGTCCACCATGCACGCCTGGCCGAGCAGCGCGGGGGCGGCATCGAGCCAGCACGGCCCCTCCACCGCACCCAACTGGTGCCGAAGCAGCCCATCCTCGCGCACCCCGAGCAGCACACGGCCGCTGTCCAGGTACAGCACGCTGGCCGGACGCTGGTGGCGCTCGCGCAGCACCTCGCCGGCAGGGGCCTCGGTCTTGGTCGGCGCGGGGGTGGAAGAAGAGGGAAACATAGAGCCGCCACTGTGACCGCAGCACCGCCGCGCGGTGTTGAGCAAAGTCAAATGCGGTGCGCTCTGGCCGCAACCGCCGCGCCCGGATGCCACGAGCGCCGCATGCCCCCACAGGCCGAATGGTGAAGGCACGGTCCTTGCTTGGAGCCCTTTGCAGATCGACACGTTTTTCCTGGCCCGTTGAAAGGCCCGTGTGCACCGCCGAGCCATCGGCACCTTCCCTTCCCCCTTTTCCCTTTTCCCTTTTCCCTTTCGCAGGAGTCTTATGAAAAAGAATTGGATCGCGCTGGGTGCAGCGCTGCTTTGTTCCGCCGGGGCACAGGCCCAAAGCTCCGTGCAGCTCACCGGCCTGGCCGACGTGTTCGCCGGGTCCATCAAGATGGCCGGCGATGCGGGCCGCAAGTCGGTCGTGGACAGCGGCGGCCTCACGACCTCGTGGTTCGGCTTCAAGGGCACGGAAGATCTCGGCGGCGGACTGAAGGCCAACTTCCAGCTGACCTCGTTCATCAAGGTGGACAACGGCTCGCAGGGGCGCTTCGCCAACGACACGTTCTTCTCGCGCGATGCCAACGTCAGCCTGTCGGGCGACTTCGGCTCGGTGATGCTGGGCCGCTGGATGGCGCCCAACTTCCTGCCCTCGGTGGTGGGCAATCCGTTCGGCGATTCGTTCACCTTCTCGCCGCTGATCCTGCACATGAACGTGCCGCTGTTCAACGGCACCGGCTGGGGTGCGACCACGCCGTCCGACACGGGCTGGAGCAACCAGATCGTCTACAGCACGCCGAAATTCGGCGGCTTCTCGGCCAACATCCAGTACCAGTTCGGCGAGCAGCCGGGCGACAACGGCAAGAAGAACTTCGGCGCGAACTTCTTCTACTTTGGCGGCCCCGTGACGCTGACGGGCTTCTACGAGCGCGACCAGATCAGCAACCCCGCCGTTCCCAATGCCTACCTGGGCACGAAGAAGACCGACTGGATGCTGCTGGGCGCCTACGACTTCGGCCTGGTCAAGCCCTTCGTGAGCTACGGCGAGGCCAAGGCCGACAACACCACCAACAAGGCCAAGACGGTGCAGCTGGGCGCCTCGGTGCCGGTCGGGCCGGCCGGCAAGGTGCTGGTGGAGTGGGTCAAGACCGAGATGACGCAGACCGACATCGACCGCAAGACCTTCACGCTGGGCTACGACCACTTCCTGTCCAAGCGCACCGACGTGTACGCCATGCTCATGAACGACCGCATCACGGCGCAGACGAAGGGCAACAGCTTCGGCGTGGGCATCCGCCACCGCTTCTGATCGCCGCACGGCGCGCAGGGCGCCCCAAGACAAAAAGCGCGGGAGTCGCCTCCCGCGCTTTTTTTATGGATGCGGCCGCGCTGCCGGATCAGATCTTGCGCGACAGGTCCCACATGGCATCGACCAGCAGGTCGATGTCGCGCGCGTCGTGCCACAGGTGGGTGGAGATGCGCACGCCGTAGTGGTTGGCCGGCGCGCCGATGACGGGAAAGTCGGCATTGCGGATCACGAAGCCCTGCGGGTATTCGCTCAGCATGCGCGCCACGAAGGCCGTGGATTTCTGCGCGTTCATCACGTCGTCCTTGTTGGGGAACGGATTGAACGAGGTGAGCGCGGAGAGCAGCTTGGGATCGTCCTTGGGCGAGTACAGCGCATCCACGCCCCAGCGCTCGGCGATCTTTTCCTTGAGGTAGGACGACAGCGTGAGGTCGTAGGTCTCGATCTTCTTGCGCCCGATGCCGTCCCACTGCGCGCAGGCCTGGGCCAGCGCCATGAACATGGGCGTGTGCAGGCTGCCGCAGCTGGTGATCGTCGCGGCGATGTCGTAGGTCTCGGTGCCGTTGGTGGTGCGGTCCTTGGCGGCGTAGGAGCTGGTGTGCACCGGGAACCACTTGGGCAGCGGCAGCGGGTTGGAGGCGCGCATCTTGTTGCGCACCACCAGGATGCCGGTCGAGCCCGGGCCGCACTGCCACTTGTGCCCCGCGCCGGACATGAAGTCCATGCCCAGCTCCGCGTAGTTGTAGGCCATCATGCCCGGCAGGTGGGCACCGTCCACGATGCTGATGAGCTCGTGCGCCTTCACCACCGCCATCAGCTCGGCGATCGGCAGCATGGTGCCGGTCTTGTACGTGGGCGAGGACCACATCATGGCGCGCACGCGCTTGCCCTGGGCCTTGAGCGCGCGGATGCGCTCGTCGAACAGGTTCACGTAGGTGGCGGCCGTCTGGTTGTTGCCTACCGGCAGTGCGATGCGCGAGACCTCGATGCCGTAGCGGTCGGTGGCGATCTTGAGCGGCGTGTCGCCGCCGCCGTGCTCGTGGTTGGTGGTGACCACCACATCGCCGCGCTGCCAGTCCAGCCCCAGGATGGCGTGGCACATGCCCGAGGACGTGTTGGCCGAGAACGCGAGCTCGTCCGCATCCACGCCGAAGCCCGGGGCCACCTGCTTGCGCAGGTCCAGCAGGTTGCCGTAGCCGCTGCCGGAATCGGCCGCCTTCTTGCGGTTTTCGGCATCGAACGTTTCCAGCACCAGCTTGGGCATGGAGCCGCCGGTGCCGATGTTCATGTAGGTCTTCTCGGGCTTGAGCACGAACATGCCCTGCACGCCCGTCCAGAACGCCTCGTCGCGCATGAGCTGCTCGCGCAGGGCTTCGGCCTGGGTCTGTGCGCCGCTGCTGCCGCACGCGGCCACCAGGGGCCCGAGCGTCGCGGCGCCGGCGCCATAGCCGAGCACGCGCAGAAAGTCGCGGCGCTTGGCGCTCCAGCGCGACACCGCGGACAGGTCCAGGGGAGCGGCAGCGCCGGGCGCGGCCATCAGGGGGGTGGCTTCATTCATGGGAAAACTCCTTGGGGCGTGGAGGCAGGACCACAGCGCTTCAGCGGCGGCCGACGATGGCCGAGATTTCGATCTTCACGTCGCGCGGCAGCCGCGCCACCTCCACCGTGGCGCGGGCCGGCGCAGCGGTGCGGAAGTACTCGCCATACACCTTGTTCATGGCAGCGAACTCGTTCAGGTCCTTCATGTAGACCGTGGTGGAGAGCACGTCTTCGTACGACAGGCCCTGCGAGCGCAGCTTGGCGCCCATGAAATCGAGCACGGCCCGGGTCTGCTCCTCGATGGTGGTGCCGTTGACCGCATTGCCCGCCGCATTGAGGGGCAGGACGCCCGAGAAATACAGCGTGTTTCCGTGGGCCACCATTTGCGAATACGGCCCGATGGCTGGATAGATCTGCGTGGTGGACAGCACCTCGCGCTTGGACGGCGCGGCGCAGCCCGTCATCAGCACGCAGGCCGCCAGGGCAGCGCCCGCCCAGGCCACGCGGTGGCGGTGGATCCGATTACTCATGGAATGTCCTTTTCAACGACTTGAATATGACGATGGAAATCAATCGACCCATGCACGGATAAACCGGCAGGCCCCATCCATTTCCATGCGACCGCATTTCCCATAATCTTCCGGCGCGCCTTCTTTTGTCCTGGAAATCCCGATTCGCGAAAGAATTTTAGGCAGCACAACTCGCTAAAACGAAGCACCTTTTTCCCTTACGCAGTAGTACGCAGGCCGGCCTACGCAGGAGTACGCAAACCGCCGCCTCGCCCGTGGCTGGCATGGCTTCTGCTGCGCAATCCTTGCTGTGGTGCGGCTACTGCGGTAGCAAGCACTCACAAGGTGCGCACCAAGCCGGTGCCGACGCCCCACCCGCAGCGGCACCAGGCACCACGGGGGTGATTATGGAAGCTGCCTTTCCATAATCCGCCCCCGGGCCGCCCCGACGCATTTTGACTTTTGGTGATTCTCCGCCCCATTCGATCGCACCGACCGTCTTTACATATGTTCACGGATTCCCGGAATATCCCATGATCCCTCGAAACAACCCGCTTGACATTGGCGTGAGGCGGCAGATAGTCATCGCTTTCCTATCCAAGAAACCCTTCATGCAATTGCGGCTCAAGCTTTTGCTGCTGTCGACCATTCCCATCCTGGTGGCGCTGGGTTCCGTGGCCGTCACCGTGCGCCACCAGACCCTGAAGCTGGCGCACCAGGAACGGGAACTGGTCGAGTCGGCCTACCTGCACAGCAAGGAGACCGAGCTGCACCATTACGTGCAGCTGGCCCAGAGCGCGATGGCGCGCATCGCGACCGACGTGGCGGACCCCGCGGCGCGCCACCAGCAGGCGCTGGCCCTGCTCTCGCGCATGCAGTTCGGCAAGGACGGGTACTTCTTCGTCTACGACCGCCAGGGCAACGTGCTGCTGGACGCACAGCAGATGGGGCTGGCCGGCGTGGACCTGTGCGACCCGTCCAACCCGCAGAGCGAGGCGCCGGCCAACCTCATCCTCGCCAAGGCGCGCGAGGGCGGCGGGCTGGTGCGCTACCTGTGGCAAAAGCCCTCATCGCAGCAGACGGTGCCCAAGCTCGCCTACGTGATGACGCTGCCCGGCTGGGAATGGGTGATCGGCACCGGCCTGTACCTGGACGACGTGCACGACACGCTGCGCCGCATCGACCTGCGCGCCCAGGAGAACATCGACGGCACGCGCCGGCGCATCTACGGCATCGCCGCGCTGTGCATCGTGCTGATCGGGCTGGCCGGGCTGGCGCTGAACCTCAGCGACCACCGCGTGGCCAGCGCCAAGCTGCGCCGGCTCGCGCAGCGGGTGGTGCGCTCGCAGGAGGAAGAGCGCGTGCGCGTGGCGCGCGAGCTGCACGACGGCGTGGTGCAGGTGCTGGTGTCCTCCAAGTTCCTGCTGGAAACCGCTCAGGTGCAGTGGGCCGAGCGCGCGGCGCACGGCCCGCACCACGTGCTGGACCAGGGCCTGGACCGGCTCAACCATGCACTGCTGGAGATCCGCCGCGTCTCGCACGGCCTGCGGCCCGCGTTGCTGGACGACCTGGGCCTGGCGCCGGCCCTGGCCCTCATGGCCCAGCAGGTGCAGGAGCACACCGCGCTCGGCGTGCGTTTCGTGCTGCGCGGCACGGCGCACCCGCTGCCCACCAGCCACGGCACCGCGCTGTTCCGCGTGGCGCAGGAGGCGCTGACCAACGCCCAGATGCACGCCCACGCGACGCAGGTGGAGCTGCTGCTGCGCTTCGGCCGCCGGCGCGTGAGCCTGTCGGTGATCGACGACGGCCGCGGCTTCGACGTGCAGCGCGTGCAGGCCGACGGACAGGGCGGCATCGGCCTGCGCAACATGCGCGAGCGCATCGAGGGCCTGGGCGGCACGTTCGGCGTGGCCTCCGGCCGCCGCGGCACGCGCGTGCTGGCCGTGCTGCCGCTGCAGGGCGACAACGACTCGCCCTACCCCGGGTTCGAACCGTCGCAGGTGCCCGCATGAGCGGCGGCGCCCCCATCCGCGTGCTGCTGGTGGACGACCACCCGCTGGTGCGCGACGGCGTGCGCATGCGGCTGGAGGCCACGGGCCACATCCGCGTCGCGGGCGAGGCGGGCGGCGTGCAGGAGGCCGTGGACCTGGCCGCCGCCCTGCTGCCCGACATCGTGGTGACCGACATCCGCATGCCGGATGCGAGCGGCATCCACCTGGCCACGGTGTTCCGCGACCGCTTTCCGCAGGTGCGCGTGCTGGTGCTGTCCATGCACCACGATGGCGAGTACGTGCGCCGTGCGGCCGCACTGGGCGTGCGGGGCTACGTGCTCAAGGACGCGCCGGCCCGCCAGCTGGTGGAGGCGATCGAGGCGGTGCACGCCGGCGGGCGCTATTTCAGCGAAGGCGTGCAGGCCCTGCTGTACGAGGCGCCTCCCGTTCCAGCGCCGTCGGGCCGCGCGCTCACCCCGCGCGAGGCCGCGGTGCTGGAGCTGCTGGCCGAGGGCCGATCCAACAAGGACATCGCCCAGCGCATGGGCACCTCGGTGCGCACGGTCGAGACCCACCGCCTGCACCTGCGCCGCAAGCTGCGCATCGAGGGCCAGGCGGCGCTCGTCAAATACGCGGTGGACTACGCCGACCTGCGCAGCGACCCGTGAGCGGCGTGGGCGATCCCTGGCGGCATGGCACCTGTCATTTCGCTGTCACGGCGCACGGCTATGGTCCGCGATGAAATTGTGTAAGGTTGTAACCATGATCGATGCATCTCCCCGGGGCCGGCGCGATGCCTTGCTGGCGGCGTTGTCGCCCGGGGTGCGCAACGGCCATGGGCCGCTGGCGCAGCTCATGCGCGGCGACGGCCTGCACTGTGTCTTCCAGCCCTTGGCCGATCTGCGCGAGGGCGGCATCTACGCGCACGAGGCGCTGATCCGCGGCCCGGAGGGCACGCCCCTGCACACGCCCGATGCGCTGCTGCGCTGCGCGGGCGAAGAAGGCCTGCTGCAGGACTTCGAACTGCTGTGCGTGTTCATCGCGCTGCAGCAGTGGGGCGTGCTGGGCGCGGCCGGCCGCCTGTTCGTGAACATCAGCGCCGATGCGCTGGTGCGCGGCGTGGCGCTGTGCGGTGGCGCCTCGCTGGCCGAGGCCGCGCAGGCGATGGGCGTATCGGCCCGCATGGTGGTGCTGGAGATCACCGAGCACGAGCGCGTGACCGACATGGAGCCGCTGCGCCACGCGCTGAAGGAAGTACACGCCAGCGGCGCCCGGCTGGCACTGGACGACTTCGGCGACGGCCGGTCGAGCCTGCGGCTGTGGTCCGAGGCCAAGCCCGACTTCGTCAAGATCGACAAATACTTCGTGCGCGACCTGGGCGCGCACCCCGAGAACCTGCAGATGCTGCAGGCCATCAAGGGCATCGCCGACGTGTTCGGCACCACGCTCATCGCCGAGGGCATCGAGACGCAGGAAGACCTGCGCGCCCTGCGCGACCTCGACATCCCCTACGGCCAGGGCTACCTGCTGGGCCGCCCGGCCCCGCTGCCGCGCGACACCATCCTGCTGCCCGCGCTCGATGCGCTGCGCGACCGCCGCGTGGCCGTGCTGCCGCACCTGGGCCAGAACGTGCGGCCGGGCATCCTGCGCAACTTGCTCGTGGTGCAGGCGCCCACGGCCACGCCGGAGACCCGCAACGACACGGTGGCCGGGCTGTTCAAGGCCCATGCCGACCTGCACGCCATGGCGGTGGTGGACGGCACGCGGCCCGTGGCGCTCATCAACCGCCAGCAGTTCATGAACCACTACGCCACGCTGTACTTCCGCGAGGTGCACGGGCGCAAGCCCTGCATGGCGTTCGCGAACCACGCGCCGCGCGTGGTGGAACTCGACTGCGACGTGGACCAGCTCGTGGGCATCCTCACCTCGCAGGACCAGCGCTACCTGAACGACGGCTTCATCGTCACCGACAACGGCCGCTACGTGGGGCTGGGCACGGGCGACCAGCTGGTGCGCAGCGTGACCGAGGCGCGCATCGAGGCGGCGCGCCACGCCAATCCGCTCACCTTCCTGCCGGGCAACATCCCCATCAGCCTGCACATGCAGCGGCTGCTGGACAGCGGCACCGAGTTCGTCGCCTGCTACGCCGACCTGAACCACTTCAAGCCGTTCAACGACTACTACGGCTACTGGCGCGGCGACCAGATGATCCGCCTCGTAGCGCGCCTGGCCGTGGCCCACTGCGATGCACAGCGCGACTTCGTGGGGCATGTGGGCGGCGACGACTTCATGCTGCTGTTCCAGAGCACGGACTGGCTGCACCGCTGCCAGCGGATCGTCGACGAGTTCGCGCAGGAGGCCCTGGCCCTGTTCGACGACGCTTCGCGCAAGGCCGGCGGCATCTGGGCCGAGGACCGGCACGGAGTGAAGCGCTTTTTCACCTGCACCACGCTGTCGATCGGCGCGGTGCGCATCACGCCCGGCACCATCGCGCATGCGGAAGAAGTGGCCAACCTCGCGGCCCTGGCCAAGCACGATGCCAAGCTGGCCGCAAGCGGCCTGGCCTGGCGCGACGCGGCGGACGACTCGCAGGCGGATGGCCACGATCGCGGCCCGGCCCGCATCGGCGGTCTGGGCGCAGACCGCGCCATCGCCCCCCGGTCGGTCGCCCCGCTGGGCGCACGCAAAGCCGCCGACCGCGTCGCGACGGACTGAGCGCCCCCGGCCGCTTCAGGGCACCGGTGCGCCGCCTTCGAACCAGCGCCGCACCACGTCGCGCTCCTCGTCCGTCATGCCGGTGGCGTTGTTCATCGGCATGAGCTTTTGCACCACGGCCTGCTGGTAGATGGCCTGGGCGTGCTGTTTGACCGACGGGGCCGAATCGAGCCGCAGGTTCTTCATCTGCACCTGCTCGCCGTGGCACAGGAAACAGCGCTGCGCCAGCACGGGCTGCAGCTTTTCGTAGCCGATCGTGCCCGATGCCGGCGGATTGCTTGTTCCTTTAGCTATCAAATCTGTAGCATTTCCTGCAGCCACCGGGGTGGTGGCCGGTGGCACCGGCCGCATCCACACGATGGCGCCGGCGATGGCCGCCACGCCCACCAGCGCGTAGGGCAGCGGGTTGCCGTTGCGTCCGAGCTTGTGGCCGTGGCGCATGACGAAGAACTGCCGGATCGCCGCGCCGGCGAACATCATCACGATCAGCACCAGCCAGTTCTGCGGGTGGCTCCAGGTGAAGCTGTAGTGGTTGGACAGCATGGCGAACAGCACCGGCAGCGTGAAGTACGTGTTGTGCACGCTGCGCTGCTTGCCGCGCTGGCCATGGACCGGGTCCACGGGCCGGCCGGCCTGGATGGCGGCCACCATCTTCTTTTGTCCCGGAATGATCCAGAAGAACACGTTGGCGCTCATGGCCGTGGCGATCATCGCGCCCACCAGCAGGAAGGCCGCCCGGCCGGCGAACCAGTGGCAGGCCAGCCAGGAGGCCACGCACACCAGCCCGAACACGAGCGCGCCGACGATGGCGTCGCCGTTCCTGCGCTGCCCGAACAGGCGGCACACGGCGTCGTACAGCAGCCAGAAGACGACCAGGAAGCCCAGCGCCGCGCCGATGGCCGCAGGCGGCGCCCAGTCCATGCGCGATTTGTCGATGAGGTAGGTGCCGGCGCTCCACAGGTACGACACGGTGAACAGCGCGAAGCCGCTCAGCCAGGTGCTGTAGCTCTCCCAGTAGAACCAGTGCAGGTGCGCGGGCAGCTTCGGCGGCGAGACGGCGAACTTCACCGGGTGGTAGAAGCCGCCGCCGTGCACGGCCCAGAGTTCGCCGCTCACGCCCTGCTTTTTCAGGTCGTCGTCGACCGGCGGCGTGAGGCTGCTGTCCAGGAAGACGAAGTAGAACGACGAGCCCACCCAGGCGATCGCGGTGATGACGTGGACCCAGCGCAGCAGCAGGTTGGCCCAGTCGAGGAGATAGCTTTCCATGTGTCTCAGCCTCGGCGGCGCACGAAGGCGCCATGGGGGCGGCGCGCGGCGCACCACCCGGTCAACCTGCTCACCACTGCGGGCGCTCTGAGCAGAAGAAAAGGCCGCGCACCTGGGGGCTGACGACACGCATCGGCTCCGGGCACCGCTGCGACCTGTGCCGCGAGTGTATGCAGGAATCGTTCCTGCCGAACGCCCGGCGCGGCACGGCGGCGTGCGGATTTACCCGGGCTGCGCGGGGTCCGCCGGCACCGGCAGGGCCAGCAGCTGCGCCGCCACCGACACGGCGATCACCTCGGGCTCCTTGCCCGCGATGCCGGGCAGCCCGATGGGGCAGGTGACCCAGGCCAGCTCTTCGGGCGCGAAGCCGCGCGCAGCCAACCGGTGCGAGAACGTCGCCCACTTCGTGCGGCTGCCGATGAGCCCGATGAAGGGCAGGTCGCCCCGTTCGCGCTGGCGCAGCAGGCAGGCGGCCACCACGTCCAGGTCCTCGGCGTGGCTGAAGCTCATGACGAGCACGCGCGAGCCCGGCGCGAGCGACGGCACGGCGGCGTGCACCGGATCGGAGTGCTCGCACGCCACGCCTGGCGGCGCCTCGGCCGGGGCCACGGGGAATGCGGGGAAGACGCTGTCGCGGCTGTCGATCCAGGTCAGGGCGAACGGCAGGACCGACAGCACGCGGACCAGCGCATGCCCCACATGGCCCGCGCCGAACAGCGCCACGGGCGTGCGCCGGGGCGCCAGCCGCTGCGCCAGCGCGGCACGCTCGCCCGCGCCCACCACGGTGAACCGCAGGAACACCACGCCACCGCAGCACTGCCCCAGGCTGGGCCCGAGCGCGAACCGCAGCACGGCGGGGCCCCCCTCGCCCGCCAGCCGGCGGCGCGCCTGCGCGATGGCATCGAACTCCAGCCGCCCGCCGCCGATGGTGCCGGCCAGGCCATCGGCCAGCACGGCCATCCACGCACCGCTTTCGCGCGGCACCGAGCCTTGGGTAGACTCCACCTCCACCATGCAGGCCGGGCCGTGCGCCAAGCCCTCCAGCAAACGATGCAACGCCGCCATCACCATCCGAGTCCTCCGGTACGCCCCGCGCAACGGCAGCACGGGCACCGCACAGCATAGCCACAGCGAGACCTGCCCATGCCCACCCCTTCTCCTGAACGGCTTCCTCGCCGGCCGCGCGGCCGGTGGCTGGCGGCCAGCGTCATGGCCGCCCTGGCATCCCTCATCGCGGCCTGCCGGTCGTCGGGACCGGAACCGGCACCCCCGCCCGCCAAGGCCGCGTCGGACACCAGCAGCCCGCTGGAGAAGGAGGTGGTGGGCCCGGTGCCTGCCGAGCAAGGCTCCGCGCGCCCCTCGGCCGCCGAAACGCCCCGCGCCTACCGGCAGGACGCCGCCACCCACCTGTACGGCCTGAACGCCCACCGCATCTACAAGGGCAAGCTGCCGCCCTTGCTGTACGCCATCGGCACGCTGCAGGTGGACATCGACCGCGCCGGCCGCGTGACCCGGCTGAACTGGATGCGCGCGCCGCGCCATGCGCCCGAGGTGATCGCCGAGATCGAGCGCACCGTGCGCGCCGCCGCGCCCTACCCCGTGCCGTCGCGGATGGGCAAGGTCACCTACACCGACACCTGGCTGTGGCACAAGTCCGGGCGCTTCCAGCTCGACACGCTGACCGAGGGACAGCTCTGAGCCGGGCCTGCGCCCCGGCCCGCCCGGCGGCCCGCGCTCAGGAGCCGCGGTAGGTGGAGTAGCTCCACGGGCTGACCAGCAGCGGCACGTGGTAGTGCTGGTCCGCGTGGGCCACGCCGAAATCGAGGCTCACCTGGTTCAGGAAGTTCGGCTCGGGCAGTTGCACCCCCCGGCTGCGGAAATAGCCCGCCACGTCGAACGTGAGGCGGTAGGTGCCCGCGCGCAGGCTGGCGTTGTCGAACAGCGGCGCATCGGTGCGGCCATCGGCGTTGAGCACCAGCCGCTGCAGCAGCGTGGCGGCCTCGCCATGGGTGGCATACAGGGCCACGGCCATGCCCGCCGCGGGGCATCCGTGCATGGTGTCGAGAACGTGGGTGCTGAGGCCCATGGGCCATCTCCTTGGGGTGGATTGAAGGGATCGGAAACCGCCCCCGCCGGCAGCGCGGCGAGCGGACGACCCGCCGAGTATGCATGGCCGCCATGGCCCGCACGGCGCGCCTGCCTCATACCCCAGGCAGTTTGTCCGAATATCTTTCTGACATTTACAAAAATGCTTCTCGGCATACAAATCTCGGCGATTTTCCTGCCATGGCTTGGATATCATCGCCACGCTTGAATTTTCAAGCCGAGATACTCAAAACCATGAATGGAGGTTTTTCCAATGCAACGCCTTGCCGCCGTTTTGCTGGCTTCTTCGCTTTCCCTGATGGCCCTGCCGGCCAGCGCCAAAAGCCGGCTCGATAATCCGGCCGACATCCAGCAGGCGCTGGCCGCCGGGGACGCGGTGTCGGTCGCCATCGACCTCTCGCTGTGCACCCCCAACTCCGCCAACGCCACCCCGAGCCGCACGCGCGGCGGCCTTCGCATGGAGGCCTACCGAATCGTCGAAGACGGCACGCTGTCCTTCAGCGACGCCCATTTCACCGTCGCCCGCGACGGCCTGCCGATCCAGCAGCTGCTGCGCTACCAGGTGCGCCCGGACGGCACCATCGACTTCACCATGTTCGTCTTCGACCTGCCCGGCTACCAGCAGCGCGCCGAACCGCTGGCCTACCGCTGCGCGATCAACCAGGGCCTGCGCTTTCACGCCGATTAATCCCACCAAGGATTGACAAAGCACACCGCCCCGCCGATCCCAACGATCGGCGGGGCGGTGCAGGTGATTTTCAAGCCGCCGCCCCATATTCAGGGCGGCATTTTTGCGGATTATCGAAGTCGTTGAAGGCCCACCGCGTCAACGCGCCGCGCAGAAGCCGAATTCCGCCTTCGCGCCGGGGGCCAGCGTCTTGTTCCAGTCCACACCCGAAGCGTGGAGCGTGCTGCCCGATTGCGACCACACGGCGTTCCAGAGGTTGTTCACCGTGCCGGTGATGGTCAGGTTCAGGGCCCAGTCGCCCGCCGCGCCGCCGGTGTTGGTGACCTGCACGCGTTCGCAGTAGCCGGTGTTCCATTCGCTGTCCACGATGACCTGGGTGCTGAAGCTGGCGCCGCCCGTGGGAGGGGTGGTCGGCGGCGTGGTGGGTGGCGTCGTCGGGGGCGTGGTCGGAGGGGTGGTGGGCGGTGTGGTCGGCGGCGTCGTGGGAGGGGTGCTGGAGCCGTCGCCCCACAGGCGCTGGAGCAGCGTGACCTTGTCGGTGCGCACCGTCGTCCAGTCGTCGTTCAGGATGCCGCCCGTGTCGCCGCTGTTGGGGTTCCACGACCAGTAGAAGCCGCTGCGGATGCCCTTGCCGATGAGGTAGTCCACCAGCTTGTTCTGCCAGGCCACGTCGCGGGCATCGCCCTGGCCGAACTTGCCGCCGAACTCGCCCAGCAGCACGGCGTGGCCGGCCTGCACGAAGCGGCCGAAGTGCTGCTCCCAGATGGCGGGCATGTTCTCGGGGAAATTGGAGGCGCCGAAGTAAGGCTGGCCGTACACGTCCGGACCGTAGGCGTGCGGGGCGAGCAGCAGGCGGTCGGCCGGAATGTTCAGCGGCGTGCACTCCAGCGGCTCCAGGCTGCCGCCCCACCAGTGGCCGCCGCTGCTGGAGCAGCTGGGGTTCTCCGCCACGCCTTCCACCACGATCAGCCAGCGGGGCGCCACCTGCAGCACGGCGGCCGAGGCGCGCTCGGCCGCGCGGTTCCAGTCGGTGGCGGCGTTGCCGGTGCCCCAGGTGGCGGCGCCGTGCGGCTCGTTCTTGAGGTCCAGGCCGATGACGCCGGGCACGCTGGCGTAGCGCTGCGCGACGAAGGTCAGGTCCGTGATCCACTGCTGCTCGCTGTACGAGCCGGTGTACCAGAGCTCGGAGATGCTCTGGCAGTCGGGCGTGTGGTGGTCCAGCAGCACGTACATGCCGCGGCTGCTCAGCTCGTTCACCACCTTGTCCAGCACCTGCAGAGCGCTCAGGCCCTGCAGGTCGGCATTGCGGCCGTAGTCGATGCTGTTGGGCGGCGTGCCGCGCAGCGTCTGCGGGCAGAACGGCAGGCGCACGGCGTTGAAGCCCTGGCCCTGCATCTGCGTGATCATGTCCTTCCAGTTGCGCGCCCACAGCCCGTGGACCACGTTGGTGTTGGTCTCGAAGCCGAACCAGTTCACGCCGCGCAGCTGCACGGCATTGCCGTTGTCGTCCACCACCTTGCCGGCATTGATCGCATAGCTCCAGGACAGGCTGCTGGCCGCCAGCAGGCAGCCGCCCAGCACGAGCTTCTTCAATAAGGATTTCATCGCCATGTCGCACCTCCGTGGTTGAAAGGAAGGCCCGCCGGAGGGCCGTGACCACGGCCAACATTCTTCCTAGCGGAAACCGGCTGACATGCTAGGGCCAGAGTTCCCTGTCAAAGTGCAACTTTTCAACGCAGACGTTCGCAAATGCAAATGGGAGGTGCGCCGACAGGCGCTGCCGCAGGGAAGCGGCAGGCAACTTCTCTACACTCGCCACGGCGCCGCCGCTGGGCGTCCACCGATTCATAACGAGGAGAGAGCATGAACCCCATCCAACGCACGCTGCTGGCCAGCAGCCTGGCCCTTGCCCTGGCCAGCCTGGCCGCCTGCACCAACGTGCCCACGGCCGGCCCCGGCAGTGCCGAGGGAGCGCCCGCCGCCGCGCCGCAGGCCGTGCAGCAGACGGCCGCGGCCCGCGCCGCCAGCAATTCCTACGATTTCGACATGGATGTGTTCCACCCGGTTGTGGCGCGCAACGGCATGGTCTCCACCGAACAGGAACTGGCCTCGCGCGTGGGCCTGGACATCCTCAAGGCCGGCGGCAATGCAGTGGATGCCGCGGTGGGCATCGGCTTCGCGCTGGCCGTGGTGCTGCCCAACGCGGGCAACCTGGGCGGTGGCGGTTTCATGATGGTGCACGACGCCAAGACCGGCAAGGACGTGGCGCTCGACTTCCGCGAAGTGGCGCCGCAAAAGGCCACCCGCGACATGTACCTCGACGCCAGCGGCAACGTGGTGGACGGCAAGTCCCTGTACACGCCCTACGCCGTGGGCGTGCCTGGCACGGTGGCGGGCATGGAGCATGCGCTCAAGAACTGGGGCACGCTGCCGCTGTCGCGCGTGATCGCCCCAGCCATCGCGCTGGCGGACAAGGGCTTTCCCGTCAGCCTCACGCTGGCCAAGACGCTGCACCAGGAAAAGGCCAACATGGGCAAGTGGCCGGCGACGCGCCAGATCTTCTGGCGCGGCGACAGCCCGCTCAAGGTCGGCGACCGGCTGGTGCAAAAGGACCTAGCGCAGTCGCTGCGGCTCATCAGCCAGCAGGGCGCCAAGGCGTTCTACCAGGGCCCCATCGCGCGCCGCATCGCCGCCGAGATGGCGCCCCACCCCGGCGCCCTCACGCTGCAGGACCTGGCGGCCTACAAGGTGGTCGAGCGCGAGCCGGTGCGCGGCACCTACCGCGGCTACCAGATCGTGACCATGCCGCCCCCGTCCTCCGGCGGCGCGCACCTGGTGCAGATGCTGAACATGCTGGAGCAGTGGCCGCTGTCGCAATGGGGGCAGAACAGCGCGCAGACGATCCACTACATGGCGGAGAGCATGAAGCTCGCCTACGCCGACCGCTCGGAGTACCTGGGCGATCCGGACTTCGTGAAGATCCCGCTCAAGGGCCTCACCTCCAAGGCCTACGCGCAGTCGCTGGCCAAGGGCATCAGCCCCACCACGGCGCGCCAGGCCAAGGACATCAAGCCCGGCCAGCCCCAACCGTACGAGAGCGACCAGACCACCCACTACTCGGTGGTGGACAAGGCGGGCAACGCCGTGGCGGTGACCTACACGCTCAACACCAACTTCGGCAGCGGCATCGTCGCCAAGGGCACCGGCATCCTGCTGAACAACGAGATGGACGACTTCTCCGCCAAGCCCGGCGTGGCCAACACCTATGGCCTGGTCGGCGGCGATGCCAACGCGGTGGCTCCCAACAAGCGCCCGCTGTCGTCGATGACGCCCACCATGGTGCTCAAGGACGGCAAGCCCATGCTCGTGACCGGCAGCCCCGGCGGCGCGCGCATCATCACCACGGTGCTGCAGACCATCGTGAACACCGTCGACTTCGGCATGAACCCGGCCGAGGCGGCCTCGGTGCCGCGCGTGCACCACCAGTGGACGCCCGACGAGCTGCGCGTGGAAAAGGGCCTGAGCACCGACACCCTGTCGCAACTGCAGGCCCGCGGCCACCACATCGCCGTGAAGCCTTCGATGGGCCGCACGCAGACCATCCAGTTCCACGACGGGCTGCTGTACGGCGCCTCCGACCCGCGCAACCCCGACGGCGAGACGCTGGGCTACTGACCCGCGGCGCTCCCCCGCCCTGCCAGGCCGCGCTCCGCAAGGGGCGCGGCTTTTTTACAAGATAAGCCCACAGACTTCAAAAAAAGGTCCCCACGTACCCCACATTCATATCAAAAACGGACGAGTGCAATCCAAGCCATCCGGCTAGTCATGACAGGACCCAAAACATAAGATTCCGACGAGTTCCAACCCCAGAAATTGTTGCCATGCACAAATCCGCTTTCACTCCCAGCAACGCCGCCGTACTCTTGATCGACCACCAATATGGCACGCTGGCCTTCACTCATTCACACGACATCAACCTTCTGAAGGAAAACACGCTGAAACTGGCCCGGATCGCAAAGGCGCTGGACATGCCCACCGTGCTGACGACGAGCCTGGAAGATGCCAACCCGGGACCGCTGTTTTCTGAACTGGAAGATATTTTTCCGATCGAGTTTTCAGCGCGCATCAAGCGTCCCGGCATCGTCAACGCAATGCACCATGAAGGATTCAACCAAGCCGTGAAAGCCACCGGACGCAAAAAACTGTTCGTTGCCGGACTGACGACGGAAATCTGCGTCACCTTCCCCGTCCTGCAAATGCTCGAAGAAGGCTATGAAGTGCAAGTGTCGGCAGACGCATCGGCGTCGCGCACTAAGTTCGGCGATGAACTCGCGTTGCGCCGCATGGAAAACGCTGGCGCCATCATCACGACGGTAGACCAGATCATCGCGGAACTCGCCGTCGATTGGACCAGCCCGAACGGTCAGAAGCTGATGCCGATTCTGAACTACTGAGACAAGCTGAAACGCGGGGCGGCACGCCGTATAGGCCATATGCGACGTTGAGTTTGCACGCGATCGCGTCTCCTCTTAATCTCGGCGGCATGGTGGATCTCAATGACATCGCTCTTTTCGTGCAGGTCGTACGCAGCGGCAGCTTTGCGGAAGCGGCCCGCCGCCTTGGCGTGCCGCCCAACACCGTTAGCCGGCGGGTGCAGTCGCTGGAGGCGCAACTGGGTTCGCGGCTGCTGCAGCGCTCGACCCGCAAACTCACGCTCACCAATGCCGGACAGTCACTCCATGACCGCTGCGCGGGTGCGGTGGATGGTCTTTGGGAGGCCGGACAAGCATTGATCGACGGCAGCCTGGAGCCAGGCGGGATCGTGCGCGTGGCAGCGCCCGCCGATTTTTTCGACTTTTTCGCAATGGAGGAGATGGGAAAATTCATGGCCTCGCACCCCCGCGTGCGGCTGGACTTTGTGCTGAGTGATCGAAACGTCGATCTGGTCGCCGAGCAGATCGACGTGGCATTTCGAGGTGGCCCGCTTCCAGACTCAGGCTATATCGGCCGCCAGTTGATCAAAGCAGACACGGATGGCATGGTGGCCAGTCCACTTTACCTGGCCAACCGCGGAACGCCCCGGACGCTACAGGACCTGATAAAACACGACGGCGTGGGTTTCGGCCATCCGAGTGGTCTAGTGACATGGCGGGTGGCCGGGCCAGACGGATCCGAGGATGAAATCCGGTTGGCATGCCGTTTCACCGGCAACACCGCCCAGACTCTGCGCAAGGCGGCGGTTGCAGGCTTGGGCATCGCGTTGCTGCCGGCAAAGCTCACCCGGCTCGACCTGCAAGCGGGCCGACTGGTGCCGGTGCTACCGCTATACCAGCGGACCAGCCATGGCCTTCATGCGCTCTATCCCAGCCGGCGTCACTTGTCCATGGCAGTGTCCGCGCTCATCACGCTGGTCGCAGAAAAGCTCAGCGCAGCCAGCCTGCAAAGTGGCGGCATCGTTTCCCGTTCGGCTTGATCACGCTGCGACGGTCGCTGGCATCGACTGCTCATCGGACGCAAGGCCTTGACCGAGCGGCTCCCTGAGGCGATCAAAAACTCCTCGGAATCAGCCTACTGCCCTAGTGCCTATTGCACCAGATGCTACAAAACAAATAGCACCCTGAAATCATTCACATTGGTGTGCGTGGGCCCGGTGACCACCAGATCGCCCAGCGCCGAGAAGAACCCGTAAGCGTCGTTGCGGTCCAGGTGGCGGGCCACGGCCAGGTCGGCCGCCCGCGCCCGTGCCAGGGTGTCGGGCGTGACGATCGCGCCGGCGTTGTCCTCCACGCCGTCGATGCCGTCGGTGTCGGCCGCCAGCGCCCACACGCCCGGCTGCCCCTGCAGCGCCTGCGCCAGGCCCAAACAGAACTCCCCCGCCCGGCCGCCCCGGCCCCGGGGCACGCCCTCGGTGCGCGGGCGCACTGTCACCGTAGTCTCGCCGCCCGACAGGATGACGCAGGGGCGCGCGAACGGCTGGCCGCGCTGCGCCACCGAGCGCGCCAGCGCCGCATGCACGCGGCCCACCTCGCGCGACTCGCCCTCCATCTCGTCGGACAGGATGTACGCCGCCATGCCGGCCGCGCGCGCCGCCGCCGCAGCGGCCTCCAGCGACTGCTGCGGCGCGGCGATCAGGTGGACCGCGTGGCCGGCGAAGGCCGCATCGCCGGGCTTGGGGGTCTCGAGCGCGCCGGCCTGCAGCGCCGCATGCACCGACGCGGGCAGGTGGATGCGGTAGCGCGCCAGGATGTCCAGCGCCTCGGCGCAGGTCGTGCCGTCGGGCACCGTGGGGCCGCTGGCGATCACGGCGGGGTCGTCGCCCGGCACGTCGCTGATGGCCAGGGTGACCACGCGGGCCGGCGCGCACGCGGCCGCCAGCCGGCCGCCCTTGATGCGCGACAGGTGCTTGCGCACGCAGTTCATCTCGGCGATGCCGGCGCCGCTTTCCAGCAGCGCGCGGTGGATGCGCTGCTTTTCCGCCAGCGTCAGGCCCTCGGCCGGCAGGGTGAGCAGCGCGGAGCCGCCGCCCGAGATCAGGCACAGCACCAGGTCATCGGCCGTGAGCCCCTGCGTGAGCGCCAGCATGCGCTCGGCCGCCGACAGGCCCGCCGCATCGGGCACGGGGTGCGCGGCCTCCACGATCTCCACGCGCTGCGGCAGCCCGGGCGGCCGCTCGGGCACATGGCCGTAGCGGGTCACGACCAGGCCCGACAGCGGCGCATCGGCCGGCCACAGCGCCTCCAGCGCGTGCACCATCGAGCCGCCCGCCTTGCCCGCCCCGAGCACCAGCGTGCGCCCGCGCGGCGGCGGGGGCAGGTGCGCGGCCAGGCCATGGGCCGGCAACGCGGCGTGCACGGCCACGTCGTACAGATGGCGAAGGAACGCGGCCGGCTGGCTGGCCGGCGGCGACACGGGCAAGGCCGGCAGGCCGGCGGCAGCAGGGGTCTTGGGGGTGGTCATCCCCGGATTCTGGCCGAACGGGTCGGCGCCACATCGTCCACCAAAACTGTATACACATTGCTGGGCCACGGCTATCATGCGCCGATGGAAACCTCCACCACCAGTGCCATCGTCGGCGACCTGACGCGGGCCATCGTCGAGCACCGGCTGCTGCCGGGCGCCAAGCTGGCGGAGCAGAAACTGGCCGACCATTTCGGCGTCTCGCGCACGCTGGTGCGGCAGGCGCTGTTCCAGCTGTCGCAAAAGCGGCTGGTGCACCTGGCGCCCGCGCGCGGCGCCTTCGTGGCCGCGCCCTCCGCCGACGAGGCGCGGCAGGTGTTCGCCGTGCGCCGCATGCTGGAGGCCGAGATGACCCGCGCCTTCGTGCGAGAGGTCACCCCCGCCCGCATCCGCGCCCTGCGCGAGCACGTGGCCCGCGAGAAGGCGGCCGTGGACGGCGCCGACGTGCAGGACCGCACCGAACTGCTGGGCGACTTCCACGTGCGCATGGCCGAGCTGATGGGCAACCAGGTGCTGGCACAGATGCTGCAGGAGCTGATCTCGCGCTGTGCGCTCATCACGCTCATGTACCAGAGCGCCGACGAGGCCGCGCACTCGCACGACGAGCATGCCGAGATCGTGAAGGCCCTGGCCGCGCGCGACGAGGAGCGCGCCGTACGCCTGATGGACGCGCACCTGCTGCACGTTCAGGACAGCCTGATGTTCGACCGCAAGCTGCCCCCCAACGACATCTCCATGGCTCTTTCGTGAGGACCCGATGACCGCCGCCCCGATCTACGACGCCACCCTGCCCTACCCCCGCGACCTCGTGGGCTACGGGCGCAATCCGCCGCACGCGCGCTGGCCGGGCAACGCCCGCATCGCCGTGCAGTTCGTGCTGAACTACGAGGAAGGCGGCGAGAACGCCGTGCTGCACGGCGATGCCGGCAGCGAGCAGTTCCTGTCGGAAATGTTCAACCCGGCCAGCTACCCCGACCGGCACATCAGCATGGAGGGGATCTACGAATACGGCTCGCGCGCCGGCGTGTGGCGCCTGCTGCGCGAGTTCGAAAAGCGCGGCCTGCCGCTCACCGTGTTCGGCGTGGCGACGGCCCTGCAGCGCCACCCCGACGTGACCGCCGCCTTCATGGAACTGGGCCACGAGATCGCCTGCCACGGGCTCAAGTGGATCCACTACCAGAACGTGCCCGAGGCCGTGGAGCGCGCCCACATGGCCGAGGCCCTGGCCATCTTCGAGGCGCTCACGGGCCAGCGGCACGGCGCACCCGGCACGCTGCACGGCGCGGGCTGGTACACCGGCCGCGACAGCCCCAACACCCGCCGCCTGGTGGCCGACCACGGCGGCTTCGCCTACGACAGCGACTACTACGGCGACGACCTGCCCTTCTGGATGAAGGTCGCCCGGACCGACGGCAGCACGGCCCGGCAGCTCATCGTGCCCTACACGCTCGATTGCAACGACATGCGCTTCGCGCTGCCCCAGGGCTACTCGCACGCCGACCCGTTCTTCCAGTACATGAAGGACACGTTCGATGCGCTGTATGCCGAGGGCGACCCCGCTGGCGACGACCGCCCCAGGATGATGAGCATCGGCATGCACTGCCGGCTGCTCGGGCGCCCGGGCCGCATCACCGCGCTGCAGCGCTTCCTGGACCACGTGCAGCGGCACGACCACGTGTGGGTGTGCCGCCGCATCGACATCGCACGCCACTGGGCCGAGACCCATCCCTGCCCGGAGTGAACGCCATGCCCCTCACCCTCGAACAACTGAATGCCGCCGCCCCCGAAGAGGCCGCGCGCCTGCTGGACGGCCTGTACGAGCATTCGCCGTGGATCGCCGCGCAGGCACTCGCCGCGCGGCCCTTGCGCTCGCTCGCGCAGTTCAAGCACGCCATGGTGCGCGTGCTGGCCCAGGCGCCGCGCGAGGCGCAGCTGGCCCTGGTGCGCGCCCACCCGGAACTGGCGGGCAAGGCCATGGTGGCGAACGCGCTCACGGCCGAGTCGGCCCGCGAGCAGGGCACGGCCGGCCTCACGCAGTGCATGCCCGAAGAGTTCGCGCGCATCCAGCAGCTCAACGCCGAGTACAACGCGCGCTTCGGCTTCCCGTTCATCCTCGCGGTGCGCGGCCCGCGCGGCACGGGGCTGCCTCGGCAGGACATCATCGACACCTTCGCGCGCCGGCTCACCAACCCACCGGACTTCGAACTGGCCGAGGCGCTGCGCAACATCCACCGCATCGCCGAGATCCGCCTGAACGACCTGTTCGGCGTGTCGCCCGTGCTTGGCAACGGGGTGTGGGACTGGCAGGAAACCCTGGCGCAGCACAGCGACCCGGGCTTTGCCGAGAAGGGCCAGCTCACCGTCACCTACCTGACCGATGCGCACCGCGCCTGCGCGCAGCGCATCAGCCACTGGATGCGCGACTGCGGCTTCGACGAAGTGGCCGTGGACGCGGTGGGCAACGTGGTGGGCCGCTACCACGGCGCCACGCCCGATGCGCCCCTGCTCATGACCGGCAGCCACTACGACACCGTGCGCAACGGCGGCAAGTACGACGGCCGGCTGGGCATCTTCGTGCCCATGGCCTGCGTGCGCGAGCTGCACCGCCAGGGCCGGCGCCTGCCCTTCGGCATCGAGGTGGTGGGCTTTTCGGAGGAGGAAGGCCAGCGCTACAAGGCAACGTTCCTCGGCTCGGGCGCGCTCATCGGCGACTTCGACCCGGCGTGGCTCGACCAGAAGGACGCCGACGGCGTGACCCTGCGCGAGGCCATGCAGCATGCCGGCCTGTGCATCGACGACATTCCGAAGCTGCAGCGCGACCCGGGCCGCTACCTCGGCTTCGTCGAGGTGCACATCGAGCAGGGCCCGGTGCTCAACGAACTGGACCTGCCCCTGGGCGTGGTCACCTCGATCAACGGCAGCGTGCGCTTCGTGGGCGAGATGCACGGCATGGCGAGCCACGCCGGCACCACCCCCATGGACCGGCGCCGCGATGCGGCCGCGGCCGTGGCCGAACTCATCCTCGCGGTGGAGGCGCGTGCCGCGCGCGACGGCGACTCGGTGGGCACCGTGGGCCTGCTGAACGTGCCCGGCGGCTCCATCAACGTGGTGCCGGGCCGCTGCCAGTTCAGCCTGGACCTGCGCGCCCCCACCGATCCCCAGCGCGATGCGCTGGTGGCCGACGTGCTGGCCGCGCTGCAGTCCATCGCCGCGCGGCGCGGCCTGCACTACACGCTGGAGGAGACCATGCGCGCCGCCGCCGCGCCCAGCGCACCCGCGTGGCAACAGCGCTGGGAACGCGCGGTGGACGCACTGGGCGTGCCGGTGCACCGCATGCCCAGCGGTGCCGGGCACGACGCCATGAAGCTGCACGAAATCATGCCGCAGGCCATGCTGTTCGTGCGCGGCCTGAACAGCGGCATCAGCCACAACCCCCTGGAAAGCACGACCAGCGACGACATGCAGCTCGCCGTCGACGCCTTCTCCCACCTTCTGAACCAACTGGCCACCGAAACCCCATGAGCAGCACCTACCAATCACTGGACGCCTGGATCGACCAACATTTCGACGAAGAAGTGCGCTTTCTGCAGGCGCTGGTGCGCGTGCCCACCGACACGCCGCCCGGCAACAATGCCCCGCACGCCGAGCGCACGGCCGAGCTGCTGCAGGCCTTCGGCTACGAGGCCGAGCGCCACGCGGTGCCCGAAGCCGACGTGAAGGCCTACGGCATGGAGTCGATCACCAACCTGATCGTGCGCCGACCCTATGGTCCGGACGCCACCGCCGCCGATGGCCGCACCGTGGCACTGAACGCCCACGGCGACGTGGTGCCGCCCGGCGAAGGCTGGACGCACGACCCCTACGGCGGCACCATCGTGGACGGCAAGATCTACGGCCGCGCCACCGCGGTGAGCAAGAGCGATTTCGCCAGCTTCACCTTCGCCCTGCGCGCCCTGGAGGCCGTGGCGAAGCCGACCAAGGGCGCGGTGGAACTGCACTTCACCTACGACGAAGAGTTCGGCGGCGAACTGGGCCCGGGCTGGCTGCTGCGCCAGGGCCTGACGCGGCCCGATCTGCTGCTGGCCGCCGGCTTCAGCTACGAGGTCGTCACGGCGCACAACGGCTGCCTGCAGATGGAGGTGACCGTGCACGGCAAGATGGCCCATGCCGCCATTCCCCACACCGGCGTGGACGCGCTGCAGGGCGCGGTCGCGATCCTGAACGCCCTCTATGCGCAGAACGCCCGCTACCAGCAGATCACCTCGAAGGTGGATGGCATCGAGCACCCCTACCTGAACGTGGGCCGCATCGAAGGCGGCACCAACACCAACGTGGTCCCGGGCAAAGTCGTGTTCAAGCTCGACCGCCGCATGATCCCCGAGGAAAACCCCGCCGAGGTCGAGGCCGCCATCCGCCAGGTGATCGCCGAGGCGGCCGCGGGCTGCGCCGGCATTACGGTGGATATCAAGCGCCTGCTGCTGGCCAATGCCATGCAGCCGCTGCCGGGCAACGCCCCGCTGGTGGCCGCGCTGCAAAAGCACGGCGAGGCACTCTTCGGCCAGCCGATCCCGGCCATGGGCACGCCGCTGTACACGGACGTGCGCCTGTACGGCGAGGCCGGCATTCCCGGCGTGATCTACGGCGCCGGCCCGCGCACCGTGCTGGAGTCGCACGCCAAGCGCGCCGACGAACGCCTGGACCTGGAAGACCTGCGGCGCGCGACCAAGGTGGTGGCGCGGACGCTGCACGACCTGCTGGGGTGAAGGGGGGACAGCTGTCCGCCTCTCAGGGCATGACGGCGGAGTCGGGCAACCGGGGGCAGTCGGTGCATTCGGGCGGGATGTTTTCGAACACCGCATCCCGCCCGACCTGCACCGCATTCACTGGTGGATTGAGCCACCAGTCAATCTCCCCGTTGAGCCAGAGATCCACCACCTCGCTTTCGCCCAACAGGGTTTCCGGCTGGACACGATACAGGCGGATGACATGCGGATAGTGCATATCCCAGTGCGCAAGTCGCTGCAGCCATGAGGCTTCGTAGTAATCCAGTCGATAAACATGCCGAGGGCTGAAGTGGCTGCGATCGTATCTTGGGGAAAGTGCATGCCAAAGGGCACATGACAGTAACAACACTGCCGCGATCCACAGGGTTTTCTTCAAGGGGCTAAAGCCCCTACAGGCACCGAATATGCAGTGCGCCAGCTCATGGCATCAACACTGCATCCGGCAACCGTGGACATTCCCGGCATTCGGGCGCGATGTTCTCGAACACGATGTCATTGCCGATCACCACCGAATTGACGGGATCATCGAACCACCAGTTCAGCGATCCATTCATCCAGAGCTCCACCACGTCGCTTTCTCCCAGCAAGGTCTCCGGTTGATTCCGATACAGCCGAACAAATGCCGGCATTTTGAAATTGAAGTGAACCAAGCTTTGAATGGGGGACGCCTCGTAATATTCCACACGGTAGACTTTTCTCGGGCTGATCGATGTATGAAACAACTTCGGTGTGAATGCGTACCAGACGGCCACCAATACACCCACCAATAGCAGGAGAAAAACTGGCTTTTTAAAACGCTTCCACGCAATGCGCATAAAAATCACCATGCGATTTTTTGTGAAAAAGGAAGCTTGATGCGCAACGTGTTGGAAAGAACCATGAAATCTCCGCCTCTGTTATTGACCTCTCGCCACCTTCTGAAGTCCGCGTTCTGAACCAAGTACTTGCGACTCTGGACCGATGAAGGTGACTCGTTCACTGTCTGCGGTTCGATGGGCACACCCATTTTCGTGCCAAGACCACACTCCATTCCATTGAATCCCCAGCAGCCAAGGGGTTGGGATATAAAGAATCTGCCGTCGTTGAAATCGTAGGAATCACGCAAATAAAAAGCCAACTCATCCACCTCGATACCGGCTTTTCCGCCTCCTTGTGGAGTGACCACCCCTGAAACAGCCACCTTGATTTGCGCCTCGCCCATTGCCCCATATAAATCATCGAGCGGATCGCTCAACTTTCCGAAAACCAAATAATTGACTTGGCAAGTCGAGTCCAACACTGCTGGCGATTGAGCCAAATTACCGAAGCGCCAGCAACTGTGATTTTGTCCCAGACTCGCCCTGCCCACTCGGATCTTCAACTGCTGCATGCCAGCAGGGCTTGCCCATTTGGCTTGCAATTCTTGGACTGCGGCCCTGACACGTGCAAAACCCATCGCCCATTCCATGGTGACGGTGCTGTCGTCTAACTGAGAAGCAGGCAATTGATTCAGGCGGCTGCCTTCCAGACTGCCCTTGACTCCCTCGGTCATCTGGAAAGCCGCCCCGTTGAACCACCGCTCCATCAAGTTCGACGCCACCGGCCACCCCAGCCGGGAACGCATCACACCCGGAATGTCACGCAGCTGAAAAAGCCGTGTGGCGTACTTGGGCGCAATCTTGCGCGCCAGTTCAGCGCGCAGTGCCTCCTGCGGCAACGTCACGATGTCGTTCATGGTCATTCCTCCCGTTTTTATTCCTGTCTTCATTCGACAGGCGCGGATGATAGAAGCGCTTGAAGGACGAATGGCCCCTCAATCATTGATTAATAGTTACCAATCGCAAGCCAGCTTTGCTCCTGATCAAGCCGCAGCACCACCGCCGTGCCGCCACGCCACACGCGGGATAACCCCCAAACCAATGGCCCTGCTCAATGTCTACATTTCTTGTATGCAAGTTTGGTAAACCAACGTGATGACTGCCGGAGATCCCATGCAACGCTTCTTCCGTTCCCTGTTCGGCCGGGTGGTCCTGGCCCTGATCGCCGGCGTCATCGTCGGTCTGCTGTGGCCCCAGTGGGCGGTGCAGCTCAAGCCCTTGGGCGACGGCTTCATCAAGCTCATCAAGATGTTGATCCCGCTCATCGTGTTCTGCGTGGTCGTGCATGGCATCGCGGGTACGGGGGATCTGAAGCGGGTGGGCCGTGTGGGGATCAAGTCGCTGATCTATTTCGAGGTGGTCACCAGCATCGCGCTGGTCCTGGGCCTGGTGCTGGCCTTCGTGTTCGAGCCGGGGGTCGGCATGAACGTGGACCCGCGGGCGCTGGACGCCTCGGCCATGGGCGCCTATGCCGACAACGCCAACAAGCTGGCGGGCGGCGGCTTCAGCGACTTTTTGCTCAAGCTGATTCCCAACACGGCGATCAGCGCGTTCTCCACCGGCGACGTGCTGCAGGTGCTGCTGTTTTCCATCGTGTTCGGCTGTGCGCTGTCGCTGGTGGGCGAGCGCGGCGCCCGGGTGGTCTCGCTCATCGATGACTTTTCCGCCGTGCTGTTCAAGGCGATGGGCCTGGTCATCCAGCTCGCGCCCCTGGGCGTGCTGGGGGCCATCGCGTTCACGGTGGGCAAGTACGGTATCGGCTCGCTCAAGCAGCTGGGCCTGCTGGTCGCACTGTTCTATGCGGCGGTGTTTATCTTCGTGGCCGTGGTGCTGGGGCTGATCATGCGGTTTTCGGGCTTCAGCCTGTTCAAGCTGCTGCGCTACCTGCGCGAGGAGCTGGCCGTGGTGTTCGCCACCACGTCGTCCGATAGCGTGCTGCCGCAGGTCATGGCCAAGCTCAAGCACATGGGCATCCGCGACTCGACCGTGGGCCTGGTGATTCCCACGGGCTATTCGTTCAACCTGGACGCGTTCTCGATCTACATCACCCTGGCGGCGGTGTTCATCGCGCAGGCCACGAACACGCCGATTTCCATGGCGGACCTGCTGACGATCCTGGCGATCTCGCTGGTGACGTCCAAGGGCGCGCACGGCGTGCCGGGCTCGGCCATCGTGGTGCTGGCGGCCACGCTGCATGCGATTCCGGCCATTCCCGCGATCGGCCTGGTGCTGGTGCTGTCGGTGGATTGGTTCATGGGCATCGCCCGCGCGGTGGGCAACCTGATCGGCAACTGCGTAGCCACCGTGGCCATCGCCTCGTGGGAAGGCGACATCGATCGGAACCGAGCACATGCCGTGCTGGATGGCAAGGCGCTGGATGCGCCCACGGACGTGTAGTGCGGCTTCCACACACATTCCAGGATGCTGTAAGCACTGGTAACGCAATTACGGTGTAATGCAGGACTTCCTTTTCCGAGGCCGCCATGATCCAGTCTCTGCGCTCCAAAATCCTCGTCATCAGCACCGCCACCGTCGTCTGTGCCCTGGCGGTGACCGGTGCCGCCACCTACTCCATCACCCGCACCAACACGTTCGAGACCATCGAGCAGGACCTGAACGCCATTACGGCGGGCAACACGATGGCCATCGACCAGTGGGTGTCCGCCAAGGCGGCCGCCGTTAACGCCACCGCGGCGGTCGTGGAACAGGGCGATCCGCAGGGCTACGTGGCCCTGATGGGCAAGGCCAACGGCTTTCCCATCACCACCGTGGGCTGGGAGGACAAGACCTTCAAGTCCACCACGCAGACCCCTGCGGGCTATGACCCGACGGCCCGCCCCTGGTACAAGGCCGCGGTGCAGGCCGGCAAGCTGGCCGTGACCAAGCCCTACGGCGACTCGACCACCGGCGTGCCTTACGTGGCTTTCGTCGCCCCGCTGCTGCGCAGCGGCGCGCTGCAGGGCGTGGTCAACGGCGCCGTGCCGCTGGAGGGCGTGCGCGAGGTGGTCGCCGCCATCCGCCCCACGCCGAGCAGCCTGGGCTTCGTGGTGAACAGCGACGGCCAGATCCTGGCCCATGCGGACGCCAAGCTCAGCCTCAAGCCGGTGACCGAACTCTCGCCCCTGCTCACCCCCGCCGCCATGGCCTCGCTCGCAAGCGCGACGCGGCCGATGGAGGTGGAGCTCAACGGCAGCGCCAAGCTGCTCAAGGCCCGCCCGGTGCAGGGCACCGACTGGTCGCTGATCGTGGCCCTGGACAAGGCCGAGGCCACCACGGGCCTGCGCAGCGTGCTGCAGACGCTGGCCGTGGCCATCGTGCTGCTGGCCGTGCTGGCGGCTGCGGTGGGCGCGATGCTCACCGCCAAGTCGTTCCGCCGCCTGTCGGAGGTGCGCGACGCCATGGACGAGATCGGCTCGGGCGGCGGCGACCTGACGCACCGCCTGCCCGTCTCCGGCAGCGACGAGGTGGCACAGATCGCCTCGTCGTTCAATGCCTTCGTGGACAAGATCAGCACCGTGCTGCAGGACGTGCGCCACGGCGTCGAATCGATGAAGACGGCCACCGACGAAATCAAGGCCGGCAACCACGACCTGTCCAACCGCACCGAGACCTCGGCCAGCAACCTGCAGGAAACCTCGGCCTCGCTGTCGCAGCTGACCGTCACCGTCAAGCAGTCCGCCGATGCGGCGGCGCAGGCCACGCGCCTGGCCACCTCGGCCAGCGCATCGGCCAGCAAGGGCGGCGAAGTGGTGGCCAGCGCGGTCAGCACCATGGACGAGATCTCCAAGGCCTCGTCCAAGATCGGCGAGATCATCGGCGTGATCGACTCCATCGCCTTCCAGACCAATATCCTGGCACTGAACGCGGCCGTGGAAGCCGCCCGTGCCGGCGAGAACGGCCGGGGCTTCGCGGTGGTGGCGAGCGAGGTGCGCAGCCTGGCGCACCGCAGCGCCACGGCGGCCAAGGAGATCAAGACGCTCATCGACGCCTCGGGCGTGAGCGTGACGACCGGCACCCAGCGCGTGCGCGCGGCGGGCGAGACCATGGGCGAGATCGTGGACAGCATCCAGCGCGTCACGCAGATCATCGGCGAGATCAACAGCTCGATGACCGAGCAGAGCGCCGGCATCGGCCAGATCAACCAGGCCGTCGCCGAGATGGACCGCGCCACGCAGCAGAACGCCGCGCTGGTCGAGGAGTCCACCGCCGCCTCGGGCGTGCTCAACGAGCAGGCGCACAACCTCTCGCGCACCGTGGCAGGCTTCACGCTGGACAAGCACGCCGCAGGCCACGGTGGCGCGACGCCCCTCGCCCTGCCACGCTGAAAAGCGACGGCCGGCACCGCCCCTTGCCCACCATGAACGGTGCCAGCAGCCAGACCCAGATCGCCCAGCAGGTGGTGGAATCCATCCTGGCGCAAAAGCTCGCCCCCGGCGAGCGGCTGGGCGAGCAGGCGCTGGCCACCCTGTTCGGCGTGAGCCGCACCCTGGTGCGCGAGGCGCTCATGCAACTGCAGGCGCGCGGCTTCGTCGAGGTGCGGCCACGCCGGGGCTGGTACGTGGTGGAGCCTTCGGTGGAAGACGCCCGCGATGCCTTCTCGGCGCGGCGCATCGTGGAATCCGGCATCCTGGCCGAAGCCGGGCGGCCGCTGCAGGCGGTGGTGCGCCGGCTGCGCCAGCACATCGCGCAGGAGCAGCAGGCCATTGACGATGCGGATGCCGCCACCCGGGCTTTTCTGCTGGCCGACTTCCATGTGTGCCTGGCCGAAGCGCTGGGCCACCGCAGCCTGAGCGGCATCCTGCGTGACCTCACCGCGCGCACCACGCTGGCCGCCTCGCTCTACCAGTCGCGCCACGAGGCCAGCCAGTCGTGCGCCGAGCACGCCGCCATCGTCGAGGCCCTCGAACGCGGCGACACGGCCCTGGCGCGCGAGCGCATGCTGGCGCATATCGGGCATGTGGAGCAGGCGCTCGATTCGCAGGCGCCCCGCACGCACGACCGCCTGCGCGACTCGCTGGCGCCGCTGCCGGCGCGGGACGGCACGCGGGGCTGATTCGCGCACGCGAGCCCACCGGGCGCGCCACCGGTTCGCCATCCCATCTCCGTTTAGAGGCAGTTCCCCAGGCGGCATGGGCGGCGCGGGCGTAGCATTCGTGCCCCACAGCGACAGACACGACCCGCCACCATGCCCCCCACCGAAGGTCGCGCCCCGTCAGTCGGCCGCTCCCCCCTCGGACGCCCCAGCGTCCAGCGCGCGCAGGAACTGCGCCAGATCATTGTCGGTGTGGCGTCTGCCCTCATGCTGGAGCACGGCTACGCGGGCACCAGCATGGAAGCCATCGCCACTGCGGCAGGCGTGACGAAGCGCACCATCTACACCCGGTTCGATTCGAAGGAAAACCTGTTGCGCGAGGTGCTGGCGACCGCCGCGCTGCCCGCATTGCAGCTCGATTTCCAGTTCGCGCCCGGCCTGGCCCTGCAGGACAAGCTGGTGCGGATCGGCCTGGAAATGAATGCCACGCTGCTGCACCCGGGCATGCAGAACTGGCTTCGGTTCGCCATCCACGGCATCGCGCTGCACCCGGAGCTGGCCCCGCTGGTCCATGGATTGATCGAGCAATACCTCGCGCTCCTGGCACAGCATCTGGCGGCCCTGTTCGCCAGTGAAGCCATGGTGGTGGATGACTTGCCCACCCTGGCGAAGGTGTTCGCCAGCCTGATCTCATCGCCGGCGCAGAACCTGGCGGCCTTCGCGATGCCTCCCGGATCGCCCGAAGAGCAGGCGCATCTCATGCACCGGTCCGTGGCGGTCTTCCTGGCCGGCTGCCGCGCCACCTGATCGCCTGCGACCTGCCGCGGCAACCGCTGCGGCCTTTCCACGTGCGCCTGTGCGGGGCACACCAGGACTTCAACCGCTTCCGTTTGTTGCTCCGTGCTGACAGGCATCGCCATTAATGACACCAATCGGTTTCATTTCTGATAGGATTTGAAACTATTGGTTACGCAGGCATTGGCACGGTCCCGCGATGTGTCCCTGCAAGGCTCTGCCATCGGCTCCAACAACGACAAAAGACAAAAGCGGCTCTCGACCTTGCTTGCACGAGGCGCGTCACGGCGCCTCGTGAATCAACGCCCCTCCACCCAGTGCTCACGAGGCCTGGGCCATTCCTGCGGCAATCCAATGCGTCGCCAGCGCCATCGCTGGTCTTTGACAATCCCAACGGACTCCGAAAATGGAATGGTTTAAACGAATGAAGGTCGGCACCAAGCTGACCGCTGGCTTTCTGGCAGTCGCGGCGATCGGCGCGTTGATCGGCACGACCGGCATCCTGCGATCCAGTGAGATCAATGACCTGGCCGACCTGATGTACGAGCGCGAGGTGGTCGGCCTGTCCCATGCGGCGGACGCCAATATCCAGCTCATCGCTGCAGGCCGGGCGATTCGCAATGCCCTGCTCGCATCGACGCAGGAGGAGCGACGTACCCACACGGAATCGGTGCAGGCCCGCTTGAAGGCGATGCACGAATCGCTGAACAAGACAGGCAACTTCTCCGTGACGGAACAGGGCAAGGCCCTGGTGACCGAGAGCCAGAAAGCCGCCAAGGCCTACGACGATGGCATTCAATCCGTCCTCGCGCTGCTGCAGACGGAAGAATTGGCGAACACGCGTGCCTCGGTGACCAGAATCCACGAAGTCAGGCAGCTCGCCGACAAGGCCGACGACCTGCTGGGACAGATCGTCGAACGCAAGCGCAGCAATGCCAAGAGCCTGAACGACAAGACGACCGAGATCTACCTCCAGGTGCGGCTCATCCTCATCTGCCTCACGATCGGCGGCGTGGTCCTGGGCATCCTGATCGGCGTCCTGCTCACGCGGGGTCTCACGCGCCAGTTGGGTGGCGAGCCCGCCGATGTGGCACGGGTGGCCGGTGCCATCGCGCAGGGAAATCTGACCTTCCCCATCGACACCTCCCGCGCCGCCCCGGGCAGCGTGGTGGCGGCCATGCAGACCATGCAAACCTCGCTGCGCGAGGTGGTCGGCACGGTGCGCGCCAGCAGCGGCAACATCGCCGTGGGCGCGACCCAGATCGCCACCGGCAACGCCGACCTGTCGCAACGCACCGAAGAGCAGGCGAGCAACCTGGAGGAGACCGCCGCCTCCATGGAGGAGCTGACCAGCACGGTGATGAGCAGCGCGGACACCGCCAAGCAGGCTGCGCAACTGGCCCAGTCCGCCAGCCAGGCCGCGCAAAAGGGCGGCGAGGTGGTCGGACAGGTCGTGTCGATGATGGGGGAAATCAACCACTCGTCCCAGCGGATCGCCGACATCATCGGCGTCATCGACGGCATCGCGTTCCAGACCAACATCCTGGCCCTCAATGCCGCCGTCGAGGCGGCCCGGGCCGGCGAGCAAGGCCGCGGTTTCGCGGTGGTGGCCAGCGAGGTCCGCAGCCTCGCCCAAAAGAGCGCCGAAGCCGCCAAGGAGATCAAGACGCTCATCAACGACAGCGTGGACAAGGTGGCCAACGGAAGCCAGCTCGTCAATGCCGCGGGCACCTCCATGGAGGACATCGTCGGGCAGGTCCAGCGCGTGAGCCACCTGATCCAGGAGATCACGTCGGCGACCCAGGAGCAGACCTCGGGCATCAGCCAGATCAACGAAGCCGTGATGCAGCTCGACCAGGTGACGCAGCAGAACGCGGCCCTGGTGGAGGAATCCGCGGCGGCGGCCGACAGCCTCGACCAGCAGGTCAAGCAGCTGGTGGCCGCCGTGGGCGTCTTCAAGCTCGACGAAGCCGCGCCCCTGCCTTCGTCCCCCCCGGCTGCGGCCAAGGCGCATGCCCCGCTCCTGCGCCCGCGCGAGGCGCCTGTGCATCGCAGCCAGCCGGCCCGCGCCCTCCCCCACGCCAGGGCGGCGGCACCACGGCCCGCGCCGGCACGGGCCGTGCCGCGCGCACTTCCCCCGAAAGGCAGCCAGGAAGAGTGGGAAAGCTTCTGAAGCCGTGCGATGGCGGCGCGATGTCGACGCCATGGCGGCGGGATGCCCGCACCATGGCGGCGCCATCGCGCGGGCCTTTGCGAACGCGTTGCACGCCATGCGCAATCCGCATTGGCAGGGAGGATTTCCGCGCCCCGCTTGGAGTAAGCTCCCTGCGCATTTCTCCCTAGGATCTCCATCCATGACACAACACACACTGTCCGCAGCCGAGCAGGCCCTGCGCGAAGCCGCGCTCGAATACCACCGCAACCCCAGCCGCGGCAAGATTTCGGTCACGCCGACCAAGCCGCTGTCCAACCAGCGCGACCTGTCGCTGGCCTATTCGCCGGGCGTGGCCTACCCCTGCCTGGACATCCAGGCCGACCCGTCGCTGGCGTTCGACTACACGGCGCGCGGCAACCTGGTGGGTGTGATCACCAACGGCACGGCGGTGCTGGGCCTGGGCGACATCGGTCCGCTGGCCGGCAAGCCGGTGATGGAAGGCAAGGGCTGCCTGTTCAAGAAGTTCGCGGGCGTGGACGTGTTCGACATCGAGCTGGCCGAGCGCGATCCCGACAAGCTGGTGGAGATCATCGCGTCGCTGGAGCCCACGCTGGGCGGCATCAACCTGGAAGACATCAAGGCGCCCGAGTGCTTCTACATCGAGCGCGAACTCTCCAAGCGCCTGAACATCCCGGTGTTCCACGATGACCAGCATGGCACGGCCATCATCTCCAGCGCCGCGCTGCTGAACGGCCTGGAACTGGTGGGCAAGGAGATCGGCGCGGTGAAGGTGGCCGTGTCGGGCGCGGGCGCCGCCGCCATCGCCTGCTTGGACGTGATGGTGGGACTGGGCGTGAAGCGCGAGCACATCTTCGTGGTGGACTCCAAGGGCGTGATCCACGACGGCCGCGCCAACCTCGACGAATCCAAGGCCCGCTACGCGCAAAAGACCGAGGCCCGCACGCTGGCCGACGTGGTCAACGGCGCCGACGTGTTCCTGGGCTGCTCGGCCCCCGGCGTGCTGACGGCCGAGATGGTCAAGACCATGGCCGACAAGCCGATCATCCTGGCCCTGGCCAACCCCGAGCCGGAGATCCGCCCCGAACTGGCCAAGGCCGTGCGCCCCGACTGCATCATCGCCACGGGCCGTTCGGACTATCCGAACCAGGTCAACAACGTGCTGTGCTTTCCGTACATCTTCCGCGGCGCGCTCGACTGCGGCGCGACCAAGATCACGCAGGAGATGAAGCTGGCCTGCGTGCGCGAGATCGCCGACCTCGCCAAGGCCGAGATGAGCGACGAGGTGGCCGCGGCCTATGCGGGCCAGGAGCTGTCGTTCGGCCCCGACTACCTCATCCCCACGCCCTTCGACGTGCGCCTGATCCTGCGCATCGCCCCGGCCGTGGCCAAGGCGGCCGAGGCCTCGGGCGTGGCCACGCGGCCCATCCAGGACTACGCGGCCTACCGCGAAAGCCTCACCCGCTTCGTCTACCAGACCAGCATGTTCATGCGCCCGGTCTTCACCGCCGCCAAGGCCGCACCCCAGCGCGTGGCCTATGCCGAGGGCGAGGACGACCGCGTGCTGCGCGCGGCGCAGGTGGCCGTCGACGAAGGCCTGGCGCGCCCGATCCTGATAGGCCGCCCCGCCGTCATCGCCACGCGCATCGCCAAGGCCGGCTTGCGCCTGCAGCCGGGCAAGGACGTGGAGATCTGCAACCCCGAGGACGATCCGCGCTTTCGCCAGTACTGGGAGGCCTACCACCAGCTCATGGGCCGCGACGGCATCACGCCCGAGGCCGCCAAGGCCGCGGTGCGCCGCTCCAACACGCTGATCGGCGCGCTCATGGTGCGCCTGGGCGACGCCGACGCGCTGCTGTGCGGGCTGGTGGGCCGCTTCGACCACCATCTGGAGCATGTGCGCCAGGTGATCGGCCTGAAGGAAGGCACGCCGGACTTCGCCACGGTGAACGCGCTCACGCTGGACCAGCACACGCTGTTCATCGCCGACACGTACATCAACGAGGCGCCCGATGCCGAACAACTGGCCGCGATCGCGCTGATGGCGGCCGAGGAAGTGCAGCGCTTCGGCCTGCCGCCGAAGGTGGCGTTCCTGTCGCACTCCAACTACGGCTCGTCCACGCGCCCCTCGGCCCGCAAGATGCGCGCGGCACGCGACCTGTTCGTGAAGGCGGCGCCCCACATCGAGTGCGACGGCGAGCTGCACGGTGACTCGGCCCTGTCGGAAAAAATCCGCCACACCGCGCTGCTGGAAGGCACGCTGTCGGGCTCGGCCAACGTGCTGATCTGCCCCAACCTGGACGCGGCGAACATTCTGTTCAACGTGCTCAAGACCACCGGCAGCCACGGCACGACCATCGGCCCGATTCTGCTGGGCGCCGCGGCATCGGCCCATGTGCTGACGCCTTCGTCCACCGTGCGCCGCGTGGTCAACATGACCGCGCTGGCCGCAGCGAACGCGGCAGCGGCCAAGGCCCGCTGAACGCAAGGGTGCCGCCAGGCCCGCCCCCGCCGGGGGATGGGGCTGGCGGCTGGCGCGTCGTGCGCAAGGCACGGCGTGCGCCATTACCGGCTGACATCCCCCCGATCCCCCCGATCCCCGCGCCTCACGCGCGGCGGGGCCTTTGTGCCGGAACATCCAGGCGGTTGTCGATGTGGGAGGCCTCGGCCGCCTCCACGCTCGCCATCTGCACCACCAGATCCACGCCCTGCGTCTTCTGCACCATGTTGCGCTCGTAGGAGCGCAGCGAATAGGGCTGCTTGGCCGCCGGGTCCTTCCACTGCGCTTCGACCGTTTCGGCCAGCGCGGAGATGGCCTGCGGCAAGCCGCTCGGGTGCTTCGCGCACAGCTGCATGGACGAACGGTAGGCATCGTCCCGCGCGCGGGCCTCGGGCGTCACGATGTGGCGTGCCGCGAAGCTGTGGGTGGGCGCCGCATCGCCGCTCATATCGTTCAACAGGCCATCGAGGCGCGCAGGGTCGGCACCAGCGTCCACCCACGCGTCCCTCTGCGGCTTCATCGATTCCATGAAGGCATCGACTTTCTGGTATTCCGTTTCGACGAACGACAGCGGATGCAGGCGGCCGTCCTCGTACACGGCCTCCCGCCGGTGGGACACGCCCGAGAGAATGTGTTCCGCGCCCACGCCGAACTGCACCGCGGCGAGCGACCCGTCGACCTTGCCAGAAAACGAGGTGTCCGACGCGACGGTGGCGGACGGGCCAGCCGACACCTTGGCACCAACCCCGGCGCGCAGGTTGTTTCCCTGGATCGATCGTTCCACGCGCATGCGCCCGGTGGCGTCGGCGTAGTGCTTGGTGACATCGCGCTGGGCCTCGACGAAGCCGCCGACACCGGCACTGACCTTGGCATGCCACTTCCCGATCGATCCCATCAGGTCCGCGCCCAGCCCATGCCGGCGGCGGCCATCGCCGGCCAGGCCGACACGGTTGACCGTGAGGTCAGGAAACTCCTGCAGCAGCCGCTGCAGGAGATCAGTGGGGTCATTCGCCCGTGCCCCGCCTTCGCTGCCGTCGAGCAGCGCGTCCACCAGCGCCGAGAACTCGGCCCGCAGTTCGGGCACCGGCCGGCCGATGCGCGGCAAGCGCAGGGAGATGCCCTGCATCTCGGCATCCTCCCTGCCGTACAGCACCGTATCGACGTTCACCCCCGCCTTCGCCACGCCGATGTCCGGACCGACGAACGCGCCGACCCCCACCTGTTTGGCCACCTGGCGCTGCGATCCCAGCACCAGCTCCATGTCGTAGGGCGGCATGGCGATTTCGAACACCGCCTGGCGGCCGCGCTGCGCCCGGCCATCGATCCGTCCCCGCAGGAAGAAGGCGCTCGCCACCGCGCTGATCGATGACGTGATCTGCCGCAGCCCCACGCCGACCAGCCCGCCGCTGCTCAGCCGCAGCCGCGACGAGCCCTCGATGTTGGCAACGATGTCCTTCAATGCCGAACGCACGGTCTCGCGGGTGATCACCGGCACGCGGGTGTCGCGGCCTTGCACCTCTTCCTCGGCCCGCGCCAGGGCCTTGGAGACGGCCTGCACCCAATGCACGTTTTGCCGCTCCAGCGCCTGGACATTGCCGGTCGCCTCGCGGGCCTCGGAAAACCATTGGCCCATCGCCTCGGCGTCCAGGCGCAGGTCGGCCAGCGCCAGCAACTGCGGCGATTGCGTCAACTGGCTCGCCAGGCCCGGCCTGGGGTCCCGCGACAGCAGGAGCGCCAGGCGGTCCGCGATGTCGGCACAGGCCGCCTCGTCGAAGCCCGCCCGTTCGAACGACTGCGGTACCGGCGTCTCCAGGCAATGCCGCAGCACCGCCGCGCGCAGCAACGCCTCGGGCACCCGGCCGGGGCTCGGCAGGTGCAGTGCGGCGTCGATCAGTTGGTCCTGCAAAGCAGCGGCGGCCTCGCGCAGCGCCGTCTCGCGCGCCAGCCGGTGGCGCGCGACGGCCGGGCCCCGCTCCACCTTCTGCGTTCCGTGCCGCAGGGCCCGGAAAGGCGACTTGCCGAAGATCGGATTGCGCAGCAGGCGCCCGCGTTCCGGCGTGGCGCGCTCGATCCAGCGCCCGGTCTTCATCAGGCGGGCGTTGATCGCGGCAAAGTCCGTCCCCGGCCCAGTCTCGAACAGGTCGTTGCGCACGGCGGTCAGCGCCCATTGGTGGGGCAAGGCCGCAGCCACATCGCCCACCATCCGCGCCGCGGCGCAAGCGACGGCCTTGCCCGTCAGCGTGTCCAGGGCCGGCGCGCTGGCCAGGATGGCAGCAGGGTCGCCCCGCTCGGCGCGCCCGGGCGGCATCGCCGTTGCGGCCTTGAGCAGCAGCGCGAAATCCCGGCTGTGCGCCGCATCCACAGGGCGTGCCACGACGGCCTGGAGTACGTCCAGGCCCATGGGCGTGTCGGCCAGGGCGGCTGCCACCTGCCACACCGCCCGCCGTGCCGCCAAGGTGGCATCGCTCGGCAGGCCCGCATCGGAGCGCCGCGGCGAGCCTGGCAGCGACCGGTCAGGGCCGCCATCCAGCGAAGCCGAGGGCGTGTGATAGACCGAACCCCCTTCCATCGACGAGGCCGATGGCGAGCGCGAGACTGCGGGCGAGACCGGGGGCGACAAGGGAGCCGGCTCGTCGTCGCCCCCATGCAAGGAGCCTGCGGGCGTGTAGAAGACCGAGGCCGCGTCGTCGTCCGGCGCACCGGCCCGCTGCTGCCAGGCCGCGGCGATTTCCTGCTGCGGATCGAACTCCTGCAGGAGTTCCAGCGCGCCCAGTGCCAATTGTGCGTCGCCGCCCGTCGCGGCGGCCAGGGCTTCGGCCAGGATCACGGTGGGCGCGCCAGGAAGCCCCGGAATCGGTGCCATGCGCGAAAAATCCATCTCGGTCAGCGCGAGTGCGAGATCCGCCGCCACGCCGAAACGCTGCCCGCCCGGTCCGAACAGCGCCTTCGTCAACGTGGAGCCGTCGGGCTCGGCCTGTGCCATGGCATCGAGCAGCACATGGGTGGCTTGGGGCTGGGCGGCAGCGGCCTGCGCGGCCGCCGGGGCGTTGGCGTGGCCCGCGGCCTCATTCCTGTCCGGCAAGGCGCCACGCGGCGGCAGGGGCGATGCCACCGCGTGGGCGCGCCGGCGCGCCGGGCCGTCCAGGGGCGGCCGCACCGCGGCACTGGGGATCGATGGCGTCTGCTGTTTCTGGCCCACGGGCGTATCAACGCTGAAGCGGGCCAGACCGAAGCGGTTCGAGAGTTTGGAGAGCAATGACATGCGAGTCATCGTCTTGCCTCGCCTGCCGGCTTTTTTTGGAAGTCCCGAAGCCCCCGCCCGGGAAGCGAATCCACTCCCTGGTGAAAAACCGCATTTCGATATACGGAAAACGTTGGCAATCCACGCCCGGCCGCCTTTCAGACGGACTTGTCCTGCGTTTTCCCAGGCGTCGCTGCCGATACCGCCACGTCACCGTGGCCATCCGTGGTGAAGCCGTGGTAGCTGGGGCGCTGCGTGAGCCCTTGTTCGGCTCGAATCGAGTTTTCCGTGGGCTCGGCGCCGGCATAGGCACCAACGCCGACCGTGCGCAGCTCTGCGGGCAGCAGTGAACGGGGGATCGGCGATTTCGCGACAGGATGCTGGTAACGGGTTTCGTCCGCAGTGCGCGCGGGATGGATGCCGTGCAGGCTGTCGCGGGCATGAATCAACTCATGCGCCAGCGTGGCGACGTAGTCCTCGGGGCTGGGCTCTCCTTCGCCGGACTCCGGCGTGGGATACCGCCATGCGACCTCGGGGTCTGTATAGACCCACGCTTCATCGGCACCGGGTGTTTCAAGACCGGGCAAAGGGGCCGCCGCCACGACCGGCATGAAGGCACTGGGCGCGCGCCGCTCGCTCAGGTAGGCGTCGATGTACTCCAATTTGTTCAAGCCGATACGTTCCTGCGTGGCGTCGTCGCGCCGGAACGAGCGCACATGCACTTTGCCGTTCTGGGCAGGGGTCAGGACCACCCGCTTGCGCGGAGCCATCGCGGTGATGGCCTCGATCTGCCGCAGCAGCGCACGGCCCGAATCCCGCGAGGCCAGTTGCTGCAGCGCGGACTCGTTGCGCCGCACGAACTCGGCGCCCTGCAGCGCGGGGCCGCTTCCATCTTGGGTCGCCCTCGTCGAGGTGCGGATGAATATGCCAGGAAAGGCACTCGGCTGGATGGGCATGGCTCCCCTCGCTCGAAAAAGGAAAATTAAAACGCCACGGGGTGATCCCGGTCACCGCCGATGCGAACGCGCTGCCGAAATACCGAGCCCCGGGTTTCCCGCCTCCAGCCTTTCGGCCTTGCACGCCAGCGCCCTGCCCGCCATGCACCACGGTGGAAACCCTCCCGCAGCATGCACCGCATTGGTTCATGCCCGCACCGCCCCGCCGGGGGCAGAGCCTGGAACCGGGCATCGATCTTGCTGATCGGGATGCCATCGACCGACACGACCGGAGACCCCATGCACAAACGTTCCCTCCTGAAAGCCGTGGTGGCCCTGGCCGCCGCCAGCGCGTTCACCCTGGCCCAGGCCCAGACCCCCACGCCCATCAAGTTCCAGCTCGACTGGCGCTTCGAAGGGCCGGCCGCGTTCTTCCTGCTGCCCACGGCCAAGGGCTACTTCAAGGAGGCCGGGTTGAACGTGACGGTGGACGCGGGCAACGGCTCCGGCGGCGCCGTGCAGCGCGTGGCCTCGGGCACCTACGACATGGGCTTCGCCGACCTGGCCGCAGTGATGGAATTCCATGCCAACAACCCCGACGCGCAGAACAAGCCCGTGGCCGTGATGATGGTCTACAACAACACGCCGGCCTCGGTCATGGCGCTCAAGAAGAGCGGCATCGCCAAGCCCGCCGACCTGGCCGGCAAGAAGCTGGGCGCCCCGGTGTTCGACGCCGGCCGCCGCGCCTTCCCCATCTTCGCCAAGGCCAACGGCATCGGCAACGTGCAATGGACCGCCATGGACCCGCCGCTGCGCGAGACCATGCTGGTGCGCGGCGACGTGGACGCCATCACCGGCTTCACCTTCACCTCGCTGCTGAACCTGGAGGCGCGCGGCGCCAAGGCCAGCGACGTGGTGGTGCTGCCGTATGCCGACTTCGGCGTGAAGCTGTACGGCAACGTGATCATCGCCAGCCCCAAGCTGGTCAAGGAGAACCCCGAGGCGATCCGCGCCTTCCTCAAGGCCTTCACCAAAGGCGCGAAAGAGGTCATGGCCAACCCGGCCGCCGCCATCGCCTCCGTGAAGGAGCGCGACGGCATCGTGAACGTGGCCCTGGAAACCCGCCGCCTGCAGCTGGCCATCGACACCGTGGTCAACAGCGCCGACGCGCGGGTCGAAGGCTTCGGCCAGGCGAAGCCGCAACGCCTGGCGCTGATGGCCTCGCAGGTGTCCGACGCGTTCGCCACCAAGTCCCGCGTGAACGCCGAGACGGTGTGGAACGGCAGCTTCCTGCCGCCGGCGGCCGAGCTGAACATCCTGCCCAGGAAGTGATGGCACCGGGGGCCGGCCCATGGGGAGCAGCCCCTGGCCCGTCCGGCCCTCCCGAGCCCGCCACACGCCATTCGGCAATTGCTACAAATTTAATAGCAAAATGCCCTAGTACTGATTGTTCTGGCGGCCCTTTTCACTCCAAACCCTTCTTTCATCCCATGCAGGCCGACGACACCTATTTCGTGGATTTTCGCGATGTCTGGCTCGCCTACAACGAAGAGTTGCTGCGCGCCAACCACTTTGCGGTCGAAGCCATCGACCTGCAGGTGCGCCGCGGCGAGTTCATCGCCATCGTGGGGCCCTCGGGCTGCGGCAAGTCCACCTTCATGAAGCTGGCCACCGGGCTGCGCATGCCGTCGATGGGCAAGATCCGCATCGACGGCCAGCCCGTCACCGGCCCGCTCAAGATCTCGGGCATGGCCTTCCAGGCCCCCTCGCTGCTGCCCTGGCGCACCACCGTCGCCAACGTGCTGCTGCCGCTGGAGATCGTCGAGCCGCACCGCAGCCAGTTCAAGGCCCGCCGCAAGGAATACGAGGCCCGCGCGCGCGCCCTGCTGCAGAAGGTGGGCCTGGCCGGCTACGAAGACAAGTTCCCCTGGCAGCTGTCGGGCGGCATGCAGCAGCGCGCCAGCATCTGCCGCGCCCTCATCCACGAGCCCAAGATGCTGCTGCTGGACGAGCCCTTCGGCGCACTCGACGCCTTCACGCGCGAGGAGCTGTGGTGCATCCTGCGCGACCTGCAGGCCGAGCAGCAGTTCAACGTCATCCTCGTCACGCACGACCTGCGCGAGAGCGTCTTCCTCGCCGACACCGTGTACGTGATGAGCAAGAGCCCCGGCCGCTTCGTGGTCAAGCGCGACATCGAGCTGCCGCGCCCGCGCGAGCTGGAACTGACCTACACCAAGGAATTCACCGACATCGTGCTGGAGTTGCGCGGCCACATCGGCGCCCTGCGCAAGACCGGCGGGGAGATCACGCAATGAACGCGCTGCACAAGAAACGGGTGGAGCGCTGGTCGCCCTGGGTTTTGCTGTTCACGGTGCTCGTGCTGTGGCAGGTGATCTGCTCGGGCTTGGGCGTGTCGGAGTTCATCTTCCCCAGCCCCTGGGCGATCTGGACGCAGTTCGTGGAGTTCAAGTGGATCATCGCGGGCCACGCCTGGCGCACCTTCTGGGTCACCATGGCCGGCTTCGGCATCGCCATCGTGGTCGGGGTGCTGCTGGGCTTCGTCATCGGCTCGTCGCGGCTGGCGTATGCCGCCGTCTATCCGCTGATGACCGCCTTCAACGCCCTGCCCAAGGCCGCCTTCGTGCCCATCCTCGTCGTGTGGTTCGGCATCGGCGTGGGGCCGGCCATCCTCACGGCCTTTCTCATCAGCTTCTTTCCGATCATGGTCAACATCGCCACGGGCCTGGCCACGCTGGAGCCCGAGCTGGAAGACGTGCTGCGCGTGCTGGGCGCCAAGCGCTGGGACGTGCTCACCAAGGTCGGCCTGCCGCGCTCCCTGCCGTACTTCTACGGCTCGCTCAAGGTGGCGATCACCCTCGCCTTCGTGGGCACCACCGTGTCGGAGATGACCGCCGCCAACGAGGGCATCGGCTACCTGCTGATCTCCGCCGGCTCGTCCATGCAGATGGGCCTGGCCTTCGCCGGCCTGATGGTGGTGGGCGCCATGGCGATGGTGATGTACGAGCTGTTCAGCGTGCTGGAAAAGCACACCACGGGCTGGGCGCACCGGGGGTCGCAAGGGGAGTGAGGCGGCGGCGCAGCACCGAGCCGACCGCAGGGAGCGATGTGCATCGCTCTGCGCAGGCCAATGAAACCCGTCTGCCTACGCGTTGGCCCTGGCGTTGACCATGTGGGCAAAGACGGCATTGGTACGCCTCCATTGCTCTGCGCTCAATCCGCTGTTCTGGATCGCGGAATCGATCTGCAGCAACAACTGCTCACGGTCAGGATGGTTTTGAAGAGGTTGAACCGCGTGCCGCGCAGCCACCAGCAGCCTGCCCCGGTCGGTCCATCCCGGATGGTTTTGTGCGGCCTGGATAGCGCGGCCAATGGCCAATGAAACTTCATCGTTTGGCGTGCCTGGATTGATACCCAGCAGGGCATGAACCCCCTCGATGGAATGCATGACGTCGCGTTCGCCACGGGGCAACGCCTGATGGAGGGTTTGCGAAGCCTGACGAAGCGCCGAACGCCCCGTCCTGGGCAGCAAGCTGCCGATGTGATGCTGCAGATCGCCAGGCAAACGGTTGAAAGGCCCGCTTTCCTCACTACTGCCACTGCTGCTGCGCCTGGGACTGATGGGCAATGGGGTTGCATTGGCGTGGCTGCTGCTGCGCCGCGGCTCCTCAGCAGAAGGCCGAACCGATTCGGCGGAAGAGTTCTGGCGGCTGATCCGGCCACTGCCAGATACCGAAGGCGTGCAGCATGCGTTTCCCATTTCGATTCCTCAAAGCAAAGGGAATACCTTATCCAAGCCCTCATCTTGGACATGGGCAAAGGCGAACCATTCGCACGCCATCCGAAACCGGGAGGGGCGAGGTATCCGCTGGCCCCGGCAATCTGCAGCTTTCCAGCTTAATTCGGAATATCCATGCACAACCGGATGCCCGCCAAAGAATCGGGCATATTTTGCAGGGGGGATTTGAAGTTCCGTAGAAAGCATCGCCCATTGCGCTGGACCTTGGAATGGATAGAAACCGGAAGCACCACCCCTCACCATCACGCCATTGCGGCCCTCCACTTTGGTCATCGCTGCCAAACCGAGCCCTGCGATTCCAAAAAAATTGGAGGCTTTCTTATTCTTCGAAGCACTTCCGAAAGACGTCAGGCAGACATTTTTTGAAAGGTCGCCCCGGGGCAATTTATCTCCGCCAATGAAAATATTCGACCGCAGCTCTTTTGCCACATATTCCCACTCATGGTCCCACGGTAAGCGGTAGCCGCTTTTGCTCAAGAATTTTTCAGCCTCGCTGGTTGACAAATAGATGGGGTAAGGCCCCTCTTCTGTCGAAAAATCAGGCCGTTCCAAATCGCCAGACAAATCGATATTTTCTTCCGCTACCCATTCAAAGAGCGGAAACCTGCTCATCAGAAATGGGCGTACGGCTTTCTCCTCTGGTGAGGCACGATCCTCCACCAAGGTTTTCAGCATGTGCCATTCATCGGGAGAGCACAAAGCCTGAATGGCTTTTTTATGCGCATCACTCATGCCGTAATCAAGCACCCCACCAAAGACCAGGCTCAAGGGGGTTTCGTATTCCTCGTCATAGAAACACGGAATATTCACTTTCGATTGCGTTCGATGCTCAATGGCATGAAAAGACCCGGCCCGCTGAAAACGATCAGGGAGTTTTTCCAGGATTTCTTCGCAAATAGATTCCTGTCGCTTCAGATCTTGCGCCACCCATGCCGTCAAGGACTCTATTTCTGGAAATTGGTGTCCAGCCGCCATTCAAACCCCTTCCAACATGCCGACCTTACGGCTCCTGGCCAGCGCGCACAAACGCAAAGGGGTCGTACCAGACATCCTCGTAGCCTTCATCGTCCACAATGAATTTATACCCAGGGGGTAAGGCAAGATATTTACCCAATTCTGGCAGCCGCTCCAAGACATGAGAACCATGCACGGACTGGAAAAAGTCATCATCATCAGAATATTCGCCTCCCCAGAAATACCATCCTGATTCATCAATCGTCGGCTGAATTCGAACGCCATAGATCGGTTGCTGGTTCAACGAAGCAAGATGGGCCCCGACATGCAAGGTCGGATTGAATGCCAACGGGCTGCCATTGTACTTTTCACACATTGCAGCTTGTTCATTATCGACAGCACTTTCCATTGCAGCACTCACTCAATCAATAATTCAATTCACCGCCGGCGACCATAGATAAACATTACTTTTCTCAGGTTCGTACAGGTAATCGCTGACCTGACTGCCTCGCATCACCCCGACCAGCAGGTGGCCGTCATAAACGAACCGGGTCTTGCCGAAGGCGTCCGTCTTGTCGATGCGCCGCCCCAGCGCGTCGTAGCGGTAGCGTGTCGTCTGCACTGTGGCTGCAGGCTCGGCCTGCTCCTGGCCGGCAGCAGGCACCGATTGCAGCGTGGTGGTCAGGTAATTGCGCATCACCATCCCGCCCAAGACGATACCCACCAGTGCGGCCAAGCCGCAGGCTATGGGGAAGGCGATCCAATGATCAAAATCGGTGAGCTTGCTTTCAAGATTGGCAAGGGTCAACTCTTTCCAAACTGTGGATGCCAACCCGAGGACCGCAAAAAGCACCGCTTTATCAGGGGAGCCGAAGAACAGGGACAGTCTGGCTTTGATCCGTTCGATTTGAATGCCTTTCCATTGCTGAGCCAGCACCAGGATTTCCTGGGGATGGGCTTTCAAGGATTCGACGTGTTTCAAATCGTTCTTGGCATCCAACAGCAGCATTGCCTCGAATTCTTTTTTGAAAGAAATTATTAATGGCAAACCCGATAGAATTTGTAGCAGCAGACCCGAAAACACCGGCGCCATACAGAGTATGTACAGAATACCTGCCGTTGTTTGAACCGCGACTCGGGACTTGATCTCTGGAAGTACCCAAGCCATGGTAGCCAATAATAAAAGAAGAATGAAAAAAATGCATGCAACCCCCATCATGAAGTTAGAAAGCTTTAGCATTCGGGATTCAAAGGTGCTTCTTTTTTCCTTGGAGGGCAAGGGGCGCAGCTGATTCAAATAATCCAGGATTTTTATTATTTCCGTCATTGGCTCTCAAACCTCCCACTCCAGAACATCGCTCTGCAGTCTCTACATCTTCCACCTTATTTTCAACAAGAGATGCAATGCCAATTATAATATTTTGCAGCACTAGTCAATATCAGAACCCTTGGTCTGCACACAAAATTGCAAAGAATGTACCAGACACACCAAAATCATTATTCAAATTTAAATTTGATTTTCTCATCATCCGGCAGGTCTTTTATCTTTAATGCAATGGAAGCTCGCGACCGCATCGCCATAACCGCCTCAGCCGCATACAAATTTTCAACTTCAAACTCACCTCCAAAAACAAATGGCATTTTAGGTACCAAGCAGAATTTATCAGGCAACGGGCCATTTATTCTTTGCCACTCATTTGCGAGAGAGTGTCCAGTATAAAAATCATAGTCATCCAAGACTTCTTTAGTCCACCCATCAACCGTCTTTGAAATCAACTCCAATTCACCGGTTTCAGGATCAAAAGAAGACACTCCTTCCTCAGATGCTACAAATTGGACTCCAAACAAATCTTCTGCAAAAACCAAACCTTTGGGATTTAGAGATTTATAAGAATCTCTCCAGAGCAAAGGATCATTCCACTCCGCAATTGACCAGTCAGCTCTTTGCAATCCGGAACCCATAATATGCAAAGCCGATTCAAACGCATATCCCCCATTAATTTTGCTTAAGAAATAACTCAACTCCTCAACCATTTGCTCTGGAATTTTAAAATCCCTCAAAAATTCTAAATCGCATGAAGCGCTAGAGCTGGAGGTGCTAATTTTAACGAGTTTTTCGACATTCTTAAATTGCATCATTTCACCTTTATTTTCACCTTTGTTCCATCCGGATATTTCTTACACTGGTGACCCATGCATGAGCCCGCGCCTCTGTTATCACAGGGATCAATATGCTTGACATCAGCCCCAGCTCCACCCTCCTTAAACATTGCCGGAGGATATTCGGCACGATCTTTATTAACTTTTGTTTTTATTCCTTTAAGAGACGCTTTACGTCGCGCCTTTGCGCCTGGGCGATCAATTGTCACCTCATCAGGATGACCTGCCGCTATCGCGTCTTTAACGTGCTGGGCTGTTTCCGGATATTTACTACTGTCAATCGTGATGCAAGGGAGAGAACAACCACAGGTTTTTGTTGTGCTTCTCTTTCTCTTTCTTTGCAGCCCTACAGGATCAATCCATTCCAGAGGATTATTCGCATAAGCTATTGAGGCCGCCTTCCAGATCAATAGGATCCTGATGAATGAACCGCCCCGTCACCGGATCGTAATACCGGAAGCGGTTGTAATGCAGCCCCGTTTCCCCATCGAAGTACTGCCCCTGGAATCGGAGCGGCTGCTCCACCAGGTTGAGGCTTTGGACCTCTCCACTGGCCGCCAATGCCAACGGTCGTTCATTCGCGGTGAACACCACCGCTTCCCCATCGGTGCCATTCCCCGTGCGCAGCATCTGCAGCGCCTGCGTCTGCCCCCACACCTTGTAGCTGGCCGCCCACACGATCCGCCCCGCCTCGTCCGTCAGCTCCTGCGGCGCCCCGATCTGGTCGCACTGGTAGTAGTAGATGGCGAAGTCTTTGTCTTCGGTTTTCTCATTTACTACATCTTTTGTAGCAATATGCCCTAGTGGTATTTGCGCTGGAGCCTGTTTCGCCTCTGACTCCGGCTTGGCCAGCGGCACGAAGCTGTCCGGCTCGTACAGGTATTCGCTGACCTTGCTGCCACGCACCTTCCCGGCAAGCAGGTCGCCGTCATAGACGAACCGGGTCCTGCCGAAGGCGTCCGTCTTGTCGATGCGCCGCCCCAGCGCGTCGTAGCGGTAGCGTGTCGTCTGCACGATGGTAGACGGGTCAGGTGTTTGGCTTTGAGGCCCCTGCACCGATTGCAGCGCAGAGCGCTCTCTAACATCGTTATTTCGTTACAACGAATTGGCGCCTCAGTTAATTTGATCAAGGCCTACGTGGGTCTACTATCGAATAGCTAGCTCCCTCTATGATCTCGTCAAATTTTTCAATCCCCTCATTACTAATAATATCAACCTCTTTCTTGCTGATTGGAATCAACCATAAAACAGGCACGGATTCAATTCCCACCTTTATATCATCTAGTTTTTCACTTTCTCCACGCAACTCATCTATCAACAGAGCTTTTGCACTCCACTTATCGGGAGCAATTTCGCTTTCTGGCATAACTATTGGAGTTATGGAGTTTTTTGCATTTTCAATATGATGCGCAATTAAATCAACAATATATCCAAAAATTCTATCCGAAGACTCCCCCCCTAAATCAGAAGTAAGCGCAAGCATCCATTCAGCAGAAACAGGTGAACCAGACGGACGAAGCGCGGTTGACAAGCCTATTGTTGCAAATCTGGATACATCAGATATTTTTCCTGCTGGAAAATAATATATCTCCACATAGGTTTTTCTTGATGATTTTGAGGTTATGACCCTGTACTCGGGCATACCCCATTCATGCATGTAATGCCCTAAAATTATGCTTCGCCTCACATCAAAGGATAATTTCTCATCTCGAGAAAACCATTCAATATCATTAACATCCATCTTTTCGCCTTGATTTTCTAGGTTTAAATTGAGGGCCTGTGTCGGTTCTATATTGCTGCGTATGACTCATTGTGCCACCTTCAGCTTTTTGGCAAGGCAAACACACCAAACTATCAGCAGTGGAGTTATATAAATCATTTCTACCGGCTTGATCTGTATTAAAACCTAAATTATTGTGAGTTTCCACCAAAGGAGGTGAATGCTGAACCGACGTGTTTCCCGGTCCTAACTGGCAACTACATATTGCACAAGCAATATTTCCATCTGAACCTTTTTGCTTCTCTTCAAGCTCTGTTCTCGTTTTTTTCCTGACGCGCGATGGATAGAGCTTTTCTCGAATTCCAGGTCCACTACGTTTCGCAAGTCCGAAAGGATCTAACCAGCCGCTGGTATTTGCAGCGTAAACAAAGAAGTTTGTACCGCCAAATAATCCAATCGGGTCCTGATGCACAAACCGCCCCATCACCGGATCGTAATACCGGAAGCGGTTGTAATGCAGCCCCGTTTCCCCATCGAAGTACTGCCCCTGGAACCTCAGCGGCTGCTCCACCAGGTTGAGGCTCTGGACCTCTCCACTGGCCGCCAATGCCAGCGGTCTTTCATTCGCGGTGAACACCGCCGCTTCCCCATCGGTGCCGGTCCCCGTGCGCAACATCTGCAATGCCTGCGTCTGCCCCCACACCTTGTAGCTGGCCGCCCACACGATCCGCCCCGCCTCGTCCGTCAGCTCCTGCGGCGCCCCGATCTGGTCGCACTGGTAGTAGTAGATGGCGAAGTCTTTGTCTTCGTTTTTCTCATTTGCTACATCTTTTGTAGCAACATGCCCTAGTGATATTTGCGCTGGAGCCTGTTTCGCCTCCGATTCCAGTTTGGCCAGCGGCACGAAGCTGTCCGGCTCGTACAGGTATTCGCTGACTTTGCTGCCCCGTATTTCTCCCGCGAGCAGGTCGCCGTCATAGACGAACCGGGTCCTGCCGAAGGCGTCCGTCTTGTCGATGCGCCGCCCCAGCGCGTCGTAGCGGTAGCGCGTGGTCTGCACGGTCGCGGGCGGCTCGGTCTGGACTTGCCCAGCCTGCACGGCTTTCGGCGTCGGCCGGTCCCGGTAGCGCGTGACGGTGGCCTCCACGATCTGGTGCTCCGCGCTGTACCGGTAATCCTGCACCGTGTATCAGCCCACCAGCCGCTGCACCACGTTGCCGTGCAGGATTTCAGTCTTCTGGTTGATAGAAAAGATCGAGAAATTCTGAAAAATTGGACGCTAACATTTCCATATTCTCATAATAATTCTCAACGCCATCACCATCAGATTCAAAATTATGATCCCAGTAATATATCCCTCCAACCCCATCCGTTTTCATTAGGATCAAATCGCTACTACCTGCTGAAGCGATTGGTAAAGTGTTATTTGGTATTCTATCCTTATATATTTCCAAATAATTATCAATCGAGTCATAGAAACCGCTAGGGGCATTCAATGCCAAAAGAGAGTTCACAACTCTTATATTGCCTTCTGTTTTAACAGCATTTGGAATGGGAATTCCACCATTATTTTTCAAAAGAAAATCCCTATAGTCCTCTGGCAGGTTAAAATCCACCGCTAACTTATTCAAATCAATTGCTGAAGCAGGATGTGTGTCGTACATTTCCAACATCATTTTTTTTTGCTTCTTATCAAGCCCAAAGCCCTTGGAATCCAAATCCTGAATCTCCTGTTCAGATAGACCCAATTTTTTAATTTGCACCATCATTCATCTCCTTGTATTGCAAACCGCAGCACCACCTGTGTGCTTCACGGCATCATGGATATCCTTTGGAACCAGTTGAAATTGCCCATCTTTTTCTGTGTGATGCCACGTATACTCTTTACCATTCATAGTTATTTTGCTCGACGAGCCGAATGGATTTCCTTTGCCAAACGCAGCTTCGTTGGCACTTTTAAAATCTTTATAATCAGTCGTGAAAGATCCAACGTCTGCTTTTCTAAGGGCATACCTTGAGAAATCCGGGAACCCCCTCATATTAAAAGGAACCCCGTGGGGATATCTACCTCTCACATTTCCTGGCAAATCGCTGCCATTCATTGTTTTGCCAGCAAAGCAGCGATTAATTGGATAGCGGCCATTAACTGGCCGAACCAAGGTCCTGCTTGAATGCGTTGGCGCCCCCAGCCGGGGCATTTTTATTAAGCCAGAAGGATCAATCCATGAAGAGGTATTTGGTCCATAGGTAAAAAGATTCTCACCTCCGAGCAAGCCAATCGGATCCTGATGCACAAACCGCCCCGTCACCGGATCGTAATACCGGAAGCGGTTGTAATGCAGCCCCGTTTCCCCGTCGAAGTACTGCCCCTGGAATCGGAGCGGCTGCTCCACCAGATTGAGACTTTGGACCTCTCCGCTGGCAGCCAATGCCAACGGTCTTTCATTGGCCGTGAACACCGCCGCTTCCCCATCGGTGCCCGTCCCCGTGCGAAGCATCTCAAGCGCCTGCGTCTGCCCCCACACCTTGTAGCTGGCCGCCCACACGATCCGCCCCGCCTCGTCCGTCAGCTCCTGCGGCGCCCCGATCTGGTCGCACTGGTAGTAGTAGATGGCGAAGTCTTTGTCTTCGTTTTTCTCATTTGCTACATCTTTTGTAGCAACATGCCCTAGTGATATTTGCGCTGGAGCCTGTTTCGCCTCCGATTCCAGTTTGGCCAGCGGCACGAAGCTGTCCGGCTCGTACAGGTATTCGCTGACTTTGCTGCCCCGTATTTCTCCCGCGAGCAGGTCGCCGTCATACACGAACCGGGTCTTGCCGAAGGCGTCCGTCTTGTCGATGCGCCGCCCCAGCGCGTCGTAGCGGTAGCGCGTGGTCTGCACGGTCGCGGGCGGCTCGGTCTGGACTTGCCCAGCCTGCACGGCTTTCGGCGTCGGCCGGTCCCGGTAGCGCGTGACGGTGGCCTCCACGATCTGGTGCTCCGCGCTGTAGCGATAGTTCTGCACCGTGTGCCAGCCCACCAGCCGTTGCACGACGTTGCCGTGCAGGTCGTAGGTGAACCGCAGGTCCTGGTACACGGTGAGACGGTTGGTGGGCACCTTCTCCCGCTCGTGGCTCACGCCGCCGGCGCTTTGCTCGCCGCCCCGGTTGGGGTTGAGCAGGTTGCCGGCCGGATCGAACGTGAATTGCTCGCGGTCTTCTCCCTGCTGCGTACCTTGCGTCGTGCTCCGCGTGCCTTTGTGCGCCGACAGGATGCGGCCCAGCGCGTCGTAGCGGTATTCGCTGCCGCCCCGCAGGCTGTCCTGCGTGGCCGTGAGGTTGCCGCCGCGGTCGTACTGGTAGTGCCGCGCAATCCGATGGCCTGAAGGAAGGTGTGGCAGACGGGCCAGCAGGTCGGACAGGCCCGGTGGGCCGGGCATTCCGGGTGGCGGGTCCCGGTCCCGCAACGACGCCTCCGTGGCCGCGCCGGGCAGCGTTTGCAAGGCGGCTTCCCGGCTCACTTTGTGGGCCACCAGCCGGCCCATGGGGTCCAGGCCGTAGCGGCTGGTCAACGCCCCTTGCGTGCGCGAGATCTCCTGGTGCAGCGCATCGCGCTCCATGTCGCTGACCGTGTGGCCATCCACCCGGATCTGGTGCAGGTGCCCGGAGCCGTAGTACAGCCATTGCACGTTCTTGCCGCTGGGCAACACGCTGGCGATTCGGTTGCCCAGCGCGTCGTAGGCGTGGCGGAAGGTGAAGTGCCTGTCCACCTGGGCCTGCGCCTGGGTGGGTGTTGGTGCCTGCACGCCATCCGCCTGGGCATCGCCCAGATGCACCTGCGTTTCCTCGACCAGTTGCGAGAGTGCGTCGTAGGCGAACCGGACCTGGGCCTGCGCGTTGGCGCAGCCGACCATGCGCCCGAGCAGGTCGTAGGTGTAGCTGGCCGTCTCTCCGTTCGTGTGGACCTTGGCCAGCAGCCGGCCCAGCAGGTCGCGCTGGAAGTGCGTGCGCTTGGGCAATGGCGCATCGGGCGCCATGTCGTACGGCGTGTCCGGCGGCTCGGCCGCATCGCGTTCGTGCAGCTCGGTCAGCTCGCCCACCGCGTTGTACCGGTAGCGCTGGATGCGGCCATCGAAACCGATCTCCTGCACCAGGTTGTCAGCCGCGTCGTAGTGGAACTGGTACCAGGCGCCGTTCTCGTTTTGCAGCGCCACGAGCCGCCCCACCGCGTCGTAGCGGTAGCGCAGGCTTTGGCCCTGCGGGTCCTGGCGCTCCACGGGCTGGTCCAGGCCGTTGTACGCGTAGCGGGTGATGGCGCCTTTGGGGTCGGTGTAGGCCACCAAGTTGCCCTGGGCGTCGTGGTCGTAGCGGTGCTCGGCCCCGTCGGCTTCGGTGACGATGCGCAACTGGCCCAGCGCGTCGTGCTGGTAGCGCGTGGCCTGGCCCAGGGCATCGATGCTGGCGGCCAGGTTGCCCAGGATGTCGTATTGGTAGCGCGTGGTGCGGCCCGAGCAGTCGGTGTAGGCGGTGAGCTGGCCGGCGGCGTCCCATTGCAGGTGTTTTGTCTTGCCGTGGGCGTCCTCGATGGCAACGGGCAGGCCGCGCGGATCGTATTGGTAGCGGGTGGCGTGGCCCAGCGCGTCGGTGTGCTGGCGCAGGTCGCCACGCGCGTCGTAGTCGTTCTTCCAGACGTGGCCCAGGGCGTCGGTGATCTCGGTGGGCAGGTTCAGCGCGTTGTAGCGCAGCCGCGTGGTGGCGCCGGCCGCGTCGGTGACAGCGGTCAGGTTGCCACGGGCATCCCATTGCCAGCGGGTGCTGCGGCCCAGGGCGTCGGTGGTCGTGTCGGGGTTGCCGGCGCGGTCCATCTGCGTCTCGGTGCGCACGGGCTGGCCGTCCGCTCCGGGTTCCGTGAGGGCGACGACTTCGTTGTGCCCGTTGTAGTGGTAGCTGGTGCGCCGGCCCAGGGCATCGGTGACATGGGTGGTGCGCATCCCCAGGTCGTATTCGAAGCGGGTGTCCAGCAGGCCGGGGGTGTCGGTCCAGGTGCGCACCACGCGCCCACCCGCATCCAGCCGACTCCATTGCTGGTGGTGGGTGAAGCCGTTCTTGGTGGTGTAGGCCACCATGAGGTGGTTCTCGTAGCGGTACGCCGTGGTGCCGCCCTGCGCATCGGTGGCGCTGGCGAGGTTGGCCTGGCTGTTGCCCTTGCCACCCTTGTCGCCCTCCAGGTTGCCCGCGCTGTCGTAGGCATAACGCACCAGCACCCCGCCCTGGTGTTCCACGCCATCGAGGGTGCGGGGCGCGAGGCGCACCTCGGCCAGCAGGCCGGCGTCGGTCCAGCCGAAGCGAAGCTCACGGCCGGCGCTGTCGGTCAGGCCCGCGGGGCGCGGCGCAATGCCGTCCACGCCGGTTTCGTCATAGGCCGGGTAATGCAGCGTGATGGCATTGCCGTGGCGGTCGCGTAGCCGCGCCAGGGGCAGGCGCCACTGGCCGGGCACGGGCTTGGCGAACTCGTGCCGCAGGCCGTCGGTGGACTCGACGCTGTAGCGCCCGTCTTCGTGGCGATGCAGCGTGATCTTTTCTCGCTCGTCGAAGTGGCTCTGCCCGGGCGAAAGCGGCGGCAGCTGCACCCTGCGGCCCCGGGCATCGTAGTAGTGCACATGGCTGTGGACCAAGGCCAGCTCGATGCTCAACGGCGTGCTCCACCCCCAGCCCAGCCAGCCGGGGCGCCGATCGGCCGAGCGGTAAAAGCGCCGCCATTCCAGCGGCAGCAGGCCGGGCAAGGCAAAGTCGGTTTCCGACAGGATCTTGACGCCGGTGGCGAAGATGACCGGGTGGCAGGTGCCGAGTTCGCAGTTGGCGCCGCCCGGTGCGCCGACGTGCACGTCATCGACGATCTTGGCCTGCGTGTTGGGGTTGACCTGGTTGTTCTGCCGGCTGGCAACCGCATTGATCCTGGACTTGGCGCGCTTCACGATCTTGCCGAGCACGAAGCCGATGGTGATGGCCGCCACGCCATTGGCGATCACGTCGGCGATCTGGTCGATCTTCTCGTCGGTCAGGGGCGGCGTGAGCAGGTCCTGCACCTCCTGGGCCAGCTCTGCGATCTGCATGGCGGATTCGGCCATGGCGGCACCGCCCACCACCAGATTGACGCCGGGAATGAGCTTGCCCACCAACTTGAGCGCGGGGCCGATCAGCACGCTCGGGTCGGTGAGCGACTCGCCCAGGGCGCTCAACTGGTCACCGAAGGCGCCGGGGAGCTTTTCGATGACTTTCTGGGCCAGTTGGTCGTAGGGGCCGGGCAGCGCCTTCATGGCCAGGCGCATGGCCCAGCCGGGGTTGATGACGAGGGCGTTGGATTTCGTCGTGTCGAACGAGCGGACGCTGCCCTTGCCTTCGAACTTGGTGTCGCTGCTGTAGCTGGTGGGCTCGGCCGCGCCGCCCACGACGGTGGAGCGCACGCCGGCGATGCCGCCCAGCCGATCGGGCGTGGCGGGGATGGATTCGAACCGGCTGCCGGCCACGGAGACGGGCTTGCCGTCGATCTTGAGGGTGGCCGTGCCGTTCTTCAGGCCCGGCCCGTGGGCCATGTTGAGGATCGGAACCGGCGGTCCGTTGGGCTTGGGGAAGACGGGATTGATGGGCCCGGGAATCATGGCCGGGCTGCGCCCCTCATGGATCGCCCGGCGGTCGTTGACGTAAGTGGCCATGGGTCAGGCAGCTTCGCGGTTGCGGGTGGATGGGGATGGCATCGGTGCGCGGGTGTGATTCCAGGTGGCGACCCAGGCGGCCACGCGGGTGGAGAGGCCGGTCACGCTCTGCAGGCCAGCGTGGCCGCTCAGCGCCACGGGCCTGTGCGGGTGATGCAAGTCCTGCCGCATCTCGTGCAGCAGGCACAGCAGCAAAGGCACCCAGGCGGCGCCCATTTCGCCAAGGAATGCCGCCGGATCGTGCATGGCGGGATGGCCATTCTGCGCAGCCAGATGGGCGCTGAGGTTCATGAGTTCGCTGCCTCGCCATGGGCTTCCGTCCATGTCGCTCCAGTAGGACTGCAGCGCCTGGGCGGGGATGTCCGCGGCCTTCAAGGCCTGGGCCGCCGCACCGATGAGCGCAGTGCCCTCCAGGATGGCTTCGCTGCCGACCCGGGAGGCCGGCTCCTGCGCGAACGCGGGCGGGAACACGGTGACGTAGTTCGCCGCACAGGGCTTGCGGGCGAGCCGCACGAACGCGGCCCCTTCGGAGGCGATGAACCCCTCCGTATGGCCTTTCACCCGGAGCCAGCGCCGTTGGTGGAAGACATCGATGGTGGCCGGGTCCACCCCGCTATCCACGCCGCCGCAAACCACCTCCGGCACGCTGGGGTGCTCTTGCATGAAGCGGTATGCCGCAGCCAGGGCATCCGCCCCGGCCACCGCCCCGCCCGTGTAGAGCATGAGCGGCAGGAACTCGGGTGCCACGTCGAGCGCGCGCGGCAGCTCCAGCGCGAATCGCTGGGCGTCGATGGCGCCGCGCAGCTCAGGCAGCGGCTCGGGCAGCGCGATGAAGACCGGAATGGGCCGGACCATCGGCCATGCCGCGGTGGGTGCGGTGGTCGGGCCTTGCAGCGCCTCGTGCAGGGCCGGTGCGGCCAGCCGGATCAGCCGATCGATGCCGGTGCAGTCGGCCTCGATGGCCTGCACGCGCGACACCGTGGCCTGGTGATCGATGTGGCCCGTGATGGGCTGGCGGGTGAAGGCCGCAAAGCGGCTGGCCACGGCGCTGCGGGTCTGCCAGGCACGCGTGCCGATGGGCGTGCAGGCGCCGGTGGCCGCAATGGTGAGCGGCGTCATGGCGCACTCCCGGCAAAGACGGCCCGCTCGAACACGGAGGCCGTCTGAAGCGCCAGCGCCTGCACGCCGGCCAGGTCATCGGCCTCGATCCACAGCGCGCCGCTCATGCGGGAGACATGTTCGATGTACAGCAGGCGGCGCAGCGGTGCACCCACGCACGCGGCGGCCTCTTCCAGCACGACCGATGGCCGCGGTTTGCCGATTCGCAGGGGCGGGCCGGCGCTGGGCAGCGCCGCCAGGGCCGCGTCCGCCCACTGGGCGCGGTCGCCGGCCGGGCGGGCTCGGTCGAACAGCCCATCGCAGGGAACGCCCGCCAGCAATGCCACGCTGTCGGCCAGTGCCCGGCATGCGAGTTCGTCGTCCCACGGCGTGTGCGCCGCAAGATGGCGCAGCAAGGGGCCGTCGCCGACCAGGGCGGCGGCATACAGCTGCTGCGTCCAGGCCATGGCGGGAAAGCGGCCCTCGCGCAAGGCAACGGCCAGATCGTGCCCTGCGCGCGCCGCGCAAAGGGCCAGCGCCACCGGGGAGTCGGGCCATCGCGCCAGCATCGCCTTGGCGGCCGTGGTCTCCTGCGGGCTGCCCATGAGCGCGAGGGAGATCAACCCTGCTTCGGCGTCCTCGCCTTGCTCCACGGCCCGCAGCGCCTTGGCCTCGTCGGCACGGGCCACGCAACGCCAATGGCAGAGATTCGCCAAGCCGCCGGGCAGGGGCTCGGCCATGGCCGCCATCGCATCGGCATAGGCATCGGACACCGCGGGCCGCGCAATGGCGAGCCGCATCAGAAGGCGCACCAGCGACAGGTGCTGCTGCTGCACCGCCTGGCTTGCGCGCGGCGCGAGATAGCTGGCCACGGCGTCATCGAAAGCGAATCGCAAGGCATGGAAGACCGCAGCGGGGTGGGCTTGCAGATGGCCGTTCCAGAGGTTGGGGGCCACATCGGCGGGCCGGTCCAGCTGCAGCTTGAGGATTTCGATGCAGGCGTGGGCAAAAACGGCGGGGCCTTCCTGCTGCAATTCGTGCCCTGCTGCGGCGATTTCCGCATGAAAATCCGATTCCATCGCGGGCGCATGGGACAGATGCAGCTTGAGCGAGGCCAGGCACTGGACGATGCTGTCGTCGAACACCGCCAGGGCCTCCAGCCGGTGTGCGGGCAGCGTGAGCATGTGGGTGCGGCGCCAGTACTGCGTGACCAGCGAACGCGCCATGCGCAGGGGCAATGCGCGCATGACCGGGATGTCGATGGCGCGCGCCAGGGGAAGACGGGTGACACTCACGCAGACCCCCTCAGGGCTGGCGCATGGCAAGGCCGAAAGCAAAAAGGATGCATACGATGCTGGAAAATTTGACGCCCTTCGCCGCGGAAATCCTTCCGGGCTACGGGCCAGATGGCGGGCTGCAAAAGACCGTGGTCGTCAAAGCCACGCTGGACTTTCGCAATCGGGTGGCGCCGCACGGCACGGGCTTGCCGATCCTGCGTGGCGACCAGTTCTTCGATGCACCGGGCATGGAGGGCGTGGTGCGCTTCGAAAGCGACCTGGTGCCCTTCAAGCCGCGGGTGGATGTCATCGTCAACGCGGTGGCCTACGCGCCCGGCGGCAAGCCCGTCGCCGCGTTCGATGCGGGCGTGACGGTGGGACGCGAGGCGCGCGTGGTGCGAGTCTTCGGCGAGCGCGTGTGGCGCAAGCGACTGGGCTTGTTTCCGGTGGCGGTGGAGCAGGCACCCGCGCTGCAGGTGCCCGTGGCCTATCACCTGGCCTACGGTGGGCAGGACCCTGCCGATGCACAGGCCTTCGCCCCCGCCAACCCCACGGGCCTGGGCTTCAGCGCCGGGCTGCCGCCCGATGGTTTGCCGCTGCCCCGGATCGAATGGCCGGACGAGTTGATCCACGCAGCGAGCGATACGCCCTCGCCCGCTGGGTTCGGGTGTTTCGGCCGCACCTGGCTGCCACGGCGCAAGCTGCTGGGCAGCTATGGGCCGGCGGAGTGGCAGGTGCCCGGCATCGTGGGACGGATGCCCCGATCCTTCGACCCGGCGGCCTGGAACTGCGCGCATCCACGGATGCAGTTTTCTTTCGATCAGGTGACATCCGGCACATCGATCCAGTGGCTCCACTTGAGTGCCCAGGGCCCGTCGCAGATCACCCTGCCCGATATCCGGCCCCACGTTTCCTGGACGGCCGGCGGCGGCAAGCGCCATACCGCGTCTCCGCATTTCGACACCGTGACCATCGAGCCCGAGCATGGCCACTTCGCACTGACCTGGCGCCACACGCTGTCGCAGGAAATCCATGGCCACGTGGAGGCGGTGCAGGTCCATCTCTGAAACGGACGGCGGCCGCCGTTCAGTTGATCCGGACTTCGGCGGCGTCGATGTCCACCAGGTCGCGCGCGTCGTGCTCGATGGTGAGGGCCACGATGCGGGCCAGCCCCTCGGCCGTCAGCCGCAGCGTCGCGGCGCCGGACGAGAGCGTGATGGAGTCATGCGACTGCAAACGGATGGACCGGTCGCTCCATGGCACGGCGGCACAAGGCACCAGCACGGCGGTGATGACGGCTTGGCCTGCACCGGTGCGTGCCAGCAGCACCTCGTCGCCAGGCACGAGCGCAGGCAGCATCACGCCCACGATGGCATCCAAAGTCTCCGCGCCGCACGCCACGCTGTAGGCGCCCTGCCCGGCTTGCGCGCGCACCGTGGCCTGGCACATCGTGACGGATGGGGTCGCGCCTGCACCATCGCCGTGAGACGGCGAAGAAGAGAGCGAAGCATCGACGGAGGACGGTTGTGCGAGCGCCATGCGGACTCCGGTCAGGTGGGGTTGACGTTGGTGTTGGGCGACGCCACGGTCACGCTGGAGCTGCCGGCCACGTTGATGGTCTGCCCGTTGATCTGCACGGTGCCGTCGCTGGTCATGCGCAGCACCGCCTTGCCGCATTTGATCTCGATGGCGTCGCCCACGGTCACGGACATTTCCTTGCCGACCGACAGCGTGCGCACCTCGCCGATCGTCGTGGCCGCGTTCTTGCCCACGCTCTCGGTGTAGTTGTCGGAGGTGCTGTCCGTGCGGTCCTTGCCCACCTTGCTGGTCTGGCTCTGCCCCACGGTGACCGAACGGCTCATCAGCACATTCGTGCTCTGCGTCAGGCCCACGTTGACCACCATGGCCGCGCCCACGTTCACGTTGTAGGCCGCGCCGATGTTCATCATCTTGGCCAGCCCCACGTTCTGCAGGTAGGCCAGGCCGACGGTCTCGGTCTTGAAGCTGCCGACCTTGATCGACCAGTTGTTGCCGATCTTGTCCTTCTCGTTGCGGCCGATGGTCTTGCTGCGGTTGTTGCCGATGCTCACCGTCTCGTCGATGCCGACATCTTCGCTGCGGTTGTCGCCGATGCTGATCTTTTCGTTGTGGTCCACCCGTTCGGTGCGGTTGTTGTGCACGGTGATGGTTTCATCGCGGTCCACGGTCTCGGTGCGGTCGCGGTGGATGACGTTGGTCTCGTCCCGGTCGATGGTCTTGCGCCGGTCGTTCCCGACCCACTTGTCCTCGTCGTTCTCCACTTCGGTGAGCTGGTCCTTTTGCGCATGCAGCCACAGCTGCTCGGCCCCGGCCTTGTCCTCAAAGCGGATGGCATTGGCATCGCCCGCACCGTTCTTCAATCCGTCACCGAAGGCCCCGCCCTTGCTCGACTTGGTCTTGATGCCCGACTGCGTGGCGTTGGCCGGCAGCGCCCACGGCGGCATGTTGTCGGCGTTGTACACGCAGCCGGTGATGAGGGGGTAGTCCGGGTCGCCATTGAGGAAGTCGACCACGACTTCCATGTTGATGCGCGGGATGAACAGGGCCCCGAAGCCGGAGCCGGCCCAGCTGCTGGAGACCCGCACCCAGCAACTGGAGTTCTCGTTCATGGCGCCCACCCGGTCCCAGTGGAACTGCACCTTGACGCGCCCGTACTGGTCGGGCCAGATCTCCTCGCCCGGCGGGCCGACGACGACGGCGGTCTGCGGGCCGGTGGTCCTGGGCTTCGGCGTGGTGCGCGCGGGGGTGTAGGGCACGCTGGTGGGCTGGGCCAGCAGGGTGAATCGCTGGAACGAGCCTTCTTCCTGCGCCGTGCCCTTGGGGCCCGGCGCGGCAGCGCTGACCTGGGGGTTTTCCTTGAAGTGGTATTCGAGACCGGTGAGCAGGTAGGCCTGGTTCTGGTCCTCGCGCGGGTAGTTCTCCAGCGTGAAGGTGTAGCCCGGGGCGAGCGCCCGGTGGCGCGACTGGCCCCGCACGGTGCTGTGCCCGGTGAGGCTTTCCTGCAGCCGCACCCGGGCATAGGCTTCGCCGTCGCCGAATTCGGTGTAGCCGCCAGGCCATTCGTAGATTTCGTGGGCGTCGTGCGCATGCCCCGGCGGGGTCTGGCGCATGTTGGACAGGTCCGCGCGCGGTTTCTTGAAGTCGTAGTCGTCGTTGTAGTGCCGCCCGGAGTGGATGCTCTGGTGCAGTTCCCAGGCGTGGATGTTCTCTTTGTCGGCGACGGCGGCCTTCTCGGGCGGGTAGAAGGGGATGACGGCGGCCCCGGGCAGCGGGCTGTGCGAGGCGACGATGTCGTCGGCCAGGGTCAGGATGTGCTGGCCGGCGCTGTGCTGGTGGTAGTAATAGATGCCTTCATGCTCCATCAGGCGCGAGACGAAGGCGCAGTCGGTCTCGCCGTACTGCACGCAGTAGTCCCAGCTGCGATAGGCCCGCGTGAGCCGCTTTTGCAGGGGGTGGCCGTATTTGCCGAGCACCTCTTCGATGATGTCGGGAACGGTCTTGTTCTGGAAGATCTTGAAGTCGCTCTTGCGCGTGGCCAGCCACAGCCAGGGCTGCAGGCGCAGGCGGTAGGAGTAATACCGGTGGTCTTCGCCCTGCAGCCCGAACCGGGTGACGATGCCGTCCAGGTAGCGCCGACCGCCGCCTTCGGTCTCCACTTCCACCGTGGCGTGCTTGCCCAGCAACGCCTTGGGGTCGAGGGACTTGCTCTCGCTCAGCAGATCCACATCCAACGCAAACAGCTCGCTCAAGGATTCCTTGCCCTGCAGGCGGCGAAACTGCAGCTGTTCTCCCAATGGCGTTTGGATCGTGACGCGGCGTGTCATGTGAGCAGGCCCCTATCGGCGTAATCGCTGTGATTAAAGGCCGCGATCGTAGCCACCAATAATGACAATCCCATGATAAAACAAGGCCACTTCAAGGGCATCCCACCACACGCATCAAAGAGCCGTCCGGGCACACCGCAGCCCCTGCATGCAATGCGGCCAGCATGCCAAGCCCTCTATTGCCCTGGTGGTCCAGGAAGCCGCCCTGTGGAGCCAACCAGCCGCACCACCGCGTGTTCGAATGCGGTGCCTCCTTCGAATCTTCTTCTGGTGGCGCACTTGCGCCGTCGCTTGCTGCTCGTCCTTCTCAAACAGCGGGGCCGCGGCCCGATACGGCATTGACCGGCCTAGGCGCGTCGGCCGATTGATGCTCCAAGCCACCACCCGCTACAGCGCCAGCGCCGTCTCGATGCGCTGGACTTCGCCCAGGGGCATGGCTTCAGTCCGGCAGCCTTTCTTCAAGCAGACGATTGAATTCCTCCTGGGCCCAGTGCACCCCCATCCGACGCCTCGCTCTCGAGGGACGATATGGGACATCAAGGCCAGGATGTATGTCACGGGCTGGACACGGGAGCGCTGTCAGGACAGGGAGTTGCCAAGCTTCTTCGAGAGGCTCCCCTCCGATGCGGTATTGACGGCGACGCCAATTTTCTGGGCGGTATTTTGGTTGATTTTATTGGTTTCAATCATTGGCACTCCATTTTTATTGACTGGAACACCCGCCGCATTGATAGAGGTCTTGTTTCTATAGGCGTATTCTGGATACATGACCTTTTCCACTGAAAAGACACGGGAACCACCTTCCAGTCCATATCTTTTCTGCAAGGCAGACAATTTGGTGGACGGATAAAGTAGATTATTTGTTTCGGAGGTGCATCGATTAATCACCTCCAGACCCCGGGAAGAAATATTATCCAAGGCGGCTGCCTTGACTTCGCTGGGTAGTGCGGCAGCGAAAATAAGGATATCGCTCTGCAACTCCGATACCTCTGCCTTGTCCGACGAGGCACCAGCCCTGTCTTCGGCAGCTTGTACTGCAACATCGTCCGTCGATTTTCGGACATATCTGATTTTACTGGCGTCACCTTGTGCGACAGAGAAATCACTTCGATCAATTATATTGGCTTCGGCGCAGATATCCAAAAAGGCTTCGGCCCGTTCGCAAGCACCTTGATCAATATCAACCAACTGGATTTTGGCGCCCGAGTGAATATGATACATCATGGCAGAAAGTGGAAAACCGGCACCGACGAATGAAATGGTCTTGCCCTTCAGATCAGGAATTGAACTGTCTTTCGTCAACAAGCGCAACTCATTTTCCGCCATCTTGTCGTAATTATCGAGGTATGGAAAAGAGAACTGATGGCTTTCCTGCACGCCTGCAATCTTTTTGCTGTTCGGAACATCGAACACAATCTTTTTCAGATGCGTAGTTTTATCGTCTTTATTATTCAAACCGGCATCCAGCACAGGAATGCTTGTATCTTTAAAAACAGTAAAAATGTAGTCCAAAGCAATTCTTTCCATCTCCCCTTCTGAAAGATTGGAAATTTCTTGCAGATCTGATGCGATATCGCTCAGATTTTTTCTTATGGCTCGGGACTGGTCGGCAGAATAATCCTCGTTGCATGTCGTCACCAGTGAATTCAGACATTCATTGACTTCATCGCAAGGTTCGAGCCCGTTGACTATGTACGCTTGCGTGCGATTTTGATCATTCTTCACATGCTCTTTGTGCGCATCGAGCCGAGGCTTCATCGTTGCGTGAATCAACCTGATTTTTCTAACGGTTTACTCCACACGCTCTTTATTGGCCTGACTCGCAGTTGGCAACTTCTGGATATCTGCATTTCGAGGCGCCGCAATCTTCGAACTTTTGCTGGAGGCCCAGCTTCGGATGGTTGGAAGGCCAATGGCACGTGCGGCCGTCGATAGCACTTTTCCCGCTTTCGAACAGCCCCCATGTTGCGTGCGCTGCAGATCTGGCTGGGAGTCCTTGTCCTTCGGAGGCAAGACGCATTTGAGTAGTCCGCGATGGGCGTCAATCTTCATGATTCTCAATTTCATTTAAAAAAGGAGTGCGCATAATCGACAGGGACGACGCTGCCCCAGTCCAGGGATGCGAAGCTCTGTCGCTTTTTGCGAAGTCGCCGATGTGTCCGCTGATGTGCTCGGTTGGTACCGGGTCGTCGGCGCCCTGTGGATGGGCACGTACCCGTGTGTAATGAATGACGTCGAGGGCATTGCATTGCGGATCAAGGCCACAAAACACATCGGAGTATTCATTCCATGCCCTTGCCGTGTCCGACACCCAATCAACGTTTCGTTAAATCATTTCAAAGAAATGGCAATCCAATCAGCACGTGACGACGGCGTGTGAGCGGCGCTTTCAAATCTCTCGACGAGCCCCCTCGCAGCGGTCGCCTCAGCGCCAGAAAATCGCAGCCATCGCCCGCGCCCGAAAGCCGTATCGCATGCCCCGCTTTGCCGCCAACCTGTCCCTGCTCTACCCGGAGTTCGATTTCCTCGACCGTTTCGCCGCGGCTTCACGTGACGGCTTTCGTGGGGTCGAATTTCTCTTTCCCTATGACCACCCGCCCGCCGAACTGGCGGCGCGCCTGCAGGCCCATGGCCTCGAACAGGTGCTGTTCAACGCGCCACCGGGCCAGTGGGACGCAGGCGAGCGCGGCACGGCCTGCCTGCCAGGGCGCGAGGCGGAGTTTCGCGCCGGCATGGTGCAGGCGATCGATTACGCGCAAGCGCTGCAGTCGCCGCGCATCCACGTGATGGCGGGGTTGCTGCCGGCCGGCCGCACACGGGGCGAGGTGCGCGCCACCTATGTGGCCAATCTGCGCGTGGCGGCCGCAATGGCCGCGCCGCACGGGCTGCAGATCCTCATCGAACCCATCAACGGGCGGGACATGCCCGGCTACTTTTTGAACCGCCAGGACGAGGCCCATGCGCTGCTGGCCGAGATCGGCGCGCCGAACGTCCAGGTGCAGATGGACCTGTACCACTGCCAGATCGTCGAAGGCGACCTGGCCACCCAGATCCGCCAGTACGTGCCCACGGGCCGGGTGGGCCACATCCAGATCGCGGGTGTGCCCGAGCGGCACGAGCCGGATGTGGGCGAGGTCCACTACCCCTACCTGTTCCAGTTGCTGGACGAACTCGGCTACCCGGGCTGGATCGGTTGCGAATACCGGCCCGCGCGCGGCGCGGCACCCGGGGGCACCAGCGCGGGACTCGGCTGGCTGCGGCCCTTCTTGTAAGGGGTCGGCGGCGCGTACCCATCCCCAGGCGAGGGCCCCCTCGCGCCATTGGCTGACATGGCAAGCCGGCCAATGGGGATGAAATGGCACATCGCCCGGCGCCCCGTCCGCCGGCCTCTCGTTCATCTCCCTACCGACCCATTTCCATGCCACGCCTTTCCCAGAAAACCGCCCTCGTCACCGGCAGCACCCAGGGCATCGGCGCCGCGATCGCGCTGCGCTTCGCGCGCGAGGGCGCCGACGTCGTGCTCAACGGCCGCAAACCCGATGGCGGCCCGCGTGAACTCATCGAGCAGATCCAGGCGCTGGGCCGCCGCGCGGTCTACGTGCCGGCCGACATCGGCACCGCCAGCGCGGCCGCCCAACTGGTCGATCGCGCGGTGGAGGCGCTGGGCGGCCTGGACATCCTGGTCAACAACGCCGGCGTGGAGCGCCATGCCGATTTCTGGGACGTGACCGAAGAAGACTACGACCTGGTGATGGACACGAACGTGAAGGGCCTGTTCTTCGCCACCCAGGCCTTCGTGCGCCACCGCCGCGCACTGCAGCGCGGCGGCGCCGTGGTGAACATCAGCTCGGTGCACGAAGAGATCGCGTTCCCGCACTTCGCCTCGTACTGCGCGAGCAAGGGCGCCTTGCGCATGCTGGCACGCAACCTGGCCAGCGAACTGGCGCCGCTGTCGATCCGCATCAACAACGTGGCGCCGGGCGCGATCGCCACGCCCATCAACGAAAAGCTGCTGAACGACCCAGCCAAGCTCAAGGCGCTGCAGGCGCAGATTCCGATGGGCCGGCTGGGCATGCCGAAGGATGTGGCGGGGCTGGTGGCATTCCTGGCGAGCGAGGACGCGGGCTACATCACCGGCGGCACGCATTCGGTGGATGGCGGGCTGACCTACCACTATACGGAGCAGTGAAGGGGCGGCGGCGCCCGTTCAATGGAATGAATGGACAGGCGCCAGGCCGGTCCGGCGCAAGGCGCATACAGGTCGTGCATTGAAAAGGTCTCCACCGCAATAAGTACTATGGCATATAGCTATACTTTTAATAGCAACCGCTTGTAGCCTTCTTCGCCTTCCTCGCTCCGGGATGCTCTGCTGGGCAAGGGGTGTCGTCAGACCCCGTCGCCCAGTTCCTGCCGCGTGGGCAGCCCGTCCGAGTCGCCCGGAAACTGCACCACCCGCGCGCCGATGGCGTTGCCGCGCGCCGCAGCGCGGGCCAGGTCCAGCCCTTCGAGCAGGCCGCTGACCACGCCCACTGCGAAGCCGTCGCCAGCGCCGACCGTGTCCACCACGCGAGTCACCGGGCACCCGGGCGCTGTGCCCCGCGCACCGCCCTGCTGCGCGTAGAAGGCGCCTTCCGGCCCGAGCTTGACGACCACCTGCCGCGCGCCCTGGGCGAGGTAGAAGTCGGCCACACCCTCGGCGGTATCGCGCCCCGTGAGGGTGCGGCCTTCGCCCAGGCCCGGCAGCACGGTGTCGCACAGCGCCGCCAGGGCGTTGATGCATTCGGCCATGGCCTCGGGCGAGGGCCACAGCCGGGGACGCAGATTGGGGTCGAACGAAATCGTGGCGCCCGCCGCGCGCGCCTGCCGCGCGAGGTGGAAGGCCAGCTCGCGCGTGCTGGGCGACAGCGCCGGCGTGATGCCGGTTAGGTGCAGGTGACGGGCCGGGAACGCGCCTTGCGGCGCATCGGCCAGGCTCAGGTGGCTCGCGGCCGAGCCTTTGCGGAAATATTCGATCTGCGGATCGCTGCCGTCCTCGGCGCGGGTCTTGAGCATGAAGCCCGTGGGGTGCGCGGCATCGGTGGCGACGTGGCGGCGGTCGATGCCCTCGCGCTCCATCTCGCCCTGCAGGAAGCGGCCGAACGAGTCCGCGCCCAGCCGCGTGATGTAGCCGGTGCGCAGCCCCAGGCGGGCCAGGCCGGTGGCCACGTTCAGCTCGGCACCGGCCGCCGCGCGGCGGTAGTCGGCCACGGCATGCAGCTCGCCCGGGGCGGTGGCCATGAAAAGCGCCATGGGCTCGCCCACGGTCAGAACATCGAGCGCAAGGGAGTCGGGTTGCATCGGGGCGTCGTCCATCCAGGAGTTCATCGGTCCTTCGTCACATCACGGCGCCGAGCTGCCAGGGCAGGAATTCGTTGTCGCCCAGGCCGTTGTCCTCGCTCTTGCTGCGCTGCCCCGAGGCCGTGGCGATCATGAGGCGAAACAGCGCCTCGCCGGCCTCGGCGATGCTCTGGCGCCCCTCCACGATGCCACCGCAGTCGAAGTCCATGTCGAGCGCCATGCGCTGGAACATGGGCGTGTTGGTGGCCAGCTTGAGCGAAGGCGTGGGCTTGCAGCCGTAGGTCGAGCCCCGGCCGGTGGTGAAGCAGATCAGGTTGGCGCCACCCGCCACCTGGCCGGTGGCGGACACGGGGTCGTAGCCGGGCGTGTCCATGAACACCAGGCCCTGCGTGCGCACGGGCTCGGCGTAGCCCACCACGTCCATCAGCCCGCTGGAGCCGGCCTTGGCGACCGCGCCCAGGGATTTTTCCAGGATGGTGGTGATGCCGCCGGCCTTGTTGCCGGGCGAGGGGTTGTTGTTCAGGTCGCCGCCGTGCAGCGCTGCGTAGCGCTCCCACCAGGCCAGGCGCTCCAGCAGCTTGGCCGCGACCTCGGGCGTGGCGGCGCGGTGCGTGAGCAGGTGCTCGGCGCCGTAGATCTCGGGCGTCTCCGACAGGATGGCCGTGCCGCCGTGGCGCACCAGCAGGTCTACCGCCGCGCCCAGCGCCGGGTTGGCGCTGATGCCCGAGTAGCCGTCCGATCCGCCGCACTGCAGGCCCACCGCCAGGTGCCGCAGCGGCACCGGCTCGCGCCGCGCTGCGTTGGCCTGGACGAGCATGTCACCGAGGATGGCCTTGCCGTGTGCGATGGTCTCGCGCGTGCCGCCCTCGTCCTGGATGGTGAGCGTGGCGAACAGGCCGGGCGCGCGCGCCGTCAGCGTCTCCACCAGCGGCGCGATCTGGTTGACCTCGCAGCCCAGGCCGATGACCAGCACGCCGGCGAAGTTGGGGTGGTTGGCATAGCCGCGCAGGGTGCGCTGCAGCAGTTCCAGCCCTTCGCCGTTGCCACCCATGCCGCAGCCGCTGCCGTGGGTGATGGCGACCACGCCGTCCACCTGCGGGTAGGCGGCCAGCGCCTCGCCCTTGAAGGCATCGGCGATGTGGCGGCACACGGTGGCCGAGCAGTTCACGCTGGCGATCACGCCCAAATAGTTGCGGGTGGCCACGCGGCCGTCGGCGCGCACGAAGCCGTCGAAGGTCATCGCATCGGCGGATTCGGCCGTGGGGTGGTAGCCCGCGCCCGCGCTGTGGCCGTGGCCGTGGCTCGATGCCGCCATGCCCACGTTGTGCACGTGCACATGGTCACCGGCCGCGATGTCGGTGGTGGCCGTGCCGATGCCCTGGCCGTACTTGAGCACGGCCGCGCCGCGTGCGATGGGCACGAGCGCCACCTTGTGCCCCGAGGCGATGGGCTCGCGGACCTGCACGGTATGCCCGCCGATGGCCAGGCGCGTGCCCGGCTCCAGCGGCTGGCGCGCCACGGCCACGTTGTCGGTGGCGCCGAGCTGAAGGGCCAGGGGTGGGGTGGTCTGCAGGTCGGTGGTCATCGTCGGGGGCTGCGCGGCAGGGTGGTCGCAAAAGGAATGAAAAAGATCAGGCGGTTGCCAGGGCCGCCTTCAGGCGCGGCTGGGCCAGGTGCGGGGCGTGTTCGGCCGCCAGGGCCACCAGGGGGCCGAAGCGGCGCTGCTTCTTTTGCGCGTGGTTCTGCGCGATGTCGGCGATGCGGTGGTCCAGAAACGGGTTTTCGAAGCGCTCGCGCACATCGACGAGGTAGGCCTCGGCCTGCGCCCGTGCGCCCAGGGCGCCGAACACGGGCAGGATCTCCTCGGCCCACAGCGCCTCCAGCCCGGTGCGCAGCGCGGCATCGGCCATGGCCTCGCGCACGGTCTCGCCGGCGGCGCGGCCTTCCTGCTGCCATCGCTCGGCCAGGTAGGTGTGGCCGGCGTTGAGCAGCAGCAGCTTGAGCCGCTCGTAGAACGCCAGGTCGTCGGTGAGCACGATGGCCGGGTGCGTGCACGGCAGCGTGAGGCGCGGGTGGCGCTCGACCACCCAGACGGCATAGGGCTCGGCCACCGCGCCCACGGGCGCGATGGCCTCGGACACGATGCGGTCCACCAGCGAGTTGCCCCACACGCAGTGCGCCGTGAGCCAGTCGGTGCATTCGGCCGGCAGCGCCCATTGGCGTGCCAGGCCCACGACCACATCGCGCAGCACGTCGCCATTGCGCTCGACCAGTTCGCACGGCAGCAGCGTGATGGGCGCCTGCGGCGCGGCCTGCCAGCGGCCGTGCAGCAGCACCAGCAGCTTGGCGGGAAAGCTGTGCGGCGGCGCGCTGCCCGGGCGCAGCGCGGCGGGGCCGTCGCGGTCGTCGAGCAGGTAGCCGCGGTCTGCGGTGTTGGAGACGATCACGCGCACCGGTCCGGCCACGGCGGCGCGCAGCTCGGGCCAGTGCGTGGCGGCCTGCCAGGCCTCGCGCACCGCCGTGCATTGCACGGTGCGGTCCACGCGCTCGCCGCCGGCGAGACCCCGGATGCGCACGGGGTAGCCCTCGCCGCGCGCCAGCGCCGCGATGCGGGCCGCGCCGTCGGGGCGGTCGGTGGTCTGCACCACGGTGATGCCGCCCAGCGCATCGCCCGCGCCGGGAGCGCCCGCCAGCGCCTCGGACACGAACAGATCGACGTGCGCCTGCAGAAACCGGCTGGTGCCGAACTGGAGGATGGGTTGGACCATGGCAGCGCGTTCCTCAGACTTCCACCAGGGCCTTGACCACACCCTGGGCGGGGTCCAGCAGCCGCGCGAAATCGGCCGGTACGTCGGCCAGGGCCATGCGGTGCGTGTTGAGCGCCGCCGTGGGCACCTGGCCCGCGCGCATGGCGGCCAGCACGGTCTCGAAGTCTTCGGTGGTGGCGTTGCGGCTGCCCAGCAGCGTGGTCTCGCGCTTGTGGAATTCGGGGTCGGAGAAGGTGATGGTGTCGCGCACCACCGAGATCAGCACGTACTTGCCGCCGTGCGCCACGAAGCCGAAGCCGCGCTCGATGGCCTTGGCATTGCCCGTGGCATCGAACACCTGGTCGTAGAACTCGCCGCCCGTGGCGGCGGACAACTGGGCCTCGTCGCCCTCGCCCAGCGCCACGGCATGGGCCACGCCCAGCTCGCGCTGGCAAAAGGCCACGCGGTCCTGGCGGCCGTCGATGGCCGTCACCTCAGCGCCGCGCAACTTCGCGAAGATCATGGCGGCCATGCCGATCGGACCGGCCCCCACCACCAGCACGCGCTGGCCGGGCTGCACGTCGCCCCGGCGCACGGCGTGCGCGCCGATGGCGAGGAATTCGATCATCGCGGCCTGATCCAGCGTGGCGCCCTCGGCACGGTGCACGAAGGCCTCGGGCAGCGAAAGCACCTCGGTGAAAGCGCCGTCGCGGTGCACGCCCAGCACCTGGATGTTGACGCAGCAATTGGTCTTGCCCTGCCGGCAGGCCACGCAGGTGCCGCACGACAGGTAGGGCATGACATAGACCACGTCGCCCACCGCCAGGCGCCCGCCGGGCACGGCCTCTTCCACCACGCCCGACAGTTCGTGCCCCATCACCCGCGGGTACTGCAGGAACGGCTGGTTGCCCGTGTAGATGTGCAGGTCGGTGCCGCACACGCCCACGCGCTTGACGCGCAGCAGCACTTCGCCCTCGCCGCGCACGGGGCGTTCGCGCTCCACGGCGCGCAGGGTGCCAGGGGTTTCACAGATGACGGTCAGCATGGGGGGCTCGCAATGCAGGAAAAAGAGGGGTGGGTGGGTCGGTGGAATGGGCTGCTGGCTCAGTTGCCGCCGTGGTACTTCTTGTAGATCGCCACGAGCTTGCCGTTCTCGGTGTTCTTGGTGATCCAGTCGTTGATCCAGGCCTTCAGCTCGGGCTCGTTCTTGCGCAGGCCGACGCCCAGCGGCACCTTCTGCATGACGAACTTCTGCACCAGGTCCTTCTGCGGCGATTTCGCCAGGACCGTGTTCACGATGGCGGGCGAGGTGGCGATGATGTCCGCCTGCCCGCTCACCGCGGCGGTGACCAGCGTGGCGTCGTCGTCGAAGCGCACGATCTGCGCGCCCTTGGCGCCTTGCGTGACGACCTTGTCGTTGTTGGAGCCGCGCGTGGTGGCCACGCGCTTGCCCTGCAGGTCTTCGAAGCCCTTGATGTCCGCGGCCTTGGGGGCGGCGACCACGGCGAGGATCTGCGCGTAGGGCACCGAAAAGTCGATGACCTTCTCGCGCTCGGGCGTGACCGACAGCGAGGCGACCACGATGTCGGCCTTGCCCGTCTGCAGGAACGGGATGCGGTTGGGGCTGGTGGTCTGCACCATCTCCAGGGCCACGCCCAGGTCCTGCGCCAGCAGCTGCGCGGTCTCCACGTCGGAGCCCACGGGCTTCATCGCGTCGTCCACGAAGCCGTAGGGCGGCGATCCGGTGTCGAGGGCAATGCGGATCTTCTTGGCCTCGCGGATGTCCTTGAGCAGATCGGCATGGGCGCTGCCGGCGCCGAAGGCCATCAGGGCGGCCGAGGCCAGCAGGGTGCGCAGCAGGAAGGAACGCGGTGTTGTCATGGGGCTTTGTCTCCGTGTGAAAAGGAAGGGTTGGGGTCGGCCCCGTCTGGTGCGGGGCTCGGGAATCACCGTGGCAGCGCTACAGGCCGTTGCCGACGAAATCGCGCAGCTCGGTGGTGGCTGGCGCATCGAGGATCGAGGCCGGACCGTGCTCCCACACGCGGCCCCGGTGCATGAAGATGACCTCGTCGGCCACCTTGCGCGCAAAGCCCATCTCGTGCGTGACGAGGATCATGGTCATGCCGCCTTCGGCCAGTTTTTCCATCACGCGCAGCACCTCGCCGGTCAGTTGCGGGTCCAGCGCCGAGGTCACCTCGTCGAACAGCATCAGCTGCGGCTGCATGGCCAGCGACCGGGCGATGGCCACGCGCTGCTGCTGGCCGCCCGACAGCTGCGAGGGGTAGCAGTCGGCCTTGTCGGACAGGCCCACCTGCGCCAGCACGGCCTGGGCACGCTCGCGCACCTCGGCTTTGGCGGCCTTTTGCACCAGGCGCGGGGCCAGCATGATGTTCTCCAGCACGGTGAGGTGCGGGAACAGGTTGTAGCTCTGGAACACGATGCCCACGTCGCGGCGCAGCTGGTGCAGGTTGAGCCCCGGCGCGGTCACCTCGTGGCCGCACACGCGTATGCGGCCGGCATCCACCGTCTCCAGCCGGTCGATGCAGCGCAGCGCCGTGCTCTTGCCCGACCCGCTCTGGCCGATGATGGCGACCACCGAGCCCTTGTTCACCGTGAACGACACGCCCTCCAGCACGCGGGTGGCGCCGAAGCACTTGGAGATGTTCTCGATCTCAACGATGGGCGACATGAAAGCTCCTCTCCAGGCGCCGGCTCAGCACCGACAGCGGGTAACACAGGGCGAAATACAGGGCCGCCACGATCACGAAGATCACGAACGGCTCGAAGGTGGAGTTGTTGATGATCTGGCCCGCCCGCGCCAGCTCCACGAAGCCGATGGCAGAGGCCAGCGAGGTGTTCTTGACGATTTGCACCATGAAGCCCACGGTGGGCGGCGTGGCGATCTTCACGGACTGCGGCAGGATCACGTGCCACACGCGCTGGTGCCAGCGCAGGGCCAGGCATTCCACGGCCTCGGCCTGAGTGCGCGGCACCGACTCGATGCAGCCACGCCAGATCTCGCCCAGGTAGGCCGACACGTAGATCGACAGCGCCAGCGCCGCTGCCGTGAGCGGCGCCACGTTGAACCCGAGCGAGGGCAGGCCGAAATACGCCAGCGGCAGTAGCACCAAGAGCGGCGTGCCCTGGATCAGCTTGATGTAGAGAGACACGGCCACGCGCGACCAGCGCGGCCCGTACGAGCTGCCCAGCGCCACGGCAAAGCCGAGCAGCCCGCCGCCGGCGAACGCCAGCAGCGAAAGCCCCACGGTCCACAGCAGGCCGTCGAACAGGAAATGAAGGTGCGATGCGTTGAGAAAGCCCATGGTGCGTGCCTGCGGCTTTCAAAGGGGGGTGCCCAGGCGCCGGCGGCGCGGGAAGGCGACCATGGCCACCAGCCACAGCGCGCCGCGCATCACCAGCGACATGGCCAGGTACGCCGCGGCCACGATGAGATAGGTCTCCACCGAGCGGAAGGTGTCCGACTGGATGCGGTTGGCCACCGCCGTCAGCTCCTCCGCCGAGATCTGCGAGCAGATCGACGACGCCAGCATCAGCAGCACGTACTGGCTGGACAGCGCCGGGTACACGCGCTCGATGGCCGGCGGCAGCACCACGTGGCGCAGCGTCTGCCAGCGCGACAGGCCCATGCATTCGGCCGCCTCCAGCTGGCTTTTGGGAATCGACTCGATGCCGGCCCGCACGATCTCGCTGGTGTAGGCCCCCACGTTCACCACCAGCGCCACGATGGCCGCGGTGAATGCACCCACCTGCAGGCCCAGCGAGGCCAGCCCGAAGTACACGATGAACACCTGCACCAGCAGCGGCGTGTTGCGGATGACCTCGATGTACACCCCCGCCAGCCGGGCCAGCCAGCGCGAGCGGCCGGTATTGGCCAGGGCGCAGAACACGCCCACCAGGAAGCCGAAGAAGGTCGATGCCAGCGACAGCGACAGCGTGGTCCACGCCCCTGCCAGGAGGTCGGGCCAGTAGGCCAGCGGCGCGGAGAAGTCGAAAGCGTAGTTCAAGGCAGTGTCGGCGTGCGGACCGCTCGGCGGCCCATCGCAGGGGTTTCTGGTAAGGCCAATTTGAGCGCCAAATTCAAATTGGCCTTACCGGGTTAACCCCAGCCGCAGGGTTTTCAGCGATCCAATGCTTGGAATCTGGTGATTTCACCCCCTACACTGCGCACAACTTCTTTTTGGTCAGGCCATATGGTCTGGCCAATTTCAATCCACACGTTTGATGAACGACTCGACCAAAGCCCTCGAATCCCGGCGCCTGTACCAGCAGATCGCGGACAAGGTGCGCCTGCTGATCCAGCAGGGCGATTACCGGGAAGGCAGCCGCCTGCCGCCCGAGCGCGATCTGGCGCAGCAGCTGGGCGTGTCACGCCCCTCGCTGCGCGAGGCGCTGATCGCGCTGGAGATCGAGGGCAGCGTGGAGATCCGCATGGGTTCGGGCGTGTACGTGTGCAGCCGCGCGCTGCGGCGCTCCGCCCTGCCCCCTTCCATGGGCGAGAGCCCGGCCGAACTGATGCAGGCGCGCGGCGCGGTGGAGGGGGCGGTCATCGTGTTGGCGTGCGTGCACGCCACGCCGGACGGCCTGGCCCGCGTGCAGGCGAGCATCGACGCCATGCGCGCCGACATCGCGGCCGGGCGCGACGTGCTGGAACACGACCGCGAGTTCCACGTGCGCATCGCCGAGATGACCGGCAATTCGGTGCTGGTGCGGCTGGTGGGCAGCCTGTTCGACAAGCGCCGCGGGCCGCTGGCCAGCCACATGCGAGAGCGGCTGGAAGGCCAGCCGACCTGGCACGCGGCCCTGGCCGAGCATGAGCAGATCTACCGCTGCCTCGCGGCCCGCGACCCCTTGCTGGCGGAGTCGGCCATGCGCTCGCACATCCGCGCGGCGGCGGACCGCTGGGTCATGCCCTGAGGTGCCCTGCCGGGCCTTGAAGGTCAGGGCGCCAGGTAATCCCGCAACGCTTTCCAGCCGGCCACGGCGGCCGGGACGTCTTCGGCGATGGCGGCCTCTTCGAGGCGGCTGGCCACCCGGTGCCCTTCGCTGCGGCCCAGCGTGAGCAGCACGGTGCGCAGGTTGTGCGCCAGCCGGCGCAGCGCGGCCAGGTCGGCCGCCGCAGCGGCCCGGTCGCCCTCTTCGCCATCCTTGGCGAACTGCACGAAGCACCGTTCGCGATAGGCCTCGAACAGACGGCGGTTGTTGGCGAAGTGCGTGGCCACCGCCAGGGCTTCGTGGTCCGCCAGACCCGACTCGGCGGCGGGAGCCGCCGGCGCGGAGACGGCCGGCGGTGCGGCCTCCGGGTTCTGGCCGGACAACTGCAGGGCATCCTGCACGCAACCCTGCAGATCGCCCACCGAGGCCGGCTTGGCCAGCGTGCGCCAGATGTTCATCGACGCCAGCTGCTCGCGCACCTTGGTGTTCAAACCCGCGCTGAACACCACGACCTTGGCGTCCGCGGCGAGGGAGCGGTCGGCGGCCATGCGCTGGATCAGCCCCATGCCGGACTCCCCGGGCATCATCAGATCGGTGATGACCAACTGGACACGGTGCTCCGCCAGGAACTGCAGCGCCTGCTCCACGCTGCTGCAGACCTGTAGCCGCACCGGCAGGTCGTCGAGCACCATGCCGACGAAGCGGGACACCAGGGCATCGTCTTCCACCAGGAGGACGACGGGTTCATCCATGGCGCAGCGTTTCCAGGCAGGCCTGCAGCGCCCCAGGCAGTTCGGCGACCAGCCGGGGCTTGTGGATGACGGCCACGCCCTGCAGGGCGAAGGCATAGGGCGCGCGTTGCGATTCGTCGAGCGAGGTCACCACGATCAGCTCGCTGCGCGCGAACTGGGGATGGGACCGCAGCGTGGTGATCAGGGTCGCGCCATCCAGGCCGGGCAGCAGGATGTCCACGATGAGGATGTCCGGCTGCAGTTGCCCGTACAGGGCCAGCCCGGCGATGCCGTCGTCGGCCACCTGCAGCCCCAGTTCCGGAAACTGCTGCTGCACGATGAGCTGGATGAGGTTCTGGAAGTGCGTCGAATCCTCGATGAGCAGCAGCAGGGGCTTTTTCGGCGCGCCGGCCTCGGTTCCGGCCCCGGTCCGGGCGTCGTCCGCCCGGCGGTTGTGCGGCTGCGCTGGGGCGGCCTTGTTGCCCTGCAGCCATTGCTGCACGGATGCGCGGGAAATGCGCCGGTGCCCGCCGGGCGTCTTCCAGGCTTGAAGCTCCCCGCGATCCACCATGAGTTGAACGGATCGAACGGCCATGCCGAGCAGCTTGGCCACCTCCAGGGTGGTGCAGTGATCGGTCACGTCGGAGATCTCAGGAGCAGATGTTGCCATGCGTGAATTGTGCCGCTGTTGGGTTCAAAACAAACAAATTTAAAGATGATAAAAATGATTTTTCTGATTAAAATCAGCCAACGACGCTGTTTTTTATTTCTATCATTTTCTCACCATCCGATCCCATGGCCTTCACCGCTCGTCGTCCCTGCTCAAGCGTCTGGCAAAAACCCGGCGCCGCGCTGCCATGGGGCGAGCCTGGCCTGACGCGCCCTGCCCGGAACCCTGAGATCGGTCAAGGTAAAGGCACAGGCCGACACGGGCAAACGGGCACCGGCCCCTATGATGCGCTGACACCCCAGGCCGCCTTCCCGGCGGGCCTGCATCCCGAGGACATCGCGCGCCCCTTTTCCTGCAGGGCGCGGCCCTGAAGAAATGGATGGCATGAAGCGGATCGTCCTTTCCCTCTCGCTGCTTTCCGGGGCCTGCCTGGCCGCATGGCCGGCGGTGCAGGCCGGGCCGGTGTCCGATCGGGTGCGCTCGACCGGGGTCTTGCGGGTCTGCATCTGGCCCGACTACTACGGCGTGACCTACCGCCATCCCCGCACGCGCGAGCTGAAGGGCATCGACATCGACCTGTCGGCCGAACTCGCGAAAGACCTGGGTGCGCGCCTGGAGTATGTGGATTCGTCCTTTCCATCCCTGGTGGCCGACCTCACCAGCCGCCGGTGTGACGTGGCCATGTCCGCCATCGCCGTGACCCCGCAGCGCCAGCAGGTGCTGGATTTCACGCAGCCCTACCTGCACAGCGACGTGTACGCCATCACCACCAAGAACAATGCCGTGGTCACGCAATGGTCCGACATCGACCAGCCCGGCGTGCGGGTCGGCGTGCAGCAAGGCACCCTGACGGGGCCGATCATGGCGGCGCAGTTGCAGCATGCGCGGGTGGTGCCGGTCGACGCGCCCGCCACGCGCGAGCAGGAGCTCATCGCCGGCCGCGTGGATGTGTTCATGACCAACTACTTCTACAGCCGCCAGTTGCTGGACAACGCCAACTGGGCCAAGCTCCTCGTGCCGGCGCATTCGATCCGGGTCGTGCCCTACGCCTACGCGGTGCGGCCCGGCGATGGTGCCTGGCTCCGGCAGATGGAGGATTTCGTGGCCCGCATCAAGCGCGACGGCCGGCTCAAGGCCGCCGCGGAAAAGAACGGCCTCGGCCAGGTGATCGAGCCCTGACATGACGATGAAACGCCGCGCTCCCTCCCCACCCTCCCTCGCGGCGGAACCGGCGCTGCGCTTTCGCGGGCTGCCTGCCAGCGGCCTCGTGCTGGCCGCCGGCGTGGCGGCCGCGCTGCTGGCGGCGGCCGCGATGGCCCTGCTCGCCGTGAACGACATGCGTGCGACGATGACCGCCAGCCAGGTGCAGGCCCAGCTGCTGGCCCGCATCATCGAAGACCAGGCCGCCCGCACGTTCGATGCCGGCGACATGGCGCTGGGCGTGCTCGCGCATTCGCAGGCACTGACCGATGCCCCCACCAGCACGCAAGCGATGGAGGTCGCGATGCGGCAGGTGCTGGCCGGGCTGCCCTTCATGCGCGGCGTGGCGGTAGTGGACACCAAGGGCCTGGTGGTCGCCAGCACCGTCACCGGCGAGGCCGGCACCTTCATCGACGTCACGGGCCTGGGGCCCTGGGTGGAGGAAGAACGCCAGCGCATCGGCCCGCTGGTGCCGGGCCGCAGCCTGGGCAGCCTGCGCCGCACCACGCCCCCCGACGTGGCCCCGGCAGGCATGTCGTTCATTCCGCTGCTGCGCGGTTTTCGCACCAACGGCGGCCGGGACCTGATGCTCGTGGGGCTGGTCAATCCCGGTGCGCTGTCGAACTTCCAGTACCTCACGCTGGAATCCCTGAGCTACGACGCGGTGATCGCCAGCGACGACGGCCAGGTGCTGGCCAGCTCCGCGCCCGCCGCTGCCCTGGTCGGCCGGCGAATCGACAACCTGCCCGTCTTCCACAGCTACCTGCCCCACCGCGACTTCGCCAGCTACATCGGCCAGGGCGTGCTGGGCAGCGACCGCATCCTGGCCTTTCGCGCCTCGCGCGACAAGCCGCTGGTGGCGATCGTGGAAGAGCCCTACGCGATGGCGCAGGACCGGTGGCTGCAGGAGGCCCAGAGCATGCTCGGCATCGGCCTGGCCGCCGTGCTGCTCGCCCTCGGACTGACCGCGACCGCCTGGCGCGGCCTGCGCGCGCGAGAGGCCGCGCAGCGCTCGATGAACCTCGCGCAGCGAAAGATCGCGCAGAGCCAGCACGATCTGGCGGTGCTTATCAGCAGCGTGCAGGAGCTGATCTTCCGCACCGATGCGCACGGCGTCATCACCTATGCCAACGCGCGGTGGGACACGATCAGCGGACGCAGCCCCTCGCATGCCGTGGGGCAGACGCTGCCGGACATCGTGGACTCGGTCAGCCGCAACGAGGTCGTGGCCATGCTCGACACCGAATCCACGGCGCAGGCGCGCACCTGCCAGGCGCTGATCCGCAGCGCCGATGGCCGGCACCTGCTGTTCGAGCTGGCGGTGGTACCGCTCATCAGCGAAGGGCGCATCGCCGGCTTCGCCGGCAGCGCGGTGGACGTGACCGGCCGCTGGGAGGCGCAGCTCAAGCTGCAGGCCCAGCTGGCCTTCCAGAACCTGCTGCTCGAAACCACGCCCCTGCCCATGTCCCTGACCGACAAGGACCACTGCGTGGTGCTCGTGAACCGCGCCTGGGAGGAATACAAGGGCCGTGGCCGCGCGCTGGTGATCGGCGAGCGGCTGCATGCCTTCCTGCCGCCGGACGAGGCCAACGTCGTGGTGGAGGCCAACCAGCGCCTGCTGATGCAGGGCGGCAAGATGACGCTGGAGACCCGGCTGCTTCACGGCGACGGCACCCACCGCGACGCCCGCGTCTTCAAGGCAGCGCTGACCGACGAGATGGGCCACGCCACCGGCGTGCTGAGCATCCTCATGGACGTGACCGACTTCCGCATGGCCGAGCGCGCCATCCAGGAGGCGCGCACCGCAGCCGAGGAGGCCTCGCGCACCAAGTCCGAGTTCGTGGCCAACATGAGCCACGAGCTGCGCACGCCGCTGCAGTCGATCATCGGGTTCGCCGAGCTGGGCGCGCTGCGCAGCCCGGCCGATGCGCGGCTGGCCGGCATGTTCACCGACATCCACTCCTCAGGGCAGCGCATGCTCACGCTGGTCAACGACCTGCTGGACGTGGCCAAGATCGAAAGCACGGTGGGTACCTTCCACCTGGAGCGCACCGACCTGCGCGGGCTCATCCGCTCGGTCGCGCGGGAGTTCGACCCCTTGCTCGCCCGGCACCGGCTGTACCTGCGTCTGGAGCTGCCGGATCTGCCGCTGGTCGCCAAAGCCGATCCGCTGCGGTTCCAGCAGGTCGTGCGCAACGTGCTGGCGAACGCGGTCAAGTTCTCGCCCGGGGGCTCGACCATCGAGCTGCGCGGCTTCATGGACGGCCTGGGGCAGATCCACATCGAGATCGAAGACAGCGGCCCGGGCGTGCCCGAGGAAGAGCTCGAGCGCATCTTCGAGGCCTTCATGCAGTCGAGCAAGACGCGCGACGGCTCGGGCGGCACCGGCCTGGGCCTGGCCATCTGCCGCAAGATCGTCGAGGCCTTCGGTGGGCGCATCCATGCGAGCAACACGGCCCAGGGCAGCGTGTTTCACATCGTCCTGCCGGCACGCGGCGCTTCAGAAACCACACCGGCGCCGCTGACCTCCACGGTGTAGCGCCTGGCACCCGCGGCGTCCGGGCAGCGCACGCGGCCCGGTCCTTCAGCGCACGCCGGCGCGCTCAGTACTTCGCGAAATTCGCCGTGATGCGCTGGCGCAGGTAGTCGCCCGCGGTGATCGGCGGGTACTTGCGGCCCGGGCCTTCCACCACGGCATCCTCGTTCGCCTGGCAGAAGAACGCCAGGCTGTAGCGCGCACCCTGGTATTCGTGCGGCAGCGGATTGCGCACGCGGTGGAAGTTGCTGGGCAACTGGTCGTCGCTCCAGCGCGTCAGCATGTCGCCGATGTTGCAGGTGATGACGCCTTCGGCCGGCTCCACGCTGGTCCACTGGCGGCTCTCCATCTCCTTGCCGGGCAGCACCTGCAGCCCGCCCTGGCCCGGGCGCTGGAACAGCAGCGTGAGGCAGTCGAAATCCGTGTGCGCGCCCGCGCGCCACAGGCCCAGTTCGTCCTTGAGCGCCGGGTCCACGGCGAAGTAGTGGAGCATGCGCAGGGTGCTCTGGTAGGCCGCGCTCGACGGGTCGTGCGCGCGGGTGAAGAAGTCCGGATCGAAACCCAGCCGGTCCGCGAAGCACGACAGCAGCTGCATGCCCACGTGCCAGCACTGCGCCTCGAAGCGCAAGGTGGCTTCCTGGAATCCCGGCAGCTCGGCCTCGCTGGGCCACAGGCCAGCCATGCGCGGCCGGGTGACCTGGTAGGACTCCTTCTGGTCCGGCGTGCGCGTGGACGGGCGCACCTGCGCCTTGTGCTCCCAGCCGGCATTGCGCGCCAGGGGCCACTGCGCCTTGGTCTCGCGCGGCAGATCGAAGAACGCCTGGGCGCGCGCGAACGCGTTGCGGATGTCCTGCACCGGAATGCCGTGGCCGGTGACCTGGAAGAAGCCGATCTCGACCGAGGCGCTCCACAGCTGCTCGGCGATCTCGGCCTTGCGGTGTTCGAAGTCGGACAGGTCGATGCGCCGGATTTCGCGGGCGCTGGTTTCCGCGCCCATGCCGCCCATGCGGGCTTCCTTTTCCAGTTCGCCGCGCACATCGGCGGTGGCGTCTGCGGGATCGGCAGGGGAGATGGCGGGATGATTGGCGGTGCTCTGCTGCATGGCGGGTTTCCTCGTCGGATGAACCAAGGCCCATGGCGGACACGGCCAGGCAGGCACGCGCCACGGGGCTCTTGAAGGGGACAAAGGCGGCGACCGGCGGCACGCATTCGCCAGGACGGCAACGGCGCGCCGGCGGCCACCACCGGCTTCAAGAGCAATGACCCGCCGATGGGGCCCGCACGGGGCAGGCCATCGGGCTGAACGCTTCTACTCTTGCGGGGCGTGCAAGCAAATCGCAGGCCAATCCGTGCGCAGCGGGTGGACCAGCGCTGCGGCGCCGCGGCAGCACGGGCCGCCGCGCCGCGCCTCACCGCAACGGGGACCGCCACGCACCACCCGTGTGCCCGCCCCGCCGGAAATGCACCAGCGGCGACACGCCTCCGCCGCACCACACACGCCCACACCCTGAGCCGACTCCAACGGCGTCGTGCAGGCACGCTTCATGCAACGCCGCCTCCGAGTAGAAGCGTTCAGCCCGGCCCGTTCCCCACGGCGCCGTTGCCCGGAAATTGCTCAGTTCGCACCGATGCACGGCGCAGATGCGCCGTGGCCGGCTGTCATCCCCGAACCTGGAGCCACCGCCATGCAACGCCGCCGATTCCTCGCCACCTCCGCCACCACCCTCCTGTCCGCCACCCTGGCCGCGCCCGCCGTGCACGCCCAGGGCAAGGCCACCACAGCGCTCAAGTTCACCCTCGACTTCCGCGTGACCAGCCAGACCGCGCCGTTCTTCCTGGCCGCCGCCAACGGCTACTACAAGGACGAAGGGCTGGACGTGGGCATCGACGTGGGCTCGGGCTCCGTGGCCTCGATCACGCGCGTGGCCAGTGGGGCCTACGACCTGGGGCTGGGCGACATCAGCGCGCTCGCCGAGTTCCACGCGCAGAACGCCGACGCGCCGGTGCAGGCCATCTACCAGTACTACAACCGCGCGCCCTTCGTCATCATCGGCCGCAAGGACCGCGGCGTGACCACCGACTTCCAGTCGCTCAAGGGCAAGCGCGTGGCCGCCGCCGCCGTGGAATCCACGCGCCGCAGCTGGCCCATGGTGGCGCGCCAGCTCAACACCAGCCCCGACCTGTTCCAGTGGGTGACCACCGACTTCAGCGCGCGCGACAACGTGATGGTGCGCGGCGACGTGGACGCGGCCACCTACTTCCACGACTCAGCCGTGTCCCTGTTCGCCCGCATGCCGCCGCAGGACCTGGCCGTGCTCGAGTACGGCAAGACCGGGCTCAACCTCTACGGCAACGCCATCCTGGCCGGCCGGCTGCTGCAGGAGCGGCCCGAAGTGGCGCGGGCCTTCCTGCGCGCCACGAACCGGGCGCTGCGCGAGACGCTCTCCAACCCCGATGCGGCGATGGCCGCCATCAAGGCGCGCGAGCCCATCCTGAACATGGACATGGAACGCGCCCGCTGGGCCATCACGCGGCAATACCTCGCCACGGCCGAAACGCAGGCCATCGGCCTGGGCGGCGTGAACCCCGAGGTGCTCGCGCGGCAGATCGACGAGATTGCCACCACCTTCGGCCTGGCCCGCAAGCCGGCGGCCGAGCGCGTGTTCAACCCGGCGTTCCTGCCCGCTGCGGCCGACCGCAAGGTGCCGGCCTGAAAGCGGAGACCGCCCGATGAACATGCCTGCCTCCCCCACTTGCGAACTGCCCGAGGAAGTCCCCCTCGCCCCGCGCGACGGCCTGTACCTGCGCCGCGCCATCGCCCTCGCCGACCAGGCCCGCGCGCGCGGCAACCGACCGTTCGGCGCCGTCATCGTGGGTGCGGACGACCGCATCCTGGCCGAGGCCTGGAACGCCAACGGCGAAACGGGCGACTGCACCGCGCATGCCGAGACCTCGGCCGTGCGGCTGGCCAGCCCGCACCATCCGCGCGAGGCCTTCGCGCAGGCCACGCTGTATTCGTCCGGCGAGCCCTGCGTGATGTGCGCCGGCGCGATCTTCTGGGCCAACATCGGGCGCGTGGTGTACGGCATCGACGCCGTGCGGCTGCGCGCCTTTCGCGGCGAGCGGCTGGACCAGCGCGACGCCGAGCTGTCGTGCCGCGACGTGTTCGCGGCCTCGTCCCATGCCATCGAATGCATCGGCCCGGCGCTGATCGAGGAGTCCTCGGCCTCGCACCGGGGCGCATGGAAAGCCTGAAGCCCATCCCCTGCGCCCGGTCGGCATCGAATCGGCCCGATGCCGGCGGATATCATGCCGGTCTAGCTCACGATTTGATAGCAACCGCATGACCTGGCACGCCCACCTGCAACTGGACTACCGCCGAGAGGCCGAGCGCACGGTGGCGCGCTTCGAACACGGCGGCCCGCTGCGCATCCTGCAAAGCCTGTACCCCGAAGGCGATGCGGTGTGCCACAACGTGCTGGTGCATCCGCCCGGCGGGCTGGTGGGGGGCGACACGCTGGACATCCGCACCACCGTCGCGGCCGGCGCGCACGGCCTGGTCACCACCCCCGGCGCCACGCGCTTTTACCGATCCACCGGTGCCCCCGCGCTGCAGCGCACGCACGCCGTGCTGGCGCCCGGCGCGCGGCTCGAATGGCTGCCGCTCGAAGCCCTTTGCTACAACGCCTGCCAGGCCGAGAACCGGCTCACGCTGGAGGTGGCCCCGGGCGCCGAATGCCTGGGCTGGGACGTCACCGCGCTCGGGCTGCCCCACGCAGGGCAACCATTCGAATCGGGCCGCTTCACCCAGCACATCGAGGTGCCGGGCGTGTGGCTGGAGCGCGGCCGCATCGACTCGACGGACCGGCTGCTGCTCGACGGCCCGCTGGGCCTGGCGGGGCACCGCTGCATGGCGTCGGTCTTCTTCATCGCCGGCGAGGCCCTGACTCGGGAGCGGCGCGAAGGCGCGCTGGACGCCGCCCGCGCCGCCATCGACGGGCACCCGCTGGCCGCCACGGCCGGCGCCACCAGCCCCCATCCGAACGTGGTGGTGGTGCGGGTGCTCGCGCCCGTGGTGGAGCCCGCCATGGGCCTGCTGCAGGCCGTGTGGGCGGCCTGGCGTGCACAGTGCTGGGGCATGGCGGCGCAGCGGCCGCGCACCTGGTCGGTGTAGCGCGCCAGCGGGCGCACGTTCGGTGTGCGGCGTGCGATACGTCCCGACACCCGGCATTACAAAAACGCACGGGGCACGGCAGAACCCCCTCCTAGAATCGGCCGGCCGCGCTGAACCCGGGCGCCCTGCCCGTTGCGCATGCTCCTTTTGCGCGGCGCCAACCCTTTCACCCCGCCATGTCCGATCCCTACGCCCTGGAGCGCAGCCGACCCCACGCCCCCGGATGCCTGCAATCGAAAATCGCACTGCAATTCGACGGAAAAGTCCTGCGCGGCACGGGCACGCAATCCGTCCTCGCGCTGCCCGCCGTGTCCGGCAAGCCCAAGAACGGCCACTTCGACTACTCCACCGAATGGCAGAAGACCCGAAACGCCGGGCCCATCCCCGAAGGGGACTACTGGATCCAGCCGTCCGAGATGTGGGCCAACAACTGGCTCAAGAACCTGTACCGCTCGCCACGCGCGGCCTGGGGCAACTTCCGGCTGACCATCCACCCCTATCCCGACACCGAGACCTACGGGCGCGGCGGCTTCTTCATCCACGGCGGCTCGACGCCGGGCAGCGCCGGCTGCATCGACCTGACCGTGCACATCGACAAGTTCGTCGAGAAGCTCAAGAGCGAACTGGGGGGCCTGCACGAATGCTACATCCCGCTCACCGTCCGCTACCCGGCCGAATGAAGGCCCGCACCACCGCCCTCCTTGCCCTGGCGCTGATGCCGGGCCTCGCCCTGGCCGAAGTCAGCGACAAGACGCCGGCCCTCTGGCACATCTGGGCCGTGGCCCTGGGCGCCTCCGCCGTGTGCATGGCGGGCATGGCCTGGCGGCGGTGGCTGGGCGCGGCGCTGGCGGTGGTGCCCGCGCTGTGGTTCGCCGGGCTGCTGCTGGAGATCCACTCCACCGACGTCGGGCCCTACCTGTATGCCGAGCAGGGCTGGAGCTACTACCTGCAGGCGTACCTGGCGCTCGCGGTGTTCCTCGCCAGCCTGGTGCTTGGCCTGCGCCTGGGCGAGCGGCGGCGAAGGGCATCCGGCGCGGCGGCCGGGGCCCAGTCGCGGACTTGAAGGGCCTGCCGCCCCCAAGGCGGCCCTCTTCGCGTCAGAACGTGCCCGGAAACGCCCCGCCGTCGGCCAGCACGTTCTGCCCCGTCAGGTAGCCCGCCTGCACGCTGCACAGGAACGCGCAGATCGCCCCGAATTCCTGCGGCGTGCCGTAGCGGCCGGCCGGAATGGCCGCCTGGTGTGCGCGGCGCACATCGTCTTCGCTCTTGCCGGTCTTCTGGACGGTCGCCTGGATGTTGGCCGACAGGCGATCGGTGTCGAACTTGCCCGGCAGCAGGTTGTTGATCGTCACGCCCTTCGCCGCAATGGAGCTGCGCGAGGCGCCCGCCACGAAGCCCGTGAGGCCGCTGCGCGCGCCGTTGGACAGGCCCAGGATGTCGATGGGCGCCTTCACCGCGCTCGACGTGATGTTGACGATGCGCCCGAAGCCCCGTGCCGCCATGCCGTCCACCGTGGCCTTGATCAGCTCGATCGGCGTGAGCATGTTGGCATCCACCGCCTTGATCCAGGCATCGCGGTCCCAGTCGCGGAAGTCGCCCGGCGGCGGACCGCCCGCGTTGGTGACCACGATGTCGAACGCCGCCCCGGGCCCGCCCTCCACCGACAGCGCGGCGGCCCGGCCCTCGGGCGTGGTGATGTCCGCCGCCACGGCCAGCACCACCGGCTGCGGGTGCTTGTGCGCCAGCGTGGCCGACTCGTTGGCCGCCGCGGCCAGCAACTGCGCCGCGGCCTGTTCCAGCGCCTCGGCGTTGCGGGCGTTGATCACCACGTTCACGCCCTCGCGCACCAGCGCCTCGGCGCAGCCATACCCCAATCCCTTGCTGGCGCCGCACACCAACGCCCATTTACCGGCAATACCCAGGTCCATAGTCTCCTTTCACGGCCGGCGCGCCCGGCCCGTTGCGAATCACACCAAGAGGTACCGAAGGCGCCCTGCTCCCGGTGCGCCAGCGATCGAAGGACCATGATACGAAGCGCCGCGCGCCAGCGCCGGGCAAGGGGAATGCCCTGCGCCATGCACCGGCCCGGCAGGGCCTCAGCCCGCGGGCTTGCGCGCCGCCATGCGGGTGAAGACGAAGATGCCCGTGAGCACCAGCGCCGTGCCCGAAGCCACCCACAGCGTGAACGGCTCGTCCAGCAGCCACACCCCCATCAGGATCGTGGACAGCGGCCCCACCATGCCGGCCTGCGCGGCCAGGCCCGCACCCACACGCTCGATGGCCATCATCACCAGCAGCACCGGCACCGCCGTGCACAGCGTGGCGTTCAGCAACGACAGCCACAGCACCTCGGGCGCCACCACCGCCGCGCCCAGCGGCCGCAGCACTGCGAACTGCAGCAGGCAGCACACACACGCCACCGTGGTCGCCAGGCCCACCAGGCGCAGCGAGCCGATGCGCTTGACCATCTCGCCGCTGTACACCAGGTAGACCGCATAGCTCACGGCCGACAGGAACACCAGCAGCACCCCCCAGGCCACGTACGCGCCCTGCAGGCCCGCCTCGTGCCCGAACACCAGCACCACGCCGCAGTAACTGATTGCCATGCCCAGCATCTGCCCCCAGCGGATGCTGCGGCGATACAGCACCCAGCCCAGCACCACCACCAGGGTCGGGTTGAGGTACAGGATCAGCCGCTCCAGGCTGGCGCTGATGTACGCCAGCCCGGCGAAGTCGAGAAAGCTCGCCAGATAGTAGCCCGTGAACCCCAGCCAGGCCACGCCCGCCCAGTCGCGGCGCGTGAGCGGCGCCTTGCCCCGGCTGGCCCACCACGCCATGGCCGCGAAGATCGGCAGCGCGAACAGCATGCGGTACATGATGAGCGTGACCGCGTCCACGCCGTGACGATAGGCCAGCTTGACGATGATGGCCTTGCCGCTGAAGGCGATGGCGCCGACCAGGGCGAGCGCCATGCCGGCGGCCACGCCGGCATTCGGCGCGGGCAAAGGCCCCGAGGGCTGCACTGGAACGGAAGCGGACGCTTCGACGGCAGGGGCCGTGGAGCGCGCGGTATCGGGGGGTGTGGACTGCTGCATGGATTCGGCGGGTTGGGCAGCCCGGTGCGTTGGCCGGGTGCGCATTCATTCAGTGTCGCACGCAGGTGGCGGCACAGCCATCGGCCCTGTGCGCGGCCCGCCCCGCGATCGGCGATACCGGCGAAGTCGCAGTGCTTTGCGGCGGCATTGCGGGCGGTGCGGGATGGCTCCTCGAGCACCAAGATAATTTGCTTAACGGTTACGCATTGCAACCCATCCATACAGCAACGCTGGTGGAGTCAAGCCATTTTTTCGCCATAATCCGCCCCGTTCACGCAAGCCTCAGCGTGACTGAAAAACAAGGGGAGTCAGGGTCAATGGTCGATCTTCTGAAGGCGCCGCAGGAAGCCCTGCGGTCCGTGCTCGGGCGCAAGAATGCGCCGCAATATGCCACCCGCCTGTTCCAGTTGCGGGACATTCCATCGGTGATGCGCTCGCGCTTGGGGTGGCCGGTGGCGGCGGCGTTGATGGAGCGGTGGTTCAACGGTGCGGCGTACCAGATGACCCCGCAAGTCAAAGGCAGCGTGGCAGGTCAGCGTTTGAGTTATTTGCCCTCGACGCAGCTTGACGAGAATACCGTCTCCATGGCGTGGGCTTTAGGCTTTGCGCGTGTGCAGGCTGCAATGGCCCGTTTGCAAGCGAAATGGGCGAGCCCGGCAGGAATTGCGCAATTGAAAGACCGTGTAAAACAGGAGAGTCGTGGACGCAGTCACCAATGCTGGCGTTTTGGCAACTTGGCCCAGCCCGCCAAAATACTCGAAGACACCTGTCAGGTGAATTACCTGGCTTTCGGCCAGTGGAGCGATCCCATGGATGACTTCTATGGTGCCATGGGCGAAGCGCAGATCAACGTGGCAGCGTCTGGAATGGTGACCCCTCAAGGCATGGGCAGAGCGACCATCGAAATCAATGAACTGGGCTTTTATCTGCGCGATGCCTACGATTTCAACGATGGCCAATCGTTCATTTCACAACCGCTGGGCTGCTGGGGCTTCAATGGCGTGGAATGTGGCGTTCGTACCCAGTGGAGCGTGCCGCTCGGAGAAGTGCTGGTGGACGAATCCCCTGCTGCCGTTCAGGGCTACAAGTACGTCGTTCAAAACAAGGACTTTCGCGATTGGCGGGCCAAGCACCAAAGGGGAGGCGACTTCATGGTGTTATCGGATGTGCGCCGGGTGCGGCTGCCATTCCCGCAAAAAATTTCATGGTGACTGGAATGCCAATGGCTTGGAAATATCGAAAAAAATGGCTCTGGCTTTTGATCGTTCCGTTGGGTTGCGGTCTTTGGTACGGCTCCCAACCCAAACTGTTCCACAGTGCGATCAGCCCACGCAACGTCTATCGTTTGGAATATTACGAAGCCTCGTTACTGCAAAGCCTCATTCACCCTAATTTCAAGATGCCGTCATTCGTGCGTCTGTATCGGATCGCACCCGAAACGCTGCTCGGGGAAAGCGATGTAGTGGACCTCTGGATCAACGGCCAGTTGTATTGGTACCTCAACCCGCCCATGAACAAGGTGCGTGTAGGGCGCGACGTGGTGTTCGAGAACATTCCGCCGGAGTGCGTTGACTGTCCGCCGCTGACCGATGCCGAAATCATGCCCTGAGAAGAAAAAATACCGGGTTCTTCTAAAACGGGCTGCTCTCGCGATTGCCTTGATCGTCGGGGGCTGGTACTTCGTTACTCCAACCTACGATCGAAGTCACTACAGCCCCCGCCGTGTGTACCGGTTGGACTACTACGAAGCCTCCTGGCTTCAACGTTTAACGCACATGGACATGCGTTATCCCCACGTGATTCGGCTTTATCGCGTAGAGCCGAGGACACTGTTGGGCACCAGCGATGTAGTGGACCTCTGGATCAACGGCCAGTTGTATTGGTACCTCAACCCGCCCATGAACAAGGTGCGTGTAGGGCGCGACGTGGTGTTCGAGAACATTCCACCGGAGTGCGCTGACTGTCCACCGCTGACCGATGCCGAAATCATGCCTTGACGCATTGCAGCACCGGTGCCTTCATCCCACACGGCCTGCGCTCAACCGTTCTCCGACTCTGCTCAGTTCACCACCTTGACGTCGGCTGGAATCGATTGGTTCCATTGGAGCGATGGCGGCTCGCCAGTGCCGCTCCGATTGCCGCGCAAGAGCGTGTCGCGCATCGCGCTGGCGTTCTGCAGACGCAGCGCTGGGACAACATTGTGCTCGACCAGCGAATTGCCGATCGAATCCCAGAGCTCGATCGAGCCCTGTGCCTGGTCCACGAAAGTATTTCGGCGAACGATGTTGGTCTGCGTGATGCGGTCCGTGTACCAGACGTCGTTGCCCACGCCGGCCGGATTGCCGCCGTGCACTTCCAGAACGCCTGCGTACCGGATGGTGTTACCCAGGATCTGGTGGTGCCAGCCGGGAATCATCCCTCGGCCCATTTCGTAGATACCGGTGGACTGGACCAGGGCACTATCGGCCCCGCCGGCCACGCCGAGGCGGTTGTTCGCCTGCACCACGTCGGCCGAGGGATAGAAGCTGTTTTGCCCTCCGTTCACGTGATAGTCGTTGTTGACGAACAGCATGCGGCCGAGCGTGCTCACCACGCTGATGACCGAGGTGCCGTCGGGATCCACCGTCCAGGGTCTGTCGAGCACCAATGTGCGGTTGTCGAGTGCTCGAAGCACATACCGCATCTGCCCGGCACCCTGCCCCGACAGGACCATCGCGGAAAAGCCGGGTGCCGAGTTCGGATCTCTCAGGTCGCCGTCCAGCGTGAGCGTCGTGCCTGAAGCGGCGACGGCATGGCCGAAGAAGATGCCGTTGCCTTCATCGAGCGTGAGCCCCCAGACAGAGTCCGAAGGGGGCCGGTCCGTTTCGCTCCGGTTGCGGGCGTAGTAGACATCGGACGACGGCGCTGCGAAAGACCGTTCTGCCGCGCCCCTCGGCGCCTCCAGCGCCATTTGCCGGAAGGTGTTGTTCGTGATGACGGCGTTCTGCGCGAAGTGGTTGAAGCGCAGCGCCTCGTGGTACCACGTGAACGTGTTGTCCGTCACGGTGACGGCAAACACGTTGCCGTTGAACTGCACCGGGTAGCCCGCACGGATGTCGTTGCCACGCACCAGCACATTGGACATCTTGGCGGCGAAGATGCCGTTGGCATCGTTGGGCTTGCCATCGCCCAGGTCGATCTTCACGTTGACGACGTAGGGGGTCGAGACGCTGTCGGCAAGCGCCATGTGGTTGAACCGGATCGCATCGCCCTGGGTCATCAGCGGAGCGATGATCGACAGGCCCTCGACGCCGTACACGGCTTCGCCATAGTCGTAGTTGAAGCCGCCCTGGCTCAGTGCCAGGCCCTTTCCTGCCAACAGGGGGCCGTCCGTGGCCGCGGGAAAATACAGTTCCGTGACACCCATGCCCTGGCCTCTCACGCGCACATGGTTCGGAATGCGCAATCCGAACCCCTGCGCATAGAGGCTGGACAGCGTGTAGCGGCCCGCCTGTAGCGCGATGGTGCCGCCTGCGGCGGCACACGCGAAAGCGTCGGTGAAGCTTTTGTCATCCGGCTGGCCGTTTCCCCGGGGAGGGGGCACGGTGCATTCGGCCAGGGGCCAATCGACGCGCCGGGCGATCTGGATGGCATCGACCCCGGCAGGCCCCTGGGAACGGTCCGGGCCCGCACCGAAGCCGGAAAAGCGCTTCCATGCACCGGGGCCACCCCATCCGTTGTGGAAGTACAGCCGATACGCGCCGGGTTCGACCCAGGCCGGCACGTTGAAGCTGGCGGTGAAGGCGGCTTCCGCGGGCTCGACAGGCTCGGCCTGCAAGGTCGTCACCAACCGATCGTCCTTCACCAGCGCAATGACGGGCGTATTGCCGGAGGACGACAGGCCTCCCAGCGCCGTGCCGAACACGCTCAGCCGGCCGCCGGGGCTCGCCGCCGCGCCCATGTCCCCCTGCACGAACCAGACATCGGGGGCATTCACCTGAGCGATCGGGCCGGTCGTTCCATTGGCGAGGATGCGGTATTCGTAGACCCCCGCGCCCTGGTTTGGCGGCACGAACTTCACCGATTGGGCCGTGGCCTGCAGCGGCACGATGTCGACCCAGGCACCGCCGCTGCTCTGTTCACCGGCCAGTGGATTGCCAAGTGGCAGGTCGTCCAGGCGCCGGGCCTGGACCGTGGCGCCCGGCGCGGCGTTGGCGGCGCTCACCACCACGGTGTCGTTGGGGGCCACCGGCTGCGAGGCCCAAAGGCCGACGGGGCGAGTTTCGCTGGCCGCTACCGTGGCCTTTGCGCTGGAAGCCGTGGCGATGGCAGACGCGCCGGATCGGATGGATGCGGCCCCTGCCGCCGAGGTCTGCGACCACCCGGTTTCGCACACGATCAACAAGGTGGCAGCACAGGCCGCACCCACGGCAGTACGTGGCATCGATCGCGTCATGGGTCTTTTTCCTGAAGCTGCCGGTTTGGCGGATCGATGCTAGCGAGACCCAGGCATCGCCGGGAAAGTGTTGTGTATCCATCGGTTGCCCCCAAGAAAAACGGCACCCGAAGGTGCCGTCGTTCTCAATCGTGAGAGGGTACCCAGCCCGAGGGTCAGTCCTCGACGAAGGCTTCCTCGCGCTTGTTCTTCACGGCTGGCAGCAGCACGATGATGAGGAGCAGCACGGCGGCAGCCAGCAGGCCGGCGGAGATGGGTCGCGTCACGAACACGCTCCAGTCGCCGCGCGACAGCAGCAGGGCGCGGCGCAGGTTTTCTTCCATCATCGGGCCCAGGATGAACCCGAGCAGCAGCGGCGCGGGTTCGGTGCCCAGCTTGTGGAACAGGTAGCCGATGAAGCCGAAGATACCGACCAGCCACACGTCGAACGTGTTGTTGTTCGTGCCGTACACGCCCACCGCGCAGAACAGCACGATGGAGGGGAACAGCCAACGGTAAGGCACGGTCAACAGCTTGATCCACAGGCCGATCAGCGGCAGGTTCAGGATGATCAGCATCGCGTTGCCGAGCCACATCGAGGCGATCAGGCCCCAGAAGAGTTCGGGGTTGCTCGTCATCACCTGAGGGCCAGGCTGGATGTTGTGGATCGTCATGGCACCCACCATCAGCGCCATCACGGCGTTGGGCGGAATGCCCAGCGTCAGCAGCGGGATGAAGGAGGTCTGCGCGCCGGCGTTGTTGGCCGACTCGGGGGCCGCCACACCGCGGATGTTGCCCTTGCCGAAAGGAACTTCGCCGGGTTGCAGCTTGGTCTTCTTTTCGATGGTGTAGGCCGCGAAGGCCGCCAGCAGCGCGCCGCCGCCGGGCAGGATACCGAGGGCCGAGCCGAGGGCCGTGCCGCGCAGCACGGCGGGGATCATGCGCTTGAAGTCTTCCTTGGTCGGCATGAGGCCGTGCACCTTGGCGGTGAACACCTCGCGGTCGTCTTCGGGCTTGGACAGGTTGGCGATGATTTCGCCGTAGCCGAACACGCCCATGGCGATCACGACGAAGTTGATGCCGTCGGTCAGTTCAGGGATGTCGAAGCTGTAGCGGGCGACGCCCGAGTTCACGTCGGTGCCCACCAGGCCCAGCAGCAGGCCCAGCACGATCATGGCGACCGCCTTGAGCAGCGAGCCCGAGGCCAGCACCACGGCGCCGATCAGGCCCAGCACCATCAGCGAGAAGTATTCGGCGGGGCCGAACTTGAAGGCGACTTCGGTCAGCGGCGGCGCGAAGGCGGCCAGGATCAGCGTGCCCACGCAGCCGGCGAAGAACGAGCCCAGGCCGGCGGCTGCCAGCGCGGGACCCGCCCGGCCCTTGCGCGCCATCTGGTAGCCGTCGATCACGGTCACCACCGAGGACGATTCGCCCGGCAGGTTCACCAGGATGGCAGTGGTCGATCCGCCGTATTGCGCGCCGTAGTAGATGCCGGCCAGCATGATCAGCGCGGCCACCGGGGGCAGCGCATAAGTGGCGGGCAGCAGCATGGCGATGGTGGCCACGGGCCCGATGCCCGGCAGCACGCCGATCAGCGTGCCCAGCAGGCAGCCGATGAAGCAGTAGATGAGGTTCTGAAACGTGAAGGCGACGCCGAAGCCAGTCGCCAGGTTGTCAAACAATTCCATGGTTTTCGATGCTCCTGCTCAACCCGAAATGAAACTGGGCCACACAGGGAACTGCAGCTTCAGCGCCCACACGAAAGCCACGTAGCTGCCCACCGCCAGGACCGTGGCGAGGATGAACACCTCCTTGGCACTGAAGGTGTCGCCGGCCAGGCTGGCGATGAACACCAGCGCGTAGATCGCGACGATCAGGCCCATGGCCGGCACGCCGAACGAGGGCAAGCCCGCCAGCAGCACGCCGAACGCGAAGTTCGAGGCCAGGATGAAGAACAGCTGCTTCCACGCCCACTTGCCGACCTTGTCGCCATCCACGCTCTCCACCACCGTGGCGTAGAACGTGATCGCCACGCCGAGGATGGCGAGCAGGATGCCCAGGATCAGGGGGAAGTAGCCGGGGCCCATGCGGGCGCCGTTGCCGATGTTGTAGTTGGAGGCACCGACCGCGAAGGCCACGCCCACACCCATGAACATGAGGCCCGAAAAGAAATCTTTCTGGCTCTTGATTTTCACGAAAACGTCTCCTTACAAGAACTTGACGGGCGATTGTGCAGTCCGGTCCACTCGGGATCGATGTGGATTCCACCTATCCAGCGCCTAGGGAAAACCGCAGGGTGGCGCCTCAGAAAAAGCCGCGCCGGAGCACTACGGCAGAGCGTCCGCAGGCGGTGGATGAAGGGCCCGGCACGGCTCGGACAACGCGCGCGCAGCCGCCCCCGCCGGGGCCGCGCGCGGCGACACGGCCTACTCCATCGGCGGCGTGGCCGCCATCACTTCTTCCAGCGTGGTGATGCCTTCGGCCACCCTCAGCGCGCCGGCCAGGCGCAGCGGGCGCATGCCATCCTGCACGGCCTGGCGGCGCAGCACGTCGATGGAGGGCGCCTGGTTGATGCGGTCCTTGAGCGCCTCGCTCACGGTGAGCAGTTCGTACAGGCCCATGCGGCCATGGAAGCCCGTCATGCGGCAGTCCACGCAGCCCACGGGTTTGTAGGGCTGGTAGCCGCCGTTGAGCTTCCACGGCTTGACCACGGCGGCCAGCGCCTCGGCCGAGGCCGCCTCGTCCTTTTGCTTGCACTGCTTGCACAGCGTGCGCACCAGCCGCTGCGCCAGGATGCCCAGCAGCGTGGCATTGATGAGGTAGGGCGGCACGCCCAGCTCCATGAGCCGCGTGACGGCGCTGGGCGCATCGTTGGTGTGCAGCGTGCTGAACACCAGGTGGCCGGTGAGCGCGGCCTGCACGGCCATGTCGGCGGTGGCGAGGTCGCGGATCTCGCCCACCATGATGATGTCCGGGTCCTGCCGCATCAGCGCGCGCAGGCCTTCGGCGAAGTTGAAGTCGAGCTGCGGCTGCACCTGGGTCTGGTTGAAGCTGGGCTCGATCATTTCGATCGGGTCTTCCACCGTGCTCACGTTGACCTCTTCGGTCGCCACGCGCTTGAGCGTGGAGTACAGCGTGGTGGTCTTGCCCGAGCCCGTGGGCCCGGTCACCAGGATGATGCCGTGCGGGCGCTTGACCAGCGCCTCCCAGCGCGTGGCGTCGTGCTGCGCGAAGCCCAGCGCGTCCAGGTCCTTGACGGCGTTGTCGGGGTCGAAGATGCGCATCACCATCTTCTCGCCGAAGGCCGTGGGCAGCGTGGACAGGCGCATTTCCACCTCGTCGCCGCGCGGGTTGCGGGTCTTGATGCGGCCGTCCTGAGGGCGGCGCTTTTCCACCACGTCCATGCGCCCGAGCAGCTTCACGCGCGAGACCATCGCGTTGAGCACGCCCATGGGCATCTGGTAGACCGGGTGCAGCACGCCGTCGATGCGAAAGCGGATCACGCCCTGCTCGCGGCGCGGCTCCAGGTGGATGTCGCTCGCGCGCTGGTCGAAGGCGTACTGCCACAGCCAGTCCACCACCTTGACCACACCCTGGTCGTTGGCATCGAGCTGCTTGTTGCTCTTGCCCAGTTCCACCAGTTGCTCGAAGCTGCTGCCCGCCGAGGCCCCGCCGGCCTTCTGCGCGGCGCGCACCGACTTGGCCAGCGCGAAGAACTCGGCGGTGAAGCGCTGGATGTCCTGCGGGTTGGCGACCACGCGGCGCACCGAGCGGCGCGCCTGGCGCTCCACCTCGGCCACCCAGTCGTCGATGAAGGGTTCGGCCGTGGCGATCACCACCTCCTTGGGCGTGACCTGCACGGGCAGCACCTTGTGGCGCTCGGCGTAGCTGGCGCTCATGGTGTCGGCCACGCGGCCCACGTCCACCTTCAGCGGGTCGATGCGCAGGTAGGCCAGGCCGCTGCGCTGCGCCAGGTACTGCGTGAGCGCCTCGGCATCGAGCGGGCGGCCGTCGCTCGCGCGGGCCATGGCCACGTTGGCCAGGCGCACCAGCGGGTGCTGGCGGCTTTCGGCCTGCGAGCAGCGGGCGATGGTGCGGGCGGCCTCCTCGGCCGAGATCACGCCATCGGCCCGCAGCCAGTCCACCAGCCGGCGCCACTCCAGCGGCCCGGTATAGGCAGGGGGCTTCGTCGGGGTGTCGGTGGGGGTGGCGGTGCTCATGGGCGGGCCTCGTTCAAAGGAGAGGAAGGGCGAGCGCAGCGGTACGGCGGCTGCTGCAGCAGCACGCACCACGGTGGAAGGCCGAAGCGGCCCGCGTCATGCGGCCACCGGCTTGAAAACGCGCGCCCACTTGGTGGCCGGCAGGTCCCAACGGGCCTGCACGGCCTCGGCGCGCGCGAGCAGGTCGGCGCGCTTGGGCCGCGTGGGCGTGCGCTGCGCCAGCACCACGGTGTTGCCTTCGCGCGTGGGCTTGAAGGCCCACAGTGCGTCGGCGCCGAAGGCCTCGGCCATCTTGCCCAGGCTGCGCTCGTAGCTGGAGGCGCGGCCGAACAGGTTGACGGTCATGGCGCCGTCCTCGGACAGCAGCGCGCGGCAGTCGGCATAGAAGGCGGCGCTGTCGAGCACGGGCGCGGCGGCGTCGTGGTCGTACAGGTCCACCTGCAAAGCATCGACCGTGCCCAGCCACATCGGGTCGCGGATCTCCGCGGCGGCATCGCCCAGGATCACGCGCAGCTTGGGGCCGTCGGGCGGCAGCTTGAACCAGGCGCGGCACACGGCCAGCACCTGGGGGTTGAGCTCGATGGCGGTGGCGCACATGCGCAGCTTCTTGTGGCAGAACTTGGTGAGGGCGCCGGCCCCCAGCCCCAGCTGCATCGCGTGGCGCTTGGTGACGCTGGCGGGCTCGACGAAGAGCAGCCAGGCCATCATGCGCTGCACGTATTCCAGTTCGAGCTCGAACGGCTCGGCCACGCGCATGGAGCCCTGGATCCACGGCGTGCCCAGGTGCAGGTGGCGCACCTCGCCATCGTCGGAGACGCTCACCTCGGGCAGGGCTTCGCTGTCGTTTTTCTTGCGGGTCAAATCGTCACACCAATCCATAAGTGCCCAGGGCGGCAGCCCAGGCGTTCAGTTTCTTGTCGAAGCTCCACGAGGCGTTGGCCGGGCTGGTGGAAGGCAGCCGCAGGGACTGCACGCCGCCCTCCAGTAGCGCGGGCGGCAGCCCCAGGTGGGCGCGCACGGCCTTGGCGTGCCGGAAGCTCTCCCCGCCATTGTGGGCGATGGCGGCTAGGCGGGGGCACTGCGCCCGCAGCGCCCGGAAATCGTTCACCACGGCGTTGCGGATGTCGGTGTCCAGGCTGCCCTCGCGCTCGCAGGCGGCGTACACGTCCCACAGGCCCAGGCCCCGGTCCAGCAGCCAGGCGCAGCGCCCGGCGTAGTCGTCACGCCCGGGCAGCACGGGTTGCGGCCACAGTGCCTGCAGGATGCGCCAGAAGTGGTTCTGCGGGTGCCCGTAATACTGCCCCGCGCGCAGCGAGGCCGCGCCGGGAAAGCTGCCGAGTACCAGCACTACGGTGCGCGCAGAGACGACCGGCGCCAGCCCGACAAGGCGCGGGGCCGCCGCCGGCACCGGACCGGAATGCGGGGGGAACCAGGGCTCAGGCGGATCGGAAGCGGAATCCATGGCGGCCATCATCGGGGGGCATTGGGGAGAAAAAGAGGGGAACGGGGAATCGGCGGGCCCAGCGGTGTCGCGAGACCGGGCCAGGGCGCACGGCGAAGCTGCGGATTACTATCAATATCATAGCAACATGCCCTAGTATCAATTGCACTGGCGGCCAAAAAGGCTCAGATCGCCAGCAGCGCCCCAAGCCGCGGCAGCGCCGCACAGGCGTTGGCCCGCGTGGCCTGCGCCAGCTCCGCCACCGGCATGCCGCGCAGCCCGGCCACCACCTCGGCGATGCGGGGCAGCTCGCCCGGCGCATTGCGCGCGGGCGGTGCGCCGTCGGCCCGCTGGGCGGCGGTCACATAGAGCCAATGCGGTGGAATGTCGGGGGCATCGGTCTCCAGCACCAGCGATTCGAGCGGCAACTCCGCCGCCAGCCGGCGCAGCTGCAGCGCGCGGTCGAACGTGACCGCCCCGCCGAAACCGAGCTTGAAGCCCATGGCGATGAACGCCTGGGCCTGCTGCAGGCTGCCGTTGAAGGCATGGGCGATGCCGCCGCGCACCGGCCGCTCGCGCAGGCCCTTGAGCACCTTGTCCGACGAGCGCCGCACATGCAGGATCACCGGCAGGTCGAAGCGCTGCGCCAGCTGCAGTTGCGCCCGGTAAAAGCGCTCCTGCCGCGGGCCGTCCAGCGTGGGCACGAAGTAATCGAGGCCGATCTCGCCGATGGCGACCAGGCGCGGGTCGGCGTGGTGGGTCTGCAGCGCCCCGGCCAGCGTGTCCACGTCGCCATCGCCCGCGCGGCCGGTGAACAGCGGGTGGATGCCGAGCGCGTAGCTATCGCCATGCTGGTGCGCCAGGCGGCGCACGGCGTCCAGGTTGCCCAGTTCCACCGCCGGCAGCACGCAGTGCGCGACACCGGCGCGCGCGGCCTCGGCGCGGACCTGGGCCAGGTGCGCGGGCCCGGCATGCGCCTCGAACTCGTCCAGATGGCAGTGGGTGTCGATCCAGGTGTGCATGCGCGGATGATGCCCGAGGCGGCAGGCCCTGCGGGCGCCATGGCCCGCGCCGATACGCCCTGTCACATGCGCGGCGGGCTTTTCCGTGCTACCGTGAACGCTCCGCCGCCGCCCGCCCGTGGCGCGCCCGCTTCCAGAGGTGTCAGCATGCCCAGGCCACCCCGCTACAGCAGCTCCCGCTCCGACCGCCGCAGCGCCCCCGAGGCGGCACCGCACCCGGCCGCACCGCGTGGCCCGGCCGGCGCCGCGCCACGCCCCGGCGCCGGGCTCGCCGCCGAAGCCGCGCAGGCGCCCGAGACCTTTTCTGCCACGGCCGCCCCCACGGGCGATCGCCCAATGCGCGCGGCCTCACGCCTGCACCAGCGTGCCCTGTGGGCCGCCATCGCCCTGCTGTCGGTGCTGCTGGCTGCCAGTGTCTGGATGGGCCAGCGCCCGTCCGCCCCGCCCCTCACGCAAAAGGACATCGACGCCGCCGTGCTGCGCACACTGGAGACCCAGCCCCTGCCCGCGGCCACGGCGCGCGCGGTGCAGACCATCGCGCCCTCGGTGGTGCGCGTGGTGGGCTACGCCCGCACCAAGAAGGGCAAGGAGGTCGAGCGCGGCATCGGCACCGGCGTGGTGATCCTGGACAAGGGCGTCATCCTCACCAACCTGCACGTGGTGCAGGGCACCACGCGCGTGCAGATCACGTTCTCCGACGGCATGGAGGCCGGCGCCAGCGTCACCGGCGTGCAGCCCGAGAACGACCTGGCGGTGCTGCAGGCCCACAAGATTCCCGACGACCTGGTGGCCGCCCCGCTGCGCTCCACGCAGAACCTGCGCCCGGGCGACCCGGTGGTGGCGGTGGGCTTTCCGTTCGGCATCGGGCCCTCGGCCTCGGCCGGCGTGGTGTCGGGGCTGGAGCGCGAGTTCGATTCGCCCGAGGGCAAGCGCGAGCTGCAGCACCTGATCCAGTTCGACGCCGCGGCCAACCCGGGCAACTCGGGCGGGCCGCTGGTCACGCTCGACGGCGAAGTGGTCGGCATCGTCACCGCCATCCTGAACCCCACGCCCGCGCGCACCTTCATCGGCATCGGCTTCGCCGTGCCCATCGAGAACGCGGCGGCCGCCGTCGGCATGCCTCCGTTCTAGCCAAAGATGATCCCCTCCACCATCCGCCCCCCACATTTCGGAGCCCGCCCCATGGACACCCCTTCGCAGCCCTCCGGCACCGCCACGCTGATGGAGCAGATCCTCTACGAGGTCAAGCGCGTCGTGGTCGGGCAGGACCGCTTCCTGGAGCGCGTGATGGTGGCCATGCTGTCGCAGGGCCACTTGCTGGTCGAGGGCGTGCCCGGCCTGGCCAAGACGCTCACCGTCAAGACCCTGGCCAGCACCGTGCAGGGCCAGTTCAAGCGCATCCAGTTCACGCCCGACCTGGTGCCCGCCGATCTGGTGGGCACGCGCATGTACAACCAGCGCACGGGCGAGTTCAGCACCACGCGCGGCCCCGTGTTCACCAATCTGCTGCTGGCCGACGAGATCAACCGCGCGCCCGCCAAGGTGCAGAGCGCGCTGCTGGAGGTGATGCAGGAGCGCCAGGTGACCATCGCGGGCGAGACGCACCGCGTGCCCGAGCCCTTTCTGGTGATGGCCACGCAGAACCCCATCGAGACCGAGGGCACCTACGCGCTGCCCGAGGCGCAGGTGGACCGCTTCATGATGAAGGTGCTCGTGGGCTACCCAAGCGAAGAGGAAGAGTTTGTGATTGCCCAGCGCGCGCTCGCGCCCGCCGTGCAGGTGGCCGCCGTGGCCACCACCGGCCAGCTCGCCGCGCTGCAGGCCGAGTGCCGCACGGTCTACGTGGACCCGTCGCTGCTGCAGTACGCCGTGCGCCTGGTGGCCGCCACGCGCGCGCCGGCCCAGTACGGCCTGCCCGGCCTGGCGCCGCGCATCGCCTGCGGCGCCAGCCCCCGCGCCACTATCCACCTGGCCGAGGGCGCGCGGGCCCTGGCCATGCTGCGCGGGCGCGCCTATGTGCTGCCCGAGGACATGGCCGACCTCGCGCCCGACGTCCTGCGCCACCGCATCACGCTGTCGTACGAAGCGCTGTCGGACGGGCTGGACGCCGACGCCCTCATCGGCCAGCTCATGGCCCACCTGCCCGCGCCACCCCGGCCGCTGCACCACGACGCCCAGGACGGGGCCCGCCATGAGCCGCAGCGCGCCTGACGCCGCCCCGCCGGCCGCAAGCGCAGCGGCGCTGCCCGGCCAGGCCGAGCGGCTGCTGCGCCAGCTCGAGTGGACGGTGATCCGCCGGCTCGACGGCCTGCTGCAGGGCGACTACCGCACGCTGCTGCGCGGCGGTGGGCTGGACCTGGCCGACCTGCGCGAGTACCAGCCGCACGATGACGTGCGCCACATCGACTGGAACGTGACCGCGCGGCTCGCCGTGCCGCACGTGCGCGTGTTCTCCGAGGACCGCGAGATGGCCGCCTGGTTTCTGCTGGACCTGAGCCCGTCGCTGGACTTCGGCCCGCCGGGGCAGGCCAAGCGCGACATCCTGGCCGGCTTCGTGGCCGTGCTGGCGCGCCTGCTCACGCGCCACGGCAACCGCGTGGGCGCCATGCTGTACGGTGCGGTTGCCGCGGCCGCGGCCGCCCCCTCCCCTGCGCCCGCCGGTGCAGCGCGGGCTCCGGGCGTGGACGCCATCCTGCCGCCGCGCGCCAGCCGCGCCCATGTGCTGCACCTGCTGCACCGCCTGCTGCAGGTGCCCGGGCCCGCTGCGGCGCCGCCCGGCGCCACCGACCTGTCGCACCTGCTGGGCACGGCCCTGGGCACCGTGCGGCGGCGCTCGGCGGTGTTCGTGGTGTCGGACTTCATCACCGCGCCCGGCTGGGAAAAGCCGCTGGCCCAGCTCGCGCAGCGCCACGACGTCGTCGCCGTGCGCCTGCTCGACCCGCTGGAGCTGGAACTGCCCGACGTGGGCCTGGTCACCCTGCGCGACCCCGAGACCGGCGACCAGCTGCAGGTGGACACGCGCGACAATGCCTTTCGCCACCGCTTCGCCCGCCTGGCCGCGCAGCGCGAGGCCGCCCTGCGCGAATCGCTCGCGCGGGCCGGGGCCGACACGCTGGAGCTGGCCACCGGCGACGACCTGCTGGACGCCCTGGTGCGCTTCATGGAGCTGCGCGGACGCCAGCCGGCCAAGCCCGCCTACCGCGCCCCGGCCTCCCCCACCGTCGCGGGCGCTGCCGCCCGGGCCGCGTAGACAGAACAAGTAGGAGCCGCTGCACCATGGTCTTTCTCTGGCCCACGTTCCTCTGGCTGCTGATCGCGCTGCCGGTGCTGGTGCTGCTCTACGTGTGGCTGCTGCGCCGGCGCCGGGCCACCGCCCTGCACTACCCCAGCCTTGCGCTGGTGCGCGAGGCCCTGGGCGCGCGCACGACCTGGCGGCGCCATGTGCCGCCCGCCCTGTTCCTGCTGGGGCTGGCCGCGCTGCTGCTGGCCGCGGCGCGCCCGCTGGCCGTCATCACCCTGCCCTCGCAGCAGCAGACCATCATGCTGGCCATGGACGTCTCGGGCAGCATGCGCGCCGCCGACGTGCTGCCCGACCGCATCACCGCCGCGCAGAACGCCGCCAAGGCCTTCATCGCCGACCTGCCGCGCCACGTGCGCGTGGGCGTGGTGGCGTTCGCCGGCAGCGCCCAGCTGGCGCAGCTGCCCACGCAGAACCACGAGGACCTGGTGAAGGCCATCGACAGCTTCCAGCTGCAGCGCGGCACGGCGACGGGCAACGGCATCCTGCTGTCGCTGGCCACGCTGTTCCCCGACTCGGGCATCGACATCGCCGCCCTGGGCGGGCGGCAGGCCATGCGCTCGCAGCCCATCGACGAGGTGGGCCGGGCGCAGGGCAGGAAGCCTTTCACACCCGTGGCGCCCGGCTCCTACACCTCGGCCGCCATCATCATGCTGACCGACGGCCAGCGCACCACGGGCGTGGACCCGCTCGAGGCCGCCCAGTGGGCCGCCGACCGCGGCGTGCGCGTGTACACCGTGGGCGTGGGCACGGTGGCCGGCGAGACGATCGGGTTCGAAGGCTGGTCCATGCGCGTGCGCCTGGACGAGGACACGCTCAAGGCCGTGGCCCTGCGCACCAACGCCGAATACTTCCACGCCGCCACGGCGGCCGACCTGCAGAAGGTGTACGAGACACTCAGCTCGCGCCTCACGGTGGAGAAGAAGGAAACCGAGGTGTCCGCCCTGTTCGCGATGGCCGGCGCGGTGTTCATGCTGCTGGCGGCCGCGCTGTCGGTGTGGTGGTACGGGCGGGTCATGTAGAAGGCGTCTGCTTTTGAGGGCAGGCCTGCCCGTTGAACGCACTGGTGTGCCGATTAAAAGCATCGAGCTTCCACTTCGCGCTGACAAACGAATCTTCGCGTTTTTCCTCGGTGCAAATCACGCCTCTCGCAAAATGGACTGTTGCAGTCAACGATCAGGAGGCGCGTCATGGGCTTGTGCTTTTCGACATCGGGCAGTGGTTCCAACCGGCATGGCCCCAACATGGATTCGAGGACCCAGCATTTGCCTGCCGCGACTGGTCGCAGTGCCCAGGCGCGCACAACGGGCCAAGGCGGTAGCCATTTGAGTGGATTGAGTCCCCATCGACAGGGCACCTACAACGCAGAAACTTCCGCTTTTCAAAGGCAACGCACGGCGGTACTGTCTTCCGCGCAGCGCCTGAGCCCATCCGAAGCAAAAGCTGCAGTGACCGATGTCCTGAATTTCGTGCGGGACACTTACTACCGACCGAACCTGAAGTCCGGCAATAAGGTCAATGGAAACGGCGGGGCGGAAGAACAGGCCCGGCAGGAACAAGCCACGCTGGAGGTCGAACGCATGCGTGCCAAGCCTGATCCACTTCAGGCTGCCAAGCAAGGGAACGCCCATCAGTGCCAGGAATTGGCGCTTCTGGCAGTGCATCACCTTGAAGAACGTGGATTGGCTGCGCAGATTCTTGAACTCGGCGGCGATGACCAAAGTGTTGCCCATGACGTTGCCGTCATCGGTCGCGCATCGAACCCCTTGCCTGCAGACATGAGGACATGGCCTGCAGACGTGTACGTGTGCGATCCATGGAGCAACATCGCATGCAGCGCGAGGGACTACCCCGCAGAGTTCACCCGCAAGATGAAGAAGTGGGAGGATGACGGCAAGTTCGTTGGCTATGCACCCGCAGGCTTTGTCTTACCGACCGATCCGCGCTGGATGAACGACGTGCTGCACGGAGAAAAGGTGGTGGGCCAATGAGCTGTCTCGTACGAACTCCGGGGAAAGCGGCTTTGGCTGAGGAGCGCCTGCAAAGCCTGCGAAGCCGGTAGGCAGACCGATCTCATGAATGGAGTCGGCGACCATACCTTCCGCAGCCCTCCAGCACAATCAGTACTAGGGCATTACGCTATCAATTAAATAGCAAACCCCTTCACGCCGGGTTGTCGATCTCGATGAACCGGTGGGCAATGCCCAGTTGCGCGGCCACCCGTTCGGCCACGGCGGGAGCGCCGTAGCGCTCGGTGGCGTGGTGCCCCGCCGCGATGAAGGCCACGCCCGTCTCGCGCGCCAGGTGGGCCTGCGGCTCGGAGATCTCGCCGGTGACGAAGGCGTCGGCCCCGGCGGCGATCGCCCCCTCGAAATAGCCCTGCGCCCCGCCCGTGCACCAGGCCAGCCTCCGGATCGGGCGCGGCTCGGGCGCCACCAGCGTCACGGCGCGACCGAGCACGCTCTCCGCATGGCGGGCCAGGGCGTGCGCATCGGCGAACTCCGCGGGACCGGCGAAGCCCAGGTCCTGCTCGCCGAAGCGCGCATCGGCGGCCACGCCGAGCATGCGGCCCAGCTGCGCGTTGTTGCCCAGCTCGGCGTGCGCATCCAGCGGCAGATGGTAGGCGAACAGGTTGATGTCGTGGGCCAGCAGGCGCTGCAGCCGCTGCTTCATCCAGCCCGTCACGCGGCCGTCCTGCCCGCGCCAGAACAGGCCGTGGTGCACGAAGATCGCATCGGCCCCGTCCTCGATGGCCGCATCGATCAACGCCCGGCTGGCCGTCACGCCGCTCACGATGCGCGCGATGCGGTCCTTACCCTCCACCTGCAGCCCATTGGGGCCGTAGTCCTTGAAACGCTCGGGCTGCAGCAGGGTGTCGAACGCGCGCTGCAGGTCGTGCCGGGAAACCCCGGGGGTGGAGTCGTGCGTGAAAGAAGGTACAAAAGAGGCCGTCATGCGGGCCATTGTGGCAGGGCGCGCGCCAGGCCGGCACAGTGCCGCACCGCAGACCGAAGCACGCAACACCGACGCACAGACCGCCAACCAGGCGGCGCCACGACAGGGAGGGAAACACCACCAGCACCGACACTTTCCGGGCCCCCGGAAGCCGTGCGCACGCATGCACCCATGCACGCGCGCTGCCGCCCCGCACGCCCGCACCGCCCCATTCCGCAGCCCCCCACCCATCCCTCCATTCCCCCACGCCAAGCCATGCCCTCCGCACAGCCCGCCTCCACCGTCTCGCCGATCAAGCTCCACCTCGTCTCCCAGGACGCCTCCCAGGCCGATTTCCGGATCACCGGCCAGGGCACCGCCTCCGTGCGCCTGCCCGCCGATTCGGGCACACGCTCGCTCACCATCGCCCTGCGGCCGGCCAAGCCCGGCAAGCACCCGGCCGGCGCCTGCGGCCTGACGGTGGATGCGGCCTGCGCCGTGCTCTGGGTCGAAAAGAACGGAGAGCGCTTCGAGCTCGCCCGCAGCACCGCCCCGAAAGCCCTGCTGCAGCCCTCGGCGAACCAGTCGTACTGGCTCAGCCTGGACAGCAACAACCGGCGCCTGCGCTACGGCAAGGGCGAAATGCTGCTGCATCTGATGCAGCTTGAATACGCCTTCCCGGAAACTTCCGACCCGCTCGGCCTCGGTGCGCTCGCGCCCACGCTGCGGCACGTCGAGGTGCGGGGCGCAGGCGACCACCCCCACCTGCTGCTGCGGCCGATCCCAGTCAATCTGGACCCGGCGCCGCGCGTCATCCGGCCGGAAGAAATCACGCTGGACCTCATCGCGGAGAACACCGTCAGCGTGGCGCAGAACCTGCCCAAGGAATGCCAATTGCTCTACGCCAACGTGGCGGGGCCGAACATCCGCCTGGAAACACCGGACTTCCCGGAGTTCGCGCAGGCCATCCAGTATTCAATCGTCACGCCGGGCAAGATGTGCTTCGAGAAACTCAAGAAGAAGGCGGGCGGCGAAGGCGGCTTCAGCTACCTGCGCATCACGCTGGACGGCAACCTGGGCGACTCGCCAGGCCAGCCCTACGTGCTGGAGGTCTGGCCAGCAGGCAGCCATTCGCCCATCCACGACCACGGGCAGGCCAACGCGATCATCAAGGTGCTGCACGGCCAGATCCTGATCGAGTGGTTCGGCACCCTCAGCCCGCAGGACGAAACCTCCTGGGGCCACATGCTCGCGCACGCGGGCGACGTGACCTTCCTCACGCCGCAGTACTACCAGATCCACCGGCTGAGCAACCCGTCACCCCGGCCCGGCGGCGACTTCTGCGCCACCATCCAGTGCTACCGCTATGCGAACAAGGACCGCCAGCACTACGAGTTCTTCGACTACATCGACGACAAGGAGCAGCGCATCGAGCACTTCAAGCCCGACTCCGACTGGACGTACCGCGAATTCAAGCAGCTGATCCAGAAGGAATGGGCCGATGCGATGCACAGCCCGTCGACCTCGGCCTGAGCGCGCGGTGCGGCGCCCGGGAGGCAATCACCGGCAGGCCCCTGCACGGCTCCCGGCTCAGTCCCGTGCGCCGGCCGGTTGCCAGCCACGCGAGGCCAGCGGCATGAAGCCCAGCGCGAACCCCAGCACGCCCATGGTCGCCACGTAGTGGGCATTGGCCAACACGTCATGCCGCTGCCGCAGCGTGATGAGGATGGGCGTGATGCCCCCCGGACACCGCATAGGCCATGTTGTACGAGAAGGACAGGCCGGTGAAGCGCCCCTCGGGCGGGAATGCCCGCATGGCCACGCACACCCTTGAGCAGCAAACAAGGTGCGACGTCGCAGAGCGTCACCTCGCCGGTTTTCCGGACCGCTAAACCGCGAGCCGGCCGTTTCCGGCCTGCACCCTACTCACCCGCAACCAGGTCGCGCACGACAGCGTTCAAGCCCGACACCACGCGCGCCAATTTGTCGAAGTCGACTTTGTCCGGCGTATCCTGGGCCGTGTGATAGTAGGGATACCGGTACGGGGCCGTATCCGTCACCATCAGCGCCGGTATGCCTTCGTCCAGGTAGGCAGCGTGGTCGGAAAAATCCACGCCCGGTACGAATCTGGGTGCGGCGACTCCCTCGGACGGAAAAGCCGCATGCGCGCGGAACGATTGGACGACCCGGCGAACGAGGCGCCAATCGGCAGTGGTCGCGACGAAGCCGATGAAGTCGCCCTGACCGGGATAGAACTGGTTGAGTGGCCAGGGATATTTTTGAGAATCCGGTTCGTCAGAAAAGTACCCCATCGTCTCCAGCGACAGCATGGCCTTGACCGTCATGCCCCGGGATACCACGCCTTTCGCATGAACGACGCTCCCCATCTGTGAGGTACGAAAGTACGGGGGCTCTTCATTGGTGTACAGGACAAGGACGACGTCTGACCGCGCGGTTTCAGCGCCAGCTTTCAGGCTCTTCGCCAGTTCCAACACCGCTGCGGCACCGGTGCCGTTGTCATTGGCACCTGGACTTCCTTGGGCCGAGTCGTAGTGCGCTCCAATGACGACGGCACTGCGGCCCGGCGCCGACGGGCTTGGAATGGTGACTTCCAAGTTGCGCACGACCTTGCCAGCGACGCTGAATTCCTCGCGCCGCACCACGAAGCCGGAGCCCGCGAGTTCGGATTCGATGTATGCGGAGGCGGCTTCCAGCGCTTCGTCGTGCCGGCGGTTGTGCTCGGTGGACGCAATGGCCGTCACGTGTCTGAGCAACCGGACTGAGAGTTCCCATTCCTGGGCGCTCATGGCGGGAAGCGGTCCCCGGTGTGAGCTCCCCGGCATGGTCGTCATGGCCGCGACGAAAGCCAGGAGGCCGAACAACACCAGAGCCAAGGCGCCGCAAATTCGCAGCAGGCTTTGAAAAACTGCGTTCATTCTCAATTCTCAAGCGAGACGCGATTCCGTTTGAACGCTCCGGAGTGTCGGGTCTTGGCGCCCTCTTCCCCTTTACGTGCGCGCCGAAGGCTGCCAGCCGCGCGAAGCCAGCGGCACGAAGCCCAGCGCGAACCCCAGCACGCCCATGGCCGCCACGTAGTGGGCATTGGCCAGCACGTCGTGCTGCTGCCACAGCGTGATGAGGATGGGCGTGATGCCGCCGAACACCGCATAGGCCATGTTGTACGAGAAGGACAGGCCGGTGAAGCGCACCTCGGGCGGAAACGCCCGCACGCCCACGATGGGCAGCAGCGCGATCGAGCCCACGAACAGGCCGATGAGCCCGTAGTTGAACACCAGCGTGGCCGGCGTGCCCGGCAGGCCCGTGTAGAACAGATAGGTGGTGACCACCAGGCCGCCCCAGCCCACCAGCATCACCGGGCGGGTGCCGAAGCGGTCCGTGGCCCAGCCGACGAGTACGCAGCCGATGGTGAGCGTGAGCGTGGCGACCGCGTTGGCCTCCAGCGCCAGCGTGGCGGGATGTGGAACACCTTCTGCAGGTAGGTCGGCGTGATGAGCACCACCACCACGATGGCGGTGGACAGCACCCAGGTCATCAGGGCCACCAGCAGCATGGCGCCGCGGTGGTCGCGCAGCACGGTCTTGACCGGCAGTTCGCGCGCCACGGCGCGGCGGGCGGCCAGCTCCTGGAACACGGGCGTTTCGTGCAGGAAGCGCCGCAGGTACACCGACACCAGGCCGAACACGCCGCCCAGGATGAACGGAATGCGCCAGGCGAATTCCTGCACCTCGGCGGGCGCGTAGCTGCGGTTGATGCCGATCGCCACCAGCGACCCGAGCAGGATGCCGCCCGTGATGCCGGCCGTGAGCGTGCCCACGCCCAGGCCGTAGCGGTTGGCGGGCACGTGCTCGGCCACGAACACCCAGGCCCCGGGCATCTCGCCGCCGATGGCCGCGCCCTGCAGCACGCGCATGGCCAGCAGCAGCAGCGGCGCCGCCACGCCGATGCTGGCGTAGGTGGGCAGCAGGCCGATGACCAGCGTGGGCATGGCCATCAGGAAGATCGACAGCGTGAACATGCGCTTGCGGCCCAGCTTGTCGCCGAAGTGGGCAATGATGATGCCGCCCACGGGGCGCGCCAGGTAGCCGGCGGCGAAAATGCCGAAGGTCTGCAGCTGGCGCAGCCAGTCGGGCATGTCGGCCGGGAAGAACAGCCCGCCCAGCACGGCGGCGAAGAAGACGTAGATGACGAAGTCGTAGAACTCGAGCGTGCCGCCCAGGGCGGACAGGCCCAGCGTCTGGTAGTCGTGGCGGGTGAGCGGACGGCGGGGCGCGGCGGCCAGGGCGCCGGCGGCGGGGGAAGGAGAAGTCATGGGCAGGTTCCGGAGAGATCGATGGCGGGACTGCGCGGCACCGCGGGCGCGGTGCGCGGCCGACGTTCAGCAGGCATTCCGGATGGGGCGTGTTGCAGGCGGCGGGGCCGGTGGGCCGGGCCGCGCGGGGAGAACGGGACGGGGGGTGCGGTGGCAGTCGCTGCGGCATTTTAAGGGTTTGCCCTGAGCGGCGCCCCCGTGGGGCTGACCCCGGGCTGACGGGCCAGGGGCCTTGTTCGCCCAAGGTCCGGCCCAAACTGGCGACAATCGCCCTTCCCCCGGTTTTCTTCCCTGCCCACCATGAAGCGCTTTTGGCTGCTGTTTTCCCAGACCGTGACGGTGCTCGTCGCGGCCTACTTCGTCGTCGCCACCCTCCAGCCGGACTGGCTGCGGCGCGGCGCGACCCGCAGCGGCGCGGGGGTGGCCCTGATTGAGGCGCCCAGCACCCCGGCCGCGCCCCCCGCCCCCGGCAGCTTCGCCGCCGCGGCGCGCAAGGCCGCGCCGGCGGTGGTCAGCATCAACACCAGCAAGGCCGCCGTGCGCCACCCGCGCAGCAACGACCCGTGGTTCCAGTTCTTCTTCGGCGACCAGGGCACGCAGCAGGCGCAGACCGGCCTGGGCAGCGGCGTGATCATCAGCCCGGACGGCTACATCCTGACCAACAACCACGTGGTCGAGGGCGCGGACGAGATCGAGGTCACCCTGACCGACAGCCGCCGCACGCGCGCCACCGTGATCGGTACCGACCCGGACACCGACCTGGCCATCCTGAAGGTGCAGCTGGACAAGCTGCCCGTGATCGTGCTGGGCAACTCCGACCAGCTCGCCGTGGGCGACCATGTGCTGGCCATCGGCAACCCGTTCGGCGTGGGGCAGACGGTCACCAGCGGCATCGTGAGCGCGCTGGGCCGCAGCCAGTTGGGCATCAACACGTTCGAGAACTTCATCCAGACCGATGCGGCCATCAACCCCGGCAATTCGGGCGGCGCGCTGGTGGACGTGAATGGCAACCTGATGGGCATCAACACCGCCATCTACTCGCGCTCGGGCGGCAGCATGGGCATCGGCTTCGCCATTCCCGTGTCCACCGCCAAGCTGGTGCTGGACGGCATCGTGAAGGACGGGCAGGTCACGCGCGGCTGGATCGGCGTGGAGCCGAACGAACTGTCGCCCGAACTGGCGCAGACCTTCGGCGTGAAGGCCTCCGAGGGCGTGATCATCACCGGCGTGCTGCAGGACGGCCCCGCCGCCCGCGCCGGCATGCGCCCGGGTGACGTGATCGTGCAGGTGCAGGACAAGCCGACCGCCAGCGTCTCCGCCTTGCTGACCGCCGTGGCCTCGCTCAAGCCCGGCACGCCCGCCACGTTCCAGCTGCAGCGCGGCGATTCGCAGGTGGAGCTGGAGGTGGTGCCCGGAACCCGGCCCCGGCCGCAGCGGGCACCTCAGCCACAGCGTTGAAGAGGCGTTGTCCCGGGGGCTCCGCCGCGGGACACGATTGAAACGGGTGGGCGATGCATGGGGCCTTGCGGGCGGCCCATGGGTAGCGCCGTGGTCTTGAAGGCTCGCCTGCGCGACGTGAACATCCGGCGCGGATCAGGCCATCGAACAGGCCGTGGAGCGCACTGCAGGCAAACCCTGGCGCGGCATCAGCGCCGCCATGAAGGATCGATCACCCGATCACGCCCTGCCATCGGCGATGCGACCGGACCGCGGCGCGCAAGGCACGCCGCGCAGGCGTTGCCCAGCCGCCCGATCCGATGTCAGGTGGGTTCCTGCGCCTGTTCGTCCTCGGGCGCCTTGGTGTGGCGGATGAAGAGCTGCGCCGCCCAGATGCCCAGTTCGTAGAGCAGGCACATCGGCACGGCCAGGGCCAGCTGGGACACCACGTCGGGCGGGGTGACCACGGCGGCGATGATGAAGGCCAGCACGATGAAATAGCCGCGAAAGCCCTTGAGCTTTTCCACGCTGACCAGCCCCATGCGCGCCAGCACGATCACGACGATCGGCACCTCGAACGACAGGCCGAACGCGAGGAACATGGTGAGCACGAAGCTCAGGTACGCCTCGATGTCAGGCGCGGCGGTGATGCTCTTGGGCGCGAAGCCCTGGATGAAGGCGAAAACCTGCCCGAACACGAAGAAGTAGCAGAACGCCACGCCCACCAGGAACAGCAGCGTGCTGGAGACCACCAGCGGCAGCACCAGCTTCTTCTCGTGCGAATACAGGCCCGGCGCCACGAAGGCCCACACCTGCCACAGCACCACGGGCAGTGCCAGCAGGAAGGCCGACATCAGCAAAATCTTGAGCGGCACCATGAACGGCGAGATCACCGAGGTGGCGATCAGCGTGGCGCCCTTGGGCAGGTGCGCCACCAGGGGCGCGGCCAGCAGGTCGTAGAGCGCGCCCGGGCCGGGGTACAGGAACAGGATGCCCGCGGCGATGCCGATGGCGATCAGCGCCTTGACCAGGCGGTCGCGCAGCTCCATGAGGTGCTGCACGAACGGCTGTTCGGTGCCGGCCAGCTCGTCTTCTTTAGTGGGGGTTTCGGACATGGTGCAGGAGGGGCGGGCATTGCACCCGCGCGGGTGGCTGCGCGGGGTGCGCAGCCATCAATGGAATTTCTGGGGCCGAAAGCGGGCCACGCGCGCCGCGCCCGACTGGGCCTTGGTGCGCACGCCGCTGCGGGCTTTGTACCACTGCGGCGTGGCGCCCCGCTTGAGGCGCCAGTTCTTGCCGGGGTGCTTGTACGCGGGCACCACGCTGGCGTCGCCGGCCGCGTCGTACGGCACACCGGTGTCGGTGCCCGTGCCGGACGCGGTGCCGGAAAAGTCGTTGTTCCAGTCTTTCTCGAAGTCGCTGGCGCTGGTGTGGATGCTCTGGTGCACGTCGCGTGCGGCACCTTCCATCGTTTCCTTCATCTTGCGCAGCTCGTCCAGTTCCATGGAACGGTTGACCTCGGACTTCACATCGGCCACGTAGCGCTGGGCCTTGCCCAGCAACGTGCCGACGGTGCGCGCCACGCGCGGCAGCTTCTCGGGGCCGATGACGATCAGCGCCACGGCGCCGATCAGCGCCATTTTGGACAGGCCAATATCAATCATGGAAGCAGGGCCCGCGGGGCTTTAGCCCTTGTGCTTGGCTTCGACGTCGATGGTGGTGCCCTTGGGGTCGGCGGCGGTGTGGTTGACGACCTGCCCTGCGGGGGGCGTGGCCGGCGGCACGTCGCTCGCGGAGCCGTCCTTCATGCCGTCCTTGAACCCCTTGACGGCGCCGCCCAGGTCGGAGCCCATGTTCTTGAGCTTCTTCGTGCCGAACACCATCACCACGATCAGCAGCACGATCAGCCAGTGCCAGATGGAAAACGAACCCATGTCAATCTCCTAACGAATACGGACCATTCTAGACCCGCCGCATGACGGGGAAGTTCATATCCCTGCGGCGCCCGGGCTCCACGCCCTTCCCGGCGGCCGCCGGTTCAGCCCTTGAGCCAGGGCCGGGGGCCGCCCATCACGTGCACGTGCAGGTGGTGCACTTCCTGGCCGCCCTCGGCTCCCGTGTTCACCACGATGCGGAATCCGCCCTCCGGATAGGGATTGCAGCCCTGCTCCAGCGCCAGGCGCGGGGCCAGCGCCATCATGCGGCCCAGCACGCCGGCATGGGCCTCGGTCACGCCGGCCATGGAATGCACATGCTCCTTGGGCACCATCAAAAAATGCACGGGCGCCCAGGGGTGGATGTCGTGGAAGGCGAAGATGTCTTCGTCCTCGTACACCTTCCTGGAGGGGATCTGGCCCGCGATGATCTTGCAGAAAAGGCAGTTCGAATCGTGCTGCATGGAGGGAGGTGGAGTGGAACTGAAAAAACGGGGCCTGGCTGGAGGCGCCGGGTCAGGCATTGTCGGCCATGTTCACCGTGGGCCGCACGCCGACGTCGGCCTGGTGGGCCTGGATCCAGCCCTGCCCCGCGGTGCGGCCCAGCTCGAACAGCTGGCGGATGAACGGCAGGTCCGCGCGCGTCTTGCTCGAGGCGCCAAAGCCCGCCAGCAGCGAGCCGCCGTCGATGCGGTGCATGCGCACGCTCTTGTAGCGCCGCGCATCCAGCTTGCCCTCGGCCAGCAGGCGCCGCACGAACTCGATGGCGCGCATCTCGCCCAGCAGGCTGGCGTTGAAGGTGACCTCGTTCATGCGCTCCATGATCTCGGAGGCGGTGTCGGGCACTTCGGCATGCTCGATGGGGTTGATCTGCACCAGCAGGACGTCGCTGCACTCGGTGTTGTAGATCAGCGGGTACAGGGCCGGGTTGCCGGAGTAGCCGCCGTCCCAGTAGTGCTCGGTGCCGATCTGCACGGCCTTGAACATGAGGGGCAGGCAGGCCGAGGCCATGACGGCATCGGCGCTCAGGGCCTTGCCGGAGAAGATCTCGCCGCGCCCGGTGCGCACGTTGGTGGCGCACACGAAGACGCGGGGGTGGCGCGCGGCGCTCAGCACGTCGAAGTCCACCTCGCGCTCCAGCAGCCGGCGCAGCGGGTTGATGTCCAGCGGGTTCGTCTGGTAGGGCGAGAGCCACTGCGTCATCATGCCCATGAAGGGGCTGGAGGCCAGCGGCACGCCCCACAGCAGGCTGCCCATGGCGCCCACGCCTTCCCACAGCCGCCGCAGCGTAGCGCGCGCCGCCTCGCAGCCGGCGCGGTGCGCCGCGTCGGCGCTGGCATGCCGGTGGGCCTTGGCGGCCAGCGCGAAGCCGTGGGCCAGGGCCACGGCGTTCATGGCGCCCGCGCTCGTGCCGCTGATGCCGTCGAGCGTGAAGCGCCCGTCTTCCAGCAGCGCATCGAGCACGCCCCAGGTCAGCGCGCCGTGCGAGCCGCCGCCCTGCAGGGCGAGGTTGAGCCGCCGCGGCGCTGCGGGGGCCGCTGCCTCAGGCATCGATCGCCTGACCCTTGTTCATCGCCACCATGCCGCGCACGATGCGGTACAGGAACCAGATGGAGATCAGGCCCCAGGCGATCCAGCCCGGCGCGATGAACAGCAGCCACAGCGGCGCGGTCACCACGTAGAGCACGCCGGCCCAGAGGACGGTGCGGATGCGGTACGAGAAATGGCTGGCCTGCCAAGTGCCTTCGGCATCGCTTTTCTTGACCAGGTCGATGACCAGGGCGATGACCAGCAGCAGGGCCCCGGGCTGCGCGCCAGGGATGACGGCGCCGACGGCGACGATCAGGTGCAGGAAGTAGCTGATCCAACCCACGGTCTTGAGCGATTCGGCCCGCTCGTTCGGCTCCACGTCGATGATGTCGCTCACGCGTTGGCTCCTTCGTCGTTGGCGCGGGCCAGGGCCTTGCGCAGGGATTTTTCCTCGATGCCGCTGGTGCCCTCGCGGCGCTCCAGCTCGGCCACCACGTCGGCCGGGGTCAGGCCGTAGTGCGCGAGGGCGATCATGGAATGAAACCACAGGTCGGCCACTTCGTACACCAGCTTGGATGGGTCGGCGCCATGGTCCACGTCCTTGGCGGCCATGACGACCTCGGTGGCTTCCTCGCCGATCTTCTTGAGGAAGGCGTCCGGTCCCTTGTGTAGCAGCCGCGCCACGTAGCTCTTGTCGGCATCGCCGCCATGGGCGGGCTTGCGGCTTTCGATCACGGCGGCCAGCCGCGCGAGCGCGTCTTCGGACGGACGGGCCTGCGGAGCGGCCGGGGCGTCGGTGAGGGGAATGGTCATGGGCATTGCCGTTATTTGTAGATGGACTCGGGGTCTTTCAAGACCGGATCGACCGCCTGCCAGGCGCCGTCCTTAAGCACGCTGAAAAAACAGCTGTGGCGGCCGGTGTGGCAGGCGATGCCCGGCTCGTGGCCGAGCTGCGTCACCTTGAGCAACACCACGTCGTTGTCGCAGTCCAGGCGGATCTCGTGCACCGTCTGCACGTGGCCCGACTCCTCGCCCTTGAACCACAGCTTGCCGCGCGAGCGGCTGAAATACACCGCGCGCCCCAGTTCGGCCGTCTTGGCCAGGGCCTCGCGGTCCATCCACGCGAACATGAGCACATCGCCCGTGGCCGCCTCCTGCGCGATGGCGGGCACTAGGCCCTGCGCATCCCATTTCACTTCGTCGAGCCAGTTCATGGAGTCATTCTCGGTCATTTGCTGCACTGCGGGAAAGGCCTGTTTTGCTATTATTTTTATAGCATAACGCCCTAGTATCGATTGTTCCGAAGGCCATTTTCATGCAAAAAAGCATGCGGACCTCACTGCACCGACAGAAACACCCATTTGCGGTCCCAGTTCGTGCGGCCCAGGTACTTGATGGCGAAGGCGTAGCGGCCGGGCGGCAGTGTGTCCTGCGTGAGCGTCTCCTGCTGCACCACGGCCGGGCGGCCGCCGATGCGCACGTCGGGACTGGCGACGTGCTCGGTCTCGCTCTCCAGGTTCTGCCCGTCGAGGGCGTACACCGTCACGTCGGCCTCCTCGCGGGGCTCGCCGACATGGGCACGCCCGAACGCGTTGGCGAACGTCTCCACATCGAGCGCCGCGGCCCTGCCCAGCGGGCGGCGCACGGTCCAGTACACGTCGCGCACGCCGCCGTCGAGGGCGCGCAACTGCGCCCGCAGGCGTTCGAACTCCTCGCGCGTGGCGATCACCTCCACCGGCTGGCCGCCGATGGTGGCGTCGAAGCAGCGGCCGATGCGGTCGGCGCAAGGCGCGCGGTCGAAGTAGCCCGAGGCATAGGACGGCGCCGGCGTGCTGCCCGCAGAGCGCGGGCCCTGCGCGCAGCCCGCCAGCACGGCGGCGAAAAGGACCGTGCAGATCCCCGCCGCGACGCGGGCGCGGCCCCGGGTGCGGCCCGTCACAGCCGCACCGGAATGCCCCGCTCGGCCATGCGCGCCTTCGCCTGGCCGACGGTGTATTCGCCGTAGTGGAAGATGCTGGCGGCCAGCACGGCATCGGCCCCGCCCTGCTGCACGCCGTCGGCCAGGTGGTCGAGGTTGCCCACCCCGCCCGAGGCGATCACCGGCACGCTGACCGCGTCGCTCACGGCGCGGGTGAGCTGCAGGTCGAAGCCGGACTTGGTGCCGTCGCGGTCCATGCTGGTGAGCAGGATCTCTCCCGCGCCGCGCCGCGCCATCTCGGTGGCCCATTGCAAAACGTCCAGCCCGGTGTTCTTGCGCCCGCCGTGGCTGTACACGTCCCAGCCTTCGCCGCGCGCCTGCAGGTCCTCGCCCTGGCGGCGCTTGGCATCGATGGCCACGACGATGCACTGCGCGCCGTACTTGGCCGAGGCGGCGCTGATGACGTCCGGGTTGGCGATGGCGGCGGAGTTGAAGCTGGTCTTGTCGGCGCCCGCGTTCAGCAGGCGGCGCACGTCTTCCACCGTGCGCACGCCCCCGCCCACGGTGAGGGGAATGAAGACCTGGCTGGCCACGGCCTCGATGATGTGCAGGATGAGGTCGCGCCCGTCGCTGGTGGCGGTGATGTCCAGGAAGGTCAGCTCGTCGGCACCCTGGCCGTTGTAGCGCGCGGCGATCTCCACGGGATCGCCCGCGTCGCGCAGTTCGAGGAAGTTGACGCCCTTGACCACGCGACCGCCGGTCACGTCGAGGCAGGGAATGATGCGTTTGGCAAGCATGGGAAGTCCGAAGAAAGAAACGGGTGAAGGGGCGGCTCAGCCGGCCCCCAGGCGCTGCCAGCCCGACCAGCCGGCGCCGGGCGCCAGGTGCACGGGGTGGTCGATGCAGGCGGCTTCCACGCACACCATGTGCCGGTAGCCGTCGGGGGGCAGGTCGGCCAGCTTCGCGCACAGGGCGGCGCCGGGGTTCCAGATCACCGTGTTGCCCCAGGACGGGCTTTGCGCGAGGGTCAGCGCGTGGTCGCCCGCGTGCAGCCGCAGTGGCGCGGGCGCGGCCGAGAAGATGCAGTCGTATTCGCCGTCGAACGCCACGGGACCCTGCTGCACGGAATGCACGTCGGCCACCGAATCCCAGCGGGCGCAGCCGTCGAGCCCCTCCACGCGGGTGGCGGCGATGTCGCTCACGCGGTAGTAGCCGTGCAGCGCGGCGGTGAAATCCCACGCCGTGGTGCCGGTGTTGCGCACCGACAGGTCGAGCAAGAGGTGTTCGGCGGACAGCGCCACCGTGAGGCGCGCCGCGAAGCCGTGGGGCCACCAGGCGCGCGTCTCGGCCGTGTCGTCCAGCGCGAACACGGCGCGGGCCACGGGGCCATCGCTGCCGCTGTCGCCATCAGCCTCGCTGCGCTCCACCCGCCAGGGCAAGGTGCGCGCGAAGCCGTGCTTGGCCAGCGGGCCGCGCTGGTTGAACTGGGGAAAGCACACGGGAACGCCCCCGCGGATCGGCGAGTGGCCGTCCAGGGCGGCGCGCGGGCTCAGGAAGAACCGCTCGGCGCCGTCACGGCCGGTCCAGGACAGCACCTGGGCGCCCTGCAGCGCGATGGTGGCGGTCTCGCCCGTCGGCAGCGCCAACTGCAGTGCGGGCAGGCCATGGAAGGTCACGGAGCGCGCGGAGGGCGGCACGGGCGGAGTGGCGGTCATCCGGCGATTGTAGGAGCCCGCCACGCGCCGGGCAGGGGCGCGGGGCCGGTGGCAGGGCGGTGTCCCGCATGCAGCACAATCGCGGGTTTTCCCCAAATCGGTGCATCGCCGGCTCCCCGTTTCGGGGCCCACCGGCCGCGCCCTGTCACCCATGCAGCCCAAGAAAAGAAAGCTCCCGCCCGCGGTCGGCATCCTCGTCGCGATGGCGCTCGGCATCGTGATCGGCCACCTGATCCACGCCAACGTGCTCCAGCCGGAGGAAGCCGCGCGCATCGCGGGCTACATCTCCATCGCGTCGGACGTGTTCCTGCGCCTCATCAAGATGCTGATCGCGCCGCTGGTGTTCTCCACCCTGGTGGTGGGCATCGCCCACATGGGTGATGCGTCGTCGGTGGGCCGGGTGTTCGCCAAGGCCATGGGGTGGTTCCTCACGGCATCGCTGGTGTCGCTGCTGCTGGGCCTGGTGCTGGCCAACGTGCTGCAGCCGGGCGCGAACATGGGTCTGGCGCTGCCGGATGCGGGGCAGTCCGCGCACCTGGCGACGTCCAAGTTCACGCTCAAGGACTTCGTGAACCATCTGGTGCCGCGCTCGTTCGTGGAGGCCATGGCCAACAACGAGATCCTGCAGATCGTGGTGTTCTCGATGTTCTTCGGCATCGCCCTGGCGGGCCTGGGCGAGAAGGCCCGCACGCTGGTGCGCGGCATCGAGGAGCTGTCGCACGTGATGCTCAAGATCACCGGCTACGTGATGAAGTTCGCCCCCGTGGCGGTGCTGGCGGCCATGGCCGCCACCGTGGCGGTGAACGGCCTGGGCATCCTGCTGAAGTTCGCCGTGTTCATGGGCGACTTCTACCTGGCGCTGGTGATCCTGTGGGCCGTGCTGATCCTGGCCGGCTACCTGGCCCTGGGCCGGCGCATCATCGTGCTGCTGCGCAACATCCGCGAGGCATTCCTGCTGTCGTTCGCCACGGCCAGCTCGGAAGCGGCCTACCCCAAGCTGCTGGACGCTCTGGACCGGTTCGGCGTGAAGCGCCGCATCTCCAGCTTCGTGATGCCGATGGGCTACTCGTTCAACCTCGACGGCTCGATGATCTACTGCACGTTCGCCACGCTCTTCATCGCGCAGGCCTACGGCATCCACCTGCCGCTGGAGACGCAGGTGACCATGCTGCTGATCCTGATGCTGACCTCCAAGGGCATGGCGGGCGTGCCGCGCGCCTCGCTGGTGGTGATCGCCGCCACGCTCAACCACTTCAACATTCCCGAGGCCGGCCTGCTGCTGATCCTCGGGGTGGACACGTTCCTGGACATGGGCCGCTCGGCGACCAACGCGGTGGGCAATTCGATCGCCGCCGCGGTGGTGGCCAAGTGGGAGGGCGCGCTGCTGTCCGAGGAAGAGGCGGCCGTGCACGCCGCCACGCTGGACACCGAGCCCGATGCGCCGCGCGGCGACGGCGTCCCGGCGCAGGCACCGGCCTGAGACCGCGGCGCGTCAGAGCGTGCGCGCCGCCCCGTCCTGCCAGCGCCAGGCGTCGGCGCACATGCGGTCCAGGCCGTGGTGGGCCTTCCAGCCGAGCAGTTGCTCGGCCAGCGCCGGGTCGGCCCAGCACTGGGCCACGTCGCCCGGCCGGCGCGCCACCACGCGGTAGGGCACCGGGCGGCCGCTCGCGCGCTCGAAGCCGCGCACCATCTCCAGCACCGACACGGGCCGGCCCGTCCCCAGGTTCACGGTGAGCAGGCCGGGGTGCTCGCGCAGATAGCGCAGCGCCGCCACGTGGCCGTCGGCCAGGTCGCACACGTGGATGTAGTCGCGCACGCCCGTGCCGTCGGGGGTGGGGTAGTCGTCGCCGTAGACGCTCAGGCTCTCGCGCATGCCGACGGCGACCTGGGCCACGTAGGGCAGCAGGTTGTTGGGCACGTCCTGCGGGTCTTCGCCGATCAGGCCGCTCTCGTGGGCGCCCACGGGGTTGAAGTAGCGCAGCCGCGCGATGCGCCACTGGCCAGGCTCGGCCGCGTCCACGTCGGCCAGCACCTGCTCCATCATGAGCTTGGTCCAGCCGTAGGGGTTGGTGGCCGACAGGGGGAAATCCTCGCGGATCGGCACCGAGGCCGGTTCGCCGTACACCGTGGCCGACGAGGAGAACACCAGCGACCGCACCCCCGCCTTCTGCATGGCCCGCAGCAGCACCACGGTGCCGGCCACGTTGTTGTCGTAGTAGGCGAGCGGCTGGCGCACCGACTCGCCCACCGCCTTGAGCGCCGCGAAATGCACCACGGCCTCGATGGGGTGCTCGGCAAAGATGCGCGCCAGCAGGGCTTCGTCGCGCACGTCGCCCTCGATGCACTCGGGCGCCTTTCCCGTGATGCGGGCCAGGCGGTCCAGCACCGAGCGGCGGCTGTTGCCGAAGTTGTCCAGGATGAGGTAGGGAATGCCGGCGGCTGCCAGCGCGACGCAAGTGTGGGAGCCGATGAAGCCGGCCCCGCCTGTGACGAGGATCACGAAATTTCTCCTTTTTTGAAACCGGATGCCCGAGCCCCGCGTACCGTGCCGGGCGCCGCGCGAAAGAAGTCGGCGGGAAAACACAAAACCCTGCCAGCCGTCAAGATGGGGAAATGGAGCCGTGCTGGTATTTAACCCGGTGCTGAACTTCGGTGTGGAATATGCACATATGAAACCTATTGTTTCGATTGTTTTTCTTAATGCAGGGGTGTATCCGTCTCCCTTTTCCGCGCCAATGTGTCTATAAGTAGCAACATTCAATCGGAAGAGTCACCGCTTCCACGATGCCAGGCCCAATGATCCGAACGAGATCCCCTGCATCCGAACCGCTTCATCTTGTGCGTCCCCACCCTCGACCCATCGTGCCAACCACGCTTCGACTGTTGTTTTTAAGCCTATTCCTGGTGCTGCCTGCCTGGGGGTGGGCCGCTGCGCCGGCGGTGGCGCTGCACTACGGTCCGACCGCCCCGCTGTCGGAGCTGAAGGTGTTCGACATCGTGGTGGTCGAACCCGGCCATGGTCAGGACCCTGTGGCCTATCGCCAAGGCGGCAGCGAGCTGTATGCCTACGTCTCGGTGGCGGAAGTGCAGTCGTCCCGCCCCTATTACGGCGACATCCCCGCTGCATGGAAGCTGGCCCGCAACGGCGCCTGGAATTCCGAGGTGATCGACCAGACGCCGGCCGACTGGCCCGAGTTCTTCGCCTCCCGCGTGGTCGGCCCGCTGTGGCAAAGCGGCTACCGCGGCTTTTTCCTGGACACCCTCGACTCGTACCGGCTCGCCAACCAGTTTGACGAGGCGGCGCAGCAGGCCGGCATCGTCCGGGTGATCGAACTGCTGCACCAGCGCTTTCCGGGCATCAAGCTCATCCTGAACCGGGGCTTCGAGGTCGTGCCCCGGGTCAAGGACAAGATCCAGATGGTGGCGGCCGAGTCGCTGTACCAGGGCTGGAATGCCGGCGCCCAGCGCTACGAGCCCGTCAAGGCCGAAGACCGCGAATGGCTGCTGGGCCAGTTGCGCACGATTCGCGAGCGCGACGGCCTGCCGGTGCTGGCCATTGACTACGTGCCGCCGGCCGATCGTGAACTGACCCGCGCCACGGCGCAGAAGATCAAGGACTTGGGGTTCATTCCCTGGGTGACGGACAGCCAAGTGCACACCGTCGGCATCGGCAGCATCGAGGTGGTGCCGCGGCGGGTGCTGGTGGTCTATTACGGCGGCGAAAGCCCGGCGCTGAACTACGCCGCAGCCCACCGCTTCCTGCAGATGCCGCTCAACCACATGGGCTACGTGGTGGACTATGCGGACGTGCGCAACGAACTGCCTGCCGGCGTGTACCAGGACCGCTACGCGGGCATCGTGACGTGGTTCTCCGGCTTCCTGCCCGAGACCCGCACCAAGGCGATGAACCAGTGGCTGCAGGCCCGGCTGGCCGAGCGCACGCGCCTGGCGGTGTTCGGCAACTTCGGCTTCGCGCTGGACCGCCAGCTCAACGACAAACTGGGCATCCAGGGCAATGCCTCGCCACCGCGCGGCACGCAAAAGCCCGTGGTCCAGGACCCGATGATGGGCTTCGAGATGGCAGTGGAGCCGGCGGCCCGGGCGCAGTTCGAGCCCGTCATGCGCAACGGCGTGCCGGTGCAGGCGGGCCGCTCCCTGGTGGAGTTCAAGGACCAGCGCGGCCAGTCCTTCGTCGGCGGCGCGATCATGCCCTGGGGCGGCTTCGTGGTGGACCCCTTCGTCGTGGTGGAGGTGCCGGGCACCGACTACGCACGCTGGGTGGTGGACCCCTTCGCCTTCCTCACGCAGGCGCTTCGCCTGCCACCCATTCCGGTGCCGGACGTGACCACCGAGAACGGCCGCCGGCTGATGTTCTCGCACGTGGACGGCGACGGCTTCCCCTCCCTGGCCGAACTGCCGGGCAGCCCCAACGCCGGGCTGGTGCTGCTCAAGGAAGTGTTCGAAAAATACCGCACCGTGCCGCAGACCATGTCCGTGATCGAAGCCGAGATCGCGCCGCACGGCCTGCACCCGGAGATGAGCAAGGAACTGGAGGACATCGCGCGGCGCATGTTCCGCCTGCCCCACGTGGAGATCGCCAGCCACACCTACTCGCACCCGTTCCTGTGGGACCGCAGCGTGCGCCACGGGCTGTTCAGCGAGAACTCGGAAGCCGCCATGAGCCTGGACGTTCCCGGCTACACCATGGACCTGAAACGCGAGATCGTGGGCTCGACCGAATACATCAACACCCGGCTGGCGCCGCCAGACAAGAAGGTCAAGATCCTGCTGTGGTCGGGCGACACCGCGCCCGGCGCCGAGGCGCTGGAGATCACCGAACGCGCGGGCCTGCTCAACATGAACGGCGGCGACACGTCCATCACGCGCACCAACCCCTCGCTCACCGCGGTGGGCGCGCACGGCATCCAGAAGAACGGCTACCTGCAGGTGTACGCGCCCATCACCAACGAGAACATCTACACCAACCTGTGGCGCGGCCCCTACTACGGCTACGAGCAGGTGTTGCAGAGCTTCGAGATGACGGAAACGCCCCGCCGCATCAAGCCCGTGGACATCTACTACCACGTGTACTCCACCACCAAGCGCGCGGGTCTCAACGTGCTGCGCAAGGTGTACGACTGGGCGGTGGCCCAGCCGCTGCACCCGGTGTTCGCCTCGGAGTTCATCCGCAAGGTGCGCGACTTCCACACCTACGCGCTGGCGCGCGACGGCGCGGGCTGGCGCGTGCGCGGCGACGGCGAGCTGCGCACGCTGCGCCTGCCCCCGGCCCTCGGCACGCCGATGGTGCAGGCCAGCCAGGGCGTGGCGGGCTACCGCGCCGGTGCCGAGGGCACCTACGTGCACCTGACCGGCGGCGCGGCGTGGGTGCAGACCCGTGGCGTGGCGGCCGAAACCGGCGCCGCGGCGCCTGCGGCCACGGCCAGCACGCCCGCCGCGGTGGCCCAGGGCCCCTACCTGTTCGATGCCAACGGCCGGCTCGGCGACTGGAACGTGCGCGACCAGGGCGCGCGCACCGAGTTCACGCTGAAGGCCTACGCCCCGCTCGCGTTCAGCGTGGCGGCGGCCGGCAACTGCCAGGTGCGCGCCAACCAGAAACTGCTCACCCCCACGCGGGCGGCCACTCCGGCCGGCCCGGATGTCCAACAATTCCGGATCGCCGATGCTGCTGCGCAAATCCAGCTCCAGTGCCCAGCCCGCTGAGCGCCCCGTCCTGGCGCCTTCGTGGCTGATCGCCCTGCTGGCGAGCATGGTCGGCGGGGGGCTGTGGCTGCTGTACCCCCGCCAGGATCTGGAGCGCCGGCTGTCCGAGACCACCGACATCGCGCTGTCGGTGGCCTACCTGACCAATCTGCTGCGCAGCGATCCCGACAACCCCCGCCTGCGCCTGCTGCTGGCGCAGCGCCAGATCGCCGTGGGCGAAATGGCAGACGCGCGGGCCACGCTGCAGCCCGCGCTGGATTCCAGCGACCCGGAACTGCACCGCGACGCGCTGTGGAGCCTGTGGGACCTGTCGTACGCCGAATACCAGCGCACGCCCGAGAAGGAAACCGAGCGCCGCAAAGCCCAGCGCGAGGGTCTCAAGCGCCAGCTCCAGGCCCTGGCCAAGGAAAAGTGGCCCGCTGACCGCCAATTGCTGCTGGCCCGCCGCGCGGCCGAAATGGAAGACCGCGCCACCGGCGTCGCCATGAGCCGCCAGCTGGCGCAGGAGGCCAAAGACCCGCGCGAGGCAGCGCGCCTATACGAGCGGGCCGCCAAGGAAGCACTGGGCACGGGCGACTACGCGGGCAGCGCCGAGCTGTACATGCTGGCGCGCCAGGTCACGCCCGACCCGGAACAGGCCAAGGCCTACTACCTGGCCGCCGTGCGCACGCTGCAGTCGGGCAACCAGCCCGTGGCCGCCCTGGCCCTGGCCGAGCGCGAGATCGGCCCCCTGGCCGACGACCCGCAGACGCTGCTCATGATCACCAACCTGGCCCGGGCGGCCGGTAAGCCGGCGGTGGCGGACCTCTATGTGCGGCGCCTGCTGCGCATCTCGCTCAGCCCGCCCTGGCCGGCACCGCCCAGCGCATTGGCCCAGGGCGACGATGCCGAAGCCATGCGGCCCGTGGGCGCCCTGCTGCGCCCCTTGACGAGCGCCCCTACAGCGGCCGCGCCGCTGCACCGGTACGACGATGGCGCCCACCTGATGGTGCCGCCGTGGCTGCGCCTGCAAGCACCCGACACCGTGCCCGCCGGACCCTGGCGCCTGCAGCGCATGGCGCAGGCGGCAGAAGCCACGCCCGCAGCAACCGCCGCCGCACCGGCCACCCCTGCCGCGCGGCCCGCGCCGCGCAATGTGCCGCCGCCCGGCCTGCCTTTCGACGACAAGATCTACACGCTGGGCTACGAGGTCTTTCTCGAAAACCGCAAGCTGGACGACGCCTGGGCGCTGGCCAACGCCGCCGTGCAGCAGCAGCCGCAGGACCTCGCGTGGCGCGAGCGGCTGGCCCAGGTGTCCGAATGGACGCAGCGCCCCGCCCCGGCGCTGGAGAACTGGCTTTTCATCGCCCGGCAGACGCAGAAGGAGGCCGCCTGGCAGGCCGTGCTGCGCCTGGCGCCGGGCCAGTTCGACGACGGCGCCCTGGTGCTTGCCCTGCGCCACCAGTTGCGCAGCCGGCCCGACAACTTCAACCTGGTGCGCGCGCTGGTGGATGCCTATGAGCGCATCGGCGAGCCGCAGCCCGCCATCGACTACCTGAAGGACCACGCCAAGAGCCCGCAAGCGGTGGAACTGCTGGCCAACCTCGCCGAACGCGCGGGCCAGCCCACCCTCGCGCTCGACAACTGGCGCCGCCTGCTGGCCGACAAGGCCCAGGTGACACCCGCCCGCGCCATGCGCGCGGCCATCCTCGCCCTCACCCACGGCCGGCCCGACGAAGGCCTGAAGTGGCTGGAGACGGCCCAGCAGCAGCAATTGCCCGCGCAGGACATGGAGACCGACTTCTGGCGGCTCACGGGCCAGCTGGCCGAGAGCCGCGAACGCAACGACCTGGCCGTGCAAGCCTACCGGCGCCTGGTGGAAACCAAGGGCACGGATGTGTCGGACTTCGACGCCCTGGTGCGCCTGCTCATCACCGACCAGCCGCTGGAAGCCGCGCGCGTGTCCGTGCTGGCCTGGCAGCGGTTCGACGAGCCGCGCTACCTGGTCGAGGCCCTGGCGCTGTATTCGGGCCGCAGCCGGTGGGAGGCGTTCGGCCCCCTGCTCGCCCAGCTGGACGCGAGCCCCACGGCGACCCGGCGCTCGCTGGCGCGCTTTTGGCAGATTCCCGAGTTCCTGCGGCTGGCCGGCACCTACTACCAGAACACCGGCAACCTGCCCGAGGCGCGCCGGCACTTCGAAGCCGGCCTGCGGCTGAGCCCCGATTCGTCGGAGATGCGCCAGGCGCTGATGTGGCTGTTCATCGACAGCAACGATGCCGTCTCGCTGCGCACCCTGCTGGCCACGCAGGAGCGCAGCTGGGCACGCGACAGCGATGTGCACGATGCGCTGGCGGCGGCCTACCAGGCCCTGTCGCTGCCGCAGGTGGCGCTGGACCGCTACCTCACGCCACACCTGCGGGAGCACCAGGACGACTTCCTGTGGCTCATGAACTACGCCGACGCGCTGGACCAGAACCAGCAGTCCGACCGCTCGTGGCGGCTGCGCCGCGAACTGCTGTCGCGCGAATGGAAATCGGTGCGCAAGGGCGACGGCGGCGTGCGCCTCACGCCCGCGCAGGCACGCCAGCGCTGGCTCACCGAAGAAGGCCTGGACCAGACCCGGCGCATCGCCCGCACCCGGCTGTTCCTCACGCAGCGGCCCGGCGACCCCTCGGTCGACGTGCTGCGCGAACTGCTGCGCCTGGACCGCGACGCCCAGGGCGGCATGTCCAACGCAGCGGCCGAGACGGCCATCGGCTGGCTGCAGGACGCCGGCGAATACACGGCCGAGCGCGGCTTCCTGTGGCACCAGTACGCCCGCAGCCGCGGCGTGCGCAGCAACCGCCCGCTGTGGGCCGAGATCACGGTCGCGCTGGCCGAAGACGACAAGGCCGCCACCGGCCAGCTGCTGCAGGAGTTCGACGAACGCCTGCCCCGCTACGACCGCGTGAACGCGGCGCGCGCCGTGAACGACATCCGCCTCGCGCAGACCGCCGCCTTCGACGCCCAGCAGGACCAGCACGAGGACCAGCCCCTGCACCTGCAGCTCACCGAAAGCCTGCTGGCCTTCAGCGACCACGCGGGCACCAAATTGCAGTTCCAGCAGTTGGGCGGCATGGACGAGAGCGAGGCCGACGCGGTGTTCCACATCGCCATCAGCCCGCGGCTGGCCATGGACGTGAACTTCATCAGCATCCGCCGGCATGCCACCAATGCCCTCGTGGTGCGCAACCCGCCCGACGAGCGTGCGCTGGACGTGCAGGTGCGCTGGCGCCATCCCGACGGCGAGACGATGTTCCGCGCAGGCCGCCGCGAGAGCTTTCTGGCCTACACGCCGCTGCAGGTCGAGCACGAGCAGCGCATCGACAACCGGCTGACGCTGCGCATGGAACTCGGCATGCAGCTGCCCAGCCAGGAAAGCCTGGCGCTGCGCATCGCCGGCATGAAGGACCGCGCCGGCGCCAGCCTGCGCTACCAGGCCACGCGGCAGGACCAGTTCACCATCGGCTATGCCGACGAGCGCTACACGCTGCAGACCGGCGCCTCGCTGGGCAGCGGCCGCCACACGTCGATCAACTACACGCACACCTACCGGCAGGAGACGCCGCTGCTGGAGTTCGGCGCGTTCTGGTCGCACCACGATTTTTCGCGGCGCGACCTGAGCACGCTCGCACCGCGGGACCTGGAAGTGCGCCGCTACGTGCCCGTGAACGCCGGTCCGCTGGGGCAGGACTTCTTCCTGCCCGAGAGCTTCAGCTTCTATGGCCTGCAGGTGTCCACCAACATGCGCTACGAGCAGGAATACACGCGCGCCCTGCTGCCGTTCGCCACGGCCAGCCGCACCTGGCACAGCGTGCTCGGCCCGGGCTACGAACTGCGCCTGGGCATGGCCGGCAGCGTGCTCGGCTCCGATCACCTGGGCCTGAGCTGGGGCGTGGGCAAGTCGGGCCTGCAGCTGCAGGGCCTCACGCGCAGCCTGCTGTTCACCTACCGTCTCCATTTCTGATGTCGTCTCCAAAGGAATCCACCATGCAACACCAACGCACCCTGCTGCAACGCCTGCAAGTTTTCGCCGCCGGCGGCGCCCTGCTGCTGCTGGCCGCCTGCTCCACCATCGACCGGGGCGAGCCACCCGCGCTGGAGCGCAATGCCACGTGGGTGGTGCTGCCGTTCGCCAACCACACCGAGACCCCGCTGGCCGGCAACCGCGCCGAAGCCATTGCGCAGGCCCTGCTGCATGCGCGCGGCGTTGGCCGCATCCAGCGCTATCCCACCACCACGCAGCAGGAAGCGCTGTTCGATGCGGGCGACGCCAAGCGCCAGCAGGAAGTGCTGGCCTGGGCACGCGAGCAACAGGCGAAATACGCCCTCACGGGGGCGGTGGACGAATGGCGCTACAAGGTCGGCGTGGACGGCGAGCCCGCTGCGGGCGTGACGCTGCAGATCATCGACGTGGCCTCCGGCGACACGATCTGGAGCGGCACCGGCGGCAAGAGCGGCTGGAGCCGCGAAGCTCTTTCCGGCGTGGCGCAGAAGCTGATCCGCGACCTGCTGGATTCCGGCCTGTCCCGAGCCCGCTGAAGCCATGGCATCAGAGACCCCCTCGTCGGTGGAACAGCGGCGGCGCACCGTCGGGGCGGCCGCGCCCGAGCCGCCGGCCAAGCCGAGCGTGCGGCACCTGCCCTCCAACCTGCTGGGCAAGCTGGCCGACACCGACACCCGTCCGGCCATCATGCTGGGCGAGACGCTGCTGTTGCCGATCATCGCGCTCGCGCTGGGCATGCTGCTGGAGCCCTTCGACCCGCTGTGGAGCGAGGCCGCGTTCCCCTGGTCCTGGCTGGCCCCGGTGATCGTGGCCCTGCGCTACGGCCCGCTGGCCGGGCTGGGCGGCGCCTGCGTGCTGCTGGCCGGCTGGCTGGCGCTCAACTTCGGGCACTACGACACCTTTCCGCAGATCTTCTTTCTCGGCGGCCTGATCCTCGTGATGCTGGTGGGCGAGTTCTCCAGCCTCTGGCAGGCGCGCACCCGCCGGGCCGAGAACGTGCAGCTGTACCTGGACCAGCGCCTGGAGCACCTGGTGCGCCAGTACTACCTGCTGCGCCTGTCGCACGACCGCCTGGAGCAGGAGCTGATCGGCCGGCCGATGTCCATGCGCGATGCACTGTCCACGCTGCAGGCGCTGGGCGGCTCCGAAGAGGACGCGGCCCAGGGCGCGCAGACCCTGCTGCGGCTGCTGGCCCAGTACTGCCAGCTCGAATCCGCGGCGCTGTACGCCGCCACGGAAGACAGCATCGAAGCCCGGGCCGTGGCCCGCATCGGCAGCGGCGCCGAGCTGGACGCGCGCGACCCGCTCGTACAGCAGGCACTGGAAACCCGCAAGCTCTGCCACGTGAGCCAGATGCTGGCGGACCAGCAGCAGACCCGCTACCTCGCCGCCGCGCCGCTGCTGGACCTTGGGGGCGAGATCTACGGGCTGCTGGTGATCGAGGACATGCCGTTCTTCTCGCTGCAGGCCGAGAACCTGCAGACCATCAACCTGCTGCTGGGCTACTACACCGACGGCCTGGCCATGCAGACGGTGGCCGCGCCGATCCTGAAGGAGCTGCCGCAGTGCCCCGCCGACTTCGCCTTCGAAGCGCAGCGCCTGGCGCACATCCGCGACACGGCCAAGGTGCCCAGCGTGATCGTGGCGCTGGAGTTTCTGCCGCGCGCCATGGAGGCCGGCCTGCCGGGCCAGATCGAGCGGCTGAAACGCGAGCTGGACGAAAGCTGGCTCATCACCGGCAACGATCGCCAGGTGCTCGCCATGCTGATGCCGCTGGGCGACAACGCCACCGCCGAGGGCTACATCAACCGCCTGGAGGTCTGGTCGGGCCAAAAGAGCGGCAAGCCGCTGGCCGAGGCCGGCGTGTTTCCGCACATCATCCCGCTGAACGGCGAGCCCCTGGCCGTGCTCAAGCGGCTGAACGGGATGGCCCATGCTTAACCTCAAGTTCGCCATCTCCGCGCTGCTGCTGGAGATCGGCGCATGGAGCGGGCCCGCGCTGCTGCAGGGCCACACGGATGCGGCCCTGTCGAGCTACCTGCTGGTGCACGCCCTGGCCTGCGTGATGCTGTCCTTCTTTCTGCTGCCCCTGCTGTCGGGCGAGCAGGCCCGGCCGCGCGCGCCGGTGCTGGGCCTGATGGCGGTGTTCAGCTATGCCGTGCCCATCGTCGGATTCATCGGGGTGATCGCCGCCGTGGTGGTGCTGCGCATCTACCGCAGCCCTTCGTCGCAGGGCGACTTCGAATCGCTGCGGCTGCCGGAGTTCGATCGCCACCAGCGCATGCAGGGGAGCTTTCGCCAGTCCGGTTTGCGGTCCTTCTTGGGCAACAGCCAGGCCCCGATGCAGACACGCATGCGCGCCATGGTGGCGCTGCAGCACGTGTCCGGCCGCATTGCCTCGCCCCTGTTGCGCACGGTGCTGAGCGATCCGAGCGAGGATTTGCGCCTGCTCGCCTACGGCATGCTGGACACCCTGGAAAAGCGCATCAACCGCACCATCGACAGCGAACTGGATGCGCTGCGCCTGGCCAAGGAGACCGAAGGCGAAGTGCCGGGGCCGCTCACCGTCGAATCGGCCTTCCGTCTGTCCGACCTGTATTGGGAGCTGGTTTATCAGGAACTGGTGCAGGGCGACCTGCGCGACCACGCCGTGAAGGAATCGCTGCAGTACTGCGACCAGGTGCTGGCGCAGCAGCCGGACCATCCGCAACTGAACCTGCGCCGCGGCCGCCTGCTGCACCTGCTGGGCCGCGTGGAAGAGGCCGAAGCCGCCTACGCGCTCGCCCGGAACTTGGGATTGCCCGCCACGCGCGTACTGCCCTACCAGGCCGAACTGTGCTTTGAGCGGCGCGACTTCGCGCAGACGCGCGAACTGGTGCAGCAGCTCAACCAGTGGCGCGCGCTGCCCCGGCTGCGCCCCGTCCTCGACTACTGGAGCGCGCCATGACAGGGCCCAAAGCCAGCGAGGCGGATGTGGCCCTGCTGCTGGAGGGCACCTTCCCCTATGTGAGCGGGGGCGTGTCGAGCTGGATCAACCAGATCATCCGTGCCTACCCGGAGTACCGCTTTGCCATCGTCTTCCTGGGCAGCCGCCGCGAGGACTATTCCGCGTTCAAGTACGAGCTGCCGCCGAACGTCGTTCACTTCGAGGAGCACTACCTCTACGACCACCTGGGCGTGCGCACCCTGCCCGCGCGGCGCAAGGGCAGCCGCGCGGCCCTGGACATGGTGCACACCCTGGTCGAGTCGTTCCGCACGGGCGACCGCAGCCCGCAGACGATGGCCGCGTTCCGCGAGATCACCCAGCAGATGCAGCCGGGCGGACGCCTGCCGCTGGAGGATTTCCTCTACAGCGAGCGGGCGTGGGAAATCATCTGCAAGAGCTACCGCGACCATTGCACCGACCCGTCGTTCGTGGACTACTTCTGGACGGTGCGCATCATGTACCAGCCGCTGTGGACGCTGGCCCGCGTGGCGCAGCAGCTCATTCCGGTGCGCGTGGTGCATTGCGCCTCCACGGGGTACGCCGGCTTCCTCGGCGGGCTGATCGAGCAGGCGCGCGGCGTGCCGCTGATCCTGTCGGAGCACGGCATCTACACCAAGGAACGCAAGATCGACCTGTTCAAGAGCGAGTGGATCCGCGACAACCGCAACATCTTCCAGCGCGACCCGACCGAGCTGTCGTACTTCCGCCAGATGTGGATCCAGTTCTTCGAATGGCTGGGCTACTACTGCTACGCGGCCGCCGACCCGATCATTGCGCTCTACGAAACCAACCGGCTGCGGCAGGTGACCGATGGCGCCGAGGCATCGCGCACCTTCAACATCCCGAACGGCATCAACCTGGGCCGCTTCGCCCCATTGCGCGACAAGCGCCCCGCCCAGGTGCCGCCGATTCTGTGCCTCATCGGCCGCGTCGTGCCCATCAAGGACATCAAGACCTTCATCCGCGCCATGCGCCGCGTGGTCAACCAGCTGCCGCAGGCCGAGGGCTGGATCGCCGGCCCGACCGAGGAGGACCCGGCCTATGCCCAGGAATGCACGAACCTCGTGCGCAGCCTGGGGCTGGAGCAGAACATCCGCTTCCTGGGCTTTCAGCGCGTGGAAGACCTCATGCCGCGCATCGGGCTGGTGATCCTGTCGTCGATCAGCGAGGCGCTGCCCCTGGTGATCCTGGAGGGTTACGCCGCGGGCGTGCCCACCGTGTCCACCGACGTGGGGTCGTGCCGCCAGCTCATCGAAGGGCTGGACGATGAAGACAAGGCGCTGGGCGCCTCGGGCAAGGTGGTGCCGATCGCCGACCCGCAGCGCCTGGCCGACGCCTCGCTGTCGCTGCTCAACGACCCCGCCGCCTGGGAGAGCGCCAGCCGGGCGGCCATCGCGCGCGTGGAGCGCTACTACACCGACACCATGATGTTCGACCGCTACCGCCGCGTGTACGAGAACGCGTTCCAGAAGACGGAGGGCCCCCGCTGATGGCTGGCATCGGATTCGAACTGCGCCGCATGCTGCGCAAGAACACGCTGGTGAGCCTGGTGCAGGCCTACGCCTATGCGGGCGTCATCGGCTCGGGCCCGTGGGTGTTCTCCATCGTGGGCATCCTGCTCATCGGTATCTTCAGCGCCAGCGTGGTGGTGCCGGGCTTTCTGGTCACGCAGTTCCAGACCTCGGTCACCTACATGGTGGCGGGCAGCCTGATCCTCACGGGGCTGGTTCAGCTGGCCTTCACGCGCTTCGTGTCCGACCGGCTCTTCGAAAAGCGCAAGGACCTCATCCTGCCCAACCTGCACGGGCTGCTGCTGGTGGTCACGCTCGTGGCCGGTGCCCTGGGCACGATCGCGCTGTTCCTGCTGCTGCCCAACCTGGGGCTGGTGTACCGCATGCTGATGCTGGCGGGCTTCACCCTGATGTGCGACGTGTGGGTGCTGACGGTGCTGCTGTCCGGCATGAAGCGCTACAAGGAGATCGTGGTGCTGTTCGGGCTGGCCTACGCGGTGATCGTGATCGGCTCGCTCTTCATGCGCCCCTGGGGCCTGGAGGGGCTGCTGACGGGCTTCGTGCTGGGCAACTACCTGCTGCTGGCCGGCATGTGGATCCTGGTGGTGCAGGAATTCAACCCCAAGGGCCGGCTGATCGCGTTCGACTTCGCGGAGCGCAAGCTGCTGTATCCGTCGCTCGTGGCCATCGGGTTCCTCTACAACTTCGGGATCTGGATCGACAAGTTCATGTTCTGGTACTTCCCACCGACGTCCCAGAACATCATCGGCGGGCTGCGCGCATCGCTCATCTACGACCTGCCGGTGTTCCTGGCCTACCTGTCCATCATTCCGGGCATGGCGGTGTTCCTGGTGCGCATCGAGACCGACTTCGTCGAGTACTACGACAAGTTCTACGACGCGGTGCGCAGCGGCGGCTCGCTCGAGTACATCGAGGCCATGCGCGACGAGATGGTGTATTCGATCCAGCAAGGGCTGGGCGAAATCGGCAAGATCCAGACGCTGGCCATCCTGGTCACCTTCGTGGCCGGCCCGGCGCTGCTGGACGTGCTGGGCATCTCGCGGCTTTACCTGCCGTTGCTGCACGTGCAGGTGATCGGCGCGGGCCTGCAGGTGGGGCTGATGGCCATCCTGAACGTGTTCTTCTACCTGGACCAGCGCCGCATCGTGCTGCTGCTGTGCGTGCAGTTCGTGCTGCTGAACATCGCGCTCACCGGCTTCACGCTGTATGCCGGCGCGGCCCTGTATGGCTACGGCTTCGCGCTGTCCACGCTGCTCACGCTGTGCACTGGCATGTACCTGCTGTCGCGCCAACTCAACCGGCTGGAGTACGAAACCTTCATGCTGCAGTAGCCCGGCCCGCGTTCGGTGGACAATGGCAAAAACTGAAATCCACCCGGGCCACAGAAAAAAGGGAGGCGCCATGCCGAACGCGATCCATCGTGCCTTGCCGAGCCGCGCTGCGCTGCGGCTGGCGTTCTGGACGGTCTCCGGATTGCTCGCCGCAGGGCTGGCCGGCTGCGGGGGCGGCGGCAGCGAACCCGCAGAAACCTCGGCGCAAAAAGCCGAAGCTGCCACGGCAGGTGCGCAGGCCGCCTTCGCCGCCCCGCTCGACCAGGATGTATTCGACGCCGGAGCCAGCGTGCCGGTCTCCCTCACGGTGCAGGCGGGGGTCGCCAGCGCCATCACTGACGGCGTGTCCGTCGATTTTTCCGCCACCTCGGGCAGCTTTGCGCCGCCGGTGGCCGCGCTGCGCGGCGGCGAGGCCGGCACCACCTTCACCCCCGCCGGGCTGGGGCGCCAGACCCTGACCGCTTCGGTGGCCTCGAGCGGCGGCGCCGTGACCGCCTCGCGCATCCTTTACGTGCGCCCGGCCGCCGCACCCATGGAAGTGCTGGTCCCCGCGTATTTCTACCCCTCGGCGGGCTCGCCCTGGGACGCCATGACCGCCGGCGCCAGCGCGTACCCCTCCGTCAGCGTCACGGCCATTCTCAACCCCAGCAACGGCGTCTTCACCCGCGCCAACCCCGAGTTCACGGCCGCCGCCACGGCCTTCGTGCAGGCGGGAGGCAAGCTGCTGGGCTACGTGTACACCGGCTACGGATCGCGCTCGATCAGCAAGGTCAAGGGCAACATCGACAAATACCTCAGCCTCTACGGTACCGGGCTGGTGAGCGGCTTTTTCATCGACGAGATGTCGTCCGCGCCCGGCCGGATCAACTACTACCGGCAACTGTTCGACTACATCAAGAGCAAAGGCGCCAGCTTGCGCGTGGTGGGCAACCCGGGCACCGTGCCCAATGCCGCCTATGCCGCCGTGGCCGATACCCTGGTGACCTTCGAGAACCGCAACGCGGCCTTTGCCGACTACGATCCCCGCGCCAGCGGTGGCTGGCTCTACCAGATGGCCAACACGCGCCAGAACGCTCTGGTGCACGACGCGGCCGACTGCGTAGCCATGCAGGGCGCCGTGCGTGCAGCGGCCACGGCCCGCGTGAACAGCGGCGTGATCTACGTCACCGACGACACCTTCAACCCCGACACGCAGGAAGGCAACCCCTGGGACACCCTTCCGGCCTACTGGACCCGACTGCTGGGCACCGTGGATTCCGTCAACCGGGGCGCCACGCTGCCCACCTGCTGACCCGCAGATCCGCATCCGGCACGCCGATTGCACCAGTCCCCATCCAACCCCTCGCCATCCCCATTCCCGCCCGCCAAGGACATCCCATGCCCCGCATTCCCGCCCGCGTCACCCTCATTGCCCGCATCACCCGCTGGTGCGGCCTGTCACTCGCTACCTTGCTGGCCGCCTGCGGTGGCGGCGGTGGAGGGGGTTCCACCGACCCGACGACGCCGGTGACCCCCACCCCGACCAGCATCGCCATCACCCTCAGCGCTCCGCAGGCGGAGGCCGTCTTCAACGCGAATGCCGCCCTGGCCATCAGCGCGCGCGTCACAGTGAACGGCGCCGACGCGGCCGATGGCACGGCGGTGAACTTCTCCGCCCTGCCCGGCGCGTTCTCGGCCACCAGCGCCACCCGCGCGGGCGTGGCGACCGCCACCCTGTCCGGCGCCGCGGCAGGCCGGCAGGAGATCAGCGCCACCACCAGCGTGTCCGGCCAGTCGGTCACCGCCACGCGCGTGGTGTACCTGCGCCCGGCCCCCGCGGCGCTGGAAGTGCTGGTGCCCGCCTACTTCCACCCCTCGTCGGGCCAGGGCTGGGCCCTGCTGGCCAGCGGCGCGGCGGCCAATCCGGCAGTGTCCGTCACCGCCATCCTGAATCCCAACAACGGGGTGTTCACCACGGCGGAGGCCAGCTATGTGAGCGCCGTCAACGCGTTCGTTTCGGCCGGCGGCAAGGTGGTAGGCTATGTCTATACCGGCTACGGCACGGGCTCGCGGTCGCTGGCCAGCATCAAGGCCAACATCGACAACTACATCGCGCTCTTCGGGCGCGGGGCGATCAGCGGCATCTTCCTGGATGAAATGGCCTCCGAAACCACGCGGCTCGACTTCTACCGCGAGATCTACAGCTACATCAAGGCCAAGGACGCCAGCCTGCGCGTGATCGGCAACCCCGGCATGGTGCCTGCCGCCGGCTACGCCGCGGTGGCCGATGTGCTCGTCACCTTCGAAGGGCGCAACAGCACCTACGCCAGCTACGACCCGCGCACCGCGCCCTGGCTGTACACCCTGGCCAACAGCCGCCAAAGCTCGCTGGTGCACAACACCGCCACCTGTGCCGACATGCAGCAGGCCGTGCAGACCGCCGCCTCGGCCCGATACAACGCCGGCCCCATCTACATGACGAACCTTGAATACGACCCGGTGGCGGATGTCGGCAACCCCTGGGACGCCCTGCCTTCGTACTGGACGAACCTGCTGCAGACCGTGGCCGCGGTGAACCAGGGGCGGGCCGTCACGGGCTGCTGATCCCGGAGCGCGCCTAGCGCCCGGAGGCCATCGCGTTGGATGGAAAGCCGCCGGACCGATGGTCCGGATGGCACGGCACCGGGGCTTGCAAGGACCGGCGCCTGAAAACCCGCCTCAAACGCCGCAAGGCATCCTGAGGCGGCCGGACCGAGGCGTCAGGCAGCGCCGTTCAATTCGTCCGCACGGGCCTGCGCCGCGGCGAAATCCAGGTCGCCGGAATAGATGGCGCGGCCGCAGATCACACCTTCGATGCCTTCGCCTTCCACCGCGCACAGCTGCTCGATGTCGGCCATGTTGGCCAGGCCGCCCGAGGCGATGACCGGAATGGTGAGCGATTGCGCCAGCTTGACCGTGGCGTCGATGTTGATGCCCGAGAGCATGCCGTCGCGGCCGATGTCGGTGTAGATGATCGACTCCACGCCCCAGTCCTCGAACTTCTTGGCCAGATCGACCACCTCGTGGCCCGTGAGCTTGCTCCAGCCGTCGGTCGCGACCTTGCCGTCCTTGGCATCCAGGCCCACGATGATGTGGCCGCCGAAGGCGCTGCAGGCGTCTTTCAGGAACCCGGGGTTCTTCACGGCGGCGGTGCCGATGATCACGTAGCGCAGGCCGCCGTCGATGTACTTCTCGATCGTGTCCAGATCGCGGATGCCGCCGCCGAGCTGCACGGGGATGTCGTCGCCGACTTCCTTCAGGATGGACTTGATGGCCGTGTAATTCTTGGGCGTGCCGGCAAAGGCGCCGTTCAGGTCCACCAGGTGCAGGCGTCGCGCCCCGGCTTCCACCCACTTGCGGGCCATGGCGCCCGGGTCTTCTCCGAAGGTGGTGGATTGGTCCATGTCACCTTGCTTGAGGCGCACGCAGTGTCCGTCCTTGAGGTCGATGGCGGGGATGAGCAGCATGATGGAAAGGCTAAGGATGTGCCAGGTCGGGCCGCAGGCCCGGCAAGGGGTTGAAGATCAGGGATTCCAGTGAAGGAAGTTGCGATAGAGCGCCAGGCCGTGCTCCGCGCTCTTTTCCGGATGGAATTGCGTGGCAAAAATATTATCGCGCGCAATCGCCGCTGCAAAGGGGCCGCCGTAATCGGCCTCGCCCGCGCAGTGCGCCGCATCCCGCGGGCGCGCATAGAAGCTGTGTACGAAATAGAAGTAGCTCTGGTCCGGCACGCCGGCCCACACAGGGTGCGCCGCGCCGCCGTGGCGCACCTGGCCCACGCGGTTCCAGCCCATCTGGGGCACCTTGTAGCGGCTGCCGTCCGGCTGCTGGCGGCCGGCCAGGTCGAACTTGAGCACTTCGCCGTGGATGAGTGACAGGCCGGGCGTGTCGCCCTCGGCGCTGCGGTCCAGCAGCATCTGCATACCCACGCACACGCCGAACATCGGCTTGGACGCAGCAGCCTCCAGCACCGACGCCTGCAGGCCCGATTCGCGCAGTTCGCTCATGCAGTCGGGCATGGCGCCCTGCCCCGGCAGCACCACGCGCTGCGCGGCGCGCACGTCCTCGGGACGCGAGGTGACCACGACGGTCCAGCCGGTGCCCTCGGCGGCGGCCTGGACGGCCTGCGAGACGGAACGCAGGTTGCCCATGCCGTAGTCCACGACGGCCACGGTTTTTGCTTCACTTTTCATAGCTGCTTGCGCATGTTGGATGAGCGCTGAAGGCCCATGGAGCCGAAAACCTCAGAGGGACCCTTTGGTGGAGGGAATGACACCGGCCGCACGGGGGTCGCGCTCCAGCGCGGCGCGCAGCGCGCGGGCGAAGGCCTTGAACACCGTCTCGCACTGGTGGTGGGCATTGATGCCCTTGATGTTGTCGATGTGCAGCGTGACGCCCGCGTGGTTCACGAAGCCCTGGAAAAATTCATACGTGAGCTGCGTGTCGAAGCCGCCGATGCTGCCCGCCGTGAACGGGATGTGCAGGTGCAGCCCCGGGCGGCCCGAGAAGTCGACCACCACACGCGACAGCGCCTCGTCCAGCGGCACATAGGCATGGCCGTAGCGGCGGATGCCCTTCTTGTCGCCCACGGCCCGCGCGAACGCCTGGCCGAGCGTGATGCCCACGTCTTCCACCGTGTGGTGGCCGTCGATGTGCAGGTCGCCCTCGCATTCGATGCGCAGGTCGATCAGGCCGTGGCGCGCGATCTGGTCGAGCATGTGGTCGAAGAAGCCGATGCCCGTGGACAGGCGGGCTTCGCCCGTGCCGTCGAGGTTCACGCGCACGAGGATGCGGGTTTCCGCCGTGGTGCGGGACACCTCCGCGATGCGGTCGGCGTCGGGGCTGTCGGAGGGGGCAGAAGGAACGAGTGCAGAAGAGGTCATAGGGAGGCCTGGAGCGCGGCGAGCATCTGGGCGTTGTCGGCCGCATTGCCGACCGTGAGGCGCAGGCAATTGGCCAGCAGTGGGTGCATTGTAGAAACGTTCTTGACGAGCACCTTGCGGGCCTTCATGCACTCGTAGGTGCGGGTGGCATCGGCCACGCGCAGCAGCACCATGTTGGCCTCGCTGTCCCAGACCTTCTCGACGCCCGGCAGCACCCTCAGCGCAGCCAGCAGCGCGGCGCGCTCGTGTCGCAGCTCGGCCGCCTGGGCCGCGAACACGCCGGCATGCTCCAGGGCGAACAGCGCGGCCTCGCAGTTGAGCACGCTCACGTTGTAGGGCGGGCGCACCTTGTCGATCTCGGCCACCAGCGCGCGGGGGCCCATCAGGTAGCCCAGCCGCACGCCGGCCAGCCCGAACTTGCTGAGCGTGCGCATCAGCAGCACGTGCGCGTTGCGCCCGGGCTCGGCGCGCATGCGGTCGATCCAGGTGCGGCTGGCGAAGGGCTGGTAAGCCTCGTCCATGGCCACGATGCCGCCCTGCGCGCCCGCGGCGTCGATGATGCGCTGCACCGCGCCCTCATCCCACAGCGTGGCGGTGGGGTTGTTGGGGTAGGCGATGTAGGTGATGGCCGGGCGGTGCCGGGCGATGGCCGCGAGCATGGCCGGCTCGTCGAGTTCGAAGTCGGCGGTGAGCGGCACGCCGACGAAATCCAGCCCCTGCAACTGCGCGCTCAAGGGGTACATCACGAAGCCCGGCATGGGAGCGAGCAGCGTGGCGCGTTGGCCGGTGCCGGGCTGCGCGCAGGCCAGCGCCAGCAGCGTGATGAGCTCGTCGGACCCGTTGCCCAGCACGATGGCCTGGCCGTCCGGCATGCCCACGTAGTCGGCCAGCGCGGCCTTCAGGTCGGCGATGCGGTCGCCGGGATAGCGGTTGAGCGCCAGCGCGCCCAGCCGCTCGCCCAGGGCCGCCTGCAGGTCCGTCGGCAGGCGGAACGGGTTTTCCATCGCATCCATCTTGAGCAGGCCGGCCGAGGGCTGCACGGTGTAGGCGTGCATGGCGCGCACGTCGGGGCGGATGCGGTCGAGGGCGCTGGGCGGCGTGGCAGCGGGGGTGGCGGGGCTCGTCATTCGGCGGTGTCCAGTTCGTGGGGAGCGATGAGGAAGGGGTTGATGGGGCGAACGGCGTCCATGGGCTGGTCGTGCGGCAGCGCCTCGGTCAGCAGGTAGCGGCAGCCCTGCTGGTGCGCGGAGGAGAGGATGAGCGCATCCCAGTAGCCCAGGCCGTAGCGGTCCTGCAGATCCCACGCGCCGTCGACGGTGTAGGCGTCCAGGTGCGGCGGCTGCCATACGCGAAAGCGCCGCACCTGCGCGCGCACCTGCTGCAGCGTGTGCGGCCCCCGAAAGCGCTGGATGGCCTGGTTGTACAGCTCGTTGAGCACCTGCGAGCTGACGCGGCCGCTGCGCGTCTGCCAGCAGAACGTGAGCCATTCGCGCGCACGCGCCTGCCGGGCCGGATCGCGGTCGTCCACGCTGGACAGCAGCACTTCGGTGTCGACGAAGATCGGTGCGGTGCTCATCGCTGGAACAGGATCTCGCGCGGCACGTAGGGGCCGTCGGAGGCGCCCCAGCTCTCGAAGCTCAGCGCCTCGCGCATGGCCTGCGCATAGGCATCTTCCTGCCGCATCTTCTCGGCCAGCCATTCGCCCACCAGCCGCGAGACGCTGCTGCCCCGCTTGGCCGCTTCCACGCGCACCCACTCGGCCGCGGCGTCGTCCATGGTGATGGTCACGTTCTTCATGGGGCAAATGCTACACGAACTTCGTGGAGCACGAAGTTCGTGTGATTTAAGCCTATCCTTTCCTTTTAATCGACGCGCGCCACGGCGGAAGCAACATTCGTGTGCCGTGCCATAGCCATCCAGGAGCTTGAGACACGCCCGACCGCGATGCTAGGCAGTGGCGGCGCAGCGGTAGGACGGATTGGCTACGGCATTACCATCAATTCCACAAGGTGCGTCGCCGACCAAATTAAATATAAGTAAAACAACCTTTTCACTCTTGCGCTGTTTTTATTTCTATCTGCCGTTAGGGAAGGTCTGCAAAACCCATTTGCCAGATCAGCGCAGTCCGACTCTCTGCCTGAACCCATATCAACGGTGCATCACATGGGAAATCGTTTGAACTATTGACTATGTTTGCCATAGCGGTTGTAATAAATCGACACATTTTTGAGAGCGCCTGACTGAAACACAGCAAAGGCGTCAAAAGACTTGGGAGTGGCGACTACTACTGCCTTCGCGGCTTCATTCCTGATGAAGCGAGTCAGTGGTCCATCAATTCACCTCGCTTGCTCCTGTGCGTTTTTGCATAAGACTGGAGAGATTTTGGATGGCGCCCGACGCTATTTAGCTCAGTTACTTGATGGAGGGATGATGAAACAACCTTATTCGACCGCACAAGTGATGCTTCGCGCTTGGGCCTTTGTTCTCATTATTGGAGCCTTACAAGGCTGCGCGAATCTCACCGCTGTGCGTGAGTTCGGCAAATCTGCTGCTGAGGTCACCAGCTACGTTGATGCTGGTAACGCCTATCAGGACAGTGCCCGCACGATTCAGCCTTATCTGACCAACGCTCCGGCACGGGCAGACGTCCCTGATGCTCGGAAAAAGCAGGTGGCCGCTGCAAATGCGTTGCAGAGCACTTTGGTTGGCTATTTTTCTACGCTGGCCCAGCTTGCGGGCGAGGATTCCTTCACGCTCGATAAGGAGCTGAATGCTATTGCCTTGGGGCTGAAGTCGCTTCCGGATGGCACGCTGGATACCGGCACCACAGAAGGCGCAATCGCGTTGACCAAAATTGCCCAGCGCCTTGTGCTTTCTCGCGCTCAAAGTTCAGCCATCAAGGAACTCGTGAATGAAGGTGGGCCGACGGCGACGCGCCTCCTTTCCAGGCTCGAGTTGGTAGCAAAAAGCTGGCGTGGCATGCTGGAAAACGATTCGCGAACGGTGGGGGATGCACTGTTCGCATTGTCCTCCGCGAGGGACACTTCCCCCCTTGTTCGTATGCTGGCGCGTGACCGAATGCAAGAGTACGAGCAGCGCTATGAGGACTTCATTAAGCGTGTGGACACCGCGACTGCAGCGCTAGGCAAGATTCGCTCAGCTCACGCCGCGATGGCAGAAGACCTCGATTCATTGGACCGCAAGGAGCTTCAGGCAGTGCTCAAGGACACAGTCACTGATTTGAAGGCGGCTCGTAAGAATCTCGACGCATTGCGATAGGAGGCAGATATGGCAACAGAGAACGGACCCTTTCCAATTTTCGGCGATATCGCGGCTGTCCAGGCTACTGCGAAGTTGCTTAGCGACGTGGCTGACGCCTACAACAAGCGGCTGAAGCTCGAGGCTCCAAAGCTCGATGGCGCGGAGGTTTACGCACGTCTGCAAGAAGAGCAGCGTCTGCGCTCCATCAGCAATCAGCTGTACTTCGAAGCAGCTCAGCGTGTGCTCGATGACGCTGTTGACGACCAAAAACAGTTGGAAGGCGACTTGGCTAAAGCGAAGGAACGCCTCAAGAAGATTGAGGATTGGGCGCAAGCACTCGACTTGATTGCGGACCTTCTGGTTCTTGCTGGAGCGCTCTTGGCTCGCAAGCCTGGCCCTATCGTTGCGGCACTGAAAGAGGTGCGTGACGACATCAAGACTGCAAAAGCATGAATTCAAGCGTCTGCGTTGACACCCTTGGCTCTGGCGACTCTCTTTCGTTGAGCCGCCGGGGGAGGGCTATCCGACAACTTTTTTTCGCTCTCGTTCTTGGCAGCGGATTGGGATTTGCAGGGCTTACCTTCTCGCAGGACCTTCGGGTCGAGCGGGGTGTGTGGACTTCCGGTGTTCAGAACCGGCAGTACACGAAAGAGCTTCGTTCCGATACAGGGGTCAGTGAGCTCTATTTCTGGACGTTGCTCAAGGGTGGACCCGATACTCTTTCAAGCCTGAAGGAGCAAGGGAAGCTACCAATCATCCATCAGTGGAGCTTCTCATCTCCATTGAGCATTGCTCCGGATGTTATGGCCCCGACGCAAGAGGACTCGCAAGATATTGGAAAGCTTCTGGAGGTTGGCGCGATTGTTGATAACGGGGGCTTAACTGCCACTGTCAATGAAGGCCGGGACTTCCGTTGGAGGACGTGGAGTCACAAACAGAGTCTTTGGCGGGGGCGCTGGATTGTGCGCGTCCTCTATGCAGACGGTGAGCCTGTGCCTTGCGATAAGAAGCCATGCCAATGGTCGTTTGTCGTTCGCTGAACCATGGCAGATACAAACGAACTAAAAAGCTCGATTGCCGACGCTCAACGGCTTCTGCAGTACGCAAGCGTCAAAGGCATTGAGGTCTCGCCGGAACTGGTCGGGAAAATTGTCGGAGCTCAGGCACTACTGAGTCAGTCCCCCGAAGACAAAGAGAGCTTCGAAGCGCAAAAAGAGTTCTGGTCAGCCCTTGCAAGTCTGTCGATTCTCACGCGCCCTGCGACAGTGGACAGTGTTCGCCATGCGGCTAAATCTGAGCCCGACGTTTGGGCTGGGAGATGGGCGAAGCTTCGGGCGAAAATTTTCCGAACTGATTTTGCTCTTCCTAGCCCACTGAGCACAGCAGAGAAGGCAGTCAATCAAGCTCGCTGTTTGGCTCTTGCTGGGCTTCTGGTCGTAGCAATTTTCCAGTCTTACTACGAGGTTGGGCAGACAACAGCGACGAAGTACGTTCAAGCAGAGGTCGAGTCTAAGCAGGAATCTGAGCGGGCCAAGGAACTCGGTAAGCAGCGGGAAGCTGTTGTCAGAGCCAAAGGCTCGGACTCGGAGTTGCAACGTATCGACCAAGAGATCTCCAAGAGCCGCTCTACGTTCGAAGTTGCCTCGGAACAGACCAGTCGGCGATTGCATTGGATGAATGCGATGCTTTTCTGGAACAAAGGACTTCCAACAGTTGGTGATGAACCTCCGTCTGAGGCTGAAAAGGCTCGGTACACACTCGGAATTCTCGAGGGTTGGCTTGTCCTCTTGCGGAGTTTTGTGCTCCCGATTGCCTGGGGTTTTTTGGGTTCTGCGCTGTATGTCAGTCGGTCCCTGGCGGAAGATATCCGTGCTATGGCCTATGCGTCTGAGCGGGCCATATTGCACCGTTCGCGGTATTACATGGGGATGGTTGCAGGATTTGTGGCCGCGAAGTTTTTCCCAACAAGCGTCGGTGTTGAGTTCGGTGAGGTGGCTCCGTTCGCCGTAGCGCTCTTGGTCGGCTACAGCGTCGAAGTGCTTTTCTCGTTGCTCGACAGATTAATTGGTGCGTTCTCCACGAAGTAGGAAAAGAGGTTTTTATGCCAGGTGCGTATGCACACATCACTGCGGTGAATGTGGCTAGAAGCAAAGCTAAAGGAGTCTTGAGTAGCGAAAGCATGTATGCCTTGGGCAAGCGGCTGTCCTTTGCAGAACTTGGATGTGTCAGCCCAGATTACCCATATCTCGGGCTTGGCCAAGGGTTCTGGGCTGACCAGATGCATTACAAAAATACTGCGGCGTTTCTCCGCTCAGGTGTCGCTGGAGTGCAAAAGCTGGCAGGAGCAGAGCGAGAGAAGGCGCTTGCTTGGTTTCTCGGCGTCGCTTGCCACATGACGGCCGACATGACGATTCATCCAATCGTTGAGAAGATTGTTGGACCGTATGAGCAGAATAAGGCAGCCCACCGCAAGTGTGAGATGCATCAGGACGCCTTCATCTTCCCTAAATTGAATGTGGGCGATGTCGGCCTTACGCAGCATCTAAACACCGGGATTGCGAGTTGCGGAGAAAAGGGAAGTGCACTGGAGCTTGACAAGACCATCAAGGCTCTTTGGCTACAGATGTTGAGCGAGAGCTATCCCTCAACGGGTAACAAGGGTGCTCCAGAGCCCAAACCTGACCACTGGCATGCAGGTTTTTGCACGGTACTAAAAGCGGTCAAAGGTGCAACAGAGCTATTCCCGTTTGCTCGGCACGTCGCGGCCAATAGTGGTCTTGTTTATCCGAAGCTCGACCAAGTGTCGACCATGTACGTCAAGGACATCATGACTCCCGAAGGAGCGATGGATTACTACGTCCTGTTTGATAAAGCCATCTCCAACATCCTTAAGGTCTGGCTGGGGCTAGATAGCGCTTTGAGCAGGAACGACACCGCGTCTCTTGCGGCGCTTGAAGACTGGAATCTGGACACCGGCCGGTCGGTAACGACTGGCAAGTACGTCTTCTGGAGTAACTGAGCATGGTGCCCGAAAAACTGGGGATTGTTCTTCTGTGCTGCGCTCTAATGGCGTGCTCGAACAACCAAGAGCCGAAGATGAACAGTGCGGCCTCTGCACTGACTAAGCTCACAGCCAATGTAGAAGCGGAGATTTTGTACGGTACTGGGGCAAAGGATGTCAGTGACCGCGCGGTCATTGACAAGGCTTTTGAGGAAAATCCAATGCTCAAGCCTGAGTTGGGAGCCAACGACATCCTTTTGCGGCGAGGTGACAAAGGCGTTGTGGTGCTGATGTGCACCCACGACCGAGGCACGAGTCTGCTTGAAGACCTGTCATGCACGCCTCAGATGGACCAACATCACTGGCGTGATGCACCGGGCAGGGCGTGCATGTTCTCTATGAGTCCTGATGCCTGTCCATGAGCCACTGTCCATTCCAGACGTCCTTCAAAAAGCTCTGGGCTTCTTCCAGTTTCCCGGACACATCATCTGTTCTCGCTTTGTGGACCAGTCGTGTTCACCAGTCTAAGAGCCCTGGACCTGCCCGGTCCCGCCACGCTGCGGGTGAGCGACGAAGGCGCGCAGGCCGCGCGGGATGAGCATCGTCAGGGCTTGATGCGCATTTCGGCCGCCCGCGCGTGGGCCTGCAGGCCCTCACCATAGGCCAGCTCGGCGGCGATCTTGCCCAGCGTCTGCGCACCGGCCTCGCTCACCTCGATGAGGCTGCTGCGCTTTTGGAAGTCGTACACGCCCAGCGGCGACGAGAAGCGGGCCGTGCCGCTGGTGGGCAGCACGTGGTTGGGGCCGGCGCAGTAGTCGCCCAGCGATTCGCTGGTGTAGGCCCCGAGAAAGATCGCCCCGGCGTGCCGCAGCAGCGGCTCCCAGCGGTGGGGCTCGCGGCTCGAGACCTCCAGGTGCTCGGGCGCGATGCGGTTGCTGATGGCGCAGGCCTCTTCCATGTCGCGGGTGAGGATCAGCGCGCCGCGGCCGGTGAGGCTCTTGGCGATGATTTCGGCGCGGGGCATGGTGGGCAGCAGCCGGTCGATGGCGGCCTGCACCGCGTCGATGTAGGCAGCGTCGGGGCTCAGCAGGATGGACTGCGCGAGTTCATCGTGCTCGGCCTGGCTGAACAGGTCCATGGCCACCCAGTCGGGCGGCGTGGAGCCGTCGGCCAGCACCAGGATTTCGCTCGGGCCGGCGATCATGTCGATGCCCACGGTGCCGAACACGCGCTTCTTGGCGCTCGCCACATAGGCATTGCCGGGGCCGGTGATCTTGTCCACCTTCGGAACCGTGGCCGTGCCGTAGGCCAGTGCGGCCACGGCCTGCGCGCCCCCCAAGGTGAAGGCGCGGGTCACGCCGGCCACGTGGGCGGCGGCCAGCACCAGCGGGTTGCGCGCGCCCTGCGGGGTGGGCACCACCATGATGATCTCGCCCACGCCCGCCACGCGCGCGGGAATGGCGTTCATCAGCACGCTCGAGGGGTATGCGGCCTTGCCGCCGGGCACGTAGATGCCCACGCGGTCGAGCGGCGTGACCTTCTGGCCCAGCAGCGTGCCGTCCTCGTCGCGGTAGCTCCAGCTTTCGCCGCTGGCCTTGCGCTGCGCCTCGTGGTAGCGGCGCACGCGGGCAGCGGCGGCCTCCAGGGCCTCGCGCTGCGCGGTGGGAATGGTCTCGAAGGCGGCCTTCAGTTCGTCCTGCGATAGCTCCAGCCCGGCCATGGAATCGGCCTGCAGGCCGTCGAAACGGCGCGTGTATTCCAGCACGGCCGCGTCGCCGCGGGCCTGCACGTCGGCCAGGATGTCGGCCACGCGCTGCTCGATGGCGACATCGGTCTCGGCGGACCAATGCAGGCGGTCCCGGAACGCGGCCTCGAAATCGGCGCTATCGGTACGCAAACGAACAGGCGTGGCTTTCATGGCTTTTCTATCTCTATCGCAAAGGGGAAGAAGGGGCCGCCGGGCTCATTCGGTCTCTGCCGACACGTCGCCCGTCTTGCGGTTGTACTTGAGCGTGATCTTGTCGAGTTCGCAGAGGTTGAGACCCTCCCACTCGACTTCCGAGGCGTCGTCGGTGAACACGACCTTGATGTCCTGGATGCAGTGCTTGGTGTCGCCGAACTTGAACTTGCGCGAGGCGCCGTTCACCAGCTGGTTGCGGCCCAGGCGGTCGCTGCCCCACTTGTCCATCTTGGTGGGCGAAATATAGACCTCGTTGAGCGCATAGCCGGTGCGATTGACCAGCGTGAAGTCGGCATCGGCGGCAAAGGAGGCGCCGCTCAGTGCCAGACAGCCCAGCACCAGGATTTTCTTGAACATGGAACACCTCAGATTTTTGAAACACAAGATGCATCGAGAAACAATTTTCCCGACACAGCCCGGATTCTGCCGTGTCCTGGCCGGCGTGGGCTGCGATCTGAGGCGCCCGCGCAACGTCAGCCGCCGGCGGGGATGACCGACGCGAACGCGTCGATGATGCGGCGCAGCGGCGCCTGCTTGAGCTTGAGCGCCGCCTGGTTCACCACCAAGTGCGAGCTGATGTCCATGATCCGCTCCACCTCCACAAGGTGGTTGGCCCGCAGCGTGTTGCCCGTGGACACCAGATCGACGATGGCATCGGCCAGCCCCGTGAGCGGCGCCAGCTCCATGCTGCCGTAGAGCTTGATCATGTCCACGTGCACGCCCTTGGTCGCGAAGAAATCACGTGCGATGGCGGTGTACTTGGTCGCCACCCGCAGGCGCGAGCCCTGCTGCACCGCGCGGACATAGTCGAAGTCGTCCCGCACCGCCACGCTCACCCGGCACTTGGCGATCTGCAGATCCAGCGGCTGGTACAGCCCCTGGCCGCCGTGCTCGATGAGCGTGTCCTTACCCGTCACGCCCAGGTCGGCGCCGCCGTACTGCACGTAGGTCGGCACATCGGAGGCGCGCACCAGCACCACGCGCACGTCGGGCTGGTTGGTGGTCAGGATGAGCTTGCGCGACTTCTCGGGGTCGTCCAGCACCGCGATGCCGGCGGCGGCCAGCATGGGCAGGGCTTCGTCGAAGATGCGGCCCTTGGACAGGGCAAGAGTGATCATGGTCATAGGGGTGAAGAAAAAAGGAACCCGGCCGCCACGCGCCAGGGAACCGGGGGGCGGCGAAGGCGGCTCACGCCGCCCTCTCGATGTCGGCCCCGAGGCCGCGCAGCTTGGCTTCCATGCAGTCGTAGCCGCGGTCCAAGTGGTAGATGCGGTCCACCACGGTCGCGCCGTCCGCCACCAGCCCGGCGATGACGAGGCTGGCCGAGGCGCGCAGGTCGGTGGCCATCACCGTGGCGCCGGACAGGCGCGCGGCCGTGCTGCCCAGGCCCTCGATCACCGCGACCTTGCCGTCGGTCTGGATCCTGGCGCCCAGGCGCGCGAGCTCGTCCACGTGCATGAAGCGGTTTTCGAAGATGGTCTCGGTGACCGTGGACGTGCCCTGCGCCACCACGTTCAGCGCCATGAACTGCGCCTGCATGTCGGTGGGAAAGCCGGGGTACTCGGTGGTGCGAAAGCCCTGCGCGCGCAATTGCGCGGCGCCCGGGCTCTTGACGCGGATGCCCTCCGGCTCGGCCTGCACCTGCACGCCGGCTTCGCGCAGCTTCTCGATCACGGCGTCCAGGTGGTCGGCGCGGCCGTGGCGCAGCAGGGCCTCGCCGCCCGTGGCCGCCACGGCGCACAGGAAAGTGCCGGCCTCGATGCGGTCGGCCACCACGCGGTGCGTGGCGCCGTGCAGGCGCTCCACGCCCTGGATGCGGATGCGGCTGGTGCCGTGGCCTTCGATCCGGGCGCCCATGGCGATCAGCATCTCGGCCAGGTCGGAAATCTCGGGCTCCTGCGCGGCGTTCTCCAGCACCGTCTCGCCCTCGGCCAGCGTGGCGGCCATGAGAAAGTTCTCGGTGCCGGTGACGGTGACCATGTCGGTGGTGATGCGCGCGCCCTTCAGGCGCGTGGCGCCCGCCGGCAGCCTGGCGATCATGTAGCCGTGCTCCACCAGGATCTCGGCGCCCATGGCGGTCAGGCCCTTGATGTGCTGGTCCACCGGGCGCGAGCCAATGGCGCAGCCGCCCGGCAGCGACACGGTCGCCTCGCCGAAGCGCGCCAGCAGCGGCCCCAGGGCCAGCACCGAGGCGCGCATGGTCTTGACCAGTTCGTAGGGCGCCTCGGGCGTGGAGAGCGCGCCCGCATCGATGCGCACCGTGCCGTCCGGCGAGCGCTCGGCCGCCACGCCCATATTGCGTATGAGCTTGAGCATGGTCGCCACGTCCTGCAGCTGGGGCACGTTCAGCAGCGTGACGGGCTCGGCCGTGAGCAGCGCCGCGCACAGCTCGGGCAGGGCGGCGTTCTTGGCGCCGGAAACCAGCACCTCGCCATGCAGCGCGCGGCCGCCGCGAATCAGGAGTTTGTCCATGGCATCGAGCCCGGTGTTTCAGTCAAAAGTGCCACCAGCGCAATCAACACTAGGGCATATAGCTATCAAAAAGTGAGCATCCGCCCGCAGGCCGTCAGGCGCCCTGCGCGGCCCACTCGGCGGGCGTGAAGGTCTTCATGGACAGCGCATGCACCTCGTCGGTCTGCATGCGGGTGCCCAGCGTGGCATAGACGCGCTGGTGGCGCTGGATGGCACGCTTGCCCTCGAACTCGGCCGAGACGATGGTGGCGTACCAGTGCCGTCCGTCGCCTTCCAGCGCGAGGTGCTCGCAAGGCAGGCCGGCGGCGATGAGGTCTTTGAGTTGGTCGGCGGTCATGGATGGGCTCGGGGGTCGTGGGTGCGTCGTCGCGTCGTCAATTGCGAATCTTGTAGCCGGTGCGCAGCAGGTGCACCGCCAGCGCGCTGACCAGCAGCCAGGCGATGCCCACGATGCCCAGGCTCAGCCAAGGCGACGTGTCGCTCTGGCCGAAGAAGCCGTAGCGAAAGCCGTCGATCATGTAGAAGAACGGGTTCAGGTGGCTCACCGTCTGCCAGAACGGCGGCAGCGACTGGATGGAATAGAACACGCCCGACAGGAACGTCATGGGCACGATCACGAAGTTCTGGAACGCCGCCATCTGGTCGAACTTGTCGGCCCACAGCCCGGCGATCAGCCCCAGCGTGGACAGCAGCGCCGCGCCCAGCAGGGCGAACGCCAGGATCCACAGCGGCGCGGCGAAATCGGGCCGTGCGAACGCGAGCGTCACCACGAACACGCCCAGCCCCACGACCAGCCCGCGCACGATGGACGAGCCCACGTAGGCCACGAACCACGCCCAGTGCGACAGCGGCGTGAGCAGCACGAAAACCAGGCTGCCCATGATCTTGCTCTGCACCAGGCTGGAGGAGCTGTTGGCAAAGGCGTTCTGCAGGATGCTCATCATCACCAGGCCGGGAATCAGGAAGGCGGTGTAGCTGATGCGGTCGTACACCTTCACGTGGTCTTCCAGCACGTGGCCGAAGATCAGCAGGTACAGCACGGCCGTGAGCACGGGCGCGGCCACGGTCTGGAAGCTCACCTTCCAGAAACGCAGCACCTCCTTGTAGAACAGGGTCTGCCAGCCGGTCATAGGCGCACCCCGCCTTCTGCCGTGGCCTCGGGTCCTTCGGGTGGCGCGGGCTCTCGCGCCGGGTCGGGGTAGCTGCTTTGAGCCATCACGTTGAGGAACACGTCCTCCAGATCGGCCTTGCGGATCTCCACGTCGTGCACCGCCACGCCCGCGGCGCGCAGCACGGCCAGGTGGCGCTCGATGTCCTGCGCGTCCTGCGCGGGCAGTTGCACCACGCGGCCGGTCACCCGGGCGACGGCCGCCAGGGCGGGCGGCAGCGCGTCATCGGTCTTGAAGCGCATCACGTTGGTCGAGGCCCCGTGCAGCAGGTCGGAGGTGGTGGACAGCGCCACCATGCGGCCGCGCTTGAGCATGGCGATGCGGTTGCACAGCGCCTCGGCCTCTTCGAGGTAATGGGTGGTGAGCAGCACCGTGTGGCCTTCCTTGTTCAGGCGGGCGACGAAGTGCCACAGCGTCTGGCGCAACTCGACGTCCACGCCCGCCGTAGGCTCGTCGAGCACGATGATGGGCGGCTTGTGCACCAGGGCCTGGGCCACCAGCACGCGGCGCTTCATGCCGCCCGAGAGCTGGCGCATATTGGAGCCGGCCTTGTCGGCCAGGCCCAGGTTTTCCAGCAGCTCGTCGATCCAGGCCTCGTTGTTCTTCACGCCGAAGTAGCCGGACTGGATGCGCAGCGCCTCGCGCACGTTGAAGAACGGGTCGAACACCAGCTCCTGCGGCACCACGCCCAGCTTGCGGCGGGCGGCGGCGAAATCGGCCTGCACATCGCTGCCCTGCACGCGCACGTGGCCGCTGGCGGCACGGGCGAGACCGGCGAGGATGCTGATGAGGGTGGTCTTGCCCGCGCCGTTCGGCCCGAGCAGGCCGAAGAACTCGCCCTCCTCGATGTCCAGGCTGACGTTGTCGAGCGCCTGGAAAGGGCCTTTGGGCGTGGAATAGGTTTTGGAGACGGACTGGAAGGAGACTGCGGGCATGGGAGCCGGTGATTTTACGGCGTGCCGGCAACCGGTGCCCGCGCAAGGCGATGGGAAAGAAAAAGAGCGATGGCCGGCGACTCGCGCCCGCACGGGGCAAAGGGCGCACCGGGCGGTGCGGCAGCCAGGCACCGGACGACGGGCCGGGCACCCCGTGCAGGCGCCACGCCCGGAGGGCTCAGGCGGCCGGCAGCAGCTCGCCCACGCCGTACAGGCCGGCGAGCTTTTGCAGCCCGTCCGGCAGCGACTTCACCTCGAACCGCTTGCCTTCCAGCAGCGCGGCGCGGCGGCAGCCCAGCAGCACCGCCAGCGCCGAAGAGTCGAACGTGGTCAGCGCGCTGGCATCCACCACCAGCAGCTCGTCGCGGTTGGCCTTGAGCCCCTGCAGCAGCATGCGCAAGCTCGCATTGGCCTGGGCATGGGTCAGTTCCGAAGGAAGCACCAGCATCGCGATCGGCTCCGGCGAACGGTCAGCCGCCCTTGGCGGCGTTGGCCTTGTTGCGGGCCACCAGCGACTCGATCAGGCCGTCCACGCCCTTGGCGTTGATCTCCTGCGCGAACTGGCCGCGGTAGGTTTCCACCAGCCACACGCCGAGCACGTTCAGGTTGTAGATCTTCCAGCCGGCGCCGTCGCCGGGCGTCTTCTCCAGGCGGTAGTCGAGCTGGATCGGGTCGCCGCGGCCCTGGATCTCGGTGCGCACCAGCACGTCCTTGTCGTCGGCGGCCATGCGCAGGGGCTTGACGGTGATGGTCTGGTCGTTCACCTGGCTCAATGCGCCCGAATAGGTGCGCACCAGCAGCGTCTTGAACTCGTCCTGCAGCCGCTTTTGCTGCTCGGGCGTGGCCTGGCGCCAGCCTGGGCCCACGGCCGCGGCGGTCATGCGGCGGAAATTGACGTGCGGCAGGATGGTCTTGTCGACCAGCGCCATGATCTTGTTCACGTCGCCGGCCTTGATGCTCTTGTCGTTGCGGACGGTTTCCAGCACGTCGGCCGACAGGCGCTTGACCAGCGCGTCGGGGGCTTCTTCGGCGGCCAGGGCGGCCAGCGGGGCGCCCAGCCAGAGCACGGCGGCGGTGCAGAGGGCGGCGTGGCCCAGGGTGCGTCGATTCATCATCAGTGTCGTTCCTTCCTCGGGCACGCCCGGACGGCGTCCCTTCGATTCGTTCATTCTCGGGTCGGGCCGGCGCCCAGATGCGTCGGTCCGGTGCACGGATGCAAGCAACTGCAACCGCGCCGCGCCAAGGCCTCTCAGCGCGCCGGCTCTTCGGGCAGCTTGCCGCCGCCGTCGTCGTATTCTTGCTCGCCGCTGGTGGCCGGCGCGCCGCCTTCCTGGCTGCGAACCTGTAGGAACACATCGCGCGTGAAGCTGTACTTGTCGAGCGCCGCGGTGTCCAGCACCGAGCTGGCACGCAGCAGGTTGGAGCGGATGTTCACCACGCGCAGGGCATACAGCGAATTGCGCGCCGACACCGGGTCCACGTACGAGACGAGGTCGCCCTTGGCATCGACCGGCAGCGCCAGCGTGTCGCGCACGGTGGACGGGCCCAGCAGCGGCAGCACGAGGTACGGACCCGTGGGGATGCCCCAGTGGCCAAGCGTGAGGCCGAAGTCCTGCTTGGCGCGGTCCACGCCCATTTCGCTGGCCACGTCGAACACGCCCCCTAGGCCGAACACCGTGTTCACGTTGAAGCGCACCAGGCTGTTGAGCGCGCCCTCGCCGCGCAGCTGCAGCAGGTTGTTCACGAACGACCAGGCATCGCCCAGATTGGAGAAGAAGTTACTCACGCCGGTGCGCACGGGCGCGGGCGTGATGTCGCGGTAGGCCGTGGCGACCGGCCGCAGGATGATCGAATCGACGTTGTCGTTGAAGTTCGTCATGCTGCGGTTGTAGGGCTCCAGCGGGTCACGCGGGTTGGCCCCGGGGCCGCTGGCGCAGCCCGTCAGGAAGAGCGCGCCCAATGCCAGTGCGCTGCCGTGGGCCAGGGCCCGTTTCATGGTCGTTGTTGTCGTCATTTTTTGCCACCTGTGCTGGAGGAAGGCGCGCTGCTGCTGTTGCCGCCGCCCTCTGCCTTGCCATAGAGAAATTGTCCGATCAGGTTTTCCAGCACCACGGCCGACTGGGTGGAGGAGATCTTGTCGCCTTCCGCCAGGTTGGCCTCGTCGGCACCGGCCTGGATGCCGATGTACTGGTCGCCCAGCAGGCCGCTCGTGAGGATCTTGAGCGAGCTGTCCTTGGGGAACGCGTATCGCTTTTGCAGCTCCAGCGTCACCTTGGCCTGGAAGCTCTTGTCGTCGAAGGTGATGGACTGCACGCGGCCCACCACCACGCCGGCGCTGCGCACCGCCGCCTGGGGCTTCAAGCCGCCGATGTTGTCGAACAGCGCGGTGACCTGGTAGCCGGTCTGGAAGTTCAACTTGAGCAGGTTGGCGGACTGCAAGGCCAGAAAGACCAGCGCCGCGCCGCCCAGCAGGACGAACAGGCCGACCCAGATATCGTTCTTGGAATGCTGCATGTGTATGTTTCCTAGGGGTTGCGGGCGTGCGGCCCCGTCAAATACTGAACATCAGGGCGGTGAGGACGAAGTCCAGCCCCAGCACGGCGAGCGACGCCATCACCACCGTGCGCGTGGTGGCCCGCGACACGCCTTCGGGCGTGGGCTTGGCCAGGTAGCCCTGCAGCAGCGCGATGAACGTGACGGTGACGCCGAACACGAGGCTCTTGAGCACCCCGTTGCCCACGTCCTTCCACACGTCCACGCCGCCCTGCATCTGGCCCCAGAAGGCGCCGCCGTCCACGCCGATCATGAGCACGCCCACGATCCAGCCGCCGATCACGCCCACCGCGCTGAACACCGCGGCCAGCAGCGGCATGGTGAACACGCCGGCCCAGAAACGCGGCGCGAGGATGCGGCGCACCGGATCGACGGCCATCATCTCCATGGCCGAGAGTTGCTCGCCCGCGCGCATGAGGCCGATCTCGGCCGTGAGCGAGGTGCCCGCGCGGCCAGCGAACAGCAGCGCCGTGACCACCGGGCCCAGCTCGCGCACCAGCGACAGCGCCACCAGAAGGCCCAGCGATTCGGCCGAGCCGTAGCGCTGCAGCGTGTAGTAGCCCTGCAGGCCGAGCACGAAGCCCACGAACAGGCCCGACACGGCGATGATGGACAGCGAATAGTTGCCCAGGAAATGGATCTGGTCGCGCACCAGCCCCGGGCGCTGCAGCGTGGGGCCGATCAGGGCCACCAGCCGGCCGAACAGGCGCGCCGCGCGCCCCACGCCGGCCAGGTGGCTGCGCACCGCGAAGCCCACATCGGAAGGACGCCACCAGCTCATCGCGCACCTCCGGGGGTCGGGCCGAAATCCTGCGCCACGTCGGGGCCGGGGTAATGGAACGGCACGGGGCCGGTGGGCAGCGCGTGCACGAACTGGTGCACCAGCGGGTCGCGGCTGGCGCGCACCTCGTCGGGCGTGCCCTGCGCGGCCACGGTGCCGGGGCCGAGCACGATCACGTGGTCGGCCACGCGGAAGGTCTCTTCCACGTCGTGCGAGACGATGAGGGTGGTCAGGCCCATGGCGTCGTTCAGCTGCCGGATGAGCTGGGCCGCCGTGCCGAGGGAAATGGGGTCGAGCCCGGCGAAGGGCTCGTCGTACATGATGAGTTCGGGGTCCAGGGCGATCGCCCGGGCCAGCGCCACGCGCCGGGCCATGCCGCCCGAGACCTGGCTGGGCATGAGGTCGCGCGCGCCGCGCAGGCCCACGGCGTTGAGCTTCATCAGCACGATGTCGCGGATCAGTTCCTCGGGCAGGTCGGTGTGCTCGCGCAGCGGAAAGGCCACGTTCTCGAACACGCTCATGTCGGTGAACAGCGCCCCGAACTGGAACAGCATGCCCATGCGGCGCCGCGCGGCGTAGAGCGTGGCGGCATCCATGCGGCCCACGTCCTGGCCGCCGACCAGCACCTCGCCCTGCTGCGCCCGCTGCTGGCCGCCGATGAGGCGCAGCACCGTGGTCTTGCCGCCGCCGGAGGCGCCCATGAGCGCCGTGACCTTGCCGCGCGGCACGGACAGCGAAACGTCGCGCAGGATGTCACGCTCGCCGTACGAGAACGTCACGTTGCGCAGTTCGACCAGAAGTGGGTGCTCAGGCATTCAGAGGGGATGAAGAAGGGGACCAACCGGTGATTGTCGCGGGTCAGGGCAAACCCCGGGCATGCGATGGTAACGCAAACATACATGCATGGATGTTTGCAAAAATCCAGGGGGCGCGAATGCTCATTTTTCGATAGCACTATGCCCTAGTAATAATTGCCTTGGAAGCCGATTTGGCTTGGATTTTACCGGCCACCGAATGCCGGTCAAAGCATGCTGCGAAGAAATGCCTGGGTGCGCGCATGTTGCGGATTTGCGAAAAACGCCGCCGCCGGGGCCGATTCGATCAGCTCGCCCCGGTCCATGAACACCACGCGGTGGGCCACCTCGCGCGCAAAGCCCATCTCGTGGGTGACGACCAGCATGGTCATGCGGTCGCTGGCCAGCTCGCGCATGGTGCGCAGCACCTCGCCGGTCAGCTCGGGGTCGAGGGCGGAAGTGGGCTCGTCGAACAGCAGGATATCGGGCTCCATGGCCAGTGCGCGGGCGATGGCCACGCGCTGCTTTTGCCCGCCCGACAGCCGGCCGGGAAAGTGGTCGCGCTTTTCGGAAAGGCCCACCTTGGCCAGCAGCGCCTCGGCGCGGGCCACCGCGGCCTCGCGCGGCATGCCGCGCACCACCATGGGCGCCTCGATCAGGTTCTGCAGCACGGTCAGGTGCGGGAACAGGTTGAACGACTGGAACACCATGCCCATCTTGCGGCAGATGCCGCGTACGCGGGCCTCGGGCACGTAGGTGCAGCGGCCCGACGCGTCGGTGGTCGCCAGCGCCTCGCCTTCGATGGCGATGTGGCCGCTGTCGATGGTCTCCAGGTGGTTCAGGCAGCGCAGGAAGGTGCTCTTGCCCGAGCCCGAGGGCCCGATCACCGCCACCACCTCGCCGCGCCCGAGGGTGAGCGACACGTCGCGCAGCACCGGCGTGCCGCCGAAGGCCTTGTGCAGGCCGCGCGCTTCGATCATGGGCACCGCGCCCGCCGCGTCAAGCGTCGTGTCTGGCATAGCGTTTCTCCAGGCGCTGGAAGCCCCAGGTGAGCACCAGGGTCATGGTCAGATAAAAAGCCGCCGCCACGATGAACGGTGTGGTCGTGAAGTCGCGCTGCACGATGCCGCGCGCGGCGCGCAGCAGGTCGTTCAGGGCCAGCACGTAGATGAGGGAGGTGTCCTTGACCAGGGTGATGGTCTCGTTGCTCATGGGCGGCAGGATGCGGCGCACCATCTGCGGCAGCACGATGCGGCGCATGGTCTGGCCGTAGGTCATGCCCAGCACGCGGGCGGCCTCGTACTGGCCCCGGTCCACCGACTGGATGCCGGAGCGGAAGATCTCCGCGAAATACGCCGCGTAGTTGAGCGCGAAGGCCACCACGGCGGCGGGAAAGTCCGGCAGCCGCACGCCGATGACCGGCACGAACGGCAGCGCGAAATAGATGAACAGCATCTGCAGCATGAGCGGCGTGCCGCGCATGAGCCAGATGTAGCCGTTGACCAGCGCCGACAGCGGTGCCAGGCGCGACACCCGTGCCAGCGCCAGTGCGAGCCCGAGCGGCACGGCCAGCACCAGCGTGATGGCGAAGAGCTTCAGCGTGACCGCGGCGCCCTGCGCCATCGGCCCCAGAAGGGAGAGAACGTAATCCATCTATGAGCTACGAGAGTCCATGGCTAAACGACTGCGGCCGGCAAGGCCTGCAGCCTGGGCAACTGGCGCGGCCCAAAGCCAGCGGCAGCCGCGCAAGGGCCGCCCCGCCGCGCCGGCTGCGCCCCCCTTCCCGCATCACGCAGTGATGCGAGAGAAGGGGGAAGGCGCGCAGCGCCTCAGGGGGTTGTTTTTTATTTAAGGATGTTCTTGCCGAACCACTGCGTGGCGATCTTTCCGGCCGTGCCGTCCTGCTTCATGTCGGCCAGGGCCTTGTCCAGGCGGCCCTGCAGCGCGGTGTCGTCCTTGCGCACGCCCACGCCGTAGTCTTCGGTGCCGAAGTGCTCGTCCAGCACGGCGTAGGCGCCGGGCTTCTTGGCCACGTAGTAGCGGCCCACCACTTCATCGACCACCACGGCTTCCAGGCGGCCGGTGGACAGGTCCATCAGCGCCGTCACGTTGTCGCCGAAGGTCTTGAACTCCTTGAACGACTTGAACACGGCGTCTTCCTTCTTGACCGCATCGACCGCGCTGCTGCCCTCCTGCGCGCCCACCACCTTGCCGGCCAGATCGGCCTTGGCCTTGATGGGGGACTGGGCCGACACCACGACGATCTGGTGGTTCTCCATGTACGGCGCGGTGAAGGCGATGTTCTGCTTGCGCTCGGGCGTGATGGTCAGCCCGTTCCACAGCGCGTCCACGCGCTGGCCGGACAGCTCGGCCTCCTTGGCGCTCCAGTCGATCGGCTTGAACTCGACCGCCACGCCCATGCGCTTGGCGGCTTCGCGCGCCATGTCGATGTCAAAGCCCACCAGTTCGTTCTTCTCGTCGCGAAAGCCCATGGGCGGGAAGTTGTCGTCCAGGCCCACCACGATCTTGGTGGCGGCGGCCGGTGCGGGGGCGGCGGCCGCAGCGGGCTGCGCGCTGTCGTTCTTGCCGCAACCGGCCAGCAGTGCGCCCAGGGACATCAATAAAACGGCTGCAATCTTTTTCATGGCGTATCGGGTGTTCCAGAGAGACGAAAAGCAATGCGCGCGGCGGCCCGGGACAGCGGGCGGCCACGCGCGAAGGGGGTGGGACCAGGCCGATATTGTCTCCGACCGCGCGAAACGCGCCCCAAGGCGGTGCAGCGCGCGCCGGAAGATGAGAACCAAAATGGCCTGCAGCACAATCATCACTATGGCATATCGCTATCAATTAAATAGCAAACCAAAAACCCGAAGGGTGCACCAGAAGGCATCCCGGCCCGGGCAACGGGCCCGTGGACGGACCTCCGCCCACGGATGAGATAATGCGATGCATTCTCATTGACCGCCCGCCGGGCGTTTACCCATCGGATTCCCGCCCGTGGCTCCCGTGTCCGCCGCCCACCACGCCGCCGCGCCCGCCCCCGGGCCGGCCGAAGAGATCGGCCGCCTGTACGGCGCGCACCACCGCTGGCTGGTGGGCTGGCTGCGCGCACGGCTGGGCTGCCCCGACCAGGCGGCGGACCTGGCGCAGGACACCTTCGTGCGGCTGCTCGCCCACCGGCTGGGCGCCGAGGCCGGCACCGAAGCCGACGCACACGCCGCCACGCCACGCGAGCCCCGGGCCTACCTGGTCACCGTGGCGGGCCGGCTCGTGGCCAACCAATTTCGCCGGCTGTCGCTGGAGCGCGCCTGGCTCGACGCGCTGGCCACGCTGCCCGAAGCGCAGTGGCCCTCGGCCGAACAGCACGCCATGGCCCGCCAGGCGCTGCACCGGCTGGATGCGGCCCTGGCCGGCCTGCCCGAGCGCGCGCGGCGCGCCTTCCTGCTGTCGCAGATCGAGGGGCAGGACTACGCCCGCATCGCCGCCACGCTGGGCGTGACCGAGCGCAGCGTCAAGCGCTACATGGCGCAGGCGTTCGAAGCCTGCATCCTGGCGGTGGATTGAGCCCCGCCGCCGCACCCCTGCCCCCGGAACGCGCCGCCGTGCGCGCGGCGGCGCAATGGCTGGCCCGGCTGCATGCCGGCGACGCCACGGCGCAGGACCACGCGGCCTGCGAGCGCTGGCGCACCGAACACCCCGAGCACGAACGCGCCTGGCAGCGCGCGCAGCGCATGCAGGCGCAGTTGGGCCTCGTCAGCCCACCGCTCGCGCAGGCCGTGCTGGGCCGGGCGCGCGGCGACGGGCGGCGCCGTGCGCTGCGCGCGCTCGGCGGCCTGGCCGTGGCGCTGCCCGCCGCGCACCTGGCCTGGCGCCAATGGGGCGAGGCCTTCACGGCCGACCACCACACGGCGCGGGGCGAGCGCCGCGACCTCGTGCTGGCCGACGGCACGCGCCTGTGGCTCAACACCGCCACGGCCATCGACGTGGCCTATTCGCCCGCGCAGCGCACTGTGCGGCTGCTGCACGGCGAGGTGCTGGTGCAGACCGGCGCGGACGCCGGTGCGCCCGGCCACCGCCCGTTCGTGCTCGTCACGCGCGAGGGCGAGCTGCGCCCGCTGGGCACGCGCTTCGTGGCGCGCGACGCGGCGGACGGCTGCCGGCTCACGGTGCACGAAGGCGCCGTGGCCGTGCGCACTGCGCAGGGGCTGGCGCAGACCGTGCCGGCCGGTCAGGCGCTGCGCTTCACCGCCGGCCGGATCGCGCCCATCGCGCCCGCCGACCCGTTCGCCGGGCGCTGGACCGAAGGCCTTCTGGTGGCGCGCAACCAGCCGCTGGGCGAGTTCCTCGAAGACCTCGCCCGCTACCGTGCCGGCGTGGTGCAGTGCGACCCGGCCGTGGCCGCGCTGCGCATCACCGGCGCCTTCCAGATCGACCGCAGCGACGCCGTGCTCGACGCCCTGCCCCGCACCCTGCCGGTGCGCGTGGCCTGGCGCACGCGCTACTGGGCACGGGTGCTGCCGGCCACCGTGCAGGACTGATGGCAGGGCGGATGGCCGGGCTGCGCACGCGGGCGGGCTGCCTGGCGCTGTGCCTGCTGACGGGCGCGGCCGTGGCGCAATCGCCGGCCCCCGCGCCACGGGCGGTCGAACTACCCCCGGGACCGCTGGCCGACCGGTTGCCGGCCCTGGCGGCGCAGACCGGGGCCTCGGTGCAGGCCGATGCGGCGCTGCTGCGCGGCCTGCAGGCGCCCGGCGTGGCGGGGCGGTTCACGCCGGCCGAGGCGCTGGCGCGGCTGCTGGCGGGCACGGGGCTCGCGGCGGCCGAGGAGGCGCCCGGCGTCTTCGTGCTGCGGCCCGCAGGCGCAATGACCGCCGCGTCGGCCCTGCCCGGGCCGGACGCCGCCGTGCTGCCCGTGGTGCGCGTGACCGCCCTGCGCGAGGCCGGGGGCACCGACGCCGCTCTCTGGAGCGGCAACGGGCGCGGGGCCGGCGCCGCCACGCGCACGGCCACGCCCGCGCTCGCGGTGCCGCAGGCCCTGTCCACCCTGCCGCGCCCGACCTTGGACGCCCTGGGCGCCACGCGCCTGGACGACGCGCTCGACTACGTGCCCGGCGTGTCGCGCCAGAACGACTTCGGCGGCACCTGGGACAACATCGCCCTGCGCGGCTTCGCCGGCCACGAGGACACCGGCATGAGCCTGCTGCGCAACGGCATGGCCGGCAACCGGGGCTACAACGCGCCGCGCGACACGGCCAACGTGGAGCGCTTCGAGTTCCTGCGCGGGCCTGTGGCGGCGCTGTACGGCGTGTCCGAGCCCGGCGGCACGCTCAACGTGGTGACGCAGCCCGCGCCGTGGGAGCCGCTGCGCACGATCGAGGCGAGCCTGGGCCGCTGGAACACAAGGCGCGCCGTGCTCACGCTGGGCGGCCCGCTGGATGCGTCGGCAGGCACCGCGCCGGAGTCGGGCGAACCCGCGCGCATCGCCTACCGCCTCACCGCCGTGGCCGAGGACAAGGGCAGCTTTCGCGAGCACGTGCGCACGCGCCGCGAAATGCTCGCGCCGGCACTCACCTGGCGCCTCGCCGAGGCCACCACGCTGCGCTACGACGGCGAATGGCTGCGCCAGCGCGCGCCGCTGGACCGGGGCGTGGTGGCGCTCGGCGGGCAGGTGGGCACCGTGCCGGTCACGCGCTTCTATGGCGATCCCGGCGACGGCGACCTGGCCATGGTCAACCAGACGCACCAGTGGCTGCTGGACCACGCCCTGGCCCCCGGCTGGCGCCTGCATGCGGGCCTGATGGCGCGGCGCGGCACCATGGTGGGCTTCACCACCTACGGCCACGGCTACGGCGAGGCGCTGGCCGACCTGGAGGCACGCGGCTGGCTGTGGCGCCAGCGGCGCTGGCGCGATTTCGCCTCCAGCGACCGCTCGGGCCAGCTCGATCTGCAGGGGCAGTGGGAGGCGGGCGGACTGCGGCACACGCTGCTGGCGGGGATGGAGGTGTTTCGCTTCCGGCTCTCGCAGGTCATGCAGCAGTCGCCGGCAGGCACCTGGCAGGCCGATGGCATCGACGTGCGCCAGCCCGTGTACGGCGACGAGCGGCCGGCGACGCAGGATTTCCTGTCCACCGACGAGCACCAGCGCGGCCTGGGCCTGTACCTGCAGGACCAGATCGAACTGGCGCCGCAGTGGCAGGCGCTGCTGGGCCTGCGCCACGACCGCTTCCGGCAGGCCGTGGACGACCGGCTGGCCGGCGGCACGCGGCGCCAGTCGCAGGGCGCCCTGTCGCCGCGCGCGGGCCTGACCTGGCTGCCCGTGCCGGGCTGGGCGGTGTATGCCAGCGTCGGCGCCTCGTTCCGCCCGAACGTGGGCGTGGACGTGCAGGGTGGCGCCTTCGCGCCCGAGAAAGGCCTGGCGCGCGAGATCGGCGTGAAGTGGCAGCCGCCCGAGGGCCCGCTGTCGGCGTCGCTCGCGCTCTACGACATCGCCAAGCGCAATGTGCTCGTCACCGACCCGCAGCACCCGGACCACAGCGTGGCGGCCGCCCGCGTGCGCAGCCGGGGCGCGGAGTTCGAGCTGGCGGGCCGGCCCGCGGCCGGCTGGAGCGTGGTGGCCGGCGGCGCCTGGCTGCAGCGGTCGCTGCCGCAATTTCCACGCGCGAGCGGCAGCCTGCTGCTGGTGCGCGAATGGGCGCTGGACGGCGTCGGTGGCGCGGGCGGGCACACCGTCGGCCTCGGGGGCGGGCTCACGCACGTGGGCGAGCGCACGGGCGATGCCGGATCGCCCCGGCTGCCCGCCTACACCACCACGCGGCTGCTGGCGCACTGGCAGGCAGGGCCCGCGCTGCGCCTGTCGCTGCAGGTGGACAACGCGTTCGACAAACGCTACTACGCCAGCGCCTACAACCGCGTGTGGGTGGTGCCCGGCGCGCCGCGCCACGTCACGTTCACGGCCAGGCACACGTTCTGACCGCGAGCTAACCGCCCCACAGGCACCACGCCAGCATAGCCAGCGCGGCCAGGGCGCCCCAGGTCGGGCGCGAGTGGCCCGTCGACGCGGGCCGCTGCGATCCGGGGGTGAAATGGCCCTGCCGGACCCGCCAGGCCTGGGCGATCGCCTGGCCCACGGCCGTGGCGGCCTCGGTGCCGGCGATGCCGGGCGTGAGGCGCACGCGGCCCCCTTCGGGCACCGGCGCGTACAGCGCGAAATAGGCTTTTTCGCTGGGGCCGCTGCCCGTGACCCGTTGCAGCGCGCGGACCAGCGCCTGGGTGGCCTCGCCCGGCACCACCCGCGCGTGCGACCACAGCCAGGAGCGGCGCTGCACGACCAAGCCGGCGTCCTGCACCGCCAGCGTCCAGCGCCGGGAGGCGGCATGCAGCAACGCCACCGCCAAGGCCCATCCGGCGCCCGCGGCCGCCGGGGTGCGCCACCCGGCGGCCAGGGACACGCCCAGCCCGTCCAAAGCCACCGCGCCGAGCGCCAGAGTCACCAGCACGATGCCGGCCGCCCAGGTCCAGCCGCCTGGGCGAAAGACGAAGTGCCAGGCGTGCCGGGTTTCCTGCAGCGTGACGGCGGGCGGCAGGAACATGGGGGCCTCGTCATCCTGCTCCGCGCCCGGCCCTGCCGGGCGGGCGCTGACGGGAACGGGCGTGCCCTTCCAGGCCGCCCGGCGGTCGAAGCGGTCCGGCGGCTCCCCTGACAGGGGCTGCGCCGCCGCCTGGACCGGCACGTCGCACGTCAACTCCGGCGCACCTTCCGGCGTGCGCAGCAGATCCAGCCGCCATTCCACGCGCTCGCCCGAGCGGCGGGCGCCACTGGTCGGCGCATCGGGCGGCACCAGGAAACGCGCCGCCAGCCGCAGCCGGCCGCCGCTGGCCGGCTGCATCGCCACGGGCTCGGCGAAAGACTCCACGCACCGTTCGGGTGAGCCCGAACTCGCTTCGTCCACCCGGTACTGGGCCAGTCGCAATTGCAGGCTGTGCCCCTGCATGCGGGGCGCTGCACGGGCCGGCACCACCAGCGCCACCTCGACCGTATGCCCTGCCAGCGGCCGCGCGGGCTGCAGGGCGAGCCCGGTGCCCGCGTATCGCCAGGCCAGGTAGGTGACATGCCCCGAGTACCACAGCAGCCCGACGCCCACCAGAGCGCACAGGCCCACGACCCCCTTGGCGAGCCACGGAATATGGGGATCGGGCCACAGCAAGGCGGCCATCGGGACACTGAAGCCGCACCAGAACAAGGCGATGGGCCACAGGATGCCGAGGGATCGGCGTGCCGTGTTCCCCGGCGGGGGCGCTGGCCCGTCCGACAGGGACGCGGCATCGGCCTCTTCGCGAGCCATCTTGCGCCAGCGCAGCAGGACGAAGACGAACACCCAGGCCGCCACCAGGCCCACGCCGGTGAACACCAGGGCAAAGGGCAGGCGAAACAGCTGCAGGCGCCAGCGGATGGTGGGGTCGATCAGCGATTGCGACGGTTCGGCCGGGTTCACCCAAGCGGTAACGGTGTGCCCGCTGGCCTGGGCGTTTTGCAGCCGCGCGAGCCACCGGCGGTGCCAGCCGTCGAAGTCCATCGATTCGCCGTGGCCTGTCGGATCCAGGCCCACGCGGGTGCCTTCATGGGGCTTGCCGTCCACGGCGTAGCGGTAGCGGGCCTGCACTTCGAACGCGGGCCCGGCGCCGCTGTCCGGACGGCGCTCGTCCCGCCGGAGCTCCGCGGCGAGGACCTCGGCCGGCACCGGCTGCCAGCGGTGGTGCACCTCCCACGCCAGGCGCAGGGTGCTGACCAGGGGCCGGAGCCCGAAGGTGTAGCCGACCACGCCGAATCCCATGGCGAAGACGGCGCTGAACGCCAGCAGTGCCAGCCGGGTGCCGATGCTGCCTGCCCTCGTCCGCTCTCTGGCCACGGGTTCTCCTCGTCGATGTCGTTTCTTATGGCTGAAGAATATCAAGCCCCGCGCCGCCAAGGGCCGCGGGGCGGGGCGCAAAACACCCCGGCGCGGCGTGCGCGCAACACTTCGCAAACATCGATCGAAACAAAGCAAAAGGGCTGTCCCCTTTCCGGGGGGCTGCGTGTCTTCTTCTCGATTACCACCAACGAGAGAAGCGCCGATGCACCGCCACCCGACCCCTGACCTGCGATTTCCGCTCCCCCCGTCCGCCGCCGCCCGCGGCCCGCGCCGCTCGCTGCTGGCCGCCGCCAGCCTCGCGGCCCTGGTGCAGGGCACCGCCCTGCCCGCCTTCGCCCAGGCGCCCGCGGCCGCCGAGCCGCAACTGCCCGCCACCGAGGTCGTCGGCCGCCAGCAGTCCGGCCAGTACCACGCCCAGGAATCCGAGGGCGCGACCAAGACCGACACGCCGCTGCGCGAAGTGCCCCAGGCCGTGCGCGTGGTCACGCGCCAGCTGGTCGACGACCTGGGCGCCCAGCGCCTCGATGACGTGCTGGACTACGTGGCCGGCGTTTCGCGGCAGAACAACTTCGGCGGCATCTGGGACAACGTGGCCATGCGCGGCTTCGTGGGCCACGAGGACATGGGCATGGGCCTGCTGCGCAACGGCATGCCGGCCAACCGCGGCTTCAACGCGCCGCGCGACACCGCCAACGTGGAGCGCTTCGAATTCCTCAAGGGCACCATGGGCGCGCTGTACGGCAACAGCGAGCCGGGCGGCACGGTGAACGTCGTGACCAAGCCGCCCCTGTTCAAGGCCGCGCATTCGGTCGAGGCCTACTACGGCACGCACGACGCCAAGCGCATGGCGCTGGACAGCACCGGCCCGCTGAACGGTAGCGCCACCGAGCCCGCCACGCTGGCCTACCGCCTCAACGTGTCGGTGGAGGACAAGGACAGCTTCCGCGACTTCGTGCACAGCCGCCGCGAGCTGATCGCCCCGGCCATCACCTGGAAGCTCGGCCCCGACACCGTGCTGCGCTACGACGGCGAGTGGCTGCGCCAGCGCGCGCCGCTCGACCGGGGCGTGGTCTCGGTCAACGGCCAATTGGGCGCGGTGCCCACCTCGCGCTTCTACGGCGAGCCCGGCGACGGCGACATCACCGTGGACAACCAGACGCACCAGTTCTTCCTGGAGCAGGCGCTGTCGGCCGACTGGAGCCTGCGCGCCGGCCTGCAGTACAAGCGCAACACGCTGGCCGGCCTGGCCAGCGAATCCCACCAGTACGGCCCGTCGCCCTGCCAGACCTCGGTCGAGGCCAGCGGCTGGCTGTGCCGCCGGCTCATCCGCCGCGACTTCCGGTCCGACGACACCACGGTGCAGCTCGACCTGAACGGGCGCCTCACGACCGGTGCCTTCCAGCACGAGCTGCTGGTCGGCGCCGAGGTGTCGCGTTTCGACATGGACCAGACCATGCTCACCCAGGCCGGCGGCGGCCGCTTCGGCTACGGCATCAGCGTGGCCAACCCGGTGTACGGCGCCGCCGCGCGGCCCGCGCTCACGGCCCGCGCCATCGACCGCACGGTGGAAGACCGCACCACCGCCTTCTACGTGCAGGACCAGATCAGCCTCACGCCCCAGTGGAAGCTCCTGGCCGGCGTGCGCCACGACCGCTACCGCGGCGAGATCGACGAGCGCAGCACGGGCCGCGTCACCACCCAGGACCCGAGCGCCACCTCGCCGCGCCTGGGCCTGACCTGGCTGGCCACGCCCGAGGTGTCGGTGTACGCCAGCGCCGGCCGATCGTTCCGCGCGCAGGCCCAGACCACCGCGTCCGGCCAGCAGATCCAGCCCGAGATCGGCACCGCGCGCGAGCTGGGCATGAAGTGGCAGAGCGCCGATGCGCGCCTGGGCGGCAGCGTGGCGCTGTTCGACATCAGCAAGCGCAACACGGCCACCTGGGACGACGACGGCGTGTACCTGGTGCCGGTGCCCGGCAAGGTCCGCAACCGGGGCCTGGAGGCCGAACTGGCCGGCTGGGTCGCACCCGGCTGGCGCGTGGCGCTGAGCTACACCTACCTGGACGCCGACCCGCTCATCACCCAGTTCGCACGCCAGAGCGCCAGCGCCTTCGTGACGCACGAAAGGGCGCTGGCCGGCGGCGGCCTGCTGGGTGTGGGCGGCGGCTTCACCCACGTGGGCGAGCGCCGCGGCGACACGGGCGAGCCGCGCCTGCCTGCCTACACCGTGGCCAAGCTGACCACCTACTGGAACCTGGACAAGCGCCTGCGCGTGTCGCTGGACGTGGACAACCTGTTCGACAAGACCTACTACCACAGCGCCTACAACCGCGTCTGGGTCATGCCGGGCAGCCCGCGGCAGGTGACGGTGGGCGTGCAATACAAGTTCTGAGGACTCAGCGACAAAACAGCCTCTAGCGCAATGAATGCGCCGGCATGACGCTCATATTTCTATAGCGTTCCAGAACGGCGCCGCACGGCGCCGTTTTGCTTCCACGGCGACAAGACGCACCGCTCACCGATCGCAGGGCTTCGAGAAATTTCAGAACGTTTCAGGACCTCTCAGCCCCCGTTAAGGGCAGAAAGAGGGCCTGTCGCCAGAATCCGTGGCTGGAAACGAAGCGATCGAAGAATCACCAAGAATTCAAAAAAAAGCGCTCTCCGGTGACGAATGGACAGCCAGAAACGGAGGCTCGCACGTTTTTGGCTTCACTCAAGCAGCGACCAAACTCTAGAGAGGATGAGCGACATGTCGAACAATCTTGCAGGCGGCTGGACCGGCTTCAATTTCGAACTCACCGCAGAGGCCAAGAAGGTCTTCGCGGAAGCCGTGACCCTGGTGGGGACCAAGTACACCCCGTTCGCCTTTGCAACCCAAGTGGTCGCCGGCACCAACTATTCGTTTCTGTCCCAGGCCCAGAACGTGCTACCCAACGCCCCTGTGCGCGTGGTGAAGCTGCACATCTACCAACCGCTGCCAGGCCAAGGCCAGCCCCACATCACCCAGATCATCGAAATCACCCCCTGATTTCGGTAGGAGAGGGAGGTCAGAGAAAAAAGAGAAAGGAAAGGGCGACCGGCGCTGCGCCGCAAACGCTGGCCTTTCCACGAAAGCCCCTGCCGTTCGGCAGGGGCTTTTTTTTGGGTCGTTCGGGCCATCGCATCGATCCAAAGAAAACGGCGCTCCGAAGAGCGCCGTTTGTTTCAAAGCCTGCCGCTGTTGACGGAACTCAGCGCGGCAAGTCGGAGTACCCCATCAGGAACTCGTCCACCGAGCGCGCGGCCTGGCGGCCTTCACGGATGGCCCACACCACCAGGGACTGGCCCCGGCGCATGTCGCCCGCGGCGAACACCTTGGGCACATTGGTGGCGTAGCCGCCGTCGAAGTCGGTGGTGGCCTTTGCGTTGCCGCGGGCGTCCTTGTCCACGCCGAAGGCGTCCAGCACCTGAGCGACAGGGCTCACGAAGCCCATGGCCAGCAGCACGAGGTCGGCCTTGAGGACCTGCTCGCTGCCGGCCACCTCGACCATCTTGCCTTCCTTCCATTCGACGCGGACGGTCTTGAGGCCGGTGACCTTGCCCTTCTCGCCCAGCAGTTCCTTGGTGGAGATGGCGAACTCGCGCTCGCAGCCCTCCTCGTGGCTGGAGCTGGTGCGCAGCTTGATCGGCCAGTAGGGCCAGGTCATGGGGCGGTTCTCGACCTCGGGCGGCTGGGGCATCAGCTCGAACTGCGTGACGCTCACGGCGCCGTGGCGGTTGCTGGTGCCCACGCAGTCGCTGCCGGTGTCGCCACCGCCGATCACGATGACGTGCTTGCCATCGGCGCGCAACTGGCCCTTGAGCTTGTCGCCCGCGTTGACCTTGTTCTGCTGGGGAAGGAACTCCATTGCGAAGTGCACGCCGTCCAGGTCGCGGCCCGGCACGGGCAGGTCGCGCGACTGCTCGGCGCCGCCGGTCAGCAGCACGGCGTCGAAGTCCTTTTGCAGTTGCTCGGGCGTGATGGTTTCCTTGGCCCAGTTGGTGACCTTGGAGCCCTTGCCCAGGCCGTCCTTGGCGGCGCCGATGAACACGCCGGTGCGGATGGTGACGCCCTCGGCGGCCATCTGCTCGGCACGGCGGTCGATGTGCGACTTCTCCATCTTGAAGTCGGGAATGCCATAGCGCAGCAGGCCACCGATGCGGTCGTTCTTCTCGAACAGGGTCACGTCGTGGCCCGCGCGCGCCAGTTGCTGGGCCGCCGCCATGCCGGCCGGGCCGGAGCCGACCACAGCGACCTTTTTGCCGGTCTTGTGCTTCGGGGGCAGAGGCTTGACCCAGCCCTCGGCCCAGGCGCGGTCGATGATGGCGTGCTCGATCGACTTGATGCCCACCGGGTCGTCGTTCACGTTGAGCACGCAGGCGGCCTCGCAGGGCGCGGGGCAGATGCGGCCGGTGAACTCGGGGAAGTTGTTGGTGCTGTGCAGCACCGCGATGGCGCTCTTCCAGTCCTGCTGGTACACCAGGTCGTTGAAGTCCGGAATGATGTTGTTGACCGGGCAGCCGTTGTTGCAGAACGGCGTGCCGCAGTCCATGCAGCGCGCGCCCTGGATCTTGGCCTGCGCGTCATCCAGGCCGATGACGAATTCCTTGTAGTGCTTCAGGCGCTCGCCGACGGGCTTGTAGCCCTCTTCGATGCGCTCGTATTCCATGAAGCCGGTGGTCTTTCCCATGATGTCTGTCCTTGAATCGTTGAATGCGGTGCGGGTGGATCGGGCGGGCCTTACTTGGCGGGCACCGTTTCCTTCGCAGGATGGGCGACCGCGGGGGTCGCGGGCTCCTCCAGCACCTTGCGTTCATGGATTTCGGACAGCGCGCGCTTGTATTCGGTCGGGAACACCTTCACGAACTTGGCGCGCGAGGCCGCCCAGTTGTCCAGCAGTTCGCGCGCACGCTTGCTGCCGGTCCAGCGGTTGTGGTCTTCCAGCATCTTCTTGAGCTGGGCTTCGTCGGTCTGGTCTCGGTGCCAGATGCCGCGCGAGATGCTGGCGGTCTGCTCGTCACCGGGCAGGATGCGCTCCAGCGTCACCATGGACAGGTTGCAGCGGGTGTCGAACAGGCCGTCCTCGTCGTACACGTAGGCCACGCCGCCGCTCATGCCGGCCGCGAAGTTGCGGCCCGTCTTGCCGAGCACCACCACGGTGCCGCCCGTCATGTATTCGCAGCCATGGTCGCCGGTGCCTTCCACCACGGTGGAGGCCCCCGACAGGCGCACCGCGAAGCGCTCGCCCGCCACGCCGCCGAAGAACGATTCGCCGCTGGTGGCGCCGTACATCACCGTGTTGCCCACGATGGTGTTGCGCGTGGTGTCGCCGCGGAAGTCGATCGACGGGCGCACGATGACGCGGCCGCCCGACAGGCCCTTGCCGGTGTAGTCGTTGGCATCGCCGATCAGGTACAACGTGATGCCGCGCGTGAGGAACGCGCCGAACGACTGCCCGCCCGTGCCTTCCAGCTGGATGCGGATGGTGTCGTCCGGCAGGCCTTCAGGGTGGGCGCGCGTGACGGCGCCCGAGAGCATGGCACCCACCGAGCGGTTCACGTTGCGCGCCACTTCGATGAACTGCACCCGCTCGCCCTTTTCGATGGCGGGCTGGCTGCGCTCGATGAGCTTGCGGTCCAGGGTCTTCTCGATGTTGTGGTCCTGCACGTCGACATGAAAGCGCGGCACGTCGGCCGGCACGTTCGGCTGGGCGAACAGGCGGCCGAAATCCAGGCCGCGCGCCTTCCAGTGGGCAATGCCGGCACGCATGTCGAGCAGGTCGGTGCGGCCGATGAGGTCGTCGAACTTGCGGATGCCCAGCTGGGCCATGATCTGGCGCACTTCTTCGGCGACGAAGAAGAAGTAGTTCACCACGTGCTCGGGCTTGCCCGAGAACTTCTTGCGCAGCTCGGGGTCCTGCGTGGCCACGCCCACGGGACAGGTGTTCAGGTGGCACTTGCGCATCATGATGCAGCCCTCGACCACCAGCGGCGCGGTGGCGAAGCCGAACTCGTCGGCCCCCAGCAGCGCGCCGATGGCGACGTCGCGGCCGGTCTTCATCTGGCCGTCGGCCTGCACGCGCACGCGGCCGCGCAGGCGGTTGAGCACCAGGGTCTGCTGGGTTTCGGCCAGGCCGATCTCCCACGGGCCGCCCGCGTGCTTGATGGACGACCAGGGCGATGCACCCGTGCCGCCGTCGTGCCCGGCGATCACCAGGTGGTCGCTCTTGCACTTGGTCACGCCCGCGGCGATGGTGCCCACGCCCACTTCGGACACCAGCTTGGTGCTGATGCTGGCGTGCGGCGCCACGTTCTTCAGGTCGTGGATGAGCTGGGCCAGGTCCTCGATCGAATAGATGTCATGGTGCGGCGGGGGCGAGATCAGGCCCACGCCGGGCACGCTGTGGCGCAGCTTGCCGATGTAGTTGGTGACCTTGCCGCCGGGCAACTGGCCGCCCTCGCCGGGCTTGGCGCCCTGGGCCATCTTGATCTGGATCTGGTCGGCCGACGACAGGTATTCGGCCGTGACGCCGAAGCGGCCCGACGCCACCTGCTTGATGCGGCTGCGCAGCGAGTCGCCGTCCTGCAGCGTCAGGTCGACCTCGACGTTCTCGGCGCCGATCACGCTCTTGAGCGTGTCGCCCTGCTTGATCGGAATGCCCTTCAGTTCCTGGCGGTAGCGCGCGGCATCCTCGCCGCCCTCGCCCGTGTTGCTCTTGCCGCCGATGCGGTTCATGGCCACAGCCAGCGTGGCGTGCGCCTCGGTGGAGATCGATCCCAGCGACATGGCGCCGGTGGCGAAGCGCTTGACGATCTCCTTGGCCGATTCGACCTCGTCCACGGCAATGGCCTTGGTCGGGTCGAACTTGAATTCGAACAGGCCGCGCAGGGTCATGTGGCGGCGGCTCTGGTCGTTGATGAGCTGGGCGTATTCCTTGTACGTATTCCAGTTGTTGGCGCGCGTGGAATGCTGCAGCTTGGCAATGGCGTCGGGGCTCCACATGTGCTCTTCGCCGCGCGCGCGCCAGGCGTATTCGCCGCCGGCGTCCAGCATGGTTTCCAGCACCGGGTCGTCGCCGAAAGCGGCCTTGTGCATGCGGATGGCTTCTTCGGCGATCTCGAACACGCCGATGCCTTCCACGCGGCTGGCGGTGCCGGTGAAGTACTTGACGATGGTGTCGGTGTTCAGGCCGATGGCCTCGAACAGCTGCGCACCGCAATAGCTCATGTACGTGGACACGCCCATCTTGGACATGATCTTCGACAGGCCCTTGCCGATGGCCTTCACGTAGTTGTAGATGGCTTTCTCGGGCGACAGGTCGCCTGGCATGCCGGCGTGCATCTCGGCCAGGGTTTCCATGGCGAGGTAGGGGTGCACGGCCTCGGCGCCGTAACCGGCCAGCACGGCGAAGTGGTGCACCTCGCGCGCCGTGCCGGTCTCCACCACCAGGCCGGCCGTGGTGCGCAGCCCTTCGCGCACCAGGTGCTGGTGGATGGCCGACAGCGCCAGCAGCGCGGGGATGGCCACCTGCGTGGCGTTCACGGCGCGGTCGCTGATGATGAGGATGTTGGCGCCGCCCTTGATGGCATCGACCGCCTGCGCGCACAGCGAGGCCAGCTTGGCCTCCACGCCCTCGCGGCCCCAGTCCAGCGGGTAGGTGATGTCGATGGTCGCGCTCTTGAACTTGCCCTGCGTGTGCTTTTCGATGGCATGCAGCTTGGCCATGCCGGCGAAGTCCAGGATGGGCTGGCTCACTTCGAGCCGCATCGGGGGATTGACCTGGTTGATGTCCAGCAGGTTGGGCTTGGGGCCGATGAAGCTGTTGAGCGACATCACGATGGCCTCGCGGATCGGGTCGATCGGCGGGTTCGTCACCTGGGCGAAGAGCTGCTTGAAGTAGTTGTACAGCGGCTTGTTCTTGCCCGACAGCACGGCCAGCGGGCTGTCGTTGCCCATGGAGCCGATGCCCTCTTCGCCGTTCTTGGCCATGGGCGCCATCAGGAACTTGATGTCTTCCTGCGTGTAGCCGAAGGCCTGCTGGCGGTCGAGCAGCGGCAGTTCGGCCGGCAGCGGACCGGCCGGCGCCTCGCCGCCCACGCTGTCGAGCTTGATGCGCAGGTTCTCGATCCACTGCTTGTAGGGCTTGGTGTTGACGACGTTGGCCTTGAGCTCCTCGTCGTCGATCATGCGGCCCTGCTCCAGATCGATCAGGAACATCTTGCCCGGCTGCAGGCGCCACTTGCGCACGATCTTGTTCTCGGGGATCGGCAGCACGCCGGACTCGGAGGCCATCACGACCAGGTCGTCGTCGGTGATGCAGTAGCGCGAGGGACGCAGGCCGTTGCGGTCCAGCGTGGCGCCGATCTGGCGGCCGTCGGTGAACACGATGGAGGCGGGGCCGTCCCACGGCTCCATCATCGCGGCGTGGTACTCGTAGAACGCGCGGCGGCGCTCGTCCATGGTGGTGTGCTGCTCCCACGGCTCGGGGATCATCATCATCACGGCCTGGCTGATGGGGTAGCCGGCCATGGTCAGCAGTTCGAGGCAGTTGTCGAACGTGGCGGTGTCGGACTGGTCGGCGAAGCTGATGGGGTAGAGCTTCTTGAGGTCGGCCGCGAGCACGGGCGAGGCCATCACGCCCTCGCGCGCCTTCATCCAGTTGTAGTTGCCCTTGACGGTGTTGATCTCGCCGTTGTGCGCCACGTAGCGGTACGGGTGGGCCAGCGGCCACTCGGGGAAGGTGTTGGTGGAAAAGCGCTGGTGCACCAGGCCCACGGCCGAGACGCAGCGCTCGTCCTGCAGGTCCAGGTAATAGGTGCCCACCTGGTCGGCCAGCAGCAGGCCCTTGTAGACCACCGTGCGGCTGGACATGCTGGGCACGTAATACTCTTTGCTGTGCTTGAGCTTGAGGTTCTGGATGGCGGCGCTGGCCGTCTTGCGGATCACGTACAGCTTGCGCTCCAGCGCGTCCTGCACGATCACGTCGTTGCCGCGGCCGATGAAGACCTGGCGAAGGATGGGCTCCTTCTTGCGCACGGTGGGCGACATCGGCATGTCGCGGTTGACCGGCACGTCGCGCCAGCCCAGCAGCACCTGGCCCTCGGCCTTGATGGCGCGCTCCATCTCCTGCTCGCAGGCCAGGCGCGAAGCGTGCTCCTTGGGCAGGAAGATCATGCCGACGCCGTATTCGCCGGAGGGCGGCAGCACCACGCCGGTGGAGCCGTCGGGAGCCGTGCCGGCCCGGGCCATCTCTTCGCGGTAGAGCGCGTCGGGGATCTGGATCAGGATGCCCGCGCCGTCGCCCATGAGCTTGTCGGCGCCCACGGCGCCGCGGTGGTCGATGTTTTCGAGGATCTTGAGCGCCTGCGTCACGATGTCGTGGCGCTTCACCCCCTTGATGTGGGCCACGAAGCCCAGGCCGCACGCGTCGTGCTCTTGGGTGGATGAATAGAGACCGTGCTCTTGCAGGTATTGGATCTCGGCAGCCGTCGTCATGGCGCTCTCCTCGGAAATGGGTCGCAGGGAGCGCAAGATTAGTGCATCGCAGCAAGGTCGGGCAAGCACTTTAAATAGGGTCAGATTCACATTATTGATGAGAATAGATCGCATTTATTTTTATTGGGGACACATCAAATTCAGGAGCAATGAAGCTTTTCGCCATGTGGCCTAAAGGAATTATTCGGGAATGGGCCTGGGCACGGCAGGCGGGCGGCCTGCCTTGCCCTTGACCACCCGCCGCTCCGTCTGCTGTTGCAACACCTGCACGAACGCGGCGTCGCCCAGGGCCCAGCCGGTGAGCGCGGAATCGGTCAGCGCCTGCTGCTGTAGCCGGCCGACGCCCGCCTGCACCATCGCGGCGTAGGCCGCCTCGCGGGCGAAGGGCGTGTTGCCCAGAGCCCAGAACAACGCATGCGGCGTGATGAGCCGGTCGTTGCGCAGGCCCAGGCAATGGGCGTGGCTGGACCAGGGGTAGTCCACCGCCTGCGCGGTGGCACCGGAGCGCACCGGGTTCAAATCCATGTAGGCCATGCAGGCAAGCAAATAACGCTCGGGCTGCAGCACGGTGGAGCGGTAGCGCCCCTCCCACAGCGTGCCGGTGCGCGCGTGGCGGTTGTTGAAGTAGCGCACGTAGCTGCGCCCCACGGCCTGCATCATCAGTGGCAGTCCGTCGGCCGTCTGGGGGGTGGCCAGCAGGTGGAAGTGGTTGCCCATGAGCACGTAGGCATGGACGGCCACACCGCAGCGGCGTGCCTGCTCGGTCAGCAGGGCCAGCATGGTTTCGTGGTCCTGCCGGTCGGCGAAGATGGCCTGGCGGTTGTTGCCACGCTGGATCACGTGGTGCGGGTAGCCGGCAAGGGTCAGGCGGGGCAGTCGGGCCATGGGGTCGCACAAAGTGAAGCAGGCGCCATGGTAGGGGGAATCCGTCCCCGATTCCGCATGTGCCGCCTGATCGGCGCGATTGCTACTATTTTTATAGCATCAAAGGCAAGAAAAACCCCGGCATGCGGCCAAAAACCCTCAAACCGTTGCCGGAACCGCCCCGGGCGCCGTGTCCGCCTCTGGTGGCAGGCCGAACCGCGCCGCCAAAGTCTGCTCCAGCCCGAACTCCGCCAAAATCGCCCGCAGCCGCTCGGCCGCGCTGCGCTTTTTCTGGCCGGTGTAGCGGGCCACGATCAGTTCGTTCTTCATGCTGTGCTCCCAGCCCACCAGCTCGGTCACCGTCACCTGGTAGCCGCTGGCTTCCAGGTGCAGGCACCGCAGCACATTGGTGATCTGGCTGCCCATCTCGCGCGTGTGCAGCGGGTGGCGCCACAGTTCGGCCAGCGGCGTGCGTGACAGCTGCAGCGCCTTGCCCTGGCGCAGGCACGCAGCCACCTCGGCCTGGCAGCAGGGCACCAGCACCATCGCGCGCGCCTGCTTGGCCAGCCCGAAGGCGATGGCGTCGTCGGTGGCCGTGTCGCAGGCGTGCAGGGCCGTCACCACGTCGATGCGCTGCGGCAGCGCCGCGGCATCGGTGGACTCGGCCACCGACAGGTTCAGGAACGACATGCGCTCGAACGCCAGCCGCTGGGCCAGGGCGCGCGAGTGCTCCACCAGCTCGGCCCGCGTCTCGATGCCGTAGATGTGTCCGCGCCCCAGGGCCTTGAAGAACAGGTCGTACAGGATGAAGCCGAGATACGACTTGCCCGCCCCGTGGTCCGCCAGCGTGGCCGCGTGGCCTTCCTGCGACAGCTCCTGCAGCAGCGGTTCGATGAACTGGAACAGGTGGTACACCTGCTTGAGCTTGCGCCGCGAATCCTGGTTGAGCCGCCCTTCCCGTGTAAGGATGTGCAGCGCCTTGAGCAGTTCGATGGACTGGCCCGGCCGCAGCTCCTGCAGCACCTGGTCTTCGGGCGAGGGCTTCGGCGCGGCCCGCCCCGCCGATGACGAAGAAGCGCCACCCTGCCCGGCCGCAGCTTTGGCGCGCTTCATGCGCCCTCTCCTGCGCCGACAGCGCCTGTCGGCGTGGACCGCCCGGTCACCGGGCAGCGCGGGCCGACGTCCAGCGCCTTCCAGCCTTCGGTGCCCAGTTCCTCCAGCACTTCGATGTTGCGCTCGAAGATCGCCTCGGCCTCGGGGAAGGCCTCCACCGCACGGTCGATGCTGTCCTCGCGCAGCAGGTGCAGCGTGGGATACGGCGCGCGGTTGGTGCTGTTGGTGACGTCGTCCACGTCGGTGCCGTCGAACTGGAACTGCGGGTGGAACGAGGCCACCTGCAGGATGCCGCCCAGGTCCATGGCCTCGACCAGATCGTCGGCCAGCGCGAGGAAGTCGTTGAAGTCCAGAAAATCCTCCATGCAGCCCGGCGCCATGAGCAAGGTGGTGTCGCGGCGCTCGGCGGAGATTTCGGCCAGCGCCTCCAGCTCGCGCTGCAGGTCTTCCAGCAGGCCGCGGCCATCGGTCGCCTCGCTCACCACGTAGTGGATCTGCGCCTTCACGTGCACCGCCTTGGCAAAGGGGCACAGGTTCAGGCCGATCACCGCGCGCTCCAGCCAGCGCACCATGTCCTCTTTCACGGTGTCGTGCGGAAAGGCGTGCGGGGCGGCGGCGGGCAATTCGGTCATGGGGGCTTTCTTCGGGGGGGGGCCTATTTTATCGGCCGGGCGCGGGTGGGCTTGCGGCGGGCCGTTGCGCGAGACCGCGACAGCGGGCAGCCCGCGCCGCCGCAGCGATCAGGACAGCAGCCGCTGGCCCGTAAGCCGCTCGTGCTCGCGCACCGCGAAACGGTCCGTCATGCCGGCGATGAAGTCCGCCACCGTGCGCATCCGTTGCACCTCGTCGCCGGCCGCGGCGCGCGCCGCGAAGCGCGGCTTCATCGCCTCGGGTGAGTCCGTGTAGGCCGCGAACAGATCGCGCACCACCTGCTGGGCCCGCCCGGTGGTTTCCATGACCTGAGGGTGGCGGTACAGGTTCTGGAACAAAAAGCGCTTCAGCCCCTGCGACTGCGCGCGCATTTCGGCGCTGAACGCCACCAAAGGCGGTGCTCGGCGCACATCGTCCACCTGCGCCGGCGCGGACTGGGCGATGGCCGCGTTCGTCGCATCGATCACGTCGTACACCTGCGCGCTGAGCATGCGCCGGATCGCTTCGTTCAGAAGCCGCCGCTGGCCCGCCGGCGCCGCCAGGTGGGGGTGGTCGCGCTCGGCCTCGGCGCGGTAGCGCTCGAACAGCGGCACCTCGCTCAGTTGCGACAGCGTGATGAGGCCGGATCGCACGCCGTCATCGATGTCGTGGGCGTTGTAGGCGATCTCGTCGGCCAAGTTGCACAGTTGCGCCTCCAGGCTGGGCTGCCCGCGCTGCAGGAAGCGCTGGCCGATGCCGCCGGGCTCCAGCGCCTCCATGCGCTCGGCGTTGGCGCGCGAGCAGTGCTTGAGGATTCCCTCCCGCGTTTCGAACGTGAGGTTCAAGCCGTTGTAATCGGGATAGCACTCTTCCAGTTCGTCCACCACGCGCAGGCTCTGCAGGTTGTGCTCGAAGCCGCCGTGCGCGGCCATGCATTCATGCAGGGCATCCTGTCCGGCATGGCCGAACGGGGTATGGCCCAGGTCGTGTGCCAGCGAGATGGCCTCCACCAAGTCCTCGTTGATGCGCAGCGAGCGGGCGATCGAACGGCCCAGTTGCGCCACTTCGAGCGAGTGCGTCAGGCGCGTGCGGAACAGGTCGCCCTCGTGGTTCAGGAACACCTGCGTCTTGTAGACCAGCCGGCGGAAGGCGGTGGAATGCACGATGCGGTCGCGGTCGCGCTGGTACTCCGAGCGCGTGGGCGCCGCCGACTGGGGATGGCGGCGCCCCCGGGTATCGGCCGGGTCGCAGGCGTACGGCGCCAATCCAGGGGGCTGCATCAAAAGGGCTTTCACCGCTCGATTGGCTTCAATTGCATGCGGCTCAAACAATAGCCATCAGTCGCAGCAGGCGTCGATGACCTCGCGCACCAGCGCGTCCGGCGCGGCACGCACCGCCGCACGCCCGGGGCCGTCGATCACCACGAAGCGGATCTCGCCCCCTTCGGATTTCTTGTCCACCCGCATCAGTTCGAGATAGCGGCCCGCATTGTCCGCCGCATCGATCACCGGGCCGCGCACGGGCAACCCCGCGCGCTCGATCAACTGGCGCAGTCGCTGCACGAAGGCCGCGTCCACCAGCCCCAGCCGGCACGACAGCTCGGCCGCCATCACCATGCCCGCCGCCACGCCTTCGCCATGCAGCCAGACGCCGTAGCCCATGCCCGCCTCGATGGCGTGGCCGAACGTATGGCCGAAGTTGAGAATGGCGCGCAGGCCGGCCTCGCGCTCGTCCTGGCCCACCACGAAGGCCTTGATCTCGCAGCTGCGCCGCACGGCGTGGGCCAGCGCGGCATGGTCGCCGGCGCGCAGGGCATCCATCGCGGTCTCGAGCCAGTCGAGGAACGCCATGTCGGCGATCGGTCCGTATTTGAGGACTTCCGCCAGCCCCGCGCTCAGCTCGCGGGGCGGCAGGGTGTCGAGCGTGGCCAGATCGCACACCACCAGTTGCGGCTGGTAGAAGGCGCCGATCATGTTCTTGCCCAGCGGGTGGTTGATGGCGGTCTTGCCCCCCACCGACGAATCGACCTGCGCCAGCAGCGTGGTGGGCACCTGCACGAACGGCACCCCGCGCATGTAGCTGGCCGCGGCGAACCCGGTCATGTCGCCCACCACGCCACCGCCCAGGGCGAACAGCACGGTCTTGCGGTCGCAGCCGTTGGCCAGCAACGCATCGAAGACGAGGTTCAGCGTCTGCCAGGTCTTGTGCTCTTCGCCATCGGGCAGGACGACCTGCAGCACCCGTGGGTAGCGCGCCGTCAGCGCAGCCTCAAGCCGCTGCGCATAGAGCGGCGCCACGGTCGAATTGGTAACGATCAGGGCCGACGCGGCGGCCGGCAAGGCCTGATAGGTGGCGGGGTCGTCAAGCAACGATTCGCCGATGAGGATGGGGTAGCTGCGGTCGCCCAGGGCGATGTCCACCTGGGCGGGGCGATCGCCCGGCAACGCGTCGGCGGATGGGTGGGCGGTGCGGGAAAGGGGGGCCTGGGATGCCAGGGGCATGTCGTGATCCATGGTCGAGAGTCTAGCGGGCCGACGGGCTCCCATGCGGACGGATCTCTGCACGCACAAGTTCGGTCCGAATCGTGCTGCCAGGCATGCGGACATTCGAGGAAAGATGGGAGAGCGGCTCGCTGCACCAGCGCTGCCAGGGGCCAGCGGACGGATCGCAGCGTTGCCGAAAAGAAGCACCGCACCGGTGATGACCGGCGCGACAGTGTGCCAGCGTGGAAGCAGCGCCGCCGTCAGCCGACGGAGGCCAGTTCCAGTTGCATCGCGATGTGATTCACCAACACCGCGACGGTCTTGCCCCGCCCCGTGGACACCACGTAGTGGGCCGTGGCCCGGTACAGCGCATCCCGCTGCTGGTGCAGGTCTTTCAACCGGCCCAGCGGGTCCGCTCCCTGCAGCAGGGGGCGAGAGGTGTCGTGCCGCACATGGCGAACGATGTCCTCGGGCGACGCGTCGAGATAGACCACCTTGCCGTGCGCCCTCAGGCGGTCGCGGTTGGGCGCACGCAGCACGGCACCGCCGCCCGTGGCCAGCACATGTGCCGGGCCCGCGCCTCGGCCCGCAGTCAACTCATCGATCACCTGCTCTTCGATGTCGCGAAAGGCGGCTTCGCCCTCACGATCGAAAAAACCACGGATCGAGCAGCCGATGCGCTGCTCGATCACGTGGTCTGAATCGATGAAAGGAATCCCCAACCGCCGGGCGAGTTGACGCCCGACGGTGGATTTCCCGGAGCCTGGTAGGCCGATGAGGTGGAGACTCAGTTGGGGTTGCTGCAACTGGTTGCCGTCCCGAACGGGCTCAGACGAGAAGCTGGAGGAACCGTCTTGTCCGTCAGGTCAGACGCTGCAGCCGATGCCAGGAAAGCAAAGAACGAACTGGATTCCGTACCGGACACAATGGCTTTGGCGGCCAACTCGAAATTCACCCAGAACGCGTATTGCTGTCCATAGGTCAAAGTGAATTCGGCAGAACCAGCGGCATCCGTCGTGACCGACGCAGGTGCGATCACCCCTGGAAGACCTGGAGTGAGTTGACCATTGCCGTTGACATCTTCACCGGCGTCCAGAATGCCGTTGCGGTTGGCATCTTCATTCACGCAGGAAATGATGCTACCGGCATTTGGTATCCACTGGGTATCCGCATCGCTGTAGACCAAACTACCCTTGCGATAGTAAGGAGGCCAGTAGGAAAGCGTCAGGTTCTGATTTGCGACCGGCGCGCCATTGGCATCGTTCACTTGCACCGAGAACGTCTTGCGATACGTCGTATTCAGCTTCTCGATCGTATTGTTGGCAGCGATGGAGATGAAAAGCGCCTGGCTGCTGATCGTGAGCGAAGACGTGGCCGTCACATTGGTGTTCGCGACCGTTGCACGAATCTGCACGCCGTTGGCGGCCGTGGACGTGGCACCGGAGATGAAGACGTCCGTCGCCAAGCCGTTGGCATCCGTGACGGCGGAGCCCGTCTTGATGCTGCCACCGCTCAGGTCCTGCACTGCCGTGAAGAAAACGGTCTTGCCCTTGACGGCGTTGCCGGCGGCATCACGCACCGTGGCGCGCAACTGGACCTGGTTGGCGGAGCTGCCTGCCACGTTCGGGGGCAAAGCGGCGGAAGACGTCTGCAGCACCAGCGAGGCTGGCGTCGAAGCGATGAAATTCAGCGGCAGCGTGGTCACAGCACCGTTGTCCACCACCGCGCTGATCGTCGCCACGCCCACGGATGCGGCCGAAGCCTGCGTAGACGCAATGCCGTTGGCATCGGTCGTCGCCTGGCTGGGAGACACCGAGCCGCGGGTGGTGCTGAACGAGATGACCTTGCCGGCCACACCGGCGCCGCCGGATGCGTAGCGCACGGAGACCGTTCGCGCCGTGTTGACCTCGACTTCGGTGTTGGCCGTGGGCGCCGAGAACGCGAAATCCACGCTGGTGACATTAATGGAAATCTGCGTCTGCGCACCAGCGCTCTGGATGGTCACGGTGTCTGTGCCGCTTCGCGTTGCCGCGTAAGCGAACGTCACGGCGCCATTGGCGTCCGTGGAAGTGCTGGCCATGGTGATGGCATTGCCCAGGGACGACGTGACGGCCACCGTGCTGGCGGCAATGGCCGCACCGCCGCTGTCCTTCACGCTCACCGCGAAATTGGTCGTGGCGCCGGTCAGGAGCGACGACGAACCCGATGCGGTCAACGTGGTACCCGTCACCGGAATGGTGATGGATTTCGTGATCGATCCCGACTTCACCGTGACGGCGATGTTGCGGTTGGAACGGTCCGTGCCGGCGGTCAGCACCGCCGTCGCCTTGCCGTCTGCAGCCGTGGTGCCCACGATGCTTGCCAGCGTGCCGCTGGATGCCGTGAACGACACCGCCTGTGCGGACAGCGCGTTGTTTGCGGCGTCCTTCACCACAGCGGTCAACGTCAGGCCGGTCTTGTCGGCCGACGCCAGACCCGTGGCAGACGTCAAGATTTCCACAGAGGCTGCCGTGCTGACCGGAGTCGTTCCTCCGGGCGTGGTGCCAGCGCTCCCCCCGCCGCCACCGCAAGCGACCAGAGTGGCAGCCAGCGATAGGGCAATGATTTTGATGAATGACTTCATTATTTACCTATAGTTAACGAACTGGTCCGCGATCGGAAATGACCTTGGGCGTGATGAATACCAGCATTTCCCGCTTCGTGGATTCTTTGGTCCGGCTCTTGAAGAGGTTGCCCACCACCGGCACATCACCCAGCACGGGAATTTTATTTTCCTGGTTGGTTTCTTCCATCTCGAAGATACCCCCGATCACCACGGTCCCGCCATTTTCGATCAACACCTGGGTCTTGATGTGCTTGGTGTCGATGGCCACGCCCTGCGTCGTGCTCTCGCCACGGCTGTCCTTGTTGACATCCAAATCAAGAATGATGTTGCCCTCCGGGGTGATCTGCGGCGTCACTTCCAGCTTCAGCACCGCCTTCTTGAAGGCGATGGTGGTGGCGCCGTTGGGAGCCGTGACGGAGTATGGGTACTCCGTGCCCTGCTCGATCAAGGCCTTCGTCTGGTCTGCCGTGATCAAACGCGGGCTGGACACGATCTTGCCTTGGCCGTCGGCCTCCATCGCCGACAGCTCCAGGGTCAGGAAACGGTTGGCCGCCGAATTGAAGATGGACAGGGCAAACGAGCCCACCGCACTCGTCGTGGACAGCTGCGCCGGCAGATTGACGAACGTGCCTCCAGGATCGGTGGCCGAGGAACTGGCGCCGCTCGTGGACACGGCGTTGCTGTAGCTCGTGCCGAAGGCGACACGGTTGTTGCCACCGATGCCGTAGCCACCGTCGCCGCCGCGGCTGGCCCTCAGGTCAGATGCACCCAGCTTGACGCCGAGCGATCGGCCGAAGGTGTCGCGCGCTTCGACAATCCGCGCTTCGATCATGACCTGCCGCACCGCCACATCCAGCGTCGACAGCAATTGCCGCACCTCTTCCAGCTTGCTCGGCGTGTCCGTCACGAAAAGCTGATTGGTCCGAGGCTCGGAAATGGCACTGCCACGCTCGGAAAGAAAGCGAGTGGACGTGCCGCTGGTACCGCCGCTGTTCGTGCTGGTCGCCAGTTGGGTCACCATGTCGGCCGCCTTGGCATAGTTCAACTGGAAGGCTTGCGTGCGCAGTGGCTCAAGCTTCTGGATCGCGAGCGCCGCCTCATAGTCCTTCTTGGTTCGGGCGTCGATTTCGTCCTTGGGCGCGATCCAGAGGACCGTGCCGGACTTGCGCATGCCGAGCCCCTTGGCGTCCATGATGATCTGCAGGGCCTGATCCCATGGCACGTCCTTCAGACGCAGCGTGAGCGCGCCGGTCACGGTGTCGGAGGTGACGATGTTGAAGTTCGTGAAGTCCGCAATCACCTGCAGCAATGAACGCACTTCGATGTTCTGGAAATTGAGCGACAGCTTTTCGCCGCTGAACCCAGGGCCCTGCGTCAGCTTGCTCAGGTCCACCTTCTTCTGGCGGATTTCCACCACGAACTGGTTGTCGCTCTGGTAGGCGCTGTGCTCCCACTCGCCGATGGGATCGATGGTCATCCGAACGCGCTCACCTTGCTGCGATGTCGTGACGATCTGCACCGGGGTGCCGAAATCCGTCACATCCAGGCGGCGGCGCAAACCTTCCGGCAGCGACGATTTCAGGAATTCGACCACCAGGCCCTTGCCTTGCTGACGCAGATCCACGCCGACCTGGTTGTTGGCCAGGCCCACGATCACGCGGCCCGCGCCATCGCTGCCGCGGCGGAAGTCGAGGTCACGCAGGGGCAGGACGTCGCTGTTGCGGTCTTCAGCGAAAACCGCTACCGGCGCCGGCTGCGCCGCCGCCGTGTTCGACACGGGCTCCAGTGCCACCATCAAGGACTTGCCCTGGATTTCAGCGCGGTACGACGTGGGTTGCTTGAGGTTCAGAACGACGCGGGACCGGTCGCCTGCCTGCACGATGTTCACGGACTTCAGATTGCCCTGATTGACTTCCACCAGCGACTTGCCCGTCGCATTGGTCGTCGCCGGAAAATCAAGCGCGATCCTGGCCGGCGCCTGGATGGCAAAACCGGTCGGCAGGGTGGAAAGGGGTTGCGACAAATCGATGCGCACCAATTCGGTACCGCCCTGCATGACCCCTTGGACGGCCTCGATGGCGGTCTGGGCATAGGCCCAGGTGCTGCCCAGCGATGCCACAGCAGCCAACAACAACGCCCGATAGCGTGTACCAAAACTGTTTTTCTGAATCATTTCTTCCCCTCTTGGAGATCGAGCGTGGTCTGACGCTCTATCCAGTCACCCGTTGCATCCTGAACGATTTCCCGCAGCTGAATGGCTGTTTCAGTGATTTGGGTAATCCTTCCATAATTCTGTCCAAGGTAATTACCAACTCGAACCTGGTACAACAAGTTATCCACCTTGAGCAAGGCCGTCGGCGTGCCGGTTTTATTCAAACTGCCGACCATGGACATGGTATCCAGGGGATAAGCTTCCAAAGGCTCCTTGCGTCGCGCCATTTCTGGGGCAATCAAGGTGGCATTGGCCGCCAATTGGGTCGAGTCACGCCTCAGGGCTTGCGTCAATTTGATGGAATTGAAAGGGTCCGTTGCTCCATCCGCCTGATAGTTCTGCGGCTGGAATTGCTTGGGTTCGGTGAGGGGGGTAATGCGCGGCTTGGTATTGGCACGCAAATCCGTCATCCACTGGCGAAGCTCGTCCTGTCCCGAAGATTCGCAACCCATCAACGCCGCGCAGACTGCCAGCAAAGCGATGTGCCACATTCTCATTTCTTCGCTCCACCCGCCGCCTGGCGCTGTGCCTGAATTTCTTCAGGGTCCAGATAGCGGAACGTTCTCGCCGTGGCTTCCATCGTGAGGCTGCCGCCATCCTTGCCCGAGGGAAGGATGGAAATATTGTTCAGCGTCACGATCCGGGAAAGATTGGCAATATCAGCGGCAAATGCGCCGATATCGTGATATCGGCCGGTCACCTTTATGGAAATCGGCAGCTCCGCATAATAATCCCGCACCACGATCTGGCCCGGCTTGAACGATTCGAACTGCAAACTGCGGCCCAGGCCTGCCTGATTGATATCGGACAAAAGGGCCGCCATTTCCGCCTTGCTCGGCAACTGCTTTTCCAGCTGGATCACATACTGCTGAACCTGCTCGCGCTGCTTCTTGAGCGCGTCGAGGCTCACGGCCTTCACGAGCTTCTTTTCATAATCAGCGCGCAAGGTGAGTTCCTTGGCCTGCTCGGCTTCCAGCTCCGCCTCGTACTCATTCAGCTTGAAGAACCACAGGAAGGTAGCGATGCCCGCCGCGATGGCGATGCAAAGCAGGATTCTCGGCAGCACCGGCCACAGAGAAGGATCTTTGGGATCGAGGTTGCGGAACTGCCGCTGCAAGCTGGATTGCAGCGCCACAAAGTCCACGGAAGACGCTTTTTTCGTTGCCATGATCACTTTCCAACCGCTTTGGGCGCAGTGGCAGGGGTACTTGCAGCGCCAATGGCTTTTTGCGCCTCGCTCGTGCGCATCAGCCGAAACCGGAGGTTGAAGGAGGCCACGCGGCGCTGTTCCCTCGGGTTCAGCGCGATGTTGGCCGCAACGATCTCTACCAATTCGGGCTTGGAGAACCACGGTGTGTTGTCCGCCAGATTGCGCAGCATCTCCGACACACGCTCGTTCGATTGCGCCATCCCCTGCATCGTGATCACCTGGTCGACTTGCTTGAGATTGGTAACGTAAACCCCATCTGGCAGCTGTTGAACCAGTTCATTGAGCAAGTGCACCGGCAGATTGCGATCCGACTGCAGGTCTTCCACGGCCTTCTGGCGCGCGCGAAGGGCCGCGATTTCTTCTTCGATGGTCGCGATTTCCTTGATCTGGCCTTCCAGAACCTTGATCTCGCTTTGCAGGAACGTGTTCTTGTCCTGCTGGGCGGTGATAACCATCTGGTACCACCAATAGATACCGCCGGCAATGGCGAGCCCCACCAGAAAGGACGCGAACATCGTTGCCTGGAACGATTCCTTGCGGCGTTTTCGGGCCGCCTCGCGATGGGGAAGCAGGTTGATGAGAATCACTGCAGAAACCTCCGCATGGCCAGACCACATGACGTGAGGTAGGAAGGCGCCTCGCGCACCATCTTCTTCAATCGCACGGCGCTTCCGATTTCCATGCCGTCGAACGGATTGATGGCGGTGCAGGCGCAGCCTGAATGCTGGGTCACGGCCTCGGTCAAGCCTGGCAGCGGCGCTGAGCCACCCGCGAGCATGATGTGATCGACCCGGTTGTAGGGCGTGCTGGTGAAGAAGAACTGCAGGGCACGGCCGATTTCCTGTGCCATGCTTTCCACGAAGGGGCGCAGTACGGCCGACTGGTAGTCTTCCGGCAGATCGCCGCTGCGCTTCTTGCCTTCGGCCTCTTCCAGCGAGAACCCGTATTGCCGCACGATCAGTTGCGTCAGCTGCGCGCCGCCGAAGGCCTGGTCGCGGTCGTACAGCACTTCGTCGTTGCGAAGCACCTGCATGCTGGTGGTCAAGGCGCCGACCTCGAACAGCGCGACCAAGGCATCGTTGCCGTGGTTGGGCAGCGCTTCGATCAGGCGCCCCGCAGCCAGCCGTGAGGCATGCGATTCGATGTCGACGATCACGGGCTTGAGGCCCGCCGCTTCGGCCAGGCCCTGGCGGTCCTGCACCTTTTCGCGACGCGACGCCGCGATCAGCACATCGACATCGCCGGGCGAACTCTTGCTCGGGCCGACCACGCAGAAGTCCAGGCTCACTTCGTCGAGCGAGAACGGGATGTACTGGTTGGCTTCGGATTCCACCTGCACTTCCAGCTCCTGCTCGGACATGCCGCCGGGCAGGGTGATGCGCTTGGTGATGACGGCGGATGGCGGCAAGGCCAATGCCACGTTTTTCGTGCGGGTGCCGCTCTTCTTGACCAGCCGGCGCAGGGCCTCGGCGACCTCATCGAATTTTTCGATGTTGCCGTCGGTGATCCAACCGCGCTCCAACTGCTCGATCGCACATCGCTCCAGTACCAGCCCTCCCGCCTTGTCGCGCCCCAACTCCACCAGCTTGACGCTCGAGGAACTGATGTCGATACCCAGCAGTGGCGCGGACTGGCGACTGAACAAAGACCCCAAAGAGATCAAGATTAGCCCCCGTAACTTGCCAATTTGACGCAACAAAACTTAACACTTCACATGAATGCTATCAGTAAGGTTGCAGGCCAGCCAAGAGTTTTACGGCGCTGTTACGGGGCGAACGTTGTCAAAAGCACACGCTCATTTGCCGCCTCTTCCGATACCGATATTCATGCGCCTGTGGTATAGGTGCGCCACCCTCGCAAGCGATTTGGCAGACGGCCGAGGCCCATATTTTTATAATGGCCGGTTGCTCTCTCCTGGAACGCTATGCCGTCATCACCTACCGACAAGACCCCCAACCCGAATCCGCCGAAACGGCCGGCATGGTGGCGCTGGATCGTCCGCAGCGCAGCGTGGTTGCTGGGACTGGCGGCAGCCGGCGCCGTGGGCGTGGCGCTCACGATCGCCGTCGCGTTGGCGGTGGCCTATCCCAATCTGCCGGACATTTCGGACTTGGCGGACTATCGGCCCAAGCTGCCGATGCGGGTGTACTCGGTCGAAGGCGCATTGCTGGGCGAGTTCGGCGAGGAACGGCGCAACCTCACCCCCATCCAGGACATCCCCAAGGTCATGACCAATGCGGTGCTGGCGATCGAAGACGCGCGCTTCTTCCAGCACGGCGGCGTGGACTACAAGGGCGTGGTGCGCGCAGCGCTGGCCAACCTGGGCCGCGTGAAGAGCCAGGGCGCCTCGACGATCACGATGCAGGTGGCCCGGAACGTTTATTTGTCGTCGGAAAAAACATTTACCCGGAAAATTTACGAAATATTACTAACCTTCAAATTGGAGCACCTGCTGACCAAGAACCAGATTCTCGAGATCTACATGAATCAGATTTATCTCGGAAACAGGGCATACGGTTTTGCGGCGGCTTCGGAGGCTTATTTCGGCAAGCCCCTGCAGAGCATTTCCATCGCGGAGGCGGCCATGCTGGCCGGGCTGCCCAAGGCACCTTCGGCCTACAACCCCATCAGCAACCCCAAGCGCGCCCGCATCCGCCAGCTGTACATCATCGACCGCATGCAGGAGAACGGTTTCATCACCGCGCAGGAGGCCGCCGCCGCCAAGGAAGAGGACCTGAAGATCCGCTCCGGCCCGGATTCCACCCGCATCCACGCCGAGTACGTGGCGGAAATGGCCCGCCAGCTCATCTTCGCCCAGTACGGCAACGAGGCCTACACCCGCGGCCTGAACGTCTACACGACCCTCAATGCCGGCGATCAGGAGGCCGCGTATGTCGCCCTGCGCAAGGGCATCATGGATTACGAACGCCGCCAGCATTACCGCGGGCCCGAGAAGTTCGTGGCCCTGCCCACCAACGCCCAGGAAGCCGAGGACGTGATCGACGACACGCTCGCCCTGCATCCCGACAACGGGGACGTGATGTCGGCGGTGGTGCTGGAGGCCACGCCCAAGAAGATCGTGGCGGCGCGCGCCAGCGGGGAGCCGATCGAGATCACCGGCGACGGCCTGAAACCCGCCCAGTCGGGCCTGAGCGACAAGGCGCCGCCGAATGTCAAGATTCGCCGCGGCGCCGTGATCCGCGTGATCCAGACCCCCAAGAAGACCTGGGATATCACCCAGCTGCCGGAAGTCGAGGGCGCCCTGGTGGCGGTCGATCCGCGCACCGGCGCCATCAAGGCCCTGGTGGGCGGCTTCGATTTCGACAAGAACAAGTTCAACCATGTGACGCAGGCATGGCGCCAGCCAGGATCGAGCTTCAAGCCGTTCATCTACTCGGCCGCGCTGGAAAAAGGCTTCACGCCGGCTACCGTGGTGAACGATGCCCCGCTGTTCTTCAGCGCCGGCGTCACGGGCGGCCAGCCCTGGGAACCCAAGAACTACGACGGCAAGTACGACGGCCCGATGACCCTGCGCACCGCGCTGGCGCGCTCCAAGAACGTGGTGTCCATCCGCGTCCTGCAGGCGGTCGGCCCCAAGAACGGGCAGGAGTGGGTGTCCAAGTTCGGCTTCGACGCCGAAAAGCACCCGCCCTACCTGACCATGGCGCTCGGCGCGGGGTCGGTCACGCCCATGCAGATGGTGTCGGCCTATTCGGTGTTCGCCAACGGCGGCTACCGCGTGAACCCCTACCTGATCAGCCGCGTCACCGACCACAAGGGCCGTATCCTGTCGGACTTCCAGCCGCCGGCCACCTCCGACAACCCCCGTGCGATCGATGCGCGCAACGCCTTCGTGATGGACAGCCTGCTGCAGGAAGTCACCCGCTCCGGCACGGCGGCGCGCGCGCAGGCCACGCTCAAGCGCCCCGACCTGTACGGCAAGACCGGCACGACCAACGATGCCGTCGATGCCTGGTTCGCCGGTTTCCAGCCCACGGTGGCCGCGGTGACCTGGATCGGCTACGACACGCCCCGCAACCTGGGCAGCCGCGAAACCGGCGGCGGGCTGAGCCTGCCGATCTGGATCAGCTTCATGGAGCGCGCGCTCAAGGGCGTCCCGGTGGCCGAGCCCACCGTGCCGCCTGGCGTGGTGAACGTGGGCGGAGAATGGTTCTATGAGGAGTTCGCCCGCAACGCCGGGGTCGCCAGCGTAGGCATGGAAGACGCCTCCGCCGCCGTGCCCGGATCGCCGCCGCAGACGCCCCCGCCGACCGAGGAGCGCAACCGGATCCTGGATCTGTTCCGCAATTGACCCCATGGACCGCAGGCACGCGGTCCCCTCAAAGAAAAGCCCTTGCGCGGCCATCGCGCAAGGGCTTTTTTGTTACAGACCGAAGGCGCTCACGGCGCGAAAGACAGCGCCAGTCCCGACTGCTCGCTGGCGCTGCGGTCCAGGGCTTCGAAGAACTCGCCCGCCCCCTTGGTGTCCATCCAGCGCTGGCCGTCGAACCGGTAGTGGTAGCCGCCGGACTGTGCGGCCAGCCAGATTTCGTGCAGCGGCTTTTGCAGGTTGATGACGATCTGGCTGCCGTTCTGGAACGCGATGGTCACCATGCCTCCGGAGCGTTGCGCGTCCAGGTCGGCGTCCGAGGTGTCGTTGATGCGATCGCAGCCTTGCTCGACAGCGAGCAGGAGCTTTTCCGCGTGGTCCAGGAATTCGAGGTCAGTCATTAGAATCGGCGGATGTTGAGAGCATCGCAAATTCTAGTCAGGACGCTTGCCCTTGCTGCGAGTGCGGCGGCCCTGTCGGGCTGCGGCCAGCGCGGCCCGCTGTACCTGCCCACCGACCCCGCTGCCAGCCAGCGGGCCACCCTGGCCCAGACGCTGGACCCGATGCGCGACACGCCCACGCCGGCGCCGATCGTCCCCTCCGCCCCCTCCCGTTCCGCTTCCTCCCCGACCCCATGACCTTGCCTGCCCTGCCCGGCCATCCCCACATCGCCTACCGTGGCGACGCGCTGTTCATCGAACAACTCCCCCTGGCCGACCTGGCGCGGCAGCACGGCACGCCGCTGTACGTCTATTCGCAAGCGTCCATGCTGGACGCGCTGGCCGCCTACCAGCGCGGCTTTGCCGGCCGCCAGGTGCAGATCTGCTACGCCATGAAGGCGAACTCGTCGCTGGCCGTGCTGCAGCTGTTCGCGCGCCAGGGCTGCGGTTTCGACATCGTGTCCGGCGGCGAGTTGGAACGCGTGCTGGCCGCTGGCGGCGATCCGCGCAAGATCATCTTCTCGGGCGTCGGCAAGACGCGGGCCGAGATGCGGCAGGCCCTGCAGGCCGGCATCGGCTGCTTCAACGTCGAGAGCGAGTCCGAACTGGACGTGCTGAGCGAGGTGGCCGTGGCCTTCGACACGAAGGCGCCGATCAGCATCCGCGTCAATCCCAACGTGGACCCGAAGACGCACCCCTACATTTCCACCGGACTCAAGGGCAACAAGTTCGGCGTGGCGCACGAGCGCATCGTCGCGGCCTACCGGCACGCCGCGTCGCTGCCGGGGCTGCAGGTGGCCGGCATCGACTTCCACATCGGCTCGCAGATCACGGACGAGACACCCTACCTCGACGCCACCGACCGACTGCTCGACCTGATCCAGGAGATCGAGGCCGCAGGCATTCCGATCCACCACATCGACTTCGGCGGCGGCCTGGGCATCGACTACAACGGCGACACGCCACCGGCCGCCGATGCGCTGTGGGCCAAGCTGCTGGCCAAGCTGGATGCGCGCGGCTTCGGCGACCGCCATTTCATGATCGAGCCCGGCCGCTCGCTGGTGGGCAATGCCGGGGTATGCGTGACCGAGGTGCTGTACGTGAAGCCCGGCGAGCAGAAAAACTTCTGCATCGTCGATGCGGCCATGAACGACCTGCCGCGCCCCGCGATGTACCAGGCGTTCCACGCCATCGTGCCGGTGCAGGCGGCCGCGGCCGGCGCAGCGGCCGGGGTGTACGACGTGGTGGGCCCGGTGTGCGAGAGCGGCGACTGGATCGGCCGCGACCGCACGCTGGCTGTGCAGCCGGGCGACCACCTGGCCGTGCTGTCGGCCGGCGCGTACTGCAGCTCGATGGGCAGCAACTACAACACGCGCGCCCGCCCGGCCGAAGTGCTAGTGGATGGCACGCAGGCCCACCTGATCCGCGCGCGCGAATCGGCGGCCGACACCTTCCGCCACGAGAAACTGGTGGGCTGACTGGCCAACGCTTGATTCGCATCAAGCCCTCGGCACGGGGCGCGGCCTACATTGGCATTTTTCAAGAATGCTGCATGCCATGGCCCTGGAACCGCTGGAACTGTACCGAGACAAGCACCACGCCTGCCTGATGTTCTCTGACCTCATCGAGGAGGACGGGCAGGCCGTTCAGGCCAATCAATTCCTGATCGTGGACGGCGACACGGGCGCCATCATCGACCCGGGCGGCAACCTCGCCTTCAACGAGCTGTTCATGGGAATGTCCAAGCATTTCCCGCCGCACAAGCTGTCGTACCTGATCGCCTCACATGCCGACCCGGACATCATCGCCTCGCTCGACCGCTGGATGACCAGCACCAAGGCCACGCTGGTGATCTCGCGCGTGTGGGAGCGCTTCGCGCCGCATTTCACCAAGGTCGGCAAGACGGAGAACCGGGTGATCGGCGTGCCGGACGGCGGCGGCCACCTGCCGCTGGGGCGGCACGAGCTGGTGCTTCTGCCCGCGCATTTCCTGCATTCCGAGGGCAACTTCCACTTCTACGACCCGGTCAGCCGCATCCTCTTCACGGGGGACCTGGGCGTGTCGATGACCTCGGGCACCGAGGCGCGCGAGCCCGTGACCGATCTGGCGCCGCACATTCCACGCATGGAAGGGTTCCACCGCCGCTACATGGTGTCCAACAAGATCCTGCGGCTGTGGGTGCGCATGGTGCGGCAGATGGACATCGCCATGCTGGTGCCCCAGCACGGCGCGCCGATCATGGGACCGAAGGCCATCGGCGATTTCTTCGACTGGATCGAGAACCTGATGTGCGGCATCGACCTGTTCGACGACCGGGCCTACCAGTTCCCCACGGCCTTCATCGACCCGGCCACCCGGCAGGTGCGGCCGGCCCTGCACGCCGTGCAGGGGCGATCCTAGCCAAAAAGGCCTCCAGCACAATCAGTACTAGGGCATATTGCTATTCTTTTAACAGCATCATGCCGTGCGGGCGGCCACCGGGCGCCGGGCGTAGCGCTTCCACACGCGCCAGCCCAGCAGCGCGCCCAGGATGGCCGCGTACACCGCCACCTCGGCGAAGTTGTTCTTGCCCGCGCGCATCCAGAAAAAGTGCAGCAGCGCCAACCCTGCGACCGCGTAGACGATCCGGTGCAGCGCCTGCCAGCGCTTGGCGCCCAGCCAGCGGATGGCGCGGTTGAACGAGGTGGCCGCCAGCAGCGTGAGCAGCACGATGGCCAGCGTACCCACCAGGATGAAGGGCCGCTTGCCGATGTCGTACACGATCTCCGGCCAGTCGAAGCCCATGTCCAGCCAGGCGTAGGCCATGAGGTGCAGCACCGCATAGAAATACACGAACAGCCCCAGCATGCGCCGAAAGCGCGCCAGGGCCGGCGTGCCCGTGATGACGCGCAGCGGCGTCACCGCCAGCGCCAGGCACAGGGCCCGCAGCGTCCAGTCGCCACTGGACCGGATCAGCGTCTCGGCCGGGTTGGGGCCGAGCCGATCGGTGGCGGCGCCGAACACCAGCCACGCCAGCGGCAGCAGGCACAAGGCGAACACCACCGGCTTGGCGGCGGGATGCATCAGCAGTTTTTTCATGGCGGCAGCCCTCGAAGGCGCTGGAGGCGGGATGTCGGACGCGGGGCGGGTCAGTAGAACTTCTTCAGGTCCATGCCGGCGTACAGCGAGGCCACCTGGGCCTCGTAGCCGTTGAACATCAGCGTCTTGCGCTTCTTGGCGAACAGTCCGTCCTCGCCGATGCGCCGCTCGGTGGCCTGGCTCCAGCGCGGGTGGTCCACGTTCGGGTTCACGTTGGAATAAAAGCCGTATTCCTGCTTGGCGGCCTTGTTCCAGGCCGTGCCCGGCTCCTTGTCGGTCAGGCGGATCTTGACAATGCTCTTGGCGCTCTTGAAGCCGTACTTCCAGGGCACCACCAGCCGCACCGGCGCGCCGTTCTGGTTGGGCAGCACCTCGCCGTACATGCCGAAGGTGAGCAGCGTGAGCGGGTGCATGGCCTCGTCCATGCGCAGCCCCTCGGTGTAGGGCCAGTCGAGCACGGCGGAGCCGACGAACGGCATGGTCTTCTTGTCGGCCAGCGTGACGAACTCCACATACTTGGCGCTGCCCTGTGGCTCCACGCGCTTGAGCAGCTCGGCCAGCGAGTAGCCCACCCACGGAATCACCATGGACCAGCCCTCGACGCAGCGCAGGCGGTAGATGCGCTCTTCCTGGGCGCTGAGCTTGATAAGGTCTTCGATGCCGAACTTGCCCGGCTTGTTGACCAGCCCCTCCACCTCGACCGTCCAGGGCGTGGTCTTCAGGGTGTGGGCGTTGCGAGCCGGGTCGGCCTTGTCCACGCCGAACTCGTAGTAGTTGTTGTAGGTGCTGGCGTCCTTGTAGTCGGTCACCTTTTCCATGGTGTTGGCGCCCGCCACCGCCGATTTGCCGCCGGCCAGGGCCGCCAGCTTGCCCGGGCGCGCGGCCTGGGCGCCGGCATCGCGTGCGGCCCAGGTGGCCAGGGCCGCCCCGGCAGCGCCGCCGGCCATGAGCTTGATGAGGTCTCGCCGGCCTTCGTAGACCGCGCGGGGGGTGATTTCGCTGCTGGCGGCGTGGATGAAGCCGTTGTCTCTGCGGGGAATCGGCATGGGGAATCCTTGTGGTTCGGGGGGACGATGCCGGTTATACGCGCACCGGCCCCGAAAGGATTCATTGTGGGCTACAACGTTCCGTAGCTGTGCAGCCCCGACAGCCACATGTTCACGCCCAGGAAGGCGAACGTGGTCACGCCCAGCCCCACCAGCGCCCACCAGGCGGACACGGTGCCGCGCAGGCCCTTCATCAGGCGCATGTGCAGCCAGGCCGCGTAGTTGAGCCACACGATCAGCGCCCAGGTCTCCTTGGGGTCCCAGCTCCAGTAGCCGCCCCAGGCCTCAGCCGCCCAGAGAGCGCCCAGCACCGTGGCGATGGTGAAGAAGGCGAAGCCCACGGCGATGGCCTTGTACATGACATCGTCCAGCACCTCGAACGACGGCAGACGGGCCGCGATGCGCCGGCGGCCCAGCAGGATGCCCGCCACGATGAACGCCGATACGCCGAAATACACCATCCAGTAGCCGCCGCCGTTCTCGGTGGCGCCCTGGCGGAACACGATGGGCTCGAAGCACAGCACCACGCCCAGCAGCCACAGGGGCGCGAGCTTGTACCAGCGCGTCTCGCCGGCCTGCTGCTTGATGAGGTAGGCGAACGCCACCATGGCCGACAGCGCGAAGGTGCCGTAGCCGATGAAGTTGGCGGGCACGTGCAGCTTCATCCACCAGCTCTTCAGGGCGGGCACCAGGGGCTGGATCTCGTGCGCCTCGCGCACCACGGTGTACCAGAGCAGAAAGCCCACGGCGGCGCTGACCACCAGCATGACGAAGCCGCCCAGCGCGCGGGTCTCGTACTGCGCTTCGTAATAGAGGTAGAAGGCCGCCGTCATCCAGCAAAACAGCACGAACACCTCGTACAGGTTGCTGACCGGGATGTGGCCCACGTCGGCGCCGATGAGGTAGCTCTCGTACCAGCGCACCAGCGTGCCGATGAGCGCCATGCCGATGCCCACCCACGCCAGGCGCGAGCCCAGCAGTGACAGGGTGCGGCCCTCGCCGCGGGAGAACATGCCGATCCAGTAGAACGCCGTGCTCATGAAGAACAGCATGCTCATCCACAGGATGGCCGACTGGCTGGACAGGAAATACTTGAGTCCGAACACCGTGTCGGCGCGCGCCAGGCTGCCGGCGCCGTCCTGCTGGTACAGGCCGATGGCCGCCAGGGCGAAGGCCGCCACCACCACCATCAGCACCCGCAGCGGCCGCCAGAACCAGCCCAGCCACACGGTGCAGGGAATGGCACCGAGCAGGATGCCTTTTTCGTAAACATCCATGAACGCGCCGTAGCGCTGCAGCGCGAACAGCCCGCCCGCCGCGACCAACGCTGCGAAGACCCAGTCGAAGGCATTGCGCCGGGCCAAGAACCCCTCGTTCAGGGTGATGGTGCGGTCGGCGCGATTCGTGCGATCGCGGGCAGTGTCCGTGGCGGCGGTGTTCATGCGGTGTCTCCGTGGGGCCGCGCCCCGATGAGTTTGTCGGTGAGCCGGGCGAACTCGCGGTCGCCGTCTAGGGTCTTGCGGTTGCTCGACAGCGCCATGGTGGCCTGGGCGCCCCGGTCCTTGGGCACCAGCCACACCCACAGGCGCCGTTCGCGCACGTAGAGCATCGAAAACACGCCGAGGATCAGCAGCGCGCAGCCAAGGTACACGATGTTCTTGCCCGGCGCGCGGGCCACCTGGAAGACACTCGCCTGCACCTGGGTGAAGTCCTTGAGTTCGAACGCCACGGGCACAGGGTAGGCCTGCGCGTCGCTGAGCGACAGCACCGCCTGCGTCATGAACGCCTGGGTGGCATCGCTCTGCGCCAGGGGTTTCAGGCCCGCGCGCTCGCGCGTCAGCTGGGCCAGCTCGAACAGCGCGCCGTTCAGGATGCGGATCAGCACCTCGCCCGCACGCTCGCGTTCGGCCGGCGGCACGTTGGCTTCCATGAAGTCCGAGATCGCCTGCAGGCCGCCGCGGCCCGGCGTGCCGCCCTTGCCCGTGGTAGCGCCTGGCGCGCCGGCGTCCGCCCCGGCAAAGAGCGACAGGGCGCGCACGGTCGATTGCGCCAGCTGCTCGGCCAGCTCGGGGCGCGCGGGGTCCACCGCCTTGGCCACGTAGCGGCGCACCGCCTGCTCACGCAGCGCCGGATCGGCCAGCGCCACGCGCATGCGCACGAAGCCCTGCATGCTGCCCTGGTCGTCCACCGGAATGCGCAGGAAGCGGAACGGCTCGGACGGCGTGTCGCGCACGCCGAGCAGGAAGGCGGGCTGCCCGTCGCCCGCGTCCAGCGGCAGCATGTAGTTGTGGAACTCGCGCGCCTGGCCCGCCGCGTCGCGCAGCTTGTAGCTCACGCTGGGGCCGATGTTGCGCAGCTCCTTGCGGGTCACCGTCTTGTTGCCCGCGCCCAGGCGCGCCTCGATGGCCTGGCGCAGGTCCACCTTGCGCACATCGGCACCGGAGGTGACGGCGCCGGTGTCGGTGAAGTTCTCGACGTTGATGGTGCGCAGCGCGGTGAACTCCAGCGTGAACGGCTGGCCCGCGGCGCTGGCGGTGAGCGGCGTGGAGCTGCCCACCACGCCCTCCACGTCGAAAGGCGCTATGCCGGGCGCGAGCGGCACCGCGCGCAGTTGCAGGCGCGAGCCGCCGTCGTCGAAGCTCGACTGGTAGATCTCGATGCCGCGGTAGCTCGCCGGGTGGTTCACCTCCACGCGCGCGGGCGTGGCCTCTCCGGTGGTCTTGTCGTGGATGACGATCTCGCTCGCGAAGAGCTTGGGCATGCCAGTGGAGTAGTGCTCGACGATGAACTTCTTGAGCTCGATGGCGAAGGGCAGCTCCTGCAGCAGCACGCCGTCGGACTGGTTCAGGATGGCGGTGCTCGACTGCGTGCCCTCGGCCACCAGCAGGTTGCCGCGGAAGGTCGGGTTGCGCTCGGACAGGCGGTGCTCGGGCCGGACCTCGGAGATCAATCCGCCGCCGTTGTACGGCGTCTTGCCGCCCAGCCACATCTGCGCGCGCACGACCAGGTCGCCATCCAGCAGGCCGCCCACGCACACCAGCACGATGGCGCTGTGCGCCGCGATGTAGCCGATCTTGTTTGCCGCACCCGCCTTGGCCGCCACCATCCAGCCCGTTCCGGGCCCGGCCGGCGTGGTGCGCTGCTGCAGCCGCACCTTCCAGCCGCCGCCGGCCAGCATGTCACCGATGCGGCGCGCCGCGGCCTCGGGGGTTTCGCCGGGCAGCGGCCCTTTGGCCCGCAGCCCGAAGGCCTCCAGGCTTTGCTCGCGCACGTTTTCCTTGTAATTGCGCACGTCGGCCAGGTAGCGCGGCCCGTTGCGCGCGATGCACAGCGAGGTGCTCGCCACCAGGAACGCCAGGATCAGCAGGAACCACCACGCGCTGTATACCGCGTTGAGCTTGAGCGCCATGAACAGCTCGGCCCAGAACGGCCCGAACTGGTTCACGTAGTTGGCGGCGGGCTCGTGCTGCTTGAGCACCGTGCCGATCACCGAGGCGATGCAGATCACCGTCAGCAGCGAGATGGCGAAGCGCATGGACGACAGCAGTTCCACCGCCGCGCGCATGGCCTGCGAGCGGGTGTGTATGCGGATGCCGTGGGTGGTTTCAGACATGGACGAAAGACAAAAGGGCGGGCCATCCGTTCAGATGGACCCGCCCGTCTTGGGTGTGATTATCGGCGGTTGGTTCAGGGGCGCGGCACGGTGGCCGGCCCGGGGGATTGACCCAGGTCAACGCAGGCCAGCGATGTAGTCGGCGACGGCCTTGATCTCGCGGTCGTTGAGCTTGGCGGCGACCTGCGTCATCTGCAGGCTGTTGCTGCGCACGCCGTCGCGGAAGGCGACGAGCTGCGCGGCGGTGTAGTCGGCGTGCTGGCCCGACAGGCGGGGGTACTGCACCGGAATGCCCGCGCCGTTGGGGCTGTGGCAGCCGGCGCAGGCGGCGATGTTGCGGTCGGCGATGCCGCCACGGTAGATGCGCTCGCCCAGGGCGACGAGTTCCTTGTCCTTGGCGAAGCCGGGCTTGGCCTGCTTGGACGCCACCCACCAGGCGATGTTGCGCATGTCGTCATCGGACAGGGCCGAGGCGAAGCCCTTCATGACGGGGTTGTTGCGCTTGCCGGACTTGAACTCCTGCAACTGCTTGACGAGGTATTCGGGGTGCTGCTGGGCCAGCTTGGGGTTGATGGCGATGGCGGAGTTGCCATCGGCCGCGTGGCAGGCCACGCACACGGCCGTGAAGGTGGCCTCTCCCTTGGCCAGGTCCGGCTTGGCCGGTTTTTGCGCCGCTGCGGCAGGGGCGTGCCCCTGCGATAAAGCCGGGAAAGCAGCAACTGCCAGCACGGCAGCCATCAGCATGGGAGCAAGCAATTTCTTCATATCGAGGGTTCTTGTGTTATGGGCGCAAAACGGCGCGATTCTACAATGCGACCCCCTGGCCCTCTATCCTTGGTAACCCCCGTTATGACGACTACATCACATGCGCCAGTTGCTGGCTCCCTCCCGCCCGCACCGGACGCCAAAGTCGCCATGGGGTGGATGCACACCACGCGGTTCCTGACGACGGCGGCGCAACTGCACCACCTGCCCCCCATCGAGGTGCCCGAGATCGCCTTCGTCGGCCGCTCCAATGCCGGCAAGTCCACCTGCATCAACACGCTCACGCAGCAAAAGCAGCTGGCCTTCGCCTCCAAGAAGCCCGGTCGCACGCAGCACATCAATCTGTTCTCGCTGGGCAAGCAGGGCGTGACCGACGCCGTGCTGGCCGACCTGCCCGGCTACGGCTACGCCGCCGTGTCGCGCTCGGACAAGATCCGCTGGCAGCAGGTGATGCTGAGCTACCTGGTCACCCGCCAGAGCCTGACCGGCATCGTGCTGCTGTGCGACCCGCGCCTGGGCCTGACCGAGCTGGACGAGGCGCTGCTGGAAGCCGTGCGCCACCGCGTCGAGGCGGGCCTGAAGTTCCTGGTGCTGCTCACCAAGGCCGACAAGCTCACCCGCGCCGAGCAGGCCAAGGCGCTGTCCATCACGCGACTGCAGGCCGGCGGCGGCGAGGTCAAGATGTTCTCGGCCCTCAAGAAGCAAGGGGTGGACGAGGTGGCGCAACTGCTGTGGCAGTGGTCGCACCCGGTAGCCGGCCCGTCGCCCGAGGCGCAGGACGGCACCGAAGAGGCACCCCTGGACGAGGATTCGGAAGACAACTAGGCGCCCGCGCAGACAGGTCATGCGCGGGCTGCGATCCAAAGCAGAGCACCATGATCGACACCATTGCGCACGCCCTGCCCCACGGCACCACGCTGCACTGCCGCACCCGCGGCGAGCGCGGCCGCCCGGTGCTGCTGTTCCTGCACGGGTTTCCCGAAGGCGCCTTCATCTGGGATGCGCTGCTGGAGCACTTCGCCGACCCGGCCCACGGCGGCTACCGCTGCGTGGCGCCCTGGCTGCGCGGCTTCGCGCCATCGAGCGCCCCGCCGGACGTGGCCGCCTACCGCGCCAAGCACCTGGTGCAGGACATCACGGCCCTGATCGCGGCCGAATGCGGCGACTCGCAGCCCATGGCCGCGCTGATCGCGCACGACTGGGGCGGCGCAGTGGCCTGGAACCTGGCCAACCAGCGGCCTGAGTTGATGCAGCGGCTGGTGATCGTCAATTCGCCGCATCCGGGCACGTTCCTGCGCGAGCTGCAGAACAACCCGGCCCAGCAGGCGGCCAGCCAGTACATGCACTTTCTCTGCCGGCCGGACGCCGAGGCGCTGCTTGCGGCCGACGACTTCCGGCGCCTGTTCGGCTTTTTCGACCGGGCCGACGGCATGGCGCCCGCATGGCTCACCCCCGAGGTGCGCGACCAGTACCGCGCCACCTGGGGCGCCGGCCTGACCGGCCCGTGCAACTACTACCGCGCCAGCCCGCTGCGCCCGCCGCGCGAGGGCGATGCCGCAGCCGGCGCGCTCACCCTGCCGGATTCGATGCTCACCGTGAACGTGCCCACCCGCGTGGTCTGGGGCCTGGACGACCCGGCCCTGCTGCCGGGGCTGCTGCAGGGGCTCGCGCAATGGGTGCCTTCGCTCACCCGCACCGAGGTGCCGGGCGCCTCGCACTGGATCGTGCACGAGCAGCCGGCGGCGGTGATCCAGGCCATCACCGACAGCCTGACGCCTGGAGCGCTACAAAATCAATAGCAATACAGGCAATCAAACCGCCGGCATGGCAACGATTCGGCTACAAATTGCTTTTATTTTTGGTACACCGAAGGTTCGCCGTCCGGGCGCGACTTGAAGCGCTTGTGCACCCAGTAGTACTGGCCCGGCATGGTGTCGATCCACTGCTGCAGCTCGCGGTTCATGCGGGCCGTGTCGGCCTCCAGGTCGTCGGTGGGAAAGTGCTCCCACGCCGGCATCATCTCGGCGCTGTAGCCGGTGGGGGTCAGGCGGCCCACCAGCGGCACGACCTTGGCGCGGCCCAGGCGGGCGAAGCGCGACAGCGAGGGGATCGTCGCCGCGCGCACGCCGTAGAACGGCACGAAGACCGACTCGCTCGGGCCGAAGTCCATGTCCGGCAGCAAATACAGCAGCCCGCCCTTGCGCAGCCCGCTCAGGATGGGCTTGACGCCGTCGCCCCGGTTGAGCATTCGCACGTTGCCGAAGCGCTGGCGGCCCGCGAACAGCCAGGCGTCCACGGCCGGGTCCGGGTGCGGCGTGAAGATCGAGGTGAAGGCCCGGTCGGTCTGCAGGGTGAGCGCCGTGCCCGCAGCATCCATGCCGAGGAAATGCGGCGCGAAGATGATGGTGGGCGCATCGCCGTCCAGCTCGTGCAGCGCGCCGTGGATGGTGAGCCGCTTTTCGACCAACGCGCGCGGCGCCATCCACAGCCAGCTGCGGTCCAGCCAGGTCTGGCAAAAGCGCACGAAGGTCTCGCGGGCCCAGGCGCGCCGCTGGGCGGGGGACGCATCGGGAAAGCACAGCTCCAGATTGCGCAGCGCCACCTTGCGGCGCGGCGCGGCCAGCCGGTACAGCACCTGGCCGATCGCCCAGCCCAGGCCGCGCAGCACCGGCAGCGGCAGGCGGGCCAGCACGCCCATCAGCCACACGTTCATGCGGCCCGTCATGCCGCGGCCCCTGCGGCGTGCGCTTCGGCCCGCGGCTGCTTGTAGCGGGCATAGCCCCACAGGTACTGGTCGGGGCTCTGGCGGATGGTGTGCTCCATCGCCTGGTTGATCTGCAGCACGGCCGCGTCAAGGTCTTCGGACAGGGGCACGGACAACTCCTCGAAATGCAAGACATAGCCGCGGCCGGCGCCCAGCCGCTCGCAGCGCGCCAGCACCACGGCGGCACCCGTCTGCTGCGCCAGCCGCGCGGCCAGAGTCATGGTGTAGGCCTCGCGGCCGAAGAACGGCGACCACACGCCCTGGCCCTGCGGCGGGACCTGGTCGGGCAGCAGGCCCACGGCCTCGCCGCGGCGCAGCGCCTTGATCATCTGGCGCACGCCCGTCAGCGCCGTGGGCACCGCGCGGATGCCGGGTCGGTTGCGCGCGGTGGCCATCACGCCGGCCAGCCAGGGCTGGCGCGCAGGGCGATACAGGATGGTGATGGGTCCGCGCTCGGCGCTCCAGCGCTGGGCCGCGGCCTGCACCGACAGCTCGAAGCAGCCCAGGTGCGGCGTGAGAAAGACGATGCCCTTGCCCGCTTCCCAGGCCCGCTCGACCACGGCGGCGTTCTCGATGCGGCACGGCGTCTGCTCGCGCAGCCACAGGCGGGGCAGTTCGGCCGCCATGCGGCCGGCGTGGCCCACGGCCGCACGCACCTGTCCGAACGAATAGCCGGCCCGCGCCGCGTTCTCGCGAAAGCGCCGCCGGTAGGTGGGCGAGAGGCAGAAAACCAGCCAGCCCGCGGCCGCGCCGAGGGCATGGGCGAGCCAGAGCGGAAGCCGGGAAAGGAAACGGAAAAGGGTTGGCATTAAAATGGCGCGGTCGCTGAGTTAAATGAGCAACTTGCAGGGCGACGTAAAACAAATCTGCTAAAGCGTTCGCCAAAGCTCCCAAGGCTGAGGGCAACGCCCAAAATGCCGGAACACAGGAGTTTATTCAAATGGCGAACGATTTCCTTTTCACCTCCGAATCCGTCTCGGAAGGCCACCCCGACAAGGTCGCCGACCAGATTTCCGACGCGATTCTGGACGCGATCTTCAAGCAGGACCCCCGCAGCCGCGTGGCGGCCGAGACCCTCACCAACACCGGGCTCGTGGTGCTGGCGGGCGAGATCACCACCAACGCGCACGTGGACTACATCCAGATCGCGCGCGACACCATCAAGCGCATCGGCTACGACAACACCGACTACGGCATCGATTACAAGGGCTGTGCGGTGCTGGTGGCCTACGACAAGCAGAGCAACGACATCGCCCAGGGCGTGGACCAGGCGAGCGACGACCACCTGAACACCGGCGCCGGCGACCAGGGCCTGATGTTCGGCTACGCCTGCGACGAGACGCCCGAGCTGATGCCCGCGCCCATCTACTACGCCCACCGCCTGGTCGAGCGCCAGGCCCAACTGCGCAAGGACGGGCGCCTGCCCTTCCTGCGGCCCGACGCCAAGAGCCAAGTCACGATGCGCTACGTGGACGGCAAGCCCCACAGCATCGACACCGTGGTGCTCTCCACCCAGCACCACCCCGACCAGAGCGAGACCTCCACCAAGATGAAGGCCAGCTTCACCGAGGCCATCATCGAGGAGATCATCAAGCCCGTGCTGCCCAGCGAGTGGCTCCAGGACACCAAGTACCTGATCAACCCCACCGGCCGATTCGTCATCGGCGGCCCGCAAGGCGATTGCGGCCTGACCGGCCGCAAGATCATCGTGGACACCTACGGCGGTGCCTGCCCCCACGGCGGCGGCGCGTTCAGCGGCAAGGACCCGACGAAGGTGGACCGCTCGGCCGCCTACGCCGCGCGCTACGTGGCCAAGAACATCGTCGCCGCGGGCCTGGCGCGCCAGTGCCAGATCCAGGTGGCCTATGCCATCGGCGTGGCCCGCCCCATGAACGTGACGGTATACACCGAAGGCACGGGCGTGATCCCGGACGACCAGATCGCCAAGCTGGTGCAGGAGCACTTCGACCTGCGCCCCAAGGGCATCATCCAGATGCTCGACCTGCTGCGCCCCATCTACGAAAAGACCGCCGCCTACGGCCACTTCGGCCGCGAAGAGCCCGAGTTCACCTGGGAGAAGACGGACAAAGCAGCGGCACTGCGTGCCGCTGCCGGGCTGTAAGCCCGCCACGCGACCAGCGTGGTTGGGCCGGGCTTCGGCAAAGGCTCGTATCGCACAGCGATGCGAAGGCCCACCGGGCCGGCCGGAGCCAAAAGACCGACAAGGCCGCGGCACTGCGGGCGGCCGCCGGGCGCTGAGCCCCTGAGGGCGCCAGGGCGGCGCCCAGCCGGCGGGGCAATGCCGCCGCGCGAACGGCAGGCGCCCACCGCATCGGCCCCCTCCTACGCCCATGCCCCGCCCCGGCCGACGGGTGGGGCGCTTCCATGGCACTTATCGTCCTTGCATCCACCATCCAGTGCATGCACTGACTTTTCTAGGAGCTCTGCCATGCTGAAGTACGCCATCGTTTTCGCCATCATTTCCCTCATCGCCGGCGCGCTGGGGTTCACCGGGGTCGCCGCGGGCGCTGCCGGCATCGCGAAGATCCTGTTCTTCATCTTCCTGGTGATCGCCGTGGTGTTCGTCGTGCTGGCCGTGCTGGGCATCGGCGCGGCACGCAAGGCCCTCAAGTAAGGGGCAACGCGCATGAACATCTTCGAAGCCCTGCGCGAAAGCCATGAGCGGCAGCGCGACATGGTCCGCCAGGTGGAGGCCACCAGCGGCGACACCCCGGAGCGGCACGAGCGGTTCATCGAGCTCAAGCGCGAACTGGCTGCCCATGAACTGGCCGAAGACCGCCACTTCTACCGGCCGCTCATGGAGCACGATGCCGGCATCGACCTGTCGCGCCACGCCATCGCGGAGCACCATGCCCTGGACGAACTGGTCGAAGACCTGGAGGCGGCCGACCCCGGCAGCTCCGCGTGGCTGGCAGTGGCCAAAAAGCTGGGTGAGAAGGTGCGGCACCATCTGGAGGAAGAGGAACACCGGTTCTTCCAGATGGCCGGCAAGCTGCTGACCGAAAAGCAGAAGACCGAGTTGGCGCAGCAGTACCTGCAAACCTACGACGAAGCCAAGGCGGTCGCCGCCTGAGATGCGGCTTGCTCCGTTCCCCACAAGCCCCGAAAGGGGCTTTTTTCTGTTCAGAGCGCGCGGGACGACAGCGCCAGGGCCTTTCGGAACGCGGGGCGCAGGCGGTACATCTGCGCGGGCCGGTGGGCACCGCCCTGCACCAGGCCGGGCACGGGTTCGAGCATGTCCAGCTCGTCCATCTTGCGGCGAAAGCTCACCTTGTTGAGCGGCTCGCCCAGCACCGCCTCGTACACCACCTGCAGTTGCGGCAGGGTGAACGCGTCGCCGCACAGGTGCACGGGCAGCGAGGAATACAGGCTCTTGCTGCGCACGCGTGCCAGCGCCGCATCCACCATGGCGCGGTGGTCGAATGGCAGGGGCGGCAAGGCATCGACCGGCACCAGCTTCACGCCCTGCCGGGGCGGGATGCCCTGGAGCGCCTCGCCAGGCACCAGCGCGCAATACGCCACCGCCAGCGACCAGCCCCGCGGATCGCGCGCCAGGCCCGAGAACGTGGCGAGCTGCTCCAGGTAAGGGCTTTGCAGGCCGGCCTTCTCGCGCAGCACGCGCGCGGCGCTGGCCTGGGCATCGACATCGTCCTGCGCGTGGATGTAGCCCCCCGGCAAAGCCCACGCGCCGGCATAGGGGGCCTTGTCACGGCGCACGAGCAGCACGTGCAGGGTGCCGCCCTGCAGCGTGAGCAGCACGGTATCCACGGTGCAGATGACGGCGGGCGAAACGGCGGAGGACATCAAGGGGGTGGTTATGTGCAGGATTGGACGAACGAGCCTACCACTCCCGGAATGCCGATGCCACCCATCCAGTCCCGTCGACCGGTTTTTCATTTGCTGACAATGCCTTTTCATCCACTTAGTTGCAAAATCAAACTAACAGGAATAGACTGCACCCATCGCACCGAGGACCTTGCACCATGACCCGCTCCATGAACCGCCCCTTGACGACCCAGCTGCTGGTGATCGACCCCCAGAACGATTTCTGCGACCTGCCCACCGATTGGCAGCCGGCGCACCCGCTCACCGGCCAGCCCATCGCCCCCGCCTTGCCCGTGCCCGGCGCCCATGCCGACATGCAGCGCCTGGCCGCCTTCATCCGGCGCCATGGCCCGGCGCTGGAGGCGATCACCGTCACGCTCGACTCGCACCAGCGCTACGACGTGGCGCATCCCCCGTTCTGGCGCCAGGGCGACGGCGGCGAGGTCGCCCCGTTCACGACCATCACCGCGGCGCAGGTGCGCGCCGGCGCGTTCGCCCCGCGCGATGCCGCGGCCCTGCCCCGCGTACTGGCCTACCTGGACGCGCTGGAGTCTCAAGGGCGCTACACGCTGATGGTGTGGCCCGTGCACTGTGAGATCGGCAGCTGGGGTCACGGCGTGCATGCCGACGTGCTGGCCGCCTGCGGTGCGTGGCAGGCACAGCGCCAGCGCGCGGTGCACCCCGTGTTCAAGGGCACCAACCCCTGGACCGAGCACTACAGCGCCATCGAGGCCGAGGTGCCCGATGCCGACGACCCCTCCACGTTGATCAACACTCGGCTGCTCCACGCGCTGGGGACGGCGGACCGCCTCGTCATTGCCGGCGAGGCCGGCAGCCACTGCGTGCGCGCCACCACCGAGCACATCGTGCAGCACCTGCCCCGGCTGCAGCCGGGCTGGCGGGCCGACCGCCTCGTGCTGCTGACCGACTGCATGGCGCCCGTGGCCGGCTTCGGGGCGCAGCAGCAGGACTTTCTGGACGCCCTGCAGGCCCAGGGGGCGCAACTGGCGCGCAGCGATGAAATCCGCCTCTAGCGCATATTTCATCCCGGCATCCACTCCTAAAACAATAGCAAACGCCATGCAACCCGTCATCACCAGCCTGCTCGATACCGATCTGTACAAATTCACGATGTGGCAGGCGCTGCTGCACAGCCACCCGCAGACGCAGGCCGAATACCGCTTCGTCTGCCGCAACCGGCCGGCCTATCCGCTGGCCGAGCTGCTCGGCGAAGTGAACGCAGCGCTGGACGCGCTGTGCACGCTGCGGTTTTCTCCCGGTGAGCTGGACTACCTGGCCGGCCTGCGCTTCATCAAAAGCGACTTCGTGGACTTTCTGCGCCTGTTCCAGTTCCAGCGCGCGTTCATCGAGGCGCGGGCCGAGGGCGGCGACCTGCACATCGTGGCGCGCGGCCCGCAGGTGCATGTGATGGGGTTCGAGATCTTCGTGCTGGCGATCGTGAACGAGCTGTATTTCCGCCGCTTCGACCCGGCAGCGGCGCTGGCCGAAGGACGCCGCCGGCTGGCGGACAAGATCGCGCACGTGCAGGCGCTCTCGGGCGAGTCCGAGCGCACGCACCCGTTCGAGATGTTCGACTTCGGGCTGCGCCGGCGCTACAGCGGCGCGTGGCAGCGCGAGGTGGTGCAAGCCTTCGCACAGCAGGCGCCGCAGTGGTTCAAGGGCACCTCCAACGTGATGCTGGCGCGCGACCTGAACCTGGTGCCCATCGGCACCATGGCGCACGAGTATTTGCAGACCTACCAGGCCCTGGGCGTACGGCTGCGCGACTTTCAAAAAGCGGCGCTGGAGGACTGGGTGCAGGAGTACCGGGGCGACCTCGGGATCGCGCTGACCGACACGGTGGGCATGGACGCCTTCCTGGCCGACTTCGACCTGTACTTCGCCAAGCTGTTCGACGGCCTGCGCCACGATTCGGGCGACCCGGTGGCCTGGGGCGAGAAGGCGCTGGCGCACTACGCCCGCCTGCGCATCGACGCGCACACCAAGCGGCTCGTGTTCTCGGACGGGCTGAACGTGGACAAGGCGCTGTCGCTGCACCGCCATTTCAGCGACCGGGTGCAACTGGGCTTCGGCATCGGCACGCAGCTCACCAACGACATGGGCGTGGCGCCGCTCAACATCGTGATGAAGATCACCCACGCCAACGGCCAGCCGGTGGCCAAGCTCTCGGATAGCCCCGGCAAGACGCTGTGCGACGACGAAACCTACCTGGCCTACCTGCGACAGGTGTTCAACGTGCCACCGCCATGAGGCACCGCGGCACGCCGCCGCCCCGCCACCGAACCATCGCCGCTTGAAGAAGAAAGACAGAAAGGAAAGACACCATGCTCCGCATCACCCTGGCCCAGTTGAACCTCACCGTGGGCGACATCGAAGGCAACGTCGATCGCATGATCGCCGCCGCGCAGGAGGCCGCGGCCGCGCAGTCCGACCTCGTGGTGTTCTCCGAGCTGTCGCTGTGCGGCTACTACCCGGGCGATCTGCTGGAGGAGCCCGCCTTTCTCGAACGCCTGGACGCGGGCCTGGTGCGGCTGTGCGAGGCATCGGCCGGCCTGCCCGCGCTGCACTGGGTGGTCGGCATGCCGGTGCGCACGCCGGGGCCGGGCAAGCGGCTGCTGAACGCGCTGCGGGTGCTGCGTGCGGGCGAGGTGCGGCTGTCGTATGCCAAGCAGCTGCTGCCCACCTACAACGTCTTTGACGAGCGTCGCCATTTCGAGCCCGGCCCGGACGTGGCCAAGGTGCTGCGCATCGGCACCTCGCAGGTGGGGTTCATCGTGTGCGAGGACGGCTGGAACGACAGCGGCGCCGACTACCAGACCAACCCCTTCCAGCGCATGGCCGATGCCGCGCCCGACCTGGTGGTGAGCATCAACGCCAGCCCCAGTCACATCGGCAAGCGCGAGCTGCGCCACCAGGTGTTCGGCGATGCGGCGCGGCGGCACGGCCTGCCCATCGTCTACGTGAACCAGGTCGGCGGGCACGACCAGCTGGTCTATGACGGCGCCTCCTTCGCGGTCGAGCCCGAGGACGGCGTGGTCTTCGAATCGCGCCGCTTCGAGGAGGACGTGTCCACCGTGCAGCTGCTGGACAACGGCCACTTCGCCCGTCTGGACGGCACCGACCTGCCGCCCGTGCCGCGCGAGGGCCTGCCCACCATGGCGTTCTACCGCCAGCAGATCGTGCTGGGCCTGCGGGACTACGCCCGCCGCTGCGGGTTCACCCAGGCGGTGGTGGGCAGCTCGGGCGGCATCGACAGCGCGCTCACGCTGGCGCTGGCGGTCGAGGCGCTGGGGCCGGAGAACGTGGTGGGCATCACCATGCCCTCGCGGTTTTCGTCCAGCGGCTCGGTGGACGATTCGGTGCAGCTGTGCCGCAACCTGGGCGTGGTGCTGCACACCCACCCCATCGCGGACCTGGTGGCGGGCTTTTCCGCGCAGTTCGAGGCCAGCTTCGGGCAGCCGCTGCGCGGCCTGCCGCTGGAGAACGTGCAGGCCCGCATTCGCGGCACGACGCTGATGGAGTTTTCCAACGCCTTCGGTCACCTGCTGCTCACCACCGGCAACAAGTCGGAAATCTCGGTGGGCTACTGCACGCTGTACGGCGACACCAACGGCGGCCTGGGCCTGCTGGGCGACCTGTACAAGACCGAGGTGTTCGAGCTGTCGCGCCACGTGAACGAGAACGCGGGGCGCGAGATCATTCCCCAGGCCATCATCGACAAGCCACCCTCGGCCGAGCTCGCGCCCGGCCAGAAGGACGACGACAGCCTGCCGCCCTATTCCGTGCTGGACGAGATCCTCAAGCTGCTCATCGAAGGCGAGGGCCTGTCGCGAGCCGAGTACGCCAACGCGCAGGACTTCGCGCGCCAGCTGCAGGCCAGCGCGGACGGCCGGGCCCTGGCGCACCGCGTGCGCATGCTGGTTGCGCGCAGCGAATACAAGCGGCGCCAGGCCCCGCCCATCGTGCGCGTGCGGGCCAAGGCCTTCGGCACCGGGCGGCAGATGCCGATCGCCGCGCGGTATGTGTGAGGCGCTGGCCTGCGCCACGGAGAGGTTTGCATCAAAAATGCCTCCAGCACAATCATTACTAGGGCATATAGCTACTATTTTTATAGCAAATCGATGAATGCGGCCGCGCGGTGACCCATGAGGATCGGTTGGCGCATTTGCCGCGCCCGCCGCCCGGCCCGGCCCGCCCGGCTACATTCCCAGCAGCCCCGACGGCGCCGCTCAAGGCGCGGGGCGCCCAACCGGAACACACATGTACGACACCGCCATCTACATCGGCCGCTTCGAGCCCGTCCACAACGGCCACCTGGCCCTTCTGCAGCGCGCGCTGGACAGCGCCCACACCGTGATCGTGGTCATGGGCTCGGCCTGGCAGGCCCGATCGCCCAAGAACCCGTTCACCTGGGCCGAGCGCGAAGCCATGCTGCGCAATGCCCTGCCCGAGGCCGACCGCGCCCGGCTGACCGTGCTGCCCGTGCGCGATCACTACAACGAGGCCCTGTGGGTGGCGGCGGTGCTGCGCGCCGTGTCCACGCACGTGCTGCCCGATGCGCGCATCGGCCTGGTCGGCCATTTCAAGGACGCGACCAGCAGCTACCTGGATGCCTTCCCCGGCTGGTCGCTGATCCCCATGGACCGGCAGGGCACCATCGATGCCACCGCCATCCGCGACGCGTATTTCGGCGCGGCGCCGCAGGGCGTGCTGACGGCGCTCGGGCCCCTGGCCGACCAGATGCCGGCCAGCACGCTCGAATTTCTGGACGTGTTCGCCCGGCAGCCGCACTACGCGGCGCTGCAGGAAGAATGGCGCGTGCTGCGCAGCTACCGCGAATCGTGGGCGCAGGCGCCTTACCCGCCGGTGTTCGTGACGGTGGACGCGGTGCTGCGCTGCCAGGACCACGTGCTCGTCATCCGCCGCGCGCACGCCCCGGGCAAGGGCCAGCTGGCCATGCCGGGCGGCTTCATCGAGCAGCGCGAGACGCTGTGGCAGTCGTGCCTGCGCGAGCTGGCCGAAGAGACGCACTGCGACGTGCCCGACGCCACCCTGCGCCGCGCACTGCGCGCCACGGCGGTCTTCGACCACCCCGACCGCAGCCAGCGCGGGCGCACCATCACGCACGCCCACTACTTCGACCTGGGCGATGCACCCTTCCCTGCCGTGCAGGCCGACGACGACGCCATGCAGGTGCAGTGGATACCGGTCGCGGACCTGGCGGCCATGGAAGAGGCCTTCTTCGAGGACCACTTCCACATGCTGGACCACTTCCTGAACCTGACCGGCGCGCACGGCGCCGGCTAGGCGCCAGCCGCCAGTGGGCGCGGACGACCACCTCGAAGCCGGCAGCCGTCCGGCAGCCGTTACTGGCTCAACTGGGCCGCAGTAGCGGCGTCGAGCCGGCCGGTGATGGGCAGGCCGCGCTCCTTCTGGAAGGCACGCAGGGCGGCCGCCGTCTTGGCGCCCATGGCACCGTCGGGCGTGCCGGTGTCGTGCCCCAGGGCGTTCAGCTTGGCCTGCGCATCGCGCAGCGACAGGCCGCCGGTGGCCGCCGACACGGGCTGCGCGCGCGGCGCCGAGGTCTGCGACGGCGCGGCGCCGCCATCGACCCCCAGGCGACCGCCGCCGCCCAGGCCCTGGCCCTTGACCGACTGGGCCTTGTAGCTGCGCAGCGAGCGCACCATCTGGTTGAAGGCGTCCATGAAGGCCGCAGCGATCACCTTGCCTTCGGCCGTGTTGCTGTAGCCGCCCAGGCGCGCGCCGCCCGAGCCGCCGAACAGCTGGCCCATAGCGCCGAAGTCGGTCTTGGAGGCGCTGCCTTCCGAGGCAGCGACCTGCACGCCGGAGCGGTGGTCGATGAGGGTGAGCAATGCGCTCGCTTCCTTGGTGTTCAGGCTGCCGCCCAGCGCACCCAGCAGGCCGCCCGCGCGCCCGCCCAGCAGGCCGCCCAGCGATGCGGAGGCGCCGCCCGCGTTGTTGTTGTTGAACACGATCTCGGGCGACAGGCCGTAGTCGGAGGCGACCATCTGGCCCTTGCCGAAGTTGCTGCCGCCGCGCATCTCGCCGGACTGCATGATGGCGCGCTCGCGGTCCATGGCCGTCATGCCGGCCGCGCCGCGCTCGATCACGACGAAGCAGTTGGACTGCTGCACCAGCAGGCGCAGCAGGTTGGCCGTGGGCGGAAGGCGGTATTCGTTGCGCAAGATGGTGTACCAGCCGGCCTGCTGGTTCTCGATCAGCGAGACGGTGCCCAGTGGCGATTCGCAGCGCTCCAGCTCGCTGCTGGCGCCTTCGGTGGCGCCACCGGCCGCGCTGCCTGTGGCCACGGTCTTGGCATCGGGGCTGCCCATGCGCATGTTGGTGGTCTCGCAGCCGGCCAGGGCCAGCGCGGCCACCACGGTGGTGGCCACGAGGGTCGCGCGAGCGGGAGTGGAAGGGAAGAAGGCGGGAGCAGCGCGCCCGTCGGGCCGGTTCGGTGTCGTCATGGAAGGCATGGCTTCAAGCAAAGCGTTGAACGTTATGCGCTGCAGGGGCCTGCCACAACCCCACCGGGGGAGGGTTGCTGTAACACGGCGGCAGGCCGCCGCCCCGGCCCCGCACCATTCAGGTGCCGGCGCGTTCCAGCATGGCATGCAGCAGCACGTTGCAGCCGGCGGTGATGTGCTCGGGTTGGGCGTCTTCGATCTCGTTGTGGCTGATGCCGTCCTTGCACGGGATGAAGACCATGCCCGCGGGCGCCAGACGCGCCATGTAGACCGCGTCATGCCCCGCGCCCGACACGGCCGGCATGTGGCTATAGCCCAGGCTGGCGGCGGCCCGGCCGACCGCGTCCACGCAGTCGGGGTGAAACACCTGCGCGGGGTAGCTGGACACCAGGTCGATCTGGATCGGCAGGCCGGTTTCGGCGCTGAGGCGGGCGGCCACGTCGCGGATATCGCGGTCCATGCTTTCGCAATCGGCGTCGGTGGCGTTGCGCAGGTCGATGCTGAACTTGACCTGGCCAGGGATCACGTTACGGCTATTGGGGTGCACCTGCACCATGCCCACCGTGCCGCGACCATGCGGCGGGTGGCGGTGCGCGCAGGCCACCACCTCCTGCATGAGGCGCGTGGCGACCTGCAGCGCATCCTTGCGCAACGCCATGGGCGTGGGGCCGGCATGGGCCTCCATGCCGGTCACGGTGCAGTCATACCAGCGGATGCCGAGCACGCCCGTCACCACGCCGATGGTCTTGTCGTGGTCCTCCAGCACCGGGCCCTGCTCGATGTGGGTCTCGAAGTACGCGCCGATGGGGTGGTCGCCGGGCACCTGATCGCCCACGTAGCCGATGCGCTCGAGCTCGCCCTTCACCGTCTTGCCTTCGGTATCGGTGGCGGCGTAGGCATGCTCCAGGGTGAAGGCCTTGGCGAACACGCCCGAGCCCATCATCACGGGCACGAAGCGGCTGCCTTCCTCGTTGGTCCAGAAGGCCACCTCGATCGGCGCCTCGGTCTCGATGCCGTGGTCGTTCAGCGTGCGCACTACCTCGATGCCGGCCAGCACGCCGTAGTTGCCGTCGAACTTGCCGCCCGTGGGCTGGGTGTCGATGTGGCTGCCGGTCATGATGGGCGGAAGGTTGTTATTGCGCCCCGGGCGGCGCATGAAGCCGTTGCCGATCTGGTCGATGGTGACGGTCATGCCGGCCTCGCGCGCCCAGCGGGTGACGAGGTCGCGGCCCTGCTTGTCCAGATCGGTGAGGGTGAGGCGGCAGACGCCGCCTTTGGGCGTGGCACCGATCTGCGCCAGCTCCATGAGGGAATCCCACAGGCGCTCGCCGTTGACGCGCAGGTGGCTGATGTCGGTTCGGGTGGTCGTGTCCATGGTGTTCTCCGGATGCGGGGGGCGGCCGTCAGCGGGCGACCGCCGTGGGGGCGAGGTCCTGCGCGCGCTTTTGCACGGCCTGGAACTGGGGGCCGAACGCGGGGCGCTTGATGTAGCGGCCCCGGCCCGGCTCGGCGCGCAGGTCGCCGTTGGCGAACACCACGCGCCCCTGGCTGATGGTGTGGCTGGGAATGCCGCGCACGGTGCGGCCCTCGAAGATGTTGAAGTCGCCCTTGCTGTGCTGCGTCTTCGCGGAAAACGTCTTGGTGCCTTGCGGGTCCCAGAGCACCAGGTCGGCATCGGCCCCGGCACCGACGAAGCCTTTGCGCGGGTAGATGTTGAAGAGTTTGGCCGCATTGGTGGAGGTGATGGCGACGAACTCCGAGGGCGTGAGCCGGCCGGTGTTCACGCCGCCGTCCCAGATGGCGGCCATGCGCTCTTCCACGCCGCCCGTGCCGTTGGGGATCTTGGCGAAGTTGTCGCGGCCCATGGCTTTCTGCGCAGCGCAGAAGGTGCAGTGGTCGGTGGCCGTGGTGTGCAACTGGCCCGATTGCAGGCCGCGCCACAGCGCCTCCTGGTGGCCGCCCGAGCGGGGGCGGAACGGCGGGCTCATCACATGGGCGGCGGCGGTGGCGAAGTCCGGGTCGCGGTACACGCTGTCGTCGATCAGCAGGTGGCCGGCCAGCACTTCGCCGAACACGCGTTGCCCCCGGGCGCGGGCGCGGGCGATGGCCTCGGCCGCTTCGGCGCAGCTGACGTGGACCACGTAGATGGGCACCCCCAGCACGTCGGCGATGGCGATGGCGCGGTTGGCCGCCTCGGCCTCCACCATGGGCGGGCGGGCCAGCGGATGGCCCTCGGGACCGGTGATGCCCATCTTGGCCACCTCCTGCTGCAGCAGGTAGACGAGTTCGCCGTTCTCTGCGTGCACGGTGGGCATGGCGCCCAGCTCCAGCGCGCGCCGGAAGCTGTTCACCAGCGTTTCATCGTCGCACATGATGGCGTTCTTGTAGGCCATGAAGTGCTTGAAGCTGTTGACGCCCTCTTCCTGCACCAGCGTGCCCATGTCGGCCCGCACCTGCTCGCTCCACCAAGTGACGGCCACGTGAAAGCCGTAGTCGGCCGCCGACTTTTCGGCCCAGCCGCGCCATTTGCGGTAGGCGTCCATCATGGGCTCCTGTGGGTCGGGGATCACGAAGTCGATGATGCTGGTGGTGCCGCCCGCCAGGCCCGCCGCCGTGCCGGTGAAGAAATCGTCCATGGTGACGGTGCCCATGAAGGGCAGCTGCATGTGCGTGTGCGGATCGATGCCGCCCGGCAGCACGTACTGGCCGCTCGCATCCAGCGTCTCGGCACCGGCAGGCGCCTCGCGCGCCACATCGGGGCCCACGGCGGCGATGCGGCCGTCCACGCACAGCACGTCGGCGCGCTCTTCGCGGTCGGCATGCACCACGGTGCCGCCGCGGATCAGCACGGCGTTGGAAGGGGTCGGGCTCATGGCAGGTCTCCGGAAAGATGAAGGGGTGGCCGCCGCACTCAGGCGCGGCGCAGCGGAGTGGGCGCCGGGTGCACCTGGCCGGCCATGCCGAGGCGGTACACCACGGCGGCAATGGCCAGGCCGATGAACCAGGCATAGGCATAGATCTGCTTGAACACCTCGCCCACACCGGGGAAGGTGGCGGGGAATGCCGCGTTCAGAAAGCCGGGAATGTTGGGCGCCACGCCCAGCACGAAGGCCACCACGGCCACCGCATTCCAGCCGCCGCGGTAGCGGTAGGCGCCGCGCTCTTCGTACAGCGCGGCCACGTCCAGCTCGGTGCGGCGCACCAGGTAGTAGTCCACCATCAGGATGCCGGCCACCGGCCCCAGCAGCGCCGAGTAGCCGATGAGCCAGGTGAAGATGTAGCCCTGGGTCGATTCCAGGATCTTCCACGGCATCATCGCGATGGCGATGCCCACGGTGATGTAGCCACCCACGCGGTAGCTGATGCGCGACGGGCTCAGCGCGGAGAAGTCGTACGCCGGTCCCACCAGGTTGGCCGCGAGGTTCACGCTGACGGTGTCGATCAGCAGGATGATGAGCGCGATCAGCACGGCCGCGCCCGTCATGCGGCTGGCCAGGTCCACCGGGTCCCACAGCGCCTTGCCGTAGATGACCACCGTGGCCGAGGTGACGAACACCGCCAGCGCGGCCAGCAGTCCCATGGGCACGGGCAGGCCGATGGCCTGGCCCACCACCTGATCGCGCTGTGACCGGGCGAACCGCGTGAAGTCGGGAATGTTGAGCGCCAGCGTGGCCCAGAAGCCCACCATGGCGGTCAGCGACGGCCAGAACACGGCGCTGAACTGCCCCGCCTTCTTGCCGCCGGGCGCGAACTGCGAGGGCTGGTCCAGGATGGGTCCGAAACCGCCCGCCTTGTCATACGCCCACCACAGCAGCAGAAAGCAGATAACGATCTTGATCGGCGCCGTCCACGTTTCGAGCTTGCGGATGGACTCGATGCCGTGCACCACGAAATAGAACTGGATGGCCCAGAACACCAGGAAGCACACCAGCTGGCCCAGGTTGATGCCCAGCCCCGCGATCTTGTCGCCCTCCAGGGGGTGCCCGAGGAGCACACCGGCCAGCGTGTAGATCATCATGCCGCCGAACCAGGTCTGGATGCCGTACCAGCCGCAGGCCACCAGTGCGCGCAGCAGCGCCGGCAGCTTGGCGCCGCGCGTGCCGAACGAGGCACGCGCCAGCACCGCGTAGGGAATGCCGTACTTGGCCCCCGCATGGCCGATGAGCAGCATGGGCACCAGCACGATCAGGTTGCCCAGGAACACCGTGCCCACCGCCTGCCCCCACGACATGCCGCTGTCGATCAGGCTGGCGGCCAGCGTGTAGGCGGGGATGCACATCACCATGCCCACCCACAGGGCCGCGAAGTGGTACCAGCGCCAGGTGCGCTGGTGCGGCTGGGTGGGCGCCAGGTCGTCGTTCCACAGTTCGTTGCTGGCACCGGGGGCATGCAGGGTCTTCATGGGGCGGTCTCCGAGACGTTGCAGACAGGCTGGCAGGCGGGAAGCGGGCGCGAAAGTGGGCACCAGCGCGGGCAATGGGCCGCGGCAGCGCGGCTCAGGCGGCCACGCGGTGCGGGTTGTTGGGGTGCATGGTCCAGTTGGCGTACTCGCCCGTCACCACCTTGCCGGTGCGCGCATCGACCTCGCCGGGCGCGAGGCTGCGCAGCGTGATGCATTCGGGGACGGGGCAGATCGACACGCACAGATTGCAGCCCACGCATTCGGCCTCGTTCACCTCGAACAAGCGCACGCCGCCGTCCTTGGTGAAGGTGATGGCCTGGTGCGAGGTGTCTTCGCACACCACGTGGCAGCGGCCGCACTGGATGCACGAATCCTGATCGATCACCGCCTTGTCGATGTGGTTCAGGTCGAGCTGCTTCCAGTCCTTGACCGTCGGCACGGCCTGGCCGCGGAAGTCGTCGAGGGTGTGGTAGCCGTGCGCGTCCATGAAGTTGGACAGCCCGTCGCACATGTCCTGCACGATCTTGAAGCCGTACACCATGGCCGCCGTGCACACCTGCACGGTGCCGCAGCCCAGGGCGATGTACTCGGCCGCATCGCGCCAGGTGGAGATGCCGCCGATGCCGCTGATGGGCAGGCCGGCGGTCTGCGCGTCGCGCGCGATCTCGGCCACCATGTTGAGCGCGATGGGCTTGACCGCCGGGCCGCAATAGCCGCCGTGCGAGCCCAGGCCGCCGGTGCTGGGACTCATGGCCATGCGCTCCAGGTCCACGCCCATGATGGAGTTGATGGTGTTGATGAGCGACACCGCATCGGCCCCGCCGGCCTTGGCAGCGCGGGCGGGCTGGCGCACGTCGGTGATGTTGGGCGTGAGCTTCACGATCACCGGCAGCCGGCTGTAGTGCTTGCACCACGCTGTCACCATCTGGATGTATTCGGGCACCTGGCCTACGGCGGCGCCCATGCCGCGCTCGCTCATGCCGTGCGGGCAGCCGAAGTTCAGCTCGATGCCGTCGGCCCCCACGTCCTCCACCATGGGCAGGATGCGCTTCCAGCTTTCTTCCACGCAGGGCACCATGAGCGAGACGATCATTGCGCGGTCGGGCCAGTTGCGTTTGACGCGGCGGATTTCGTCCAGGTTGGTCTGCAGCGGGCGGTCGGTGATGAGCTCGATGTTGTTGAGCCCGATCACGCGGCGGTCCTGCGACATCAGCGTGGCATAGCGCGGGCCGTTGACGTTGACCACGTGCGGGTCTTCGCCCAGCGTCTTCCAGACCACGCCGCCCCAGCCCGCCTCGAAGGCGCGGGTGACGTTGATTTCCTTGTCGGTGGGCGGTGCGGAGGCCAGCCAGAACGGGTTGGGGCTCTCGATGCCGAGAAAGCGGCTGCGGATGTCTGCCATGGGAAATGCTCCGGGGGTACGGGGTGTTGGAGGGAGAAGGCGCCGGCCGTCAGCCGCGCAGCGCCTCGCTGATGGAAAGAGCCGCCACCTTGCCGTGCTCGACCGCCTCGACCGTGAGGTCGCGCCCGCCGGCACGGCAGTCCCCGCCGGCCCACAGCCGCGCCACGCTGGTGCGGCCCATGTCGTCGGTGGCGATGCGCCCGCCCTGCAGGGCCACCGTGGGACCTGCGTATTCGGGCAGGTAGCTCTGGCCGATGGCCTTGAGCACCATGTCGGCCTCCAGCGTGAAGGCTTCGCCCGTGTCCACGAGCCGCCCACCCGCCAGGGCTGTGGCCGCGAACCGCATGCCACGCACCACCCCGCCTTCGCTGAGCAGTTCCTTCGGCGCCGCCCAGTGGCGAATGGCCACGCCGTTCGTCTGCGCCCAGCGCTGCTCCACGGCGGAGGCGGACATGCCGTCGGCACCGCGGCGATAGACGATCGTCACCTCTTCGGCGCCCAGCTTGCGCGCCTGCACGGCGGCGTCCACGGCCGTCATGCCGCCGCCGATCACGACCACGCGCCGGCCCACGGGGACGGTCGAAAGGTCCTGCGCCTGGCGCACGTCGGCAATGAAATCGACCGCGTTGCGCAGCCCATCGACCTGCGGTTCCGCGATGCCCAGCGCATTGACGCCCGCCAGGCCCAAACCCAGGAACACGGCGTCGTAGGCCTGAAGCAGGCTGTCCACGGTGGCATCGCGGCCCAGCACCTGGTTGCAGCGCACCTCGATGCCGCCGATGGACAGCAGCCATTCGATTTCCTTTTGCGCGAAGCCGCCCGTGGTCTTGTAGCTGGCCAAGCCGTATTCGTTCAAACCGCCCAGCTTGGGGCGCGCCTCGAACAGCACCACGTCGTGCCCGCGCACCGCGAGGCCATGGGCGCAGGCCAGCCCCGCGGGCCCCGCGCCCACCACGGCCACCCGGCGGCCCGTGGGCGCGGCGCGGGTGAACAGGGGCGCGCCCGGGTCGGCAAAGTACGCATCGGTGGCGTGGCGCTGCAGCGCGCCGATCTCCACCGATTTGTCGTCGTGGGAATTGCGCACGCAGGCCTGCTCGCACAGCACCTCGGTCGGGCAGACGCGGGCGCACATACCGCCGAGCGGATTGGCCTCGAGAATGGCGCGGGCCGCGCCGCGGTCGTTGCCCTGGGCGACGCGGTGGATGAACGCGGGAATGTCGATGCCGGTCGGGCACGCCGTGGCGCACGGCGCATCGAAGCAGTAGTAGCAGCGCTCGGCCTCCACCAGAGCCTGCGCCTTGGTGAGCGGCGGATGCGCGTCGCCGAAGTTCACGGCGTAGTCGGCCAGGTTCAGGCGTGCGGCATGAATGCCGCACGCGCGGCTTGCGGTCGTTTCCATCGGGAGTCCTCGGGGCGAAGGGTCAGGGACGGGAGATCAGGGACGGGAGAGGGGCGCGCGAACGCGGCGGGGCGCGTGGGCGTGGCGCTTGCGGCGTTGGCGGGGCCAGGCGCAGGCGGCCGGGCGGCCGCACATCGGAACAGTCTGCAGAGGTTTCATCGGGGGGCCTCGCTGTCGTGGTGCAGGTGTCTTCGGCGGTGCCGTGCCCTGCTGGTTTTCAATTTACCAATCAGTAAAAATTTACCAATCAGTAAAATCCCCTAGTGCAAACACCGTGCCAGCGAAAACACCCCGCAGTCGTTCCACAATGGTGCAAATGAGCCCTTCGCCCAAGCCCTCCCGCCCCGCACCTGTGCGAACGCGCACCGCCCTGCAGCCCCCCGCGCCCGATGGAGCGCCCGCCGACCCGGGGCGCCAGCCCACCGCCTCGCGGCTCAAAAAGGAACAGGCCATCCTCACCGAGGCGGAGACACAGTTTGCGCAGTTCGGTTTCGAGGGCGCGTCGCTGGAGAGCATCGCCGCGGCCATCGGGCTGAGCCGCCACAACCTGCTGTACTACTTTCCGAACAAGGAGGCGCTGTACCTGCGCGTGCTGGACGACGTGCTCAACCAGTGGCTGGCCGGCATGGACGAGATGTCCCATGGCGATGATCCGCACGAGGCGCTGCGCCGCTACATCCGCGCCAAGCTGCGCTCGTCGCTGGAGCGGCCGAACGCCGCCAAGGTGTTCGCCAAGGAGGTCATCGCCGGTGCGCCGCGCTACGCGGGCGTGATCGCCGAACGCGTGGGCCCCGTGCTCAAGAACGATGTGCGCACCTTCGAGCGCTGGGCGCGCGAGGGCCGCATCGCCAAGGTGAATTTCACCCATCTCATGTTCATCATCTGGTCCGTGACCCAGGCCTACGCCGACCAGCAGGCCCAGTTCGCGCTGCTGCTGGGCAAGCCCGCGCTGACCGAGCGCGACTACGACAAGGCGGAGGAATTGCTCTGCCACCTGGTGCTGCGGGGCCTGGAACCCGGGCCGGCGGCGCCCGTCCAGGACTGAAACCGGGCCGCTGCGAGCCCCTGCGTGCGGCTGGAAAATGGCCCGGCCTGGAGGCACCCCGCATCCGGCGGTGCCAAGCGGGTGCGAAAATTCCATCGCTTAGACTTGCCGGCTGCCTGCGCGCACTGCCACGCACCGCTGCGCCCGTCCACCTGCTTTCTATCCGCCCATGGTCAAACCGTCCATTTCCCTTGCTGTATTCGGCATCGCCGTTCTGGCGGCCGTGCTGGCCATCTACCTGCCCGGCTGGAACCATGCGTTGCTGTTCGACGATCTGCGGCTTTCCGACGGCGCGATCTTCGGTAGCTACGGCAGCCTGCTCACCTTCAAGCAGCGGATGCTGTCATATGGCAGCTTCATCTGGGTGGACTCCTTGGCTGGCCCCGGCTGGGGCAAGCAGCGGCTCGTGAACATTGCACTGCACCTGGCCACGGTGGCCGCGCTGTATGCGCTGGTGCGCGACCTGCTGGCCCGCACGCGCTTCCCGGAGGAATTCGAATCGCAGCCGCATTTCGGCCTGTCGCAACAGGCGGCGGTGCGGGTGGGCGTGGCACTGTTCGCGGTCAATCCCATGGCGGTGTATGCCGTGGCGTACCTGGTGCAGCGCTCGATCGTCATGGCCACGCTGTTCTCGGTTCTGGCGTGCTGGTGTTTCGTGCGGGGCCTGTCCGGCCGGGGCGTGCTCTGGTATGGCCTGGCCCTGCTGAGCTACGTGGCGGCGGTGCTGTCCAAGGAACATGCGGTCATGGTCGCTGCGATGAGCGTGCCGCTGTATATCCATGTCCGCCGCCCGAGCTGGAAGACGGTCGCCACGCTGGCTGGCGCATCCGCCGCGCTGATCGCGGTGGCAGCGGTGGTCTTTTTCGGCATCTACGGCGAATTCATCGGCAAGCTCTTCGACCAGCGCTCGCTGGACTTCGCCCAGCAGCTGGAGCGCCTGAGCCCGGGGATCACGCAGCGCATGTACCCGCTCAGCATCCTGAACGAGGCGGCGCTCTTCTTTGCCTACGGGTTCCTGTGGTTCTTCCCCAACGTGATGTGGATGTCGGTGGACCTGCGGCCCGCGTTCCCGCTGTCGTATGCCGCGTTCCCGCAGATCCTGGGCATCTTCGGCTATTTGGCGCTGTGGGCCGCCGCGCTCTGGGCCGTGCTGCGCCGCCGCGGGGCGTTGAGCCTCGTGGGCGTGGCGCTGATGTTCCCGCTGCTGCTGTACGTGACCGAGTTCGCGACCGTGTGGGTGCAGGACCCGTTCGTGCTCTACCGCAGCTATCTCTGGGCCATCGCCGTGCCGGTGCTGGTCGCCATCGTGCTGACCGGCTTCAAGCCGAAAACCATTTACGTGCTGGGCTGCATGGCGGGCCTGGTGTTCAGCCTGCTGGCGTTCGAGCGGGTGGAATCCCTGCGGGACGACTACGCCGCCTGGGGCGATGCGGCCGAAAAGATCGACCTGCAGGCATCGCCGAGCGCCGTGGGCCGCTGGCGTCCGTTCCTGAACCTCGGGGCCTACCACCTTGATCGCGGTTCGATGGCCGAGGCCCAGAAGAGCTTTGCCACCGCCGAGGCGCTGGGATCGCTGCAGGGCTCCGCCCGCTTCAATATCGGCGTCGCGCTGCAGCAGCAAAAGAAGCACACCGAAGCCTTGGCGGCCTTCGCAGAAGCGGAAAAGCAGGGATTCACCGACTTGCCGCTGTACTACCACCGGGGCGAGTCCGCCTTCGCGCTGGGACAGTTCGCCGCGGCGTACGACGCCTTCACCCAGGGCATGACACGCGCAGCCGAAGGCATCACCGACAAGGAGGTCGAGCGCATGCGCGAATCCATGCGCATGCGCCGTGCCGAAGCCGCCATCGGCACGCAGCGGTACGACGATGCCATCAGCGATTTCACCGCGTTGATGAAGGCCAGCCCCAACAACCAGCGCCTGATGCTGGGCCTGGGCATGGCGCAGGTGGGCAAGGGCGATGCGAAGGCGGCGATCGCGCTGTTCGACCAGATCATCGCGCGCACACCCAACGCAGCGCCGGCGTACTACGGGCGGGCCATGGCCCACCGGGCGGCCGGCCGCCTGGACGACAGCCTCAAGGACCTGGACCGCGCCATCGCGATCGATCCGCGCAATCCGCAGTACCCGCAGGTGCGCGCCCAGGTGGCGGCCCTGAAGAAATAGCCTGCGGCAGCGAGACCCCCGTGGCACTGCGCGTCCTGCACATCGGCAAGTTCTTTCCGCCCTATCTGGGCGGTATGGAAGTGTTCCTGGCCGACCTCATCGAAGCCCAGCGGGCCCAGGGCATCGAGGCGTTCGCGCTGGTGCACGGAGCCCCCTTGCCGGACGACCCTCCCTGGCTGGTGCGGGTGCCGGTGCAGTTCAACCTGGTCTATGCGCCCATCGCCCTGGGCTTTCGCTCGGCGCTGGGAAGGGCCATCCGGCGCTTTCAGCCCGATGTGCTGCACCTGCACCTGCCCAACAACTCTGCGCTGTGGGCGCTGACGCTGCCTGCGGCCCGCAAGGTGCCGTGCGTGGTGCACTGGCATTCCGACATCGTCGTCTCGGACATCAAGTTGTCCGTGGCGATGGCGTATTTTCTGTACCGCCCGTTCGAGCACGCGGTGCTGGACCGGGCGCAGTTGATTTTCGCCACGTCGCCCCCCTACCTGGAGGCCAGCCGTGCGCTGCAGCCGTGGCGCAGCAAGTGCGAGGTCATTCCGCTGGGCATCAACCTGCGCCGCCCTCCCCCGCCCGCTACCTTGCGCAGTGGGCTGCAATGGAGACCCGAAACCCAGCTGCGGCTTCTGTCCATCGGCCGGCTCACCTACTACAAGGGGTTTGAGACACTGATTCAGGCAGTGCAGGCCATGCCGGGGGTCGAACTCGTGATCGCCGGCGAAGGCGAATTGCGGGTGTCGCTGGAGGCCCTGATCCGGGATACCACGCCAGCCGGCCGAGAACCCGCGGTGCGCTTGGTCGGCTCGGTGCTCGATGCGGAAAAGCACGCTTTGCTGGAAGGCTGCGACGTCTTTTGCCTGGCGTCGCGCGAGCGCACCGAGGCGTTCGGCATCGTGTTGCTGGAGGCCATGATGCACAAGCGCCCTTGCGTGGTCACGGAACTGCCCGGCTCCGGCATGCCCTGGGTGGTGGCCTACGCCCATGCCGGGCTGCATGTGCCCATCGAAGACGTGGAGAGCTGGCGCAGTACCCTGGCCCGCCTGCAGCACGACACGCGGCTGCGCGCACAGTTCGGCGAGGCGGGTTACCAGGCGCTGCTCCAGCATTTCGACATTGCCCAGTGCGAACGTGCGCTGGCGCACCAATACCAGTACCTGGCCCTGGGCAGCACGCCGGCCGCGCCCAATCCACGCGTGCTCGTGGTGATCTCCACCCGTAACCATGCAGCAAGCATCCAGCACCTCATCCAGCGCGTTCGCGCGCTGGTGGGGGCCGACGTGCTCGTGGTGGACAACCGCAGCACGGACGGCACCTGCCATCTGGCAGAGAGTACCGGCGCCCGGGTGCTGCGCCCTTTGCTGGCGATGACCACCTGGGGCAGCTTGCAAACGGGGCTGCGCTACGGGCTGGCCCGTGGCTACGACGCGGTGATCACCATCGATGCGGAAGGCCGCTATGAGGTGGAAGAAATTTCCAGCCTGCTGTCCCGGCGCGAAGAAGGCGATGTGGTGGTGAGCCATTTCGCGACCCGAACCAGTTGGGCGCGCCGTTTGGCGTGGGGCTGGTTCCGGTTCCTGACGGGGTTTGCGCTGCACGACTTCGTGTCCGGCTTTCGCCTGTACAACCGCAAAGCCCTTGAAGTGGCGGTGTCCACCGAGGCCACGCTGCTCGACTATCAGGACATCGGCACCTTGCTGCTGATGCGGCGTCAGGGCCTGCGCATCAAGGAAGTCGCCTTGCCGATGCACACCGCCAAGGTAGACCGGTCGAAGATCTTCCAGTCCTGGGCCAATGCGCTGCGATACGTTGCGGTGTCGTCGCTGCTGTGCATCGCGCACTGGCGAACCCGCGGCTCGGCCGACTGAGCCCAGGACCTATCGCAGGATCGCCTGCATTCGGTCGATGAAGGCGGCTTCGGTGAATCGCCTGGCGCGTTGCCGGCATTGTGCAGAAAGTCTCTCTCCATGGATCTGCTCAATCCGTGCCACGGCGTCCATCACCGCCTGGGGGGCGGGATCGGGTGCGATGAGCACCCCCGTTTCGCCGGGCAGCACCGTTTCCAATAACCCCCCTTCGGCCACACCGATCACGGGTTTGCCTGCAGCCATGGCCTCCACGGGCGACATGCCAAAATCCTCGTCCACCGGCAGGTAGATCACGCACCGGGCATTACCCACCCAGCGCCTCAGCGCCTCATCGGCCTGCCAGCCGGTGAACCGGATGTTGGGAGCCTCTCCGGCGATCGCTTTCAATCGCTCCAGTTCCGGCCCGCCAGAGAGCACGACCAGGAAGCGATCGGGCATCTGAAGGAAAGCCCGCACGATCACATCCACCCGCTTGTTGGGCACCAGTCGTGCGGTAGAGAGGTAGTAGCCTTCATCAGCCAAAAACCGAAAGTGCTGTGTGGCCACAGGGGGGTAGACCACCTCGGCATCCAGCCCGGTATACCGCTGGAGCCGTGCGCGAACGTTCTCCGAGTTCACGAAAATGCGGTCCATGCGCCCGATGGCCGCCTCGTACTGCGCCCGGAACCAACGCACGAATACCGCATAGAAAGGCCGGAGCCAGAACGGGAAGCCTGCCAGCGTGCTGTCGTACAGGTCGTAAGCGAATCGGGGAATCGTGTGGCAATAGTAGAGGCGCCGGCCAGATCGCTGCTGGTAGACCGCCAGCGGGGCATAGAAGCCGCTGTAGAGCACGGTGTTTGCATTCTGCAACCGCTCGGCCCGGAACCGGAAGCACCACAGGCTCTCCAAAATACGCGGCAGCCGCGCAGACCAGCCACCCCGCAGCTCCTGCACCTTGGCGGCAGAACCATCCAGCAGGGGTTGGGCCTCCGGATAGCAACGGCTGACCAGGGTCTGGAATTCCGGAAACGCCTCCGCCAGCGTGAGCGTGACACGCTCCGCGCCTCCGGCCACCTGCATGAAGTCGTAGAGAAGGTAGTTTTTCATGCCAGCAACATCTCCAGACGGGCCAGCATGGTCTGGGCGCGCGTACTCCAGTCATGGGCTTGCACGAAGTCTTTCGCGAAGCTCGCAGGGCGGGCACGCGCGCGCTCCCGGGCATGCACGATGGCATCGGCGAATGCCCGCGCATCGTTGCCATAGCAGGCCAGATCACCCATTCCGTGGCGCAAAGCGCCCAGATCGGTGCTGGCCACGCCCAATCCGGCTGCGATGTATTCATAGAACTTCAGAGGGCGCTCGACATAGCGCATGCGGCCCTCGGCCTCGCGAAAAGGAATCAGGCCCACTTCATGGCTTTGCAGAACCGCTGGCAGCTCTGTGCGGCCCACGCTGCCGCGCCAATGCAGGTTTGCAGGCCATCCTTGCTGCTCCGGCGCGCCGGGCGCATAGACCCCGAAGGTCCAATCGGGCAGCAACCGCGCGGCCTGGCACAGCAAACCGATGTCCAGCCAAGCCGTCAGCCCACCGACATAGACCGCGCTGCGCGGCTGCCGCACCACCGGGCTTTGGGACTCAGGCACCAAGAGCCGCGCCTCCACCCCATTGGGAATGTGCACCACCTCACCCTGCGGATTCAGCGCCCGGGCATATTCCGCCAGGGGTTCGGAGACGGCCCACACTTCATCGAACTCAGAGCCGCCCACCATGGATTCGAGCGCGTTGACGAGCACCGGATGCAGATCGCGGGCGAACCCCTGCGGCCAGTCGTTGAGGCGACAGACCTTCGCGCGGGCTTTGATCTGGCGCATCAGCAACATGTTGGGGGCCACGTCGGCAATACATGCATCGAAAGTCACGCTGCCCAGCAGGGCCGGGCACCGTTGGCCATACGCTGCCAGTTGCCAGGGCCAGCGCAGAAATAGCCGATGCGCGGGAAACATCGACTGAAGGCTCCATTCGGTGAGGCCTTGAGAAATACCCACCGAGCGCTGCCGCAGCCCATGCCCCCATGCCCTCGCCAGCCTGGCATGGCGCTGGCGCCCCACCACATCGACGGGCGACGAGAGCGTGGGCACATAGTCCACCGACCACCCCTCCGCCGCCAGCGCTTGCGCAAGATGCTGCGAGCCCACCTTGGTTCCGCCGTCGATGAACGACTGGGTGCCTAAAACAAGTGCGCGCATGGGGTCAGTGGACCGCGCTTGCACGGCCGGCCAGAAGGCCATCCACCTCGTCAAGAAGCCATTGGCGGGTGGCCGCCGCATTGAAGCGCTGGCTGGCCGAGTCCGAAGCATGCTTCATGGCATCGATGTCTTGGGGCGTGAGGCGCGAGAGATGCGCGGCCAGGTCTGCTGCTTCGAAACTGCCGCTGACCACGCCGCAGCCAAGCTCCGTCACCAGGGCCTGCATTTCCGGCGAAGGACCGATGGCAATGGCCAGGCGTGCCTGCATGAATTCGAAGAATTTGTTGGGCAAGGCATGCAGGTAATTGAAATTGGTGGGCGGCAGCAGGAACAGGCCAATGTCATAGCCGTTCGTGTGCGCCGCAATATCGCGCATGGGCACGGGCGGAATGAACCGGATGCGCGCGTGCCGAGCGGCCCGTTGCTTCAACGCGGCCAGGTAGGCCGGATCTTGCTCCACCAGCATCAGGTCGAGGCTGAAGCGATCGTCCAGATGGTCCATGAGATCGATCATCACCTCGATCTTGCGCGAGGCGATGGCTGCACCGTGGTGGATCAGCCGAATGCGGTCGGCGCGTGTCGGCTGCACGGGCAATGCCTGAGGCTCGGGGCAATTGGGCATGACAGACGCCGGCACGCCATAGCACCGCTCATACTCCCGTGCGATGCCCGCGCACACGGTGCTCATGCGCGCCACACGCGGTAGCGCTTCCCGGCAGGTGGCATCGAAAAAAGGCCCCAGCAGCGTGCGCCACACCCAAAGGTCCTCGAATTCGCGGGGCGCATATTCGTGCGCGTCCAGCCACACCGGGGCTTTGCCCGCCAGCCGCAACGCCATGGGCAAAGCCATCACGTCGTTGGCCAATACCAGGTCGAAGTTGGCCGGCACATGCGCCGCGGCCTTCTCCAACGCAAGAATCTGGGGGTGCTGGCAGTAATAGGCGTCGTAGCGGCGAAAGGCCAAACGCAGCGCATTGCGTAAAACCCCCATGCGGCTCGCACGCGGCTGCTCCACGGCAGTGAAATGGCGCACCCCGGGCGGGCACGCACCGAAGCCCATCACATGGACATCATGCGCATCGCTCAGCGCCTCGTACTGGCGCATCACGCGGGGGTCGGACGCGATGGGCGAAAGCGACAACAGCAGCAGACGGGCCACAGTCACTCAACCCGCGAAATGCTGCGCATACCAGCGCGTGAAATTGATCCAGCGCCAAACCTGCCAACTGAACGGCCGCTGTCCCGCAACGACCTGATCGAAAGCCTTCAGCACTTCGTTCTGGCGGAGGAATGGCAAATTCAGCGGATACCGCAGCCACTCCCGAACCTGCGGCGCCATCTGCAAAAGCCATGCTTGTTCGGGCGTGGCAAAGCCGATCTTGTCCCGGCGGTTCAGAATCTCATCCGGCACGAGGCCCCGCATGGCGCGGCGCAGCAAATGCTTGGTTTCGCCCTGGGGCGACACCAGGTATTCCTCCGGCAACGTCAACAGAAAGTCGGCCAGCTCCGTCGTCAAAAAAGGCACCCGGCTCTCTACTGAAAACCGCATGGAATTGCGGTCGCCGTGGCGCAGAAGCCCGGGGAGACCGACGCCGTGCAGCGAGCGGGCCAGCTCAGCCACCATGCGGCGTTCTGAAGCAGTTTGAGACGGCAACTCCCGCGGGAACCGCAGGGTCACACCGGCGTCCGCCAGAACATGCGCGTCAATCCACGACGGGCTGGCACTGGCCCCGTTCATGCGGCGCAGAGCTTGGTAGGCCGCGTCAGAGGTGTATTCGGCAACGGCGGCCTTCAGGCCGTCCAAGCCCGCTCGGCCAGGCCATCGCCCCCATTTGCCAAGAAACGAAAGTGCACCGAGCCAATGCCCACCATCCAACAAACTGCGCACTCGCGGCCCTGGGTAGCCCACATAACCACCGCACAGTTCATCCGCCCCCTGCCCGTCGAGAGTGACGGTCATGCCGTGCTCCCGCGCCAATTTGAAAACCCGGTATTGGGCGTAGATGCTCGTGCTGCCGAAGGGCTCGCCTAGCGCCGCGATCATGTCGTCGAGGTCGGCGGCCAGTTCACTGGGAGCAATGCTGACTTTGTGAGCCACCGCGCCGACCTGGGTGTTCACTTGATCGACCCAGCACTCTTCGGATACTGCGCTGCCAGAAGCGATAAAGCTGAATGTGTGAATGGGCACATCAGGTTCGAGGTGGCGCATGCACCCGACGATGGCCGAGGAGTCCAGTCCACCAGACAGTGCCGCGCCGAGAGGAACATCGCTGCGCAAGTGCAGGCGCACGCTGTTCAACAAATGATTCCTGAGCCCATCCGCAGCATCGCTAAATGCAATAGGTTCTACCAGTGTGATCTTTGGTGCCCACCAAGGCTTTATCTGCAAGACATTGGACCGCAGATCATAGGTGAATTGGTGACCTGCGGGCAAGGCCAGGACGTCAGAGAAGAATGTTCGCTCCCCCGCGTCGTAATTTCCGTGCACAAGATAATCGTAGGAGGTCTGTAAATCGAGCTTCGGCGCAGTGGAACGCAGCGCTTGAACCGCAGGGATCTCTGACGCAAAAACGAAACTGGCACCGCTGGCGCTGTAATAAAACGGCTTGATCCCAAAGGCATCGCGAGCGCCGTATAAAGTACTTGTTTCGCGATCGAAAATGACGAAGGCAAACATTCCAACGAAGCGCGTCAACGCTGCTTCACCCCAATGTGCCCACGCTTGCAAAAGCACCTCGGTATCTGACGCAGAGCGAAACCGCCTCCCAGCGGCTGTCAATTCAGATCGAAGTTCCTTGTAGTTATATATTTCGCCGTTAAAAACCAGTGTGAATCGATCATCAGGCGAATTCATCGGCTGAGCGGCAGCCTCTGTCAAATCAATAACGCTGAGCCGCGTATGGCCCAACATCAAGGTTTTTTCACACCATTGGAATTGAAATGTGGAGCTTCTATCCGGACCTCGGCGCTTTAGAAGTTGCAAGCTACGCTGCATGCGCTCAGCGGCAAATTCTGTCGTATCGGAGAGCGCCAAACCAGCTATACCACACATATTTATAACCAGTGCTTGCGTCTTGAATGAAATTTACCAAGGTTGATCAATTTAACTGATTTCATCGAATCAATCAGAATTACGCTCATCACCATTGCGTGCTCATTCTTATTTGTTTTTCATAGGCTTTGCAGGGTTTCCAACCACGACACTGTTTGCCTCCACATTTTTAAGGACTGTAGCGCCGATACCAACCACTGCATCTGGCCCTATGTCAATCTGATTCATCAACGCAGAATTAGGAGCGATCCAAGCCCGAGCGCCAATGCGAACGCCCCCACTAACCTCCGCACAGGCTATCACAAAAGCGTCTTCACCAATATAAACATTATGTGCAATATGGACGTGATCATCGATTTTGCAACCATCCGCTAACGTAGTAAGTCCAAGGGTGCCTCTGCAAACGGTCGTTAACGAGCCCACCTCAACATTGTTGCCAATTTTCACGCTGCCCACATGGGGTAATCGCACTGCCCGCCCAACGGAATCACGCTCGAACCCGAATCCCTCCTCCCCGATCACCGCGCCTGATTTGATGGTGCAAAAATCACCGATCATGACCTCTGGGCCAATCACTACATTATGGGCAACAACAGAGCCTTGACCGATAGAAACGCCATCACCCAAGACCACGTTACGACCTATCTTTGCAGATGGATGAACGGCTGGAGCCGCAACGCTCCATTCGAATCCCACTTGATTTTCCAAATAAGTGAGCGCCCTGGCAAAATCAAGCCTGGGGTTATCTGAGAATATTAATGAATGTCCCGATGTCGCATCATCCTTGCGGCATAGCAGCGCTACGCCAGAAGGGGCCTTTTTCACCCAATCCGCATTCTTTGCAAAAGAGAGGTTGCCCGCCTTGGCGTCAGAAAGTGCTGCAACAGCGTCGACGAAAATATTTTCGCCAACAAAGGGTAAATGAAGAGTCTTTGCAATTTCAGCCAACTCAATGGAATTTTTTAACTTTCTACCCATCTGATCACCTCAAATGCTTCTGCGAAATCTAAGCCCGCCTGACTACCGCGCTGAATAGCCAAGCTATTAATTAAATCGGGGAAATTGGGCGCACGAAAGGCTTGCGACTTGTATGCAGCAATCGATGCGACCTTGGCATCCAAACAAATACGATCAACGCCGTTGAAAAAAGTCAGATCGATCCGACGGTTGTTCCAAGGTATCTCGTAGCCAAGAATGGTACATCGCTTGAACGCTCGGAAAGCCTCTTGACTGATGACCTCATGGTCCTGATGCGTATCGAACGAACTAGGAACCACCACCACATCGGGTTTGATCTGCTTGCGCAGCCCCACCATGGCTTCCAAAATTTCTTGGCGATCCCGAGGAAAGTGTCGCACTCTGAAAGTAAAAACCTTCAGGTTTTCAATCGATATGCCCAGGACGGCGATGGCATCCACGATTTCTTTGCGCAAGATGTCTGGAGGTAAACCGTCAGGCACGGACTCTTCGGCAGCCGAAAATGCCGCGTAGTGAACCGTATGTCCCTCTTTGATCCATTTCACAATGGAGGCTCCACACCCCCATTCACCGTCGTCGGTGTGAGGACCTAAAACCAGATATACCTTTTTACGCATTCGCTCGCCTCATGAAACTTGCAATCGATAAATGAAGAGCAATCAGGCCCCAAACAAAAAGACGATGATTCTTTTCACCTGACAGATGTTCTCGCCAAATTCTGGAAGCCACACCAATGTCCAGATAATCACGCAGAGGAGAGCTTGATCCAAGCACCTCGCCTTCAATCCAGCCGCTCAGGTCTCGTCGGAACCAAGTTTCAAATGGAGGCGAAAACCCTTGCTTGCGTCCACCGGAAATAGCCTCTGGCACATAAGGTGACAACACTTCACGAAGAATTTTTTTCCCGGTTGCATAATGGGGCATTACAGATACACCCGCACTGCCATACGTACCTGCAGAGGCATTGGCCTGCATCGAAACTTTCATTTCAGCAGGAATGGAGAACGCAAGATCGATGATGGAGTTATCCAAAAGGGGGACCCGAACCTCCAAACCATGGGCCATGCTTGCCTTGTCTTCAGAGATGAGCAGTCCATGCAAAAAAGTCTCCAATTCGAAGATAAGGGAGGCATCAAGAAATTGATTACCTGAACCCTCGACACGCTTTCGTGCGCTGTCCATCAATTCCCGAAAAACTGCTTGCGATTGATATTGATTATTTTCATTGGCACCGACCAACGCACGAAGGTCACTCGCAGACACCATGCGGTTCCAATAGCCGTAGTATGAGCCAACAAACTCATCCCAATTGGAAGAAGAAACAGCGGGCCGGTACCTCCAGGGATATCCGGCAAACAACTCATCCCCTCCCGTACCCGAGAGGCAAACTTTCGTGAATTTTGCAGCTAACCGAGAGACGCAAAAATTAGGAAAACTCGACCCAACGCGAGGTTCCTCTGCATGCCAAGCCCACTCATGCATATCGGCGAGAAAATCATGCTCGCCCAGCACTGTTTCGTAATGTTCGCTGCCTATCTTCGCGGCGACAGACTCCGCGCTGAGCCTTTCATCAAACAACTGCTCGTTGGCCGTCACACCTTCCAGCATGAAACCACAAGTGAATGTTTTGATTCGATCGAAATTTTTTGACGCAATGGCCGCGATTGCACAGCTGTCAATTCCGCCACTCAGAAAAGAATTGACGGGAACATCTGCCTGCGTCTGGCTGCTTACGGCCGATCGCAAAGCACTATGAAGGCTGGTTTTAATGTCTTGTGCAGAGGCTTTGCTAGGCAAAAATGAAGCCTGCCAGAACTTCCTCATGCTCACGGTCAACGCACTTGATTCAATACGCGCAATAGATCCTGCGGGAAACAATTCAACTTTGTTAAAGAGTGTTCTCTCTTGAAAATTATTCTGGAAAGTAAGATATTCAAGAAATGCATTTTGATCAACGCGAAGCTGAACAAAACCAGAAGCTGCTAGCGCTTTTATCTCAGAACCAAAAATTATCCGCCCTGCCTCACGCGCCCAGTACAAAGGCTTAACGCCCAATCGATCCCTTGCCAGCAATACGCACTGCCGACGCACATCATGAATGGCAAAAGCAAAAATGCCATTGAGCTTTTCAATGAATTGCTCACCCCAATGATCATAAGCGGAAAGCAAAACTTCGGTATCCGAAGACGTCTTGAATGACACCCCTTTACCTAGTAATTCATTGCGGATATCTTTGTAATTATAAATTTCGCCATTGAATACAATGATCGCTCCGGTGGCATGACTCCGCATGGGTTGATTGGCATGCACCGAGAGATCAACGATTGCCAGCCGCGCATGCGCGAGCCCAACTGAGTCTTTAATTGCCACCGAGTGTCCGTCAGGTCCTCTATGGAGCAATGATTCGATCATGCGACGACATGCGACTTCTTTTGTCTGCTCCGAGTCTTCAGAAATGATGCCTGCTATTCCACACATGATTTTATTGAGCGTTAGCTACCGCTTTAGGAACGAAATTGATATCCGAGATTTTTTCGTAGCAAGCTAAAACCTTCGGGGATTCATTCGACCAAAGATATTTATGCCTGGCAGCCAAAACGCTCGAACGGAATCGCTCTGGACCTTCAGGGTGATCAAACATCGCTTTAATCAGCCATATGTAAGAATCAACCTCTTTCAACAGCGTCACTATTCCAAGATCGTCCTCTTCCACCGCCTTACGAACATTCACTAAATCGCTGCTCGCAATAATAGGAAGACCCGCCACTACGAATTCATACAATTTATTGGGAGAGGCTATTTGCGCATTGAAATTGGTCACTTGATACGGCATGACTCCAACATCAGCAGATGCCAGCCAATCATTCACCTCGTCCCAGGGTATTTCCAGAATGTAATGAACTCGGTGATGCACCCCAAGACTGCGAGTCATCTGCTCGTAGTAGGGCACATCCTTTTTATAAGTGATGAATCCAATATGAATATTGTCGTCACAATGGACAAGTGCTTGAACAAGAGGGTCGACATTTCTGACGGGATTGATACCGCCTTGAAAAACCATGATACGTACGGTTTCTGGAAGGGCGAAAGTTTCATGCCATTTCTTCTTGCGCTCTAGCGGATCGAAATTGGGCGGAGATTCCGTTGCATTGGTGACAGGGATGGCATTTGAAATGCCATATTCTCTAGACAGCACATCCACACACTGCTGATTAACGCTAATTACCGCGTCAGCACGCACAATCAGCCTGCGCTCAAGATTCAGGAGTTTTGTTTTTTGCTTTTCATCGGAAAAATATTGAAACGGATACAACTCATGAGCATCATAAATAAGCACTGCTTTCAATTGCTCAGCAATTTGACATCCCATTTCAAGATTGGGCAAATCATGCGCGTGAACAATGTCAGGCTTTAAAGCCATGGCATACGTCTTCAGCTTGTATTCCCAGCTATTTTCATCGTCTGCTGGAGAATCACCAAGTTTCTTGGCCGGATTTTTAATCAGGTAAAACGCCAGCGTAAAATATGGCGCCACAAAATCAAATCTAAGCATCCCCATGTAGACCAACGGCTCAAAAGCCCGACCAAGCCATCGCTTGAGAATCGGAAGGCGTAGTCTTAAGACATGGGCGAGTGCCGGAGGCCATGCAAGCGCATAGCCAATGGAATTGAGTAGCGTGGGCTGACTTCCACGGATTTTCTTCTCCAACGTGTAATTACCAGCGCACCTGATCCAGGATTCGATTTTTTGACGTGAGGCTTCTCTTCTTCCTGCCGGGCTTTTAGGATCTGAAATCGCCTCTTCTTGTGCATCGCAAAATCTTCTGATCTCAATGCCGTGTACATTTTCTACAGATGGCTTTTTCCCATCGCCACGCGTGGCCAGATAAACTGTATAACCACCTTCCACAAGACTCTTGCCCTCAAGAACAATTCTTCGATCAATGAGCATCGGTTCATGATCAAGCATCAATACAGTTTTTCTCATCACTCCTACTCCCACACTCTCATTTTTTATTTATCGAAGCCAGTGCTCGAACCACTCTCAACTGATCTTTTTGATCAAGGTAGGGGCCCATCGGAATACTAAGAACTTCTGCTGCAAGCCTGTCACCTACCGGTAATTTTGCATCGGGCTGAACTACCGCGGGTTGCTTGTTAAGAGGGATTGGATAGTGGACTGCAAATGGAATCTTTTCTTCAGCCAACACTTGCTGAGCCAATTCTCTGTTCTCAAATCGCACGGTATATTGAGCCCACGCACTTTTGCATTCTGGCGCTATATAGGGTGGGCAGATCCCGATCTCACTGAACATTTCGAGATAGCGGTAGGCCACACGTTGCCTCTGATCCATCTCTTCATCGAATACTTTTATTTTTTCAAGCAAAACGGCCGCCTGGAGTGTGTCCAAACGACTGTTGACACCGACTCGAATATGGTGATACCGCCGATCTTGACCATGCCTTGCAATGTGCCGCATCGCCAAGGCCAGATTTTCGGCATTGGTAAAGATCGCACCGCCATCGCCATAGCATCCCAATGGCTTACTCGGAAAAAAGCTAGCGCATGCAATGGTCGTCAAGTTGCAACTTTTTTCTCCATGATAAGTTGCGCCGAAACTTTGCGCTGCATCTTCAATCACCGGAATTTGATGGCGTGCAGCAATTTCGTTGATTGCTTTGTAATCTGCACACTGCCCATATAGGCTGACTGGAATAATTGCCTTCGTACGAGGAGTGATTGCCGCTTCTAGCAGTTCAGGATTTAAATTATAGGTATCTGGCGATACATCCACATAAACAGGTTTAGCACCCAGAAGGGCCACCGTTTCAGCCGTGGCAATGTAGGTGAATCCTGGCGTGATGACCTCATCACCTGGCCCAATACCCAATGCCATCTGGGCGATCTGAAGCGCATCGGTTCCATTGGCGACGGTAATGCAATATTTTGCCCCCGTATAGCTCTGCAACTGTTCTTCCAGTTCGTTGACTTCTGGCCCCAATATATATTGACCGTGATCCAGTACTTTTTGAATTCGCGCGTCAATATTATTTTTCAAGCGCTGATATTGCGCCTTCAAGTCGATGAATTCCATTTAACGCCCTCCTAGGCCGTTATTGATTGGTGCGACAGAGTTGATCGCCGTTAAGGGTATACACACCACCCTCTTCTGGACACTCCACAGCAGCATTTCCTTCCAGAGGAAGATTAAGGCGCTCCCCTCGCTCACTCATCCATCCAATTTGGCGTGCAGGCACCCCGGCCATGAGCGCATAGGGCTTCACATCTCGATTGATGACAGCCCCAGCCGCAATAAAAGCATAGGTACCAATCGTAATACCACAGACCACTGTGGCATTAGCTCCTAATGTGGCACCTTGACGAACAATGGTCTTCCTATACTCATTTTTTCGCACCACCGCACTGCGGGGATTATAAACATTGGTAAAAACAACACTTGGCCCACAAAAGACGTCGTCTTCCAACACCACGGCGTCGTAAACGCTGACGTTATTCTGTACCTTGACGTTATTTCCGATCAGCACATCATTACCGATATATACATTCTGCCCAAAAGAACATCCATTGCCGATCCGGGCTCCCGCTGAGATGTGCACCCAATGCCATATTCTGGTGCCAGCGCCTATGTGAGCACCGTCGTCTATGATGGCAGTCGGGTGAGCGGTATAACATGCTGCTTTCAAGTAATGGCTCCTTATAGGCACTTAACTTGCATGGTATGCAGCCAAGCAATCTTCAATATTTCCTTGCATACGAATTTGCCCCTCATTCAGCCATATGCCTTGATTGCAGAACGTTTTCAAAATGGGGTCGCTATGCGAGGCAAGAACCAAAATCCTGACCTTACTCATCATCTTTTCCAAACGGCCACGCGCCTTGTCTATGAATTGCGCGTCGCCTACTCCGATCATTTCATCCATTAATAAAATATCTGGAGCGATGGCGGTAGAAACAGCGAATGCCAAACGGAGCAGCATGCCCGATGAATAGGTCCGCACAGGCAAGTGAAGGTAGTCACCAAGTTCGGTGAATTCCTCAATATCAGGGACCAGCGCTTTTGCTTCTTTACTGCCGATGCCCATGACTACGCAACGCGTGGCGATGAACTCGTAACCACTGGCGTCAGGGTCCATGCCCAGCATCAGGTCGATCAGCGAGGATACATTTCCAGAGGCCCTCAGTACACCAGAGGTAGGCTCATAAACGCTGGACAAAACCCTCAACAGGGTGGACTTACCCGCGCCATTGCGGCCGACAAGCCCCATCCTGTCTCCATCTTTGAGCGATAAAGTAATATCGCGCAGGGCACGCACTGCAATGGCGCCGCCACCAATATCCTCGATCCGTCCCCTATGCCCTTGGGCTTTTCCCAGAAGGGTATTCAACAGGCCGCGGGACCTTGAAGAAAACAGTGGGAAATCAACGTTAACCTGCTCCAGTTCAATGCTTGCCATGCTCAGAGCCAATATACGAGCCTGCGGCGGCTCTTCAGGAAAATAGTAAAGAAAGCGATCAACAGCAGGATAAAGGTACACCCTGCCATCAAATAGCTGTAAATGCCTACGGATTGGCCTAATACCGGAGCGCGTACCAAGTCAAGAAAGGCAGCCAAGGGATTGATATGAACGATCAACTGGGCCCGCTCACTCAACTGCGATGGTTGCCACATGACTGGCGTGAGGAACATAGCGATCTGCATCAAACTGGTAACTATCATCGGTATATCGCGAAAACGCGCGCAAAGTGCACCCAAAACGCACGATAGCAGCGATGCACACAGGATCGTAAAAGACAATCCAAAGATGAAGTGCATTACTTTGATTTCATTCAAACCACCGAAAGCAAAAAGCACGATCATCGCGATAGGAATGTTATGCCCCATCATCAATAGATTTCGCCAGATTACCCGCAGGCCGAACGCTGTTTTAGGGTAAGGGGTCTGCTTTAAAAATGCACTGGCTGCCATGAATGTTTGGCAGCTGTCTGATATGGATTGCGAAATGAATAGGAAAAGAATATGGCTGACGCAAAAAAAAGGCAAATACGTCTGAATATCGATCTTGAAGACCTGAGAACCGATCAATCCAAATGCGCCGATAAAAATCGCGGTATTGATCGAAATCCATATCGGACCGAGAAACGAGCGGCGATATTGTTTGAGAATGTCTTCAAGGCCCAAGTGCAGCCAAAAACGCCAAAGCCTGAGGGCTCCCCGGACATCCCCTAAAAGCAATTGCAGTTGGGAAAGCGGCTTCAAACCAGAAGCTTGCATGCTCTCAATACCCCTTGTTGCGCACGAAGGGATGCACACGCTCATCCTTATCGGCCGCAATGGACGCGCTGCGAATCACGTCCACCGTTTCGATGCAATGCCGCGCATTCGCCAAGCCGTACCCTCGGCCCGCCAGGATTTCGCGGTAGCTGGTGGTGTGCAGATCGGTGAAGCCTTCGGAAAACTCGAGCTGCTCGCCGCTGACATCGATGTTCCGGTACGTGGGCTTCTTGCCTTTGACTTCGTCCGGGAGATCGTTGGCATCGATGGACAAGAACCATCGCACCCGGGCGCGTTCGTATTCCAGATAGCCGGCGGCCTTTGTTTCCTCGCTCAGGTGAATGCGGTTGTCCTGAAGCTTTCCGAAGATGAAGTGCAGCATGTCGAAGAAATGCACGCCGATGTTGGTGGCCACGCCAAACGATTTGCGCGGGTCGCCCTTCCAGCTCTCCAGGTACCACTTGCCGCGCGATGTGATGTAGGTCAGTTCGACATCGAATTTGGTGTCCTTGGGTGCCGCAGCCACTTTGTCGCGCAGCTTCAGGATCGCTTCATGGTGGCGCAACTGGAGAATGTTGAACACTCGCCGGCCCGTCTCCTGCTCGATGCGCGCCAGTTCGTCCATCAATTGCGGCGTGGGAACGAGCGGTTTTTCGCAGATGACATCACACCCCAGGCGCAGGCCAGCGGCGATGTGGGCATGGTGCAGGTAGTTGGGCGAGCAGATCGACACGTAATCGAGTGCGGTGGCTGGATCGCGCTTGAGTTGGTGCGCATGCTCCGCAAACCGCTCGAACTCAGTAAAGAAGTCGCTCTGCGGCGAAATGCTGTCGATGATGCCGACCGAGTCGTTGATGTCGTAAGCCACGGCCAGATGGTTGCCGGTGTCCTTGATGGCACGCATGTGGCGCGGCGCGATGTAACCGGCGGCGCCGATGAGGGCGAAGTTTTTCATGGCGGATCCGAAGGAGAGAATTACAAGCGAAAGACGGTGAAGCCGGCCTCGACGGCCTGCCCGCGGTGGTAGAGGCTTTTGACGTCCGCCAGCACAGGTTGTGCGCCACGGCAGTACGAGCGAAGCTCCGCGGGCGTGGCCTGACGGTATTCGTTATGGCCGACCGCTACCACCAGGGCATCGACCGGATGGTCGGCATCGACACGGCCCAGCGCTAGGCCGTACTCGTGGTCCACCTCTTGCGCGCTGGCCCAGGAATCGGCGATCACCACGTCCGCGCCCCACGCCAGAAACTCCCGCACCATGTCCACGACCTTGCTGTTGCGGATGTCCGGGCAGTTTTCCTTGAACGTGATGCCCAGGATGCCGATGCGGCAGCGGGGCACGTCCATGCCGTTCTTCAGCATGAGGCGGATCGTGTTGCGCGCTACGTAGCGCGCCATGTTGTCGTTGATGCGCCGCCCGGCCAGGATGACCTGCGGGTGGTAGCCCACTTCCTCGGCCTTGTGCGTCAGGTAGTAAGGATCGACGCCGATGCAATGCCCGCCCACCAGACCGGGACGGAACGGCAGGAAGTTCCATTTGCTGCCGGCCGCTTCCAGCACGTCGAGGGTGTCGATGCCCAGCCGTTCAAAGATGACGGACAGCTCATTCACCAGGGCGATGTTCAAGTCGCGCTGGGTGTTTTCGATGACTTTGGCCGCTTCGGCCACTTTCAGGCTGCTGGCCTTGTGGGTGCCAGCCGTGATGATGCTGGCATACAGGGCGTCCACAGCGTCGGCCACTTCGGGAGTGCTGCCGCTGGTGATCTTCTTGATCTTCGTGAGGGTATTGACCCGGTCGCCCGGATTGATGCGCTCCGGACTGTAGCCGCAGAAGAAGTCCGTGTTGAAGGTCTTGCCGCTGAGCCGTTCGAGCACCGGCACGCACACTTCTTCTGTCGCGCCGGGGTACACGGTGGATTCGTAGATCACCACGGCGCCGTCCGGCATGACCCTGCCCACCGTTTCACTCGCCTTGACCAGGGGCGTCATGTCGGGGCGGTTGGCCTTGTCCACCGGGGTGGGCACCGTCACGATGAAGACCTTGCAATCGCGCAGGTCCTCCGGATTGGCGCTGTATTGCAGGTGGCTGGCGGCTTGCAGGTTCTCGGGGGTCACCTCCAGTGTGCCGTCCTGGCCCGATTGCAACTCGGCGATGCGTGAGGCATTGATGTCAAAGCCGATGACCGGCCTTTTGCGGCCGAACTCCACCGCCAAAGGCAGGCCCACGTAGCCGAGCCCGATCACGGCGATCCTTGCTTGTTCTAGATTCATGTTTTTATGTTGGAAGAATGGGGAGGGTCAAGTGCGGGTGCCGCACTGCTCGCACGCCGGGAAATGCGTGCGCGCGGGCCTGACAATCGTCACGACGGTCGCAAAGGCAATCCAATCCCTCATGAAACGCCTTCGGCACCGGTAGAGCGCCCGTAGATGTCGTCGAACCGGACGATGTCGTCCTCGCCCAGATAGTCGCCCGACTGAACCTCGATGATTTCGAGAGGCGTCTTGCCCGGATTGGCCAGCCGATGACGGCGGCCCACCGGAATGAACGTGGACTCGTTCTGTGCCAGCAGATAGGTGTCGTCGCCATTGGTGATCTCGGCGGTGCCCCGCACCACCACCCAATGCTCGGCGCGGTGGTAGTGCATCTGCATGCTCAGGCGCGCGCCCGGGTTCACTACGATGCGCTTGACCTGAAAGCGTTCGCCACTGTCGACGGCGTCGTACCAGCCCCACGGCCGATGCACCTTCCGGTGGTGGTGGGCTAGCGCATGCCCTGCCTGCTTCAGCCGGGCCACGATGTGCTTGACGTCCTGGGTACGGCGCTTGTCGGCCACGAGGACCGCATCGGGTGTTTCTACGACCACGATGTGGTCAAGCCCCACGCCGGCCACGAGCCGGTGGGTGGACATCAGCAGCGTGTTCTGGCTGTCTTCCAGCAGGGCATCGCCGACGGTGGCGTTGCCTTCGCTGTCCCGCGGCAGCACGCTCCACAGGGCATCCCAGGCGCCCAGGTCGGACCAGCCGGCCTGCAGCGCGACCGCGAACGTGGGGATGCCGATCTCCGGCATCAGCGGCAGCCGTTCCATCACGGCGTAGTCGATGGAATCCGAAGGGCAGGCCTGGAAGGCCGCCGCGTCAGGCCGGATGAAATCGAGATCGCGCTGCGCCCCCTCCATCGCGGCTTCGCAAGCCTGGAGGATGTCGGGGCGACAAGCGCGGATGGCGTCCAACCACTGGCTGGCGCGCACCATGAAAAGGCCGCTGTTCCAAAAATAATCGCCCGCGTCCAGATAGCGCTGCGCGGTCGCGGCATCGGGCTTCTCGGCAAAGCTGGCGATGCGGTGGATGCCCGCACCCTCCGGGCCCGCCGCATGGCACTGGATGTAGCCATAGCCGGTTTCCGGCCGGTCCGGCACGACGCCGAACGTCACCAGTCCGCCCGACAGGGCCATGGAATGGGCCCGCCGGACCGCGGCGTGAAACGCGGGCAGATCCTTCACCACGTGATCGGCCGGCATGGCCAGCATGATCGGATCATCGCCTCCGGCGCATGCCTGCAAGGCGGCCAGAGTCAGGGCAGGCGCGGTGTTGCGCCCCTCGGGCTCCAGGAGTATGCGTGCCGTCCGGATGCCGACTGCCAGCAACTGGCTGGCCGCGATGAAACGGTGCTCGGTGTTGCAGACCAGGATGGGATCGGGCGCGACGCCGATCTCCGGCGCCCACCCCTGCAGCCTCAGTGCCGTGTCCTGGAGCATGGTGCTGGCGCCGGCCAACGCCAGAAATTGCTTGGGATAGGCCTCCCGCGACAGAGGCCACAAACGCGTGCCCGACCCGCCGCACAGGATGACCGGCAACAGCGGCTGCGCCAAGGTCATGGCTGCGTTCCATCGCCCATCACGCGCGCGCGCAGGCTTTCATTGTCAGCCTGCAACAGGGCCAGCCGCTGGTTCAACCGGCGGACATCCCTCTCGATGCGGGTGTTCACCATGTCGGTATGCAACGACTTCACCAGCAGCACCATGCTGGCCAGCAGCAGCAGCAACGCGGGGGGATAGCTGATGCCCAGCAGCTTGGCCAGACGATCGATCAACCCCGGCCAGGCCCCCAGCAAGGCAGCGGCCCCAGCCACCACCACCCAGAACAGGCCGTGCATCAGATACAGGTGATCCCTGCGGATCAGGTAAAGGATCAGCACCGCCAGGCCGATGCCCATCAGCGCGGTGGTTGCTTGCAAAGACGCCATTGGACTCCCGAATCTATGGATCTGACCCGCATCGGGCGTTTGATTGAGAGCACCGCCGAGAACAGCGCCCATCCCTGCTTGGAGGCCAAGCGGATTGCGGGCGCCGAATTACCTCCGGCCTCAAGGAGGTCAGTATTGTAGGTGCACGCCCCATCCATCCCTCAGCCGGCGTCCTTCCTGTGGGCGCGCCGCACTCCCACTGACAGGCCCCCTCTTGAAATGCAAAAGAATGCCCGTATCATTAGCACTCGACGCGACCGAGTGCTAGCAACCCTGGCGCCGGGCCGCTGAAGTCAGAAAGCGCCCGCACTCCGCGGGCGCGTTGTTGATGTCGCAATCCTTTTTTGAACCAGGAGAGATGCAATGAACCTTCGCCCCCTGCACGATCGCGTGATCGTCAAGCGCATTGAAAGCGAAACCACGACCGCTTCCGGCATCGTGATCCCCGACAACGCCGCTGAAAAGCCCGATCAAGGTGAAGTGCTGGCCGTCGGTCCCGGCAAGAAGAACGACAAGGGCGAACTGATCGCTCTGAACGTGAAGGTCGGCGACCGCGTTCTGTTCGGCAAGTACTCTGGCCAGACCGTCAAGGTCAAGGGCGACGAGTTGCTGGTGATGAAGGAAGACGACCTGTTCGCAGTCGTCGAAAAGTAAGCCTTCCGGCCCTTTTCCCGAACATCCTGTTTACTGAATCCGGAGAAATCAAATGGCAGCAAAAGACGTAGTTTTCGGCGGCGAAGCCCGCGCCCGCATGGTTGAAGGCGTGAACATCCTGGCCAATGCGGTCAAGGTCACCCTGGGCCCCAAGGGTCGCAACGTGGTGCTGGAGCGCTCGTTCGGCGCCCCCACCGTGACCAAGGACGGTGTGTCCGTGGCCAAGGAAATCGAACTCAAGGACAAGCTGCAGAACATGGGCGCCCAGCTCGTGAAGGAAGTGGCTTCCAAGACGTCCGACAACGCCGGCGACGGCACCACGACCGCCACCGTGTTGGCACAGGCCATCGTGCGCGAAGGCTTCAAGTACGTGGCCGCGGGCATCAACCCCATGGACCTCAAGCGTGGTATCGACAAGGCCGTGACGGCCCTGGTGGAAGAGCTGAAGAAGGCTTCCAAGGCCACCACGACCTCCAAGGAAATCGCCCAGGTGGGTTCGATCTCCGCCAATTCCGACGAAACCATCGGCAAGCTGATCGCTGACGCCATGGACAAGGTCGGCAAGGAAGGCGTGATCACCGTGGAAGACGGCAAGTCCCTCGAGTCCGAACTGGACGTCGTGGAAGGCATGCAGTTCGACCGCGGCTACCTGTCGCCCTACTTCATCAACAACCCCGAAAAGCAATCCGCGATTCTGGACAACCCCTTCGTGCTGCTGTTCGACAAGAAGATCAGCAACATCCGTGACCTGCTGCCCACGCTGGAGCAAGTCGCCAAGGCCGGCCGTCCGCTGCTGATCATTGCCGAAGAAGTCGAAGGCGAAGCCCTGGCGACGCTGGTGGTCAACACGATCCGCGGCATCCTGAAGGTCGTGGCAGTGAAGGCCCCTGGCTTCGGCGACCGCCGCAAGGCCATGCTGGAAGACATCGCCATCCTGACGGGCGGCAAGGTCATCGCCGAAGAAGTGGGCCTGACGCTCGAGAAGGTCACCCTGGCCGACCTGGGCCAAGCCAAGCGCATCGAAGTGGGCAAGGAAAACACGATCATCATCGACGGCGCCGGCGCCGCTGAAGACATCGAAGCCCGCGTCAAGCAAGTGCGCGTGCAGATCGAGGAAGCCACGTCCGACTACGACCGCGAAAAGCTGCAAGAGCGCGTGGCCAAGCTGGCAGGCGGTGTGGCCGTGATCAAGGTCGGCGCTGCCACCGAAGTCGAAATGAAGGAAAAGAAGGCCCGCGTGGAAGACGCCCTGCACGCCACGCGTGCAGCGGTGGAAGAAGGCGTTGTGGCCGGTGGCGGCGTGGCTCTGCTGCGCGCCAAGCAAGCCGTGGGCAACTCGATCAAGGGCGACAACGCCGATCAGGACGCCGGTATCAAGCTGGTGTTGAAGGCCATCGAAGCCCCCCTGCGCGAAATCGTGAACAACGCCGGCGGCGAAGCCTCGGTCGTGGTGAACGCCGTGCTGGCTGGCAAGGGCAACTACGGTTTCAATGCCGCCAACGACACGTATGGCGACATGCTGGAACTGGGCATTCTGGACCCCACGAAGGTCACCCGCACGGCCCTGCAGAACGCCGCTTCCGTGGCGTCCCTGCTGCTGACGACGGAATGCATGATCGCTGAAGCCCCCAAGGACGATGCACCGGCCGGCGGCGGCATGCCGGACATGGGTGGCATGGGCGGCATGGGCGGCATGGGCGGCATGGGCATGTAATTGCTGGCCGCACCGGACGGGATGCACTCCCGCCCGGCTGCCCCATCAAAAAACCCCGCAGGCTGCAAGGCCTGCGGGGTTTTTCTTTGGGGGCCGTGGGTTCGGCCCGCAGGATCGATGGGCCGCTCAGAAACGGTAGGTCGCGCTCAGCACCACGTTGCGCCGGGGCGCCCACCAGCAATCGCCGCGCGACAGGCAGGTGCTCATGTACTGCTTGTCGGCCACGTTGTTGATGTTGAGCGCGTAGCGCCATGCCTGGCTGTCATAGGCCAGCAGCGCATCTCCGACGAGCGAGGACGGAATGCGCGGACCGGAACCATCGCGGAACGCGGAGAGATACCGCACCCCGGCCCCGGCCGAGAACCCGCGAATCCCCGCGACGGAAAAGCGATACAGGCCCCACATCGCCGCCTGGTTGCGGGGCAGGCCTTCCAGGGTCGGATCCACGTCGGTGTAGTTGTAGTGGGCGATCAGATCGAACGCGGTGGTCACGCGGGTCTTCAGTTCCAGCTCCAGCCCCTTGTTGCGGGTCTGGCCGGCCTGCAGCGTGTTCATCGGATTGGTCGGATCGGTGACCTTCTGGTTCTTTTCCTTCAGGTCGTACACCGAGGCGGTGAACGAGGTCGCGCCGCCTTCGGGCAGGTACTTCACCCCCACTTCGATCTGCTCGCCTTGCAGCGGCTTGAAGCGGGCCCCCGAGGTGTTGGTGCCGCTCACCGGGCTGAACGACTCCGCATAGCTGATGTACGGCGTCCAGCCGCCGGCCAGTTGGTACATCACGCCCAGGCGCTTGGTGGTGTCGCTGGTGCGGTCATCGGCCGAGCCGGCCAGGGCATTCGCCACGCGGTCATGGCGCAGGCCGGCGATGAAGATCCATCTGTCCCACTTCATCTGGTCCTGCACATAAACGCCGGTCTGGCGCTGCACATTCCGGGGCTGCGCGGTGAGCGGCCGGTCGGTCCGCCCGCTGTACACCGGTGCGAACGCGTCGATGGGCGAATCGTAGGCATCGCCGGATTCCGCCTTGTCCTCCGACTGGCGATTCCAGTCGAGGCCCAGCAGCAGCTGGTGCTGCACGGCGCCCGTGGTGAGCCGGCCCAGCAGGTTGGTGTCGACCGCGGCCATGCGCGTGCGCGTCACGTTCTGCCCGTACAGCCGGCCGATCAGGCGCTGGTTGACCGGGTCGGCGCCCCAGCCGCCCGGACTGGTGAAGAAGTCCGCATAGTGGTAGCCGCCCCGATTCTCGTTGCGGGCCCAGCGCAGGTTCTGGCGCGCCGTCCAGGCATCGTTGAAACGGTGTTCGAACTGGTAGCCGATGGATTGCCGATCGGTGTCGTAGTAGTCGCCCGGCTCGCCGATGAACCGGCTGGTGGGCAGCTGGCCGTTGGGATTGGGCAGCAAGGTGCCCGACCAGGGCAGGAACTGCGAGGTGCTGCCCGAGCGGTCCTGCTGCCAGTGCGCCTGGAGCAGCAGCGACGTCGCTGCATTGGGCCGCCAAATCAGCGACGGTGCGATCAGGCGGCGGTCGTCGGGCACGTGGTCCACCTGCGTGTCGGCGTCTCGGGCCAGCGCCACGAGGCGGTACGACCACTGGCCATCGGCCGTCAGCGGGCCGGTCAGGTCGGCCTGCAGCTGCTTGCGGTTCCAGCTGCCGATCTGCACGCCCACTTCGCGCTGCGCCTCCTGCAGCGGGCGCTTGCTCACCATGTTGACCACGCCCGCCACGGTGCCGGTGCCGAACAACATGCCCGACGGGCCGCGCAGCACCTCCAGGCGCTCCAGCGTGTACAGCTCCGCGGGCGTGGTGCTGGTGTAGTAGTTGTAGCTCTGGCGCAGGCCATCGAGGTAGATGTCCGGATAGCTGCCGCGCACGCGCACGCTGTCGGAGCGGCTGTCCAGCCCGTAGGCATCGCTGCGCACGCCCGCCGCATAGAGCAGCGCCCCCTGGAAGGTCGTCGCGCCCTGATCGACCATCTGGTCGCGCGTGATGACGGTGACCGATTGCGGCGTTTCGCTGAGCGGCGTGTCGGTCTTGGTGGCCGTGGTGGCGTTGCGGGCGCGGTAGCCCACCACGGGGCCGGTGGCGGATTCCTTTTCGGCGTTGGCATCCACCCGCACTTCGGACAGCGTGGCGCCCACGCCCTGGGCATGCGCCCAAGGCGCCAGCCCCAGGGCGGCGGCCACGCAGGCCGTGCCCCGTAGATCAATGAATTTCATGGCAAACATAAATAGTATTGATAACGATTCCTATTCTAGAAATCGATGACCGATCTGTAAGCAATTTGTTGCAATCAGGCGACATGCCGACGCTGCATTCCCGGGACGCGGCCAAACCGGCGGCAGCCCCTCCTGCCTCGGTCGACCCCAAGAAAAATCCCCGCGGGTCGCGAGACCGGCGGGGACTGTCTGGATGCGCTGGCGATGCCAGCGCCGGCAGCGAAGCCCTCCCGTCACACCTTGAAGGCCCCCACCACCTGCCGCAACAGGTCGGTCTGCTCCTGCATGGAGCGCGCCGCGGCGGACACTTCCTCCACCAGCGCCGCGTTCTGCTGCGTCGTGGTGTCGAGCTGGGCGATGGCCTGGTTCACCCGCTCGATGTCCCGGCTCTGCTCCACGCTGGCGGCCATGATCTCGCCCATGATCGAGGCCACGCTGGTGTTGGTGGCGATGATCTCGCTCATCGTCGTGCCGGCCTGCACCACCAGGGCGCTGCCGGACTCCACCTTGGTGACCGAGTCCGCGATCAGGTTCTTGATGTCCTTGGCCGCTTCGGCCGAACGCTGGGCCAGGCTGCGCACCTCGCTGGCCACCACCGCGAACCCGCGGCCCTGCTCGCCCGCGCGGGCCGCCTCGACCGCGGCGTTCAGCGCCAGGATGTTGGTCTGGAACGCGATGCCGTCGATCACCCCGATGATGTCCACCACCTTCTTGGAAGACGTGCTGATCGAATCCATGGTCTCGACCACGTTGCCGATGACCTGCCCGCCCCGGGACGCCACCTGGAACGCATCGGTGGCCAGGCGGTTGGCCTGGTTGGCGCTGTCGGCGTTGCGCTTGACGGTGCTGGTGATCTGCTCCATGGAGCCCGCCGTTTCCTGCAGGAACGCGGCCTGCTCCTCCGTGCGCACGGAAAGGTCGTGGTTGCCGCTGGAGATTTCACCGGAGGCCGAGGCGATCGACGATGCGCCCGTGACCACCTGGCTCACCACGCCCTGCAGGCGGGCGATGAAGGCATTGAAGCTCGCAGCGACCGCGCCGAACTCCGCCCCGCCGGTTTCGGGCAGGCGGCGCGTCAGGTCGGCCTCGCCGGCCGAGAGCGCGTCGATGTTGCCCTTGAGGACGGCCAGGCGCTTCATGAACAGGCGAACGCCCATCACCATCAGGCCCAGCAGCACCAGGGCCATGGGCACCTGCACGGCGGCCAGCTTGGTCAGGATGCGGTGGCTGTTGACCGCCAGGAGCGATGCCGGAATGGCCGTGGCGATGAACCATGGGCTGCCGGGAATGGGCTGGAGGAACAGCACCTGCGAGCCCTGCCCATCCTGGTACGCCCCCTGGGCCGAGGCCCCGCCCTGCAGGGTGGGCAGCATCCGCTGAATTTCTGCCGCCATGGGCGAGCTCGATGCGATGTCCGAGACATTTTTCAAAACGATGTTGCCCTGGATCTTCGTGCTGTTGCTGACGATCTTGCCGTCGCCCTCCACGATCAGGATCTGGCCCTGGACCTTGCTCTCCATGTCGGCCACCAGGCGGTTGAAAAAGCCCAGCGTCACGTCGATGGTGGACACGCCATACAACTCATCGCCCTTGTAGATGGGCATGGCGCAATTGGTGCGCGGTTGCGGACTGGCGGCATCTTGATAGGCCTTGGCCCACTTGCAGGTGCCTTTGGCTGCCGTCTTGCCGTTCTCATACCAGGGCTGCTCCCAGTATTTGAGCGACTCCGCCGAATTCCAATGGGTGTTGACCACCAGCTTGTTGCTGGCATCGCGCGCAAAGAAGGTGCTGAACTTGTCGCGGCCCGGCTCCCGCTTGTTGGGCAGGGGCCAGATGCCGCCGCCGAACACGTTGGGGTCGCCGTACTGGTCGACCAGGCCGGGCTGCAGCACGTCGATCTGGTCGCTGGCCAGCAAGGCCACGGTCTGGGTGATGCTGCGGGACTGGGCCTCGACCTGGCGAAGCTGCTCGCTGATGCGCACCGAGATCTGCTCCACGTTGGCGGAGACGACCTTGCCTTCCAGCGTGGACAGGTCCGGCGTGACGGACAGTTGGATGACGGCGAACGTTCCCAGCAGCAGGAGCAGGAAGAAGCCGCAGATCAGGAGGGTGAAACGGGTTTGGGTGGAAGCAGTGCGGATCATGGGCAGTCCGGTGATGGGATAACAAAGGGAGACACGCGGTCTCCCCTCTGTTATCGGCAACCGTCCGGCGGCGTTGAGGCCCGCCGGCCCGCCGTTACAACCCCGCTCGCCCCTCGACACCCATCGCGCCCTCCCGGAGCGCCAGATGTTCAGGTCACCGCAGCTGGCGCAGCAGGCCGGCGGTCGACGCGTCCAGCCCGTCGGTGTCGCCCGAGGACAGGCGGGGCTCCAGGTCCCGGGCCAGCACCTTGCCCAGTTCCACCCCCCACTGGTCGAAGCTGTTGATGCCCCAGACCGCGCCGCTCACGAACACGCGGTGCTCGTAGAGCGCGATGAGCGCGCCCAGCGACGCGGGTGCCAACTGGTCCAGCACCAGGAACGTGCTGGGGCGGTTGCCGGTGAAGTGCCGGTGCCCGGACTCCTGCGGCCGGCCCAGCATCAGCGCCTTGGCCTGCGCCAGGGCATTGGCCACGAGGCGCGAGTGGTGGTGCGGGAGGTCGCGCGCGCCCTTGCGCAGCGCGATGAACTCCACCGGAATCACGTCGGGGCCCTGGTGGACCATCTGGAAGAACGCGTGCTGGCCGTTGGTGCCGGGTTCGCCCCACACCACGGGCGAGGTCTGCACCGCCAGCGGCCGGCCTTCCCAGTCCACGCCCTTGCCGTTGCTCTCCATCTCCAGCTGCTGCAGGTAGGCCGGCAGCCGGCGAAGGCCGTGGCTGTAGGGCGCGACGCAGCGGCTGGCGAACCGGTGGAAGTTGCGGTACCACACGTCCAGCAGGCCGAGGCGCACCGGCAGGTTGCGCTCCAGCGGCGCGTGGCGAAAGTGCTCGTCCATCGCGTGGGCGCCGGCCAGCAGGTCGCGGAAATGCGCCGCGCCGATGGCGATGGCGATCGGCAGGCCGATGGCCGACCACAGCGAATAGCGCCCACCCACCCAGTCCCAGAAGCCGAGCGTGGTGTCGATGCCGAACTCCGCCGCGGCTTCGACGTTGGTCGTGAGCGCGACGAAATGGCGCGACACCGACACGCGCCCGGCCTGCCGCGGACTGCCGCCGTGCGACAGGAACCAGTCGCGCGCCGCATGGGCGTTGGACATGGTCTCGGCGGTGGTGAACGTCTTGGAGGCGATGAGGAACAGCGTGCTCTCGGGCCGCAGCGTGTGCAGCAGCGTGCCCAGCTCCTGCCCGTCGACGTTGGAGACGAAGTGCAGGCGCTTGTCGCTCTGGCGCAGGTCGTCCAGCGCCTTCACCACCATGGAAGGCCCGAGGTCCGACCCGCCGATGCCGATGTTCACGATGTCGGTGATGGCGGTGTCGGCACGCACGCGCTCGGCCAGCGCCAGCATCGCATCGAGCGTGGTGTGCACGTCGCGCAGGCTGTTTGCTACGAAATCAGTAGCGCCAGGGGCATGATTTTCTAGGGCATCGGCCGGATTTCGCAATAACCAGTGCATCACCGCGCGCTGCTCGGTGTGGTTGATCGCCTCGCCGGCGAACATGGCGTCGCGGTAGGCCTCCACGCCGCACTCGCGCGCCAGCTGCATGAGCAGCGCCTCGGTCGGCCGGTCGATGCGGTTCTTGGACAGGTCGGCGAACAGGTGCGGCGCCTCCTGGCTGAAGTCCTCGAAGCGCAGCGGGTCGGTGGCGAGCGCCTGGCGCACGTCGAAGGTGCGGCCGCTGTCGTCGTAGCGGGCCTGCAGCGCCGCCCAGGCGGTGGTGTGGTCGCAGCGGATGCGTTGGGGCATGGTCATGGGTCAGGCGGCCTGCATCATGTGTTCGAGCTTGGCCGCATCGGCCGCGAAGGCGCGGATGCCTTCGGCGAGCTTCTCGGTCGCCATGGCGTCGGCATTGAACGCGTAGCGGAAGGCGGGCTCGTCGTATTCGACGGCCGGCAGGTCCAGCGCGCGCGCGGCCTCGGGGTCGAGCGCGCGGGTCAGCGGCGCATCGCTGGCCGCCAGCTGCGCGAGCAGGTCGGGGGCGATGGTCAGCAGGTCGCAGCCGGCCAGCGCGGTGATCTGCCCCACGTTGCGAAAGCTCGCTCCCATGACCTCGGTGGCGATGCCGAAGTGCTTGTAGTACTGGTAGATCTGGCGCACCGACTGCACGCCAGGGTCATTGGCGCCGGCCATGGCCGCCTCGTCCCACTGGGCGCCGGCCTGCTTTTTGTACCAGTCGTAGATGCGGCCGACGAAGGGCGAGATCAATTGCACCTTGGCGCGGCCGCAGGCCACGGCCTGCACGGGCGAGAACAGCAGCGTGAGGTTGGTGTGGATGCCGCGCTCTTCCAGGATGCGGGCGGCTTCGATGCCCTCCCAGGTGGCGGCGATCTTGATGAGCACGCGGGCGGTGTCCACGCCCTCGGCCTGGTACAGCTCGATGATGCGTTCGCCCCGCGTGACGGTGGCCATGGTGTCGAACGACAGGCGCGCATCCACTTCGGTGGAGACGCGGCCGGGAATGAGGGAGAGGATTTCGCAGCCGAACCGCACGATCAGCCGGTCCATGATTTCTTCCACCGGATGGTTCTTCCAGCGGGTCACGGCCTCTTGCAGCAGGGGGGCGTAGTCGGGCTTTTGCACCGCCTTGAGGATCAGCGAGGGGTTGGTCGTCGCATCCTGCGGCTGGTAGGCGCTCAGTTGGCGGAAGTCGCCCGTGTCGGCCACCACGGTGGTGACTTGTTTGAGGGCGTCGAGTTGGTTCATGCAATGCTCCCGTGAGGTGGCGTGCGGGGGCGCTCGGGCGGGCCCCGTCGGCACGGCAACCGCAGAGTGTATTGCGCGGTAACCCGGGTTCCTGTCAGTCGCCGCCTCATCATGAAACTCGGTAACATGCCCGGCAGCTTAATTACCAATCTTCTGGGGACGCGACAACGATGAGTTTCGATCTGGTTCTGTTCGGCGGCACGGGCGATCTGGCATGGCGCAAGCTGCTGCCGGCCCTTTTCCAGGCGTTCCGCCACGGCTCGCTGCCCGCAGGCGGCCGCATCATCGGCGTGGCGCGGGACGACCTGACCGACGCCGCCTACCGCGAACTGATCGCCAGCCGTTTCGCCGCCGTGGTGGACGACAAGCGCCCGAGCGCAGAGGAGTTCCAGCAGTTCGCGGCCTTGCTGCAATACCAGCGCATGGACCTGTCCAAGCCCGAGGACTACGCCCGGCTGGCCGAGCGGCTGGGCGAGCGGCAGGCCGACACCGTGGTGATGTATCTGGCCACCGCCCCGGGCCTGTTCACCACCGCCTGCGAGCAGCTCGGCGCCGCCGGGCTGGCCACCCCGAACACGCGCGTGGTGCTGGAAAAACCCCTGGGCCACGACCTCGAATCCAACCGCGCCATCAACGCGGCGGTTCGCACGGTGTTCAACGAGTGGCAGATCTTCCGCATCGACCACTACCTGGGCAAGCCGTCGGTGCAGAACCTGCTGGCGCTGCGCTTCGGCAATGCGCTCTTCGAGCCCCTGTGGCGCCGCGAGACCGTCGCCAGCATCGAGATCACCATGGCCGAGAAGCTGGGCGTGGAAAAGCGCGGCGCGTTCTACGACGGCACGGGCGCCCTGCGCGACATGGTGCAGAACCACGCGCTGCAGCTGCTGTGCGCGATCGGCATGGAGCCGCCCATCAACGCCCATGCCGATGCCATCCGTGACGAAAAGCTCAAGGTGCTGCGCTCGCTGGTCCCCTGGACGCCCGCCACCCTGGCACGCGACGTGGTGCGCGGCCAGTACACGGCCGGCAGCCTGAGCGGCGAGCGCGTGAAGGGCTACGCCGACGAGGACGGCGTGGCGCCCGGCAGCCGCACCGAGACCTTCGTGGCCCTGCGCACCGAGATCGCCAACTGGCGCTGGGCCGGCGTGCCCTTCTACGTGCGCACCGGCAAGCGGCTGGCCTCGCACGAGGCGCACATCGCCATCAACTTCCGGCCCACGCCCCACCCCATCTACCGCTCGCCGATGGGCGCGGCCAACCGGCTGGTGATCCACCTGCAGCCGCGCGACGGCGTGGCCCTGCACCTGTTCGCGGCGGGCCAGGAAAAGCGCGGCACCCGCGTGTCGGAGGCGCAGGCACTCGCGCCGGTGCACCTGGACCTCGACTTCGAGCAGCGCTTCGGCACCGAGCGCGTGGGCGCCTACGAACGCCTGCTGCTGGACGTGATCGGCGGGCGCCTGAACCTCTTCGTGCGGGCCGACGAGCAGGAAGCCGCCTGGCGCTGGGTGGAGCCCATCATGCAGGCCTGGCGCGACTCCGACGACGGCCCCCGGCCCTACTCCGCCGGCAGCTGGGGACCCAGCGCCGCCAGCGCCATGGTGGCGCGCGACGGCCACACCTGGATGGAAGAGACTTGAGCCGCCCCCTGTGTCGCCTGCGGCGCCTTCCCCCAGAGGGGGACGACGCCCGTGGCCTGGCAGAGCCAGTTCCACGGCGTCTGCTGGCGTGGCCTGCTCCGCGGCCATCCGATGGTCAAGGCCGCGTCGGTGGCTCGCAGCACGCGTGCCGTCCGGCGATGAAGGGCCCCCGCCATGCTTGAACGAATCACCGCATCCCTGCCCTCGCTGGCCCCGGCCGAGCAGCGCGTGGCCCAGCTCGTGCTGGACGACGCGCGGGCCTTCGCCCGGCTGCCGGTGCGCGAACTGGCCGCCCGCGCCAGCGTGAGCAAGCCCACCGTGGTGCGGTTTTGCCGCAGCATGGGCTACGACGGCCTGGCCGACTTCAAGCTCAAGCTGGCGGGCAGCGTGAGCGAAGGGGTGCCCTTCATCCACCGCAGCGTGGACGCCGACGACAAGACCGGCGACGTGCTGGTGAAGGTGGTGGACAACGCCGCCGCCGCTTTCCTGCAATACCGCAACGCCGCCAGCACGGGCGCCATCGAGCGCGCCGCCAAGGCCATCGCGGACACCTGGCAGACCGGCCGGCGCATCGAGTTCTACGGCGCCGGCAATTCGGGCATCGTCGCGCAGGACGCGCAGCACAAGTTCTTCCGGCTGGGCATCACCAGCATCAGCACGAGCGACGGCCACATGCAGGTCATGAGCGCCACCCTGCTCGGCCCGGGCGACTGTGCGGTGATCGTCTCCAACTCCGGCCGCACGCGCGACCTGATGGACGCGGCCGACATCGCGCGCAAGAACGGCGCCACAACCATCGCCATCACCGCGAGCGGATCGCCCCTGGCCCTGGCCTGCCACATCCACCTGGCGGCCGACCACCCCGAGGGCTACGACCGCTACAGCCCGATGGTGTCGCGCCTGCTGCACCTGCTGGTGATCGACGTGCTCGCCACCTGCGTGGCCCTGCGCATCGGCGAGCCGCTGCAGCCCCGCCTGCAGCAGATGAAGGACAACCTGCGGGCCAAGCGGTACACCTGATCCGGTCCGCCCACCAAGAGGCAGAGGCTTTCAGGCCTCCAGCGCAATAAACACTAGGGCATATAGCTATTATTTTTATAGCATTTCAGGACACCCATCGGCGGAACACCAGCGATGCGTTCACGCCGCCGAATCCGAACCCGGTGACCAGCGCATGCTCCAGCGCCATCGGGCGCGCCCGGTGCGCCACGATGTCCAGCCCTTGGGCGAGGTCATCGGGCTGGTCCAGATTCAGCGTGCCGGGCACGACCTGATCGCGCAGCGCCATCACCGTGAAGACCGATGCCACCGCGCCTGCCGCTCCCAGAAGATGCCCGGTCGCCCCCTTGGTGGAGGCAATGGCCACCGCGGCCCCTTCGCCGAACAGGCGGCGGATCGCCGCCAGCTCGCCCCGGTCGCCGACGTAGGTGGATGTGGCATGGGCATTGAGGTGCTGCACCTGCGCCGGCTGCAGCCCGGCCTGCGCCAGCGCCGCCTGCATGCTGCGCAGGGCACCGTCGCCGTCTTCCGGGCCCGAGGTGATGTGGTGCGCGTCCGCGGAGGTGCCGTAGCCCACCACCTCGGCCAGCGGCACGGCGCCGCGCGCCAGCGCATGCTCCAGCGCCTCCAGCACCAGCACGCCGGCGCCCTCCCCCATCACGAAGCCGTCGCGCGCCGCATCGAACGGGCGCGATGCGGCGGCGGGGTGGTCCGCGAAGCCGGTGGACAAAGACTTGGCCGCGGCGAAACCGCCCAGGCTGACGCGGTCGATCGCGGCCTCGGTGCCGCCGCACACGGCCACGTCGGCTTCGCCGCAGCGGATCATGCGCACGCCATCGCCGATGGCCTGGATGCTGGCGGCGCAGGCCGTCACGGGCGCGCCGATGGGCCCTTTCAGGCCATGCCGTATCGACACGTGCCCTGCCGCCAGATTGATCAGGAACGACGGCACGGTGAAGGGCGACAGGCGCTGCGGCCCCCGCGTGTCGGTGGTGCGCACGGCCTCGGCAATGGCGCCGAAGCCGCCGATGCCGGAGGCGATCACCGTGGCCGTGCGGTGGGCCGCGTGGGCATCCGCCGGCGCCCAGCCGGCCTGCGCCAGGGCCTGCTGCGCCGCGCCGAGGGCGAAGGGGATGAAGCGGTCCATCTTGCGAGCGTCTTTCGTGCCGATCACAGACATCGGATTCCAGCCGCCCTGCCCGTCTTCCTCGATGGTGGGCACCACGCCGCCCACTTTGGCCGCCAGCCCCTCCACCGTGGCTTCGGGCAGGCGCCGCAGGCCCGATGCACCGGACAGCAGTCGGCCCCAAGCCAGTTCCACACCACAGCCCAGGGGAGACACCAACCCCATGCCGGTCACGACGACGCGCCGCATCAGGCTGCCCCGCCCGAAAATACCCCGCCCGGGGTCACCTTGTGATTCACCATCATTGGCCTCGCTGGTTGATGCACGGCTGCCCGCGCTTTTATGATTGCGGCCGTCATCATAAATGCACGATCCGTTTTTGCGTACGGTCGCAATCAAAAAGGAAAATCAGCGATGAAAGTGTCCAAGGCCCAGTCGGCGGAAAACAGGCAAGGCATCCTGGACGCCGCCGCGCGGCTCTACCGCGAGCGCGGCCTGTCGGGCGTGGGGGTGGCCGACATCACCCGCGACGCGGGACTGACCCACGGCGGCCTGTATCGACACTTCGCCTCCAAGGACGCGCTGGTGCGCGAAGCCTGTGCCCGTGCGTTCGATTGGTCGATCGCCCCGCTGGACGGCGCGGAAGGCGCGACCGGCCTGGCTGCGCGCGTGAACAGCTATCTCTCGGCCACCCACCGTGACAGGCCCGGCGAAGGCTGTCCCGCCGCCGCGCTGGCGGTGGACGCGGCCCGGGCCGGCAGCGACCTGTCCGAGGTGTTCGCGCGCGGCATCGAGCGCAACATCGACCGCTTCGCCCGGGTGATCGAAGAACTCGCCCCCGACGGCGGCCCCATCAGCGCCGAAGGCCGGGCGCGCGCCATGGAAATGCTGGCGACCATGGTGGGCGGGCTCGTGCTGGCCAGAGCCACCGCCGCCGCCCAGCCTGCGCTGTCCGATGAAATCCTCGCCACGCTGCGCGACAGGCTGAACGCACCGGAGGACAAAGCGGTTTGACCGGCGGCAGCGCCCACAGCGCAGCGTGCTGCGCTGCACTGTGCGGTCTGGGGTACACGGCGTGGTCCAGGTGCGACAGCCCTTCGGCCGATTGTGAGAAAACGCACTGACACCTCCCGAACGGGCCCGCATACTGCGTTTTTTGACTCAGAGAGGAGAGAAACCATGAACAACGTATCCCGCCATACCGACGCCGCCCCCTCGGACGATGCCGGCAAACTCGTCCTGCGTGTCGCCGTCGGCGTGCTGGTGCTGCTGCACGGCATCTTCAAGCTGCAGAACGGGGTGGGCTTCGTCAGCGGCCTGCTGGAGCGGGCCGGCCTGCCGGGCGCCCTGGGCTACCTCGTGTTCGTCGGGGAGATCCTGGCGCCGGTGCTGATGATCGTCGGCCTGGCCACTCGCGCTGGCGCCGCCATCGTGGTGGTCAACATGCTGGTGGCGTTCGGCCTGGTGCACATGGCCGACCTGTTCGCGCTCAACAAGCAGGGCGGCTGGGCGCTGGAACTGCAGGGCCTGTACCTGTTCGGCGCGTTGAGCGTGGTGCTGCTGGGCGCCGGACGCTACAGCGTGGGCGGTGTGAACGGCAAATTCAACTGAAGGGGGATGGGCGGTGGCGCCCACCGCCGCTCACCCGAATCCACCCGAGCCACCCCTTTTGCTATGAAAAATATAGCAAAAGGAACATGATCCACTAGGGCATCGGCCCGATTCCGATCAAACCGCGGCGGGAACGGGCACCGCCACCAGCGGAATGCGGCCTTCCTCGATGCCGTGGCAGGCCACGCGGGCGCCGCCCTGGTTCAGCAACTGCGGCCGCTCGGTGCGGCACCGGTCGTTGGCGTGCGGGCAACGCGGATTGAACGCGCAGCCGGACGGCGGGTTGAGCGGGTTGGGCACCTCCCCCTGCACCGGCGTGCGCGAGCGGCCGGTGTCGTGCATCTTGGGGATGGCGTCCAGCAGCATGCGCGTGTAGGGGTGGCGCGGCGTGGCGAACAGCTCGCGCTTGTCGGCCAGCTCCACCAGGCGCCCCAGGTACATCACGCCCACCTGGTCGCTCACATGGCGCACCACCGCGAGGTTGTGCGAGATGAACAGGTAGGTCAGGTGCCGCTCGCGCTGCAGGTCCTTCATGATGTTGAGCACCTGCGCCTGCACCGACACGTCCAGCGCCGACGTGGGCTCGTCGCACACGAGAAATTCCGGCTCGGTGGCGAGCGCCCGCGCGATCGAGATGCGCTGGCGCTGGCCGCCCGAGAACTGGTGCGGGTACTTCACCATGTCCAGCGGCGACAGGCCCACCGACTGCAGCAGCTCGCCCACGCGGGCCTTCAGCTCGGCCTTGTCGGTGATGAGGCCGTGCTCGCGCAGCGGCTCGCCGATGATGTCCTCGACCAGCCAGCGCGGGTTGAGGCTGGCATACGGGTCCTGAAAGATCATCTGGATGCGGCGGCGCATGGCCTGGGCATCCTTGCCCTTGAAGGCCGCGTGCGCGTCCTGCCCGTCGAAGGTGAGACCGCCGCGCGTGGGCTCGTACAGGCCCACCAGCAGCCGCGCCACCGTGCTCTTGCCGCAGCCGGATTCGCCCACGAGCGCCAGCGTCTTGCCGCGCTCGATCTCGAAGCTCACGCCGTCGACGGCGTGCAGCAGCGTGCGCGGCTTGCGCTCCAGCACGCGGTTGAGCCAGGGGGCGGACACATCGAACGTCTTGGCCAGGTCGTGCGCCTGCACCAGGGGCTCGCCCGCGGCGGCACTGGCGCTGGCGGAAGGGATGGGAGTGTGGGCGCTCATGCGGCGGCTTTCTTGGGCAGGTCGTGCAGCCAGCAGGCGGCTTTCGTGGCGCCGGCCTGGAGCAGTTCGGGGCGCTCCACCTTGCAGCGGTCGAAGGTGTGGGGGCAGCGCGGATTGAAGGCACAGCCCTGGGGAATGGCGTTCAGGCGCGGCATGGCGCCGTCGATCTGGTTCAGGCGCTCGCGCTCCTGCTCCATGTCGGGGATGGACGCCATCAGGCCGGCCGTGTAGGGGTGCGCCGGGTGGTTGATGACCTCGTGCACGGGGCCGATCTCGGCCACGCGGCCGGCATACAGCACCGCCACCCGGTCGCAGGTCTCGGCGATCACGCCCATGTCGTGGGTGATGAGCATCACGGCCGCGCCGCGCGATTTGCAGATGTTCTTGAGCAGCTGGATGATCTGCGCCTGGATCGACACGTCCAGCGCCGTGGTGGGCTCGTCCGCCACGATGAGCTGCGGCTCGGCCGCCAGCGCCAGGGCGATCACCACGCGCTGGCGCATGCCGCCCGAGAACTGGTGGGGGTAATGGTCCACGCGCTGCTCAGCGGCCGGGATGCCCGTGTCCTTGAGCAGGTCGATGGCGCGGCGGCGCGCCTCGGCAGCGTTCACCGGCAGGTGGGCCTGGATGGTCTCGACGAGCTGCTGGCCCACCGTGTACAGCGGGTTCAGCGAGGTCAGCGGGTCCTGGAAGATCGCGCCGATGCGCCGGCCGCGGATGTGCCGCATCTCGCGCGACGACAGGTTGTCGATGCGCTGGCCCTCCAGCACGATCTGGCCGGAGGCCACCCGCCCCGGCGGCTCCAGCAGGCCGATGATGGCCGCGCCCGTGAGCGACTTGCCGGCTCCCGACTCGCCCACCACCCCCAGGATTTCACCGGGCGCGATGGAAAAGGAGATGTCGTCCAGCGCGCGCAGGGTGCCGCGGCGGCTCGGGAATTCGACGACGAGGTTCTTGACTTCGAGAAGGCTCATGGGGGGTGCTTTCAGCGGAGACGGGGATTCAGCGCATCGCGCAGCCAGTCACCCAGCAGGTTCACCGACAGGGCAATCAACACCAGCATGGCGCCCGGAAACACCGTGATCCACCACTCGCCCGAGAACAGGTAGTCGTTGCCGATACGGATCAGCGTGCCCAGCGAGGGCGAGGTGGGCGGCGCGCCCACGCCCAGGAACGACAGGGTCGCCTCGGTGATGATGGCCGTCGCCACCTGAATGGTGGCCAGCACCATCACCGGGCCCATCACGTTGGGCAGCACGTGCTTGCGCATGATGCGCAGCGAGTTGACACCCGTCACGCGCGCGGCCTGGACGTATTCCTTGTTGCGCTCCACCAGCGTGGAGCCGCGCACGGTGCGCGCGTATTGCACCCAGCCGGTCAGCGAGATCGAGATGATCAGCACCCCGAACGCCAGCGACTCGTGGGCATTGGGAAACACCGCGCGGCCCACGCCGGCGATCAGCAGCGCCACCAGGATGGCCGGGAACGACAGCATCACGTCGCACAGGCGCATGAGCACCGCATCCACCCAGCCGCCGCGAAAACCCGCCAGCAGCCCGAGCGCCACGCCCACCACCACCGACAGCACCACCGAGGCGAAGCCCACGATGAGCGAGATGCGCGCGCCGTAGATCACCGCGGACAGGATGTCGCGGCCCTGGTCGTCGGTGCCCAGCAGGTACTTGGTGGAGCCCTCGGCGCTCCAGGCCGGCGGCAGCCGCGCATCGCCCAGCTCGAGCGTGGTCAGATCGAACGGGTTGTGCGGCGCGACCCAGCCCGCGAAGAACGAGCAGAACACGCAGATGAGCGCGATCACCGCCGCGCCGATGGCCACGGGCGAGGTGCGAAAGCTGTGGCCGACATCGCTGTCGAACCATCGGAAGAGCGTTTTTTTCATCGTGTTTGGAAACCCCAGGAAACTCACTGCGGCGGCGCCGGCTGGCCACCGCCTCGGTCGGGCACCTTGCCGGCGCACCCTGCTTGGTTGGCTACGCCGCTGCGGCACTCATTTGACGATGCTCATCCATTTGAAGGGCATGAAGTTGTCGGCCATCTGCACCAGCTTGACCTTCTTGCTCACGCCCCAGGCCAGCGCCTGCTGGTGCAGCGGCACGTGGCCGATGTCGGCGGCGTGGATCGCGAACGCCTCGCGGATCATGGCGTTGCGCTGGGTCTTGTCGGTTTCCGCCTGGATCCGCCGGGTGAGCTCGTCGACCTTGGGGTTGCAGTACGCGCCCAGGTTGAACTGGCCGGCGCCCTTGTCGTCCACGCACGTCATGAGGGCATTCAGCGCGTTGTGCGCATCGTAGGTCGCGGGCGACCAGCCCAGCATGTAAAAGCTCGTGTCGCGGCGCAGCACCTTCGGGAAATAGGTGCCCTTGGTCTCGGCCTGCAGATTGATCTTGACGTTGATGCGCGCAAGATTGGCCGCCACCGCCTGGCACACGCGGCCATCGTTCACATAGCGGTCGTTGGGGCAGTTCATCGTCAGCTCGAAGCCGTTGGCGTAGCCCGCCTCGGCCATGAGCTTCTTGGCCGCATCCACGTCGTAGGGCAGCCGCTTCATGTCGGCCTGGAAGCCGTTGATGCCGGGGCCGACCAGCTGGGCGGACGGGTTGGCCGCGCCGCGCATGACGGTCTTGCGGATGCCCTCGATGTCGATGGCCTGGTAGAACGCCTGCCGCACCCGCTTGTCCTTGAAGGGGTTCTTGCCCTTCACGCTGGAATACAGCAACTCGTCGCGCTTTTGGTCCATGCCCAGGAAGATGGTGCGCAACTCGGGGCCCGTCACGGCGCGGGTGTTGGGGCTGGTGTTGACGCGCTCGATGTCCTGCACCGGCACGGGCTCCATCACGTCCACCTCGCCCGACAGCAGGGCCGCCACGCGGGTGGCGTCGTTGCCGATCGGCGTGTAGATGATCTCGCTGGCATTGCTCTCGATGGCGCCCCAGTAGCTGCCGTTGCGCGTGAACACCGTGCGCACGTTGGGCTGGCGCTCGCGCACGCGGAACGGCCCGGTGCCGTTGGCGCGGAACGACGCGGCGTTCTCGATGCCCTTGCGGCGGTCCACCGGCGTCGTGGCCTGGTTGGTCTCGCACCACTTCTTGCTCATCATGTACACGAGCGTGAGCACGTCCGGCAGGATGGGATAGGGCGAGCGGGTCTCGATCTCGACCGTGTAGTCGTCGATCTTGCGCACTTCCTTGAAATCGTTCGTGTAGCTCTTCATGTCCGAGCCCTCGACCTGCGTGCGGCCCAGCGAGAACAGCACGTCGTCCGCCGTGAACGGGGTGCCGTCGTGGAACTGCACGCCGCGCCGCAGTTCGAAGCGCCAGACCGTGGGCGAGGTCATCTTCCAGCTGGTGGCCAGCGCGGGCGCCAGGCTCAGGTCCTTGTTGCGGCCCACGAGCGGCTCGTAGACGTTGCCGGTCACGCTCAGCTGCAGCGATTCGTTGAGCGAGTGCGGGTCCATCGACAGGGCATCGCCCTGGTTCGCCACGCGGATGGTCTGCGCCCCTGCGACGGACACCATGGCGACCATCGCCAGGGCCAACGCCGTTTTTGTCTGGAATTTCATGGGGACTCCTGAGGAAGAAAAGGGGGATGTGCGCACACGGGCCGATGCGGGCGTCAGGCGCTCGCCAGCGGCATAGCCTGCTCGACCAGGCTGGCATGCAGCGCGGCGCCCAGCGGCAGGATGTCGTCGTTGAAGTCGTAGCGGTTGTTGTGCAGCGCGCTGTTGCCGGGGCCCGTGCCCTGGCCGATGCGCAGGTAGGCGCCGGGCTTGTTCTGCAGCATGAAGGAGAAGTCTTCCGCGCCCATGCTGGGGTCCATGTCGCGCACCACGTTCTCGCCGCCCACCAGCGATTCGGCCACGTCGCCCGCGAACTGCGCATGGCTTTCGGTGTTGATGGTGGCCGGATAGATGCGTTCGTAGCGCACCGTGGCGGTGGCGCCGAAGCCGAGCGCAATGGCGCTGCACAGCTCCTGGATGCGCCGCTCCACCATGTCCTGCACCACCGGATCGAAACTGCGCACCGTGCCCACCAGCGTGGCCGTGCCGGGCAGCACGCTGAAGGCGCCCAGGTCGCCCGCCTGGATCGCGCACAGGCTGATCACGGCGCTGTCGATGGGGCGCACGTTGCGCGAGACGATGCCCTGCACCGCAGTGATGATGTGCGCCGCCACCAGCACCACGTCCACCGTCTGGTAGGCATGGGCGCCGTGGCCGCCCCGGCCGGTGATCTCGATCGTCACGCGGTCGGCCGCGGCCATCATGGCGCCCGAGTTCAGGCCGATGGTGCCGGGCTTCATGGCGGGCCAGTTGTGCATGGCGTACACCGACTGCACGGGAAAGCGTTCGAACAGGCCGTCCTCCACCATCACCCGCGCGCCGGCGAAGCCTTCTTCGCCGGGCTGGAAGATCAGCACGGCGGTGCCGTCGAACTGGCGCGTGGCGGCCAGGTAGCGCGCCGCGCCGATCAGCATGGCGGTGTGCCCGTCGTGCCCGCACCCGTGCATGAGGCCGGACTTGCAGGACTTCCATGCGAAATCGTTCTGCTCGGTCATCGGCAGCGCGTCCATGTCGGCACGCAGGCCGATCATGCTGCGGCTGCCGCGGCCCTGCCCCCGGATGACGGCGACGATACCCGTGCGCCCGATGCCGTCGTGGATCTCGTCCACGCCGCAGACCTTGAGGGCCTCTTTCACGCGGGCCCCGGTGTACACCTCCTCGAAGCCGAGTTCGGGGTGGGCGTGCAGGTCCCGCCGGAACGCAGTGAGTTCGGGGTGGTACTGCGCGATGTGCGCGAAGGCCCGGCCCCCGGCCTTGAAGCGAAGCGCCTGCGCCATGTCTCAGTGCCCTCCGGCCTTGCCCACGCGCAGGCGCGGATCGACGGCGAAATACAGCAGATCGACCACGAGGTTGATCACCACGAAGATCAGCGCGATCAGGCACAGGTAGGCCGCCATCACCGGAATGTCCGCGAAGGTGACCGCCTGGATGAACAGCAGGCCCATGCCCGGCCACTGGAACACCGTCTCGGTGATGATGGCGAAGGCGATGAGGCCGCCCAGCTGCAGGCCGGTGATGGTCATCACCGGCACCAGCGTGTTCTTGAGGGCATGGCCGAAGTGGATCGCCCGGTCGGACAGGCCGCGCGCGCGGGCGAACTTGATGTAGTCGGTGCGCAGCACCTCCAGCATCTCGGCGCGCACGAGCCGCATGATCAGCGTGAGCTGGAAGATCGCCAGCGTGATCGCCGGCAGCGTGATGTGGTGCCAGCCCTTGGGGGTCAGCAGGCCGGTGCTCCACCAGCCCAATTGCGTGACGGGGCCCCGCCCGAAGCTCGGGAACCAGCCCAGGTGCACGGCGAACACGAGGATCAGCAGGATGCCGATCAGGAAGGTGGGCAGCGACACGCCGAGCAGGGACAGCGTCATGAACAGCTGGCTCGCGAAGCTGCCGCGCCGCAAGGCGGCGTACACGCCCATCGGCACGCCGATCAGCAGCGCGAGCACGGCGGCCACGAGCGCCAGCTCCAGCGTGGCGGGAAAGCGCTCGGCGATCAGCCGCGACACCTTCGCGCCCTGGCGCAGGCTGAGACCGAACTCGCCCTGCGCGGCGTTCACCAGAAAGTGCCAGAACTGCACGATGAAAGGCTTGTCCAGGCCGAGCGCCGCGCGCAGCTCACGGATCTGCTCGGGCGTGGCGTCCTGGCCGAGCAGGAAGGTGACGGGATCTCCGACGTACTGGAACAGCATGAAGGAGATGAAGGCCACCGCGATCATCACGATGACGGCCTGAATCAGGCGTCGCAGAATAAAGGCAAGCATCAGTGAACCGTGAGTGAATCGGGCATGCTAGCAGGGGGATGGGCCATCGCCACGAATACCCCCCGGCCGGCAGTTGGGCAAGGTCCAGGCCGGGTTGTCGGCCTGGGCAGGATCGCGTGCATCAATTGATCTTGACCGTGCGCATGTCCACGCGGTTGTCGGCACGGTGGACCACGTCCACCGTCTTTTTCATCGCCCAGGGAATGACCTGGTCGTACAGCGGAATGTGCGAAACCGTGTCGTTGGACAGCTGCAGCGCCTCGGTCAGCATGCGCGAGCGCACCGGTGCATCCGTCTCCGCCTTGATGCGGTCCACGAGGTAGTCCATGCGCTCGTTGCTGTAGCGGCCCACGTTGTAGTTGCCGTCGCCGCCCGTGCCGACGGTGCGCACCAGCGACTGCAGGCTGTAGAGCGCGTCGAACGTCGGCACGCCCCAGCCGAGCATGTAGATGCTGGCTTCGCTGCGCTGGATCATCGGAAAGTACGTCACCTGCGGCAGCGTGCGCAGCTTGGCTTTCACGCCGATGCGCGCCCACATCGCCGTCACGGCCTGGCAGATGGCCTCGTCGTTGATGTAGCGGTTGTTGGGGCAAGCGAAGTCCACCTCGAAGCCATCGGCGTAGCCGGCGTCCGCCATGAGCTTCTTCGCGGCCTCGACGTCATAGGGCATGCGCTTGCCTACCGCTTCGGTCCAGCCCGCGACCTGGGGCGCCACCAGCGTGCCGGTCGGTTTGCCCAGGCCGCGCATGATGCTGCGGGTGAGCGTGTTCACATCCACGGCCTGGTAGAGCGCGCGGCGCACGCGCACGTCCTTGAACGGGTTCTTGCCCTTCACGCTGGAGCCCACCAACTCATCGCGGAACTGGTCCATGCCGAGAAAGATGGTGCGGTTCTCCACGCCATCGACCACCTTCAGGTCGGCGCCGGAGCGCAGCCGTGCCAGGTCCTGCGGCGAGGGATCGAGCACCATGTCCACCTCGCCGGAGAGCAAGGCAGCCACGCGCGTGGAGGCGGATTTGATGGGCGTGTAGACGATCTCCGTCACGTTGCCTTCCATCGTGCCCCACCAGTTCGGGTTGCGCTTGAACACCATGCGCACGTCCGGCTGCCAGGACTCGAGGGTGTACGGCCCCGTGCCCATGGCATTGCGGTGCGCGAAGTTCTCGTCGGTGCCCTTGATGTCCTTGGGTTCCACGGACTTGTTCTTTTCGGCCCAGGCCTTGCTCATGATGCGCAGCTCGGTCAACTGGCGCAGCAGCACGGGATTGGGCGACTTGAGGAAGATGTCGAACGTCTGGGCATCGACCTTCACGATCCGGTCGAAACCTTGTACGAACGGCGTGTAGTTGGAGGTCTTGGCCATGGCCCGGGAGAGCGAATACACCGCATCGTCGGCCGTGAACGCCGAGCCGTCATGGAACTTGACGCCCTGCCGCAGCGTGAAGCGCACCTGCGTGGGGCTCACCTCGCGCCACGCAGTCGCCAGCACGGGTTCGATCTCGAAGGTGCGGCTGTTGTAGTACGTCAGCGTTTCGTACACGTTCGCGTGCAGCCCGTTCTGCAGGGCATTGTTCTGCGAGTGGATGTCCCAGGTGGAGATTTCGCCTTGGCTGGCCCATTTGAACGTCTTGGAGTGGGCCAGGGGCGATGCGAGGATCGCACAGGCGGCAGCGCCCGAAACAATGGCAGTGATGAGCTTCATGGAACCCTCTTGGATAAAGCGTGGAACATGCCGCATTCCTTTTTGAGGAATGCGGAAGGTCGCTGGAAGCCGGGGTCTGGCCGGCCCAGGATCTGGCATGAGCGGGAAACCCATGCAAGGAAGGTGCCAGTCCCCGCCATGCGCAGATCGGCGCTGGCGGACCACCCGGCCCTTCGTGAGCACTCAGTGCAGACAGCCCCTTTCGAAGAGGCTGACGTTCGCATCGATGATCGGCTGCGCCCCGGGGCGCAGCCAGGGCACGTCAGAAGCGGTGACGCAGGCCGATCGTGTAGCCCGTGCGGCTCTTGGCGCCATTGACCTGGCCCGCCGCGTTGCTCAGGCTGATCTGGTCACCCTTGAGCTTGGTGTGGTCGAGTTCGAGGTACGCGTCGGTGCGCTTGGAGAACGCGTAGTCGAAGGCCATCGTGAAGAAGTCCGCCTTGCCCTTGGCCGCCGCCGTGTTGCCCTTCTGGTCGGCACGGAAGTAGTGCGCGCCGATGTTCAACTGGGGCGTGATCTGATAACCCGCACCGACTTTGTAGATGGTGCGCTTGTTGGCAGCCAGGAAGGCCGGCCCGCCGAAGCCGCCGTTGATCGTGCCCTGCCACATGGCGCCCAGCACGGCCCGGTCGACCGCCGTGAGACCGTCATCCACCTTGTTCTGCCCGTAGCCCGCATTGAAGTACCAATCGCCCATGCGGTAGGAACCACCGACCGTCCAGGCATCAACTTTTTTGCCCGAGGCGAACTCGTAGTTCTGGTAACCCAGGCCAGCGGCCAAGCCGCCCGATGCATAGCGCAGATAGCCCCCGGCCGTCTTGCCGCCGGTGGGGCTCTTCTCATCGAACGAATACTGCAATGCGCCCCGCCATGGACCGACCTCGGCCATGTACTTGAGCATGTTGTCGGCCCGCGCGCCCAGTGCGAAGCCGATTTCCGGCTTGTACACGTCCATGTAGGGGGAATAGGGATAGGAGGCGTAGGTGCTCGTGACCAGGTCGAACAGGATGTTGTACTGGCGGCCCATGGTCAGCCGTCCGAAGCCTCCCTGCACGCCCACCCAGGACTGCTGGAAATAGGGCGTCGCCGGGGTTCCCGTGTCTGCCCCGAATCGGTTTTCCAGATTGACCAAAGCCTTCAGGCCACCGCCCAGGTCCTCGGTCACATTGATGCCCCAACGACTTTGAGACATGCCGCCGCCCACCATCTGGTTCAGCGAGCCCCCGGGACTGCCGGCCGGGCCTTCGTTGTTCGTGTGGCGATATGCCATATCCACAATACCGTACAGCTGCACGCTACTGGTATTGGCCTGAGCGAAAAGCAATGGCGAGGCCACACCCAGCGCCGCGGCAGCGATGGTTTTTGTCACAAACGAAGTACGCATGTGTTGTCTCTTTCTGCTTGGAATAAGGGAAATTCATTTTAGAAATCCCGGTTTTTGCAGAACAGACCGTATGGCAGCATACCCACAGGCGTTTTCCCTAGTTTTTTGTTACATACGCGACACAGGGGACACCAATGCAAAAAGCCGCCGACCCGAAGGTCGGCGGCTTTTTTCTTCTCAAGAACCGCTGACTTGCGTCAGCGCCCTATTAGAAGGAGTGACGGATACCAACTTGGTAGCCGTTGACGTTCTCGCCAGGCAGAGCGGTAGCGCCGGTCAGGCCGTTGCTGGCCAGAACGCGCGTTGCGCCGCCCTTGTTTTGCATGTGAGCGATCGTGCCGTACACAGCGGTGCGCTTGGACAGGTCATACACGTAGCCCAGAGCCAGCACGCGGGAGTCGGCGCTGCTGTTCTTCAGGTCCAGGTTCGCGAACGAAGCCTTCACCGTGCCAGGACCGACAGGAGCGGTCAGGCCGATCAGGTACGTGCTGTACTTCGTTTGCACAGCAGCGTTGTTCTTTTCTTGGTGCCAGATGAAGATTGGCTTCACGACGCCCAGGTCGTACGAACCAGCGATGGAGTACGTGGTCACGTCTTGGGGAGCCGTAGCGCCGCGCAGCTTGTCAGCTGCCAGGGTCACGCTCAGAGGACCGTTTTCGTAGCCGCCGGCCAGGCCGAGGTAGTTGCCAGCCTTGTCGTAGGCAGCGTTGGAAGGCGTTTCGCCGAAAGCGTAGTGCACGGTACCGAAGAAGCCACCCAGGTTGCCAGGGGTGCGGTAGCTCACGCCGTTGCCGATACGGAAAGGTTGACCGCCGATGCCGAAGCCCAGGAAGTTACCCACGCCGACTTGGCCGAACGGATCGTACGAGCTGGGCTTGTCGTAGCCAGCCGTCAGTTCACGACCCAGACGAACTTCACCGAAGTTGCCCATCAGGCTCACCGTGGAACGGCGCTTGAATTCGAAGCCAGGACCCGTAGCGCCGCCGCCAGCACCGGTGCCGGTGTCGTTCTGGATAGCGCCTTCGAGCCAGAAACCAGCCTTCAGACCGCCACCGAGGTCTTCAACGCCGCGGAAACCCAGACGGCTGGTTGCATTGCCGCTGTTGTACACGCCGGTCACGGAATTGTCGGCGGAGATGCGGCCAACGCCTGCATCAACGATACCGAACATCGTGACGGAAGATTGAGCCATTGCAGCGCCGGAAGCAGCCAGCACAGCCAGGGCAATCAGGGATTTTTTCATTGCGAGTTACTCCAAGGTTAAACGAGGGCGCCGGTTCGGGGGGCTGAGATGCACAAGCGCAGTCCGCCGGATCCCCGGGCCAACCTCCTGGTGGGGAAGTTGTCCTTATTGCAACAGAGCCACGTCCGTTTCGCAAAGGAATTCCCTCACAATTGCACCGAAAGGCCCAAATCGTTGCTGTGTTGCAACAACCCTTGGGGCGTCACGGAACTGACTTATCGCGGCGCCCAGCGGGCAAAGGATGCTCGCATTTTTGTATCCATTCGAAAATTCTGTAGCGCTTTCGAACTCCACCCGATTTTTCCATGGATCCACTTCTGACGGCGGTCGATACCGCACTGCGCACCCTCTTCGCCAAGCCCCGAGCCGGGGAGCCGTCACCGGCCCGCGCCCATTCTGAAGGCAATCTCTCGCCCGCGGAAAAACGCCTGGCGGGCGCGCTCATGCGGGTGAACCACGTGGGCGAAGTGTGTGCCCAGGCACTCTACACCGGCCAGGCCGCCGTGACGCGGGATGCGCACCTGCGCGCCCACCTGCTGGAGGCGGCGCGGGAGGAAACGGATCACCTCGCCTGGACCCGCGAGCGGCTCGACGCCCTGGGCGACCGGCCCAGCCTGCTCAATCCGCTCTGGTTCGCCGGGGCGTTCGCCATCGGATGGACCGCGGCCCAGGTCAGCGACCGGGTGAGCCTGGGGTTCGTTGTGGAAACCGAGCGGCAGGTGGCGCAGCATCTGCAAAGCCATCTGGAGCGCTTGCCGGCACAGGACCTGGCGTCCCGCTCGGTCGTGGCACGCATGAAGAGCGATGAAGAGCGGCACGCGAGCGGTGCCCTGGCCGCAGGTGGCCAGGAGTTGCCTGCCCCGGTGCGCCTGCTGATGAAAGCCGCCGCCAAATGCATGACCACGGTGGCGCACCGCATCTGAGCAAAGGCCCTCCGGAGCGGCGGCGGCCGTCAAAGCGCCGCCAGGCCGATCACCCCTCGACGATGTCGAAGCCCGTGGTGATCTCCGCCATCTTGCCCAGCATGATGCTGGCGGAACAGTATTTTTCGTGGCTCATGGCGATCGCACGCTCGACCGCCGACGCAGGCAGCGCCTTGCCCGTCACGGTGAATTGCATGTGGATGCGGGTGAACACCTTGGGATCGACCGGCGCGCGTTCGGAGGTGAGCTTGACGCTGCAGCCGCGCACGTCGTGCCGGCCGCGCTTGAGAATCAGCACGACGTCGTAGGCCGTGCATCCCCCCGTGCCGGCCAGGACTGTCTCCATGGGGCGCGGCGCCAGGTTCTGCCCTCCGTTGGCGGGGTTGGCAGCATCGGGCGCGCCGTCCATGGCCAGGACATGGCCGCTGCCGGTTTCGGCGATGAATCCCATACCGGACCGAGTGCCCGTGGCGCCCGTCCAGGTGACTGTGCATTCCATGTTGTTTTTCTCCATCAAAAAAAGCGAAACGGCATTTCCATCCCCAGATGGTCCGTCAATTTTGCTGCAACGCAGCATGGTTTGGGCTACACTTCGCACCATGCGTTGCCCGAAAGGGTGGACAGCAAGCCCAAACGGCTTGTTCGCACCCATTGTCTCCTCCATCTCCTCAAAGGATGGATTCGGCCCCGGACTTCACAGTCCGGGGCCGTTTTTTTTGCCCAGCGCACGACGGCAGCAGCGTCGGGCCACCGCCTATGATGGCGGCCCTGCCCGCGACCGGCGCGGCAACGATCCGCACGACATGACCCAGCACCTCACGCCCCTGGACTACCTAAAGAAGATCCTCACGGCCCGCGTCTACGACGTGGCGGTCGAATCGGCCCTGGAGCCCGCCAAGGCGCTGAGCCGCCGGCTCCACAACCAAGTGCTGCTCAAGCGCGAGGACCAGCAGCCGGTGTTCAGCTTCAAGCTACGGGGCGCCTATAACAAGATGGCGCACCTGTCGCCCGAGCAGTTGCAAAAGGGCGTGATCTGCGCCTCGGCTGGCAACCACGCGCAGGGCGTGGCGATGAGCGCGCACAAGCTGGGGACCCGCGCCGTCGTCGTCATGCCGACGACCACGCCCCAGCTCAAGGTGGATGCCGTCCGGACGCTGGGCGGCGAGGTCGTGCTGCACGGCGACAGCTATTCCGACGCCTACGAGCACGCGGCCCAGTTGCAGGCAGCCCAGGGCCTGACCTTCGTGCACCCCTTCGACGATCCCGACGTGATCGCCGGCCAGGGCACGATCGCCATGGAAATCCTGCGCCAGCTGCAGAGCCTGGGCAGCAACCGGCTCGATGCGGTGTTCGTCGCCATCGGCGGCGGCGGGCTGGTGAGCGGCGTGGCCAACTACATCAAGGCGGTGCGCCCCGAGATCCGCGTGATCGGCGTGCAGATGAACGATTCCGACGCCATGGCGCAGTCCGTGGCGTCCGGCAGCCGCGTTACGCTGGCCGACGTGGGCCTGTTCTCCGACGGCACGGCCGTCAAGCTGGTGGGCGAGGAGACCTTCCGCGTGGCCCAGGGCCTGGTGGACGAGTTCATGACCGTGGACACCGACGCCGTGTGCGCCGCGATCAAGGACATCTTCGTGGACACGCGCAGCATCGTGGAGCCGGCCGGCGCCCTGGCCGTGGCCGCCATCAAGCAATATGTCGATACGCACAAGACGCGGGGCGAGACCTACGCGGCCATCCTGTGCGGCGCCAACATGAATTTCGACCGCCTGCGCTTCGTGGCAGAGCGCGCCGAGGTGGGCGAGGAACGCGAAGCCCTGCTGGCGGTCACCATTCCCGAGGAGCGCGGCAGCTTCAAGCGGTTCTGCGAGGTGGTGGGGGAACTGCCCGGCGGCCCGCGCAACGTGACCGAGTTCAACTACCGCATCAGCGACGCCGCGCGCGCCCACGTGTTCGTGGGCCTGACCACGCACGGCAAGGGCGAGTCGGAAAAGATCGCCCGCAACTTCCAGCGCCACGGATTCGAGGCGCTCGACCTCACGCACGACGAACTGGCCAAGGAGCACCTGCGCCACCTGGTGGGCGGCCGCTCGGCGCTCGCGCAGGAAGAGCGGCTGCTGCGCTTCGTCTTCCCCGAGCGGCCGGGGGCGCTGTTCAAGTTCCTGAGCCTGATGCAGCCGAGCTGGAACATCAGCCTGTTCCACTACCGCAACCAGGGCGCCGACTACGGGCGCATTCTGGTGGGCATGCAGGTGCCGCCGGGCGATGCGGCGGCGTTCGACGCTTTCCTGGCCACACTGGGCTATCCCTATGTGGAAGAAACGCTGAACCCGGCCTACCAGCTGTTCCTGCAGGCCGGGCGCGCCTAGCCCGAAGGCTTGGCGCCAAAAAGGCCTCCAGCACAATTAGCACTAGGGCATATAGCTATTTATTTGATAGCAAAAAGCATGCAGGCGCTTCGCCACTATCTGCTGGCCGTGCAGTTCTTCACCCGGATTCCCGTCACCGGCCGGACCGCGGCCTGGGTAGGCTACAGCCCTGCCCTGCTGCGCGCGAGCGCCGGACACCTGCCGGGCGTGGGCTGGCTGGTGGCGGCGGTCGCTGTGGCGGTGCACGCCGCGCTCGCGTGGGCGCTGGGACCCCAGCCCGCCGCGCCCTGGGTGTGCGCGGTGTTCAGCACCGTGGCCACCGTGCTGGTCACGGGGGGGTTCCACGAAGACGGCCTAGCCGACGTGGCCGATGGCCTGGGCGGCAGCCTGCAGCGCGAGCGGGCGCTGGAGATCATGAAGGACTCGCGCATCGGCGCCTTCGGGGCCATGGCGCTGGTGCTGGCGCTGACCGCCAAGCTGGCCTTGCTGGCGCTCTTGGGCGCCGGTGGCCTGGGCGTGGTGCTGCCGGCGCTGGCCGCAGCCCATGTGCTGTCGCGCTTTTGGCCCCTGGTGCTGGTGCGCACCCTGGCCCATGTGGGCGACACGGCCACCTCCAAGAGCAAGCCGCTGGCGGACCAGATCAGCGGGCGCGCGCTGGCCACCGCATTCTTGTGGTCGATCGGGCCTCTGGCGCTGATGGGCTATGCGCTGGGCATTGCTGTCTGGATAGCGTCCCTCGCGGCCAGCGCCCTGGCAGCGCTGTGCATGCGCCGCTGGTTCGCGCGGCGGCTGGGCGGCTTCACGGGCGACTGCCTGGGGGCCACGCAGCAGATCGGCGAAATCGCCATCTACCTGGCCACCGCCATCGCGCTGGGGCCTGGCCTGCGGTGACGCAGCGGCGCCTGTGGCTGGTGCGGCATGCGCTGCCGCTCGTGGCGCCGGGCGTGTGCTACGGCGCGCTCGACGTACCCGCCGACCCTGCCGCGACGGCCGATGCCGCCCGCCGGCTGGCCCGCGCGCTGCCCGGCACGCTCGCGGACATGCGCCACTCGCCGCTACAAAGATGTGAGCAGCTTGTGCAGGCCCTGATGGCGCTGAAGGCCGATTCGGCCAGCGAGCCCGACGCCCGCCTCGCCGAGATGGATTTCGGCACCTGGGAAGGCCGCGCCTGGGACGCCATTGCCCGGGCCGACATCGATGCGTGGACGTCGGATTTCGGCGCCCCCCGCGCCAGCGGCGGCGACAGCCTGGCCGCGATGCTGCTGCGCGTGGAGGCAGCGCTGGCGGAGGCACGCCAGTTGTCCCACGACCGGGGTGGCGATGTGCTGTGGATCACCCATGCGGGAGTAGCGCGCTGCGTGCAGTGGCTGCAGGCCCGGCCCGGGCGCCTGCCGCGGGCCGACGAATGGCCGGTGGCCGCACCGGCCTATGGGGAATGGACCACGGTGCCGCTGGACGCGCCAACGCACTGAACGCGTCGGAGACAGCGGCTTTCGCCCCACCTGAAACAGGTGTCTTTCTTTGTGCTGCACACCCCGCGTGCGGCCCCCGAACCGCTACCGCTTGTCCGGAATTTCCAGCGTGACCGTGGCCGCGCCGTCGTGCGACGGCCCCAGCCGCGCCTGGCGGCGGCCCAGGGCCTGCAGCACCAGCCCTTCGGCCACCGTGGCCCCGACGCGAAACGGCTTGGCCGGCTGGTTGTCCACGGCGATCAAGGCCGCGCCGCCACCGCTGGACGTGCCCGCGAGCACGCCCACCAGCGCGAACCGGCTGGGTTCGCGCACTGCCGGCGCCGACGGCGCGGCGGGCCCTGCCCCGAGCAGCCGCGCCAAGGCCTGGGCATCGGGGGCCAGGGGCGCGGGCGCTGCCGCCGCCACGCCCGGGCCTGCCGGCCGGGCCGAGAGGCGCAGGCCCCAATAGACCACGCTGGCGCCCGCCAATGCCCACAGGGCCATCGTGCCCAGGCGCACGCCCCACCTGCCGTATGTGTTTGTCACCATCGCACGATTATGATTGACCGCATCTGCCCTATCCGAGTCGCCCCTCAGTGAATTCACACGCTTTCTCCCTTGCCCGCACCGCACGCCGCCGCCTGGCGGCCGGTTTCACCCTGATCGAACTGATGGTGGTGCTGGTGATCATCGGCGTGCTCGCCGCGCTGATCGTGCCCAACGTGCTCGACCGCGCCGACGATGCCCGCAGCACGGCGGCGCGCACCGACATCACCAACATCGTGCAGGCCCTGAAGCTGTACCGGCTGGACAACCAGCGCTATCCCACGGCCGAGCAGGGCCTGCAGGCGCTCATTGCCAAGCCCACCTCGGGCCCCGCGCCCGGCAACTGGCGCCCCTACCTCGAGAAGCTGCCCAACGACCCCTGGGGCCGCCCCTACCAGTACCTCAGCCCCGGCATCAAGGGCGAGGTCGATGTGATGTCGTTCGGGGCCGATGGCCAGTCCGGCGGCGAGGGCAAGGATGCGGACATCGGCAGCTGGCAGTGACGGCCGCGCCACGGGGCCCCGGCTTGCGGCCGCCGCCCGCATGAACGCGCCGGCCCCCGCCCCTGTGGCGATCGACGTCCTGTGACCCCGAATCCTTTCCGCCGCGCCCGGGGCTTCACCCTGTTCGAGCTGCTGGTGGTGGTTTCGATCATCGCGCTGGCCACGGCCGGCGTGGGCTTTGCGCTGCGCGACAACGGCCAGACGCTGCTGGACCGCGAGGGCGAACGGCTCTCGGCGCTGCTGGAGGCGGCACGCGCGCAATCGCGGGCGTCCGGCGCCACCGTGCGCTGGCGCGCGTTCGCGGGCGGCTTTCGCTTCGAAGGGCTGCCGGGCAATCCGTCGGCCGGCGCCTGGCTGGACCCCGGCACGCAGGTGCTGGGGCCGGGCCTGCTGCAGCTCGGGCCGGAGCCGCTCATCGGCCCGCAGCAGGTCGTGCTGGCCAACCAGGGCCACCCGGGGCGCGCGGTGCGCGTGGTCACCGACGGGCTGCGGCCCTTCGCCGTGGAGCCCGCGCCATGACCGGCCGCCCCGGCGGGCCGCGCGAGCGCGGCTTCACGCTGGTCGAGGTGATGGTGGCGCTGGCCATCGTGGCGATCGCGCTCATGGCGGGGCTGCAGGCCACGTCGGCCCTCACGCGCAATGCCGCGCGGCAGACCGACGTGCTGCTCGCCCACCTGTGCGCCGAGAACGAACTCGTGAAGGTGCGCCTGTCGCGCCAGATGCCGGCCATCGGCGACAGCACGCTGGCCTGCGAGCAGGCCGGGCGCCGCTACGACGTCACGCTGGTCGTGCGGCCCACGCCCAACCCGCAGTTCCGCCGGGTCGATGCCCAGGTGTCCGACGGGCAGAACTCCGTGCTGCGCCTGTCCACCATCGTGGGGAGGTACTGACATGCACCGCCCGAACCGGCTTTCGCGCGGCTTCACGCTGATCGAGCTGCTCGTGGCCATCGCCATCATGGCGATCCTGGCGATCATGAGCTGGCGCGGGCTCGACGGCATGGTGCGCGCGCAGGAGCAGACGCGGGAGCGGGCCGACGGCCTGCTCGTCATCCAGGCGGCGCTCGCCCAGTGGGGCACCGACCTGGATGCGCTGCAGGCCATCGACCAGACCGAGCCGCTCGACTGGGATGGCCAGGTGCTGCGCATGACGCGCCGCAGCAGCGCCGAGCCCGACGAAGGCCCGGTGGTCGTGGCCTGGACCCGGCGCAACGTGAACGGCATCGACCAGTGGCTGCGCTGGCAGTCGCCGCCGGTGCGCACGCGGGCGCAATGGCGCGAGGCCTGGCAGCGCGCGGCGCAGTGGGCCCGCACGCCGGGCGAGGCCGAGCGGCGCGCCGAGACCGTGCTCATGCCGCTGGTGAACTGGCAGATCTATTACTACCGCGACGGCGCCTGGTACAACGCCCTGTCCAGCAGCGAGACGACCGCCAACCTGCCGCAATCGCAGGGCCCGACGGCCGCCACCAACATCCCCGAAGGCGTGCGCCTGCAGTTGACGCTGCCACCCGGCCGCGCGCTGGCGGGCACGCTCACCCGCGACTGGGTCAACCCGGTGAACGGCGGAGGCAAGACATGACCCGCGCCCGCCGCACGCCCCCCCGCCGCCCCGCCGCACGCGGCGCGGCGCTGCTGGCCGCCATGCTCACGGTGACGCTGGTGGCCACGTTCGCGGCCGCAGCCATGTGGCAGCAGTGGCGCGCGGTCGAGGTGGAGACCGCCGAGCGCGCACGCGCGCAGTCGGCGTGGATCCTGGCCGGCGCGCTCGACTGGTCGCGGCTCATCCTGCGCGAGGACGCCGCCGCGCGCGACAGCGACGGCACCGACCACCTGGCCGAGCCCTGGGCGGTGCCGCTGGAAGAAGCGCGCCTGTCCACCTTCCTCGCGGCGGACCGCAACGTGAGCCAGCCCGAGGATGCGAGCACCGACACGGCCGATGCCTTTCTGTCCGGCCGGATCATCGACCTGCAGTCGCGCCTGAACCTCTTCAACCTGGTGGACGGCAATGCGGTGCAGGAGATCCCCCTGCGCCAGTTCACCCGCCTTTTCGAGCAGCTCGGCCTGCCGCGCCAGCAGCTGAACCTGCTGGCCGACGGGTTGCGCCAGGCCAAGGCCACGGGCGGCGATGCGGGCAACGCGCCCCTGATGCCGCGCACTTTGTCGCAGCTGTCCTGGCTGGGAGTGGACGCCGCCACCATCGCGGCGCTGGAGCCCTACGCCACCGTGCTGCCGCGCAGCACGCGGGTGAACCTGAACACGGCCAGCGCCCAGGTGCTGCAGGCCAGCATCGAGGGGCTGGACATGGCCGGCGCGCAGCAACTGGTGCAGGCGCGCGAGGCCCGGCACTTTCGCAACGAGGAAGACGCACGCAAGCTGCTGAGCGGCTCGGCGCAGATGGACACCACCACGCACACCGTCTCCTCGTCGTACTACGAAGTGCTTGGCCGGCTGCGGCTGGGAAGCACCGTGGTGCAGGAACGCTCCCTGGTCTACAAGGCCGGCCGCGAAGCCCGCACGCTGTGGCGCGAACGCGGGGTCTTCGCGCGCAACGACGCCGCCACGGCCACCCGCTGACCCCGGCCGCGCGATCCGTCATGCCACGCCCCTAAAATGGCCCGCGAAACCCATCCATGAGCACCCTCATCCTTTCCTTGCCCCCGGGCCACCCGGGGCCGGCCACCGAGTACGGCTACACGCTGACCACCGACGGCCACACCGCCACACGACACGCGAACGCGCCCGCCGCGCTGCTGCCCGACCCGGGCCGCGCCGGCGAGGTGGTGGCCGTGGTGCCGGCCCGCGCCCTGTCGTGGCAGCGCGTCACCCTGCCGCCCGGTGCCGGCACGCAGGCGCCGCGCCTGCGCGCCGTGCTCGAAGGGCTGCTCGAAGAGCGCCTGCTGGACGATCCCGCCGCACTGCATTTCGCGCTGGAGCCCGGGGCCCGCCCCGGCGCGCCCGCCTGGGTCGCGGTGTGCGACCGGGCCTGGCTGCGCGCCGCGCTGCAGGCCCTGGAGGCGGCCGGCCGCCCGGTGCAGCGGGTGGTGCCCGAGTTCGCGCCCGGCCCCACCGCCAGCGGAGCGCCCGACCACTTCGCCCTGGGCACGCCCGAAGACGCCCATCTGGTGGCCACCGCGCAGGGCCCCGATCAGGCCGTGGCGGTGCTGCCGCTGTCGCCCATGGCCCTGCAGCTCACGGGCGCGATGGCCGGTGCGGATGCGGGGGGACAGCCCCCCGCCGTGCGCGCCGAACCCGCCGTGGCCGCGCTCGCCGAGCAGATGCTGGGCCGCCCCGCCGTGCTCTACACCGCCAGCCAGCGCGCCCTGGACGCCGCCCGCGGCGACTGGGACCTGGCGCAGTTCGACCTGGCCAGCAGCGGCCGCACCCGCGCGCTGCGCAAGGCCGGCAGCACGCTCGGCACCTTCGCGCGCGCGCCGCAATGGCGCGCCGCGCGCTGGGCCCTCGGGCTGCTGGTGGCCACGCAGCTCGTGGGCCTCAATGCCTGGGCCTGGCAGGAACGCCAGGCACTGGAGGCCAAGCAGGCCGGCGTGCGCGCCGCGCTCACGCAGACCTTTCCCCAGGTGAAGGTGGTGGTCGATGCGCCCGTGCAGATGGAGCGCGAACTCGCCCAGTTGCGCCAAGCCGCCGGCAGCGTCTCGCCGCGCGACCTCGAACCCATGCTGGCCGCCGCGGGCGCCGCGCTGCCGCCGGGCCAGTTGCCCACCGCGCTCGACTACAGCGCGGGCGACCTGCGCCTGCGCGGGCTCGAGCTGCCCGCCGAGGCGCTGGCCAGCGCCAACCAGCGGCTGTCCGCCGCCGGGTATTCCTCCCGCATGCAGGACGGCCAGTGGCTGCTGCGCACCGGAGGCCAGCCATGAAGCGCCCCGCACCCGCCGCCCCCTCTTCGCCCTCCAGCGCCGTCACGCCCCTCAAGGCGCGCTGGAAGGCCCTGGCCCCGCGCGAGCAGTCGCTGGTGCTGGCCGCCGGCGGCCTGGTCGCCGCCGCGCTGCTGTGGTGGGTGGCGGTCGCGCCCGCACTGCAGACCCTGCGCAGCGCGCCCGCCCGCCATGCCGAACTGGATGCGCAGCTGCAGCACATGCAGTCGCTGCAGGCCGAGGCCCTGCAGCTGCAGAGCGCGCCGCGTGCGCCGCTGGGCGACACCGCCCAGGTGCTGCGCAGCTCGCTCACGCAGCGCCTGGGCACCACCGCGCAGATGGCGGTGCTGGGCGACCGCGCCACCGTCACGCTCAAAGGGGCGCCTGCCGATGCGCTGGCCCTGTGGCTTTCGCAGGCGCGCAGCAATGCCCGCACCGTGCCCATCGAGGCGCGCCTGGCGCGCAGCAGCACGGCCGTGGTCGGCCCCACGCCGGCCGGAAAGCCGCCCGCGGCCCTGTCCAACCAGCCTGCGGCGCCCGACATGCCGCGCTGGGACGGCACCCTGGTGCTGGCCCTGCCGCCGGGCTGATCCGCTGGTCCTTGCCATCCCCCTCTCGCCCAACCCTTCCCCGAGCCCCCTTCTTGAACGCCACCGTGTCCCGCAGCACCGCCCCCCGCCCTCCATTCGCCGGCTCCGCCGTGCCGCGCTCGCCGCGCGGCTGGGCGCTGGCCGGCGTGCTGCTGGGCGCATTGCCGGCGCTGCTGGTCTTCGCTCCCGCGCAGTGGCTGGCCAGCGCCGTGGAGCAGGCCAGCGGCGGGCAGGTGCGGCTGGCGCAGGCGCGCGGCACGGTGTGGACCGGCTCGGCCCAGATGGTGCTCACCGGCGGCCGCGGCAGCCAGGACCAGGCCGCCCTGCCCGGGCGCCTGCAGTGGCGCCTGCGCCCGGCGTGGGACGGCGCCCGCGCCGAACTGCGGGCCGATTGCTGCACGCCCCAGCCGGTGCAGCTGCGGCTGCGCCCGCACTGGGGCGGTGCCCGCGTGACCGTGGCCGACGGCCGCAGCCAGTGGCCGGCCGCCGTGCTGGCCGGCCTGGGCACGCCCTGGAACACGCTGCAGCCGCAGGGCCAGCTGGCCCTGGGCACGCAGAGCCTTTCGTTCGACTGGTCCGCCGGCCGCCTCGTGGTGGACGGGCAGGCGCAGGTCGATGCGCTGGACATGTCCTCGCGCCTGTCCACGCTGCGCCCCATGGGCAGCTACCGGCTGGTGCTGCAGGGCGGGCAGGCGCCCACCCTGGCGCTGTCCACGCTCGACGGCGCGCTGCGCCTGTCCGGCAGCGGCCAGTGGGTGGGCCAGCGCCTGCGCTTCACCGGCGAGGCCACCGCGGCGCCCGAGCGCGAGGGCGCGCTGGCCAATCTCCTCAATATCATCGGGCGGCGCACCGGCGCGCGCTCCATCATCACCGTGGGTTGACCCTATGACTTCCTTGACTTCGCAACGCCTGCGGTTCGCACTCCACGCTTTGGCCGCAGGGGCCCTGCTGGCCTGCGCGGGCGGCACGCTCCAGGCCCAGACGGCCGTGGGCACCGGCACCAGCAGCGTGCGCGCCGGCGAGCCGGTCACGCTGAACTTCGCCAACGCCGAGATCGAGGCCGTGGCACGCACCATGGCCACCATCACCGGCCGCAACGTGGTGGTGGACCCGCGCGTGAAGGGCCAGCTCACCCTGGTGACCGAACGCGCGGTGACGCCCGCGGCCGCCTTCCAGCAGTTTCTGGCCGCGCTGCGGCTGCAGGGCTTCACGGTGGTGGAGGCCGCGGGCCTGTACAAGGTCGTGCCCGAGGCGGATGCCAAGCTGCAGGCCGGCAGCGTGAACGTGTCGGAAAGCGGCCTCGGCGGCACGCGCGGCGGCGGGCAGATCGTCACGCAGATCTTCAAGCTCAACTTCGAGAACGCGGCCAACCTGGTGCCGGTGCTGCGCCCGCTCATCAGCCCCAACAACACGATCAACGTGAACCCCGGCAACAACTCGCTGGTGATCACCGACTACGCCGACAACCTGCAGCGCCTGGCGCGCATCGTGGCGGCCATGGATGTCTCCAACGCCAGCGACGTGGAAGTGATCCCGCTGCAGAACGCGCTGGCCACCGAACTGGCGCCGCTGGTGTCGCGCCTGCTGGAGGGCAGCGGCACGGCCGCCGGGGCCGTTCCGGCCGTGGCCCAGGGGCAGTCGGACACGTCGTTCCGCACCACGCTGCTGGCCGAGCCGCGCAGCAACTCGCTCATCCTGCGCGCGGCCAACCCGGCGCGCCTGGCGCTCGTGCGGTCGCTGGTGCAAAAGCTAGACCAGCCCGCCACGCCCGGCAGCAGCGCCGCGGGCGGCAACATCCATGTGGTGTACCTCAAGAACGCTGACGCCACCAAGCTTGCGGCCACGCTGCGCGCCGCGCTGTCGGCGGCCACGGGCAGCGGATCGTCGAGCGGGGGCGCCAGCTCCAGCACCTCCGCGGGCACCGGCATGGGCCTGGGCTCGACCGGGCTGGGCGGCGGCATGTCGCCGTCCGGGGGCAGCAGTTCCATGGGCAACAACTCCACATTCGGAGGCAGCGGAAGCAGTAGCAGCGGCGGGGGGCTGGGCAGCAACGCCAGCCTGGGCAACTCCGGTAACAGCAACCAGCCATCCACCGGTGGGCAGATCCAGGCCGACCCGACGACCAATTCGCTCATCATCTCCGCGCCCGAGCCGCAATTCAGGCAACTGCGCGCGGTCATCGACCAGCTCGACGGCCGGCGTGCCCAGGTGCTGGTGGAAAGCCTGATCGTCGAGGTATCCGCCAATAAGGTCGCTGAATTCGGCATCCAGTGGCAAGGCGTGATGGGCAACTACGGCAATGGCACGGTCGGGGTTTTGGGCACGAATTCGACCCAGGGCGGGGGTGCCAACATTCTCAATCTGGCCCTCGCCGCCGCATCTGGCAATACGACGACGATCGCCAGCAGCGCAGCCAATTTGGGCGCCGGCCTGAACGTCGCCATCGCACCGCGCATCAACGGCAACTACTACCTGGGCGCGCTGGCCAACTTCCTGGAGAACACGGGCGATGCGAACGTGCTCTCCACCCCCAACCTGATGACGCTGGACAACGAAGAGGCCCAGATCATCATCGGCAACAACGTGCCGTTCGTGACAGGCTCCTACGCCAACAGCACCGGCAGCAGCACCGTCAACCCGTTCACCACCGTCGAGCGCAAGGACGTGGGCCTGATGCTGCGCGTGCGCCCGCAGATCAACGAAAACGGCCTGGTCAAGCTCACGCTGTACCAGGAAGTCTCGCAAGTGAACGACGGCACGCTCACCGCCGCCAACGGCCCGACGACCAGCAAGCGGTCGATCGAATCCACCGTGCTGGTGAACGACGGCAGCGTGATCGTGCTGGGCGGCCTGCTGGAAGACCGCTACGCGCTGGGCCAGGACAAGGTGCCGCTGATGGGTGACCTGCCCCTGGTGGGCGGCCTGTTCCGCAACGAGAACCGCTCGCGCAAGAAGACCAACCTGATGGTGTTCCTGCGCCCCCTGGTGATCCGCGACGCGGCCACCAGCGACGCGGTGATGACCGACCGCTACGAAGCCATCCGCGCCCTGCAGCAGACCACGCAGCCCGCGCCCAGCACCGTGATGCGCAGCGTGTCCGAAGCACCAGTGCTGCCGCCCCTGCGCAACGACAACGCGCCCGGCACGCCCGTCGCACCCCAGACCCCGATGCGCACCGCGCCGATCGCCCCGCTGGCGCCCGAGCAGCGCGCCGTGCCCCGGTCGATGTCCGCGCCCGCCGACGAGTACACCGCGCCGCCGGAAAAGCTCAGCCCCCAATAAACGACCCATGCGCCACCCGCTTCCCTACGCCTTCGCGCGCACCGCCCAGCTGCTGCTCGAGGACGACGGCCAGACTACCGTGCTGTGGCACGGCCCCGCGCCCGATGCCGGCGCCCTGTCGGAGGTGCTGCGCAAGTACGCCGTGCGCGAGCTCATGCCGCTGGACGCCCACGCGCTGGCGCAGCGCATCAGCGCGGCCTATTCGCAGGGCGAGTCGAGCGCGGCAACGGTGGTGAGCGAGGTCGAATCCGATGCCGACCTCTCGCGCATGATGCAGGAGCTGCCGGCGGTCGAAGACCTGCTGGAATCGGCCGGCGATGCGCCCATCATCCGCATGCTGAACGCGCTGCTCACGCAGGCCGCGCGCGACGGCGCGAGCGACATCCACATCGAGCCCTACGAGCGCCACTCCAGCGTGCGCTTTCGCGTGGACGGCACCCTGCGCGAGGTGGTGCAGCCCAACCGCGCGCTGCACGCCGCGCTGATCTCGCGCCTGAAGATCATGGCCGACCTGGACATCTCGGAAAAGCGCCTGCCGCAGGACGGCCGCATCAGCCTGCGCCTGGGCACCCGCGCCATCGACGTGCGCGTGTCCACCCTGCCCAGCGCCCATGGCGAGCGCGCCGTGCTGCGCCTCCTGGACAAGAGCGAGAGCAAGCTGAGCCTGGAGGCCGTGGGCATGCAGGGCAACACCCTGCGCCGCTTCGACAGCCTGATCCACCAGCCGCACGGCATCATCCTGGTGACCGGCCCCACGGGCTCGGGCAAGACCACCACGCTGTATGCCGCGCTCGGCCGCCTGGACGCGGCCAGCAGCAACATCATGACGGTGGAAGACCCCATCGAATACGAGCTGCCGGGCGTGGGCCAGACGCAGGTGAACGCCAAGATCGACCTCACCTTCGCCAAGGCCCTGCGCGCCATCCTGCGCCAGGACCCGGACGTGATCATGATCGGCGAAATCCGCGATTTCGAGACCGCGCAGATCGCCATCCAGGCCTCCCTCACCGGCCACCTGGTGCTGGCCACGCTGCACACCAACGACGCCGCCAGCGCCGTCACGCGGCTGACCGACATGGGCGTGGAGCCCTTCCTGCTGTCCAGCTCGCTGCTCGGCGTGCTGGCCCAGCGCCTGGTGCGCAAGCTCGATCCGTCCGACCCCAGCGGCTACCGCGGCCGCACGGGCGTGTTCGAGATGCTGGTGGTGGACGACACGCTGCGCGCGCAGATCCACAACCAGTCTTCCGAGGCCGACCTGCGCGCCACGGCCCTGGCCGGCGGCATGACGCTGATGCGCGACGACGGCGAGCGCCTGGTGCGCGCCGGCATCACCAGCCCCGAGGAAGTGCTGCGCGTTACGCGGGACTGAGCGGGCAGGCACGCCAGAGAGCGGCCACGGCGTGAGGCATCGATTGCTATTATTTTAATAGCACGATGCCCTAGTATTGATTGCACTGACGGCCTATTCGACCCCCATCGCGATCGGCGGCCAGGGCAGGTCGAAATCCGGAGGCGGCCGTGCCTGTCGCCCGGCCGCTCCGCTTCAGCGCCCCAGCCCGCGCTTGAGCTCCTTGAGCAGCAGCACCACCTGCTTGGACGCGTGCTGGCAGCCCTTGAACGCCTGCTGCGCCAGCGCCATGTCGCCCGCCTCGGCGTGCCGCACCAGATCCGCCGCCTGCTGGTGGAAATGGCGGTGGCGCCGCGCCATCATGTCGAAGGCCGGAAAGTGGCCCAGCGCGATGCGCCCGTCCCCCTGCAGCCACTGGCCCAGTTCTGAGCAGCCGTCGTCCTGGATCACCTCGGGCCGCAGCCGCTCGTCGCGCGCGCCCTGCAGCACCTGCTCCAGCCAAGGCAGCCAGCGCTCGTGGCTGGCGATGGCGGCGTCGATGTCGATCTCGGCCAGCAGCTTGGCGGCCTCCTCGCCCATCACCACCAGTTCGCTGGCGTTGCTGTCGGGCAGCGAGGTCCAGTCGTCTTCCACGGCCTTGCCATCCGCCTGCGGCGTGAACAAACGGCTGAAAAATCCCATGGCTTCCTGGTCCTGGTGCGTGCCCCGCTCGGCCACGCCGCGGACTGCGGCGATGCAGGGGACAGGGACGGCGGCGCCGTCATAGCCTGGGATTATCGACGCTGGCTCAGCCATCGCCAAACTTGGCATTCGCGGCGCCCCGCACGGCGCGCCTAGCACCGAACCGATGGCCGCGGGCGAGCACAGGTTTGGCCGGCGCCCCACAATCGTCCGCATGACCTCTACGCAACGCCCCACGCAACGATTCCCCGCTCTTTCCATGCTCGATCTGGTGGCCGTGCGCGAAGGCGGCACGGTGGCCGAGGCCCTGCAGATCGCCGTGCGCACCGCCCAGCATGCCGAATCGCTGGGCTTTTCGCGCTACTGGCTGGCCGAACACCACAACATGCCCGGCATCGCCAGCTCGGCCACGGCCGTGCTGGTCGGCCACATCGCCGGCGCCACGCAGCGCATCCGCGTCGGCTCGGGCGGCATCATGCTGCCCAACCATGCGCCGCTGGTGGTGGCCGAGGCCTTCGGCACGCTGGCCGAGCTGTACCCCGGCCGCATCGACCTGGGCCTGGGCCGAGCGCCCGGCACCGACGGCCCCACCATGCGCGCCCTGCGCCGCGACCGCGTGGAGACCGAGCAGGACTTTCCGCGCGACGTGGCCGAGCTGCAGCGCCTGCTGGGCCCCGTGCAGGCCGGCCAGCGCCTCGTGGCCATGCCCGGTGCCGGTACCGAGGTGCCCATCTGGCTGCTGGGCTCCAGCCTGTTCTCGGCCCAGCTCGCGGCAGAACGCGGCCTGCCCTACGCCTTCGCCTCGCACTTCGCGCCGCGCATGCTGCACCAGGCGATCGATCTGTACCGGCGCCTGTTCCGCCCCTCGCCCACCCTGGCCGCCCCCTACGTGGTGGTCGGCGTGCCGGTGATCGCCGCCCCGACCGACGCCGAGGCCGAATACCTCGCCAGCAGCACTTACCAGCGGGTGCTGGGCATCCTGACGGGCAACCGCCTGCAGCTGCAGCCGCCGGTGGAGGACTTCGCGGCACGACTGTCGCCCCAGGAGCGCGCCGCCATCGGCGACTTCCTGTCCGCGGGCGTGATTGGCGGGCCGGACACGGTGCGCGCCGGCCTGCGCGAACTGGCCGAGGAAACCCGCGCCGACGAGTTCATGCTGGTGAGCGACGTGTACGACCCGGCGCTGCGCCTGCGGTCGCTGGACGTCGTGGCCGCCGCCAACCGGGCGGAGTGAGCGGCCGGCCCGGCGCCGCGCGCGACGGACGGCGCCGGGCCGGCAGGCGCATGCCGGCCCGCCATCACCGCGCGACACCGGCCTGCCACCGGCAGCGGCTACCATCACGCACCGCCCCGTTGCCCATTCCCCTCGCCGATCCCGACTGAACCGCATGCCCGCCTTTTCCTTTGAAGCCCTCGACGCGCAGGGCCAGACCCGCAAAGGCACCATCGAAGCCGATACCGCCAAGGCCGCCCGCAGCCTGCTGCGCGCCCAGGCGCTCGTGCCCATGGCCGTGGAGGCGCTCGCGGCGGGCCAGGGCCCCACCGGCGGGGGCGCGGCCACCTTCAGCCAGCGGCTCTTCACGCGGCCGGTGTTCGGCGCCACGGCGCTCTCCATCTGGACCCGCCAGCTCGCCGGGCTCGTCGCCTCGGGCCTGCCGCTGGAACGGGCCCTCACCGCCCTGGCCGACGAGGCCGACGACGAGCGCCAGCGCCACCTCGTGGCCACCCTGCGCGCCGAGGTGAACGCCGGCTCCACCTTCGCCCGCGCCCTGGGCGCCCACCCGCGCGAGTTCTCGGCCATCTACTGCGCCGTGATCGGTGCCGGCGAGCACAGCGGCAACCTCGGCCTGGTGCTGGAGCGCCTGGCGGACGACCTGGAGGACCGGCAGGCGCTCAAGGCCAAGCTGATCGGCGCGGCACTCTACCCCGCCATCGTCACCCTGGTGGCCATCGTCATCGTGCTGTTCCTGGTGGGCTATGTCGTGCCCCAGGTGGCGGCCGTGTTCGCCGGCACCAAGCGCGCCCTGCCCTTTCTGACCGTGGCCATGCTCGCCATCAGCGACGCGGTGCGCCACTACGGCTGGGCAGCGCTAATCGCTATTATTTTCATAGCATTCGGGGCAAGGTATGCCCTGGCGCAGCCGCGTTTTCGCGAGAGGTTCGATGCCGTGTGGCTGACCCTGCCGCTGGTGGGCAAGCTCGCGCGCGGCTACAACGCGGCGCGCTTTGCCGGCACGCTGGCCATGCTGGCGGGCGCCGGCGTGCCCATCCTGCGGGCGCTGCAGGCCGCCGCCGAGACGCTGAACAACCGCGCCATGCGCGCCGACGCGCTCGACGCGCTGGTGCTGGTGCGCGAGGGCGCACCGCTGGCGTCGGCCATGGCGCAGAAAAAACGCTTTCCCGGCCTGGTCGCCATGTTCGCGCGCCTGGGCGAGCAGACCGGCCAGTTGCCCGTGATGCTGCAGCGCGCGGCCACGCAGCTGTCCACCGAGGTGCAGCGCCGGGCGCTGCAGCTGGCCACCATCCTGGAGCCCCTGCTCATCGTCGCCATGGGGCTCATCGTCATGCTGATCGTGCTGGCCGTGCTCATGCCCATCATCCAGCTCAACCAGTTCGTCAAATAATGACCGGCCTGCCTTCCCTCCGCCGCCGGAGCCCTCCATGGCCATGACCCTGGACGACAAGCTCGTCGTCGCCATCTCCTCGCGCGCGCTGTTCGATTTCGAGGAGGAAAACCGCCTGTTCGATCCGCTGCAGCCGCAGACCTACATGCAGCTGCAGCTCGACCGGCTGGACACGCCCGCGCGCCCCGGCGTGGCGTTCTCGCTGGTCAAGAAGCTGCTGGCCTTCAACGAGCCCGGCCACCAGCGCGTGGAGGTGGTGGTGCTGTCGCGCAACGACCCGGTGAGCGGCATGCGCATCTTCCGTTCGGCCAGCGCCGCGCACGTGCCGCTGGAGCGCGGCGTGTTCACGCAGGGGCGCGACCCGTTCCGCTACCTGCGGCCGCTGGGCGCACACCTGTTCCTGTCCGCCAACGAGGCCGACGTGCGCCAGGCCCTGCAGCTGGGCTACCCGGCCGCGCGCGTGCTGACCGAATCGGTGCAGGCCAGCCACGCCAATCCGCACGAGGTGCGCATCGCCTTCGACGGCGACGCCGTGCTGTTCTCCGACGAGGCCGAGCGCGTGTACCAGGCGCAGGGGCTGGCCGCCTTTCAGCGCCACGAGACCGACAAGGCCGCGCAGCCGCTGCCCGACGGCCCCTTCAAGCCGCTACTGGCCGCGCTGCACCGGCTTCAGCAGGCGGCGGGCAGTTCGTCGGGCATGCGCCTGCGCACGGCCCTGGTCACCGCCCGCAGCGCACCGGCGCACGAGCGCGCCATCCAGACGCTCATGAACTGGAACATCGCCGTGGACGAGGCCATGTTCCTCGGCGGGCTGGACAAGGGCGGGTTCCTGCGCGAGTTCGAGCCCGATTTCTTCTTCGACGACCAGACCGGCCACGTCACCTCGGCGGCGCGGCACGTGCCCTCGGGCCACGTGAACAGCGGCATCTCCAACCCCGGTTGAAGGCCGTCGGCGCAGCGACCCCGCCATCGAAAGGCAAAGAAGCGCAAACCTTTGCAACCGCCGGTGAAACCCTGCCGCCCCCGATTGCAAAAACCCGCTGGCCCCACCATCTGTGACACCATGCCCCGAATGAACACCCCTGCCGCTCCCCTGCCGTCCCGTGTCCATGCCGCCCGCGCCGCCGCGGCGCCGGTGCAGCCCGGTGCGGCCGCCCTGCGTGCCATCGCGCTGTTTTCCCTGCTCGCCATCGGCCTGGCCTTCAGTGCCGTGGCCGCCACGCCCCCGGCCGCCGCGCCCCAGACCAAGGCGAGCGAGCCCCTGAGCAAGGGCGAAATCAAGGCGCAAAAGGAATTCAAGATGCTGGACTTCAACGGCGACGGCAAGCTGAGCCGCTCGGAAGTGGCGCTGTTCCCGCGCCTGGCCAACGCGTTCGACGACGCCGACACCAACCACGACGGTTTCGTGTCGTACGAGGAAGTGCGGGCGTTCGCCGCCAAGTACCGGGCCGAACGCGACCGCGCCCGGGCCGAAGAAGCGAAAACCCCGGCCAGCGCGGCCAAGCCCTAGGCGCCGTTCGCTACCGCACGGGCCACCAGACTAGGGGCTTTTTAGTCAAAATGGCCTCCAGCGCAATCAGCACTAGGGCATCTTGCTATTGATTGAATAGCAATCGTCTTACAGCCCGCCCGTTCGCTTGACCTTGGGGTCAGCATAGGTGAGGGGCTCGTCCTTGGCCTCCTGGGCCAGGCGCTCCTGCAGCGGGGTCTTGTTGAGTTCCTGCGCCATCTCGACGGCGCTGCCGCTGGCGCGCCACATCGACTGGATGAACTCGAGCAGTTGCTTGTAGATGGGCTCCGGCGGCGGCTCCTGTTTCTCTTCGACCGTGTCCTTCTTCTTCACCTCGGTCCAGTCGCGGTTGCGCGTGTCCGGGTCGGAGGGCTTGTCCGGCTCTCGCACGATGGCGCCCTCGCCCAGCCGGTCCATCGACTCGACGGGGTTGGCCGCATGGATGGGCCGAACAGGAACCGCGCCGGAGGCCCCCGTGGAATACAAATCGGCGCCCTGGGGACGCCAGCTCGGCGATCGGTCAACAGGTGGCATTTGCATGGCGGGGTCCGTTCGTGAAAGTGGAGCGGCAAGGGGAATTCATCCCTCGTCGTATTTCATAACGGCAAAAAGAAAGGGAAATTAAGGCCTTTTTAACGGATCAAGGCAAAAACCAGGGTTTACCCCTATCTCCCGGGCACGCCTGCGCCCCGCCACGTCGTAAGGCAGGGCGGCATCCACCGGCGCCGGCCCACGACCGGCGCGGCCGGGGTGCTATAGAAAACGCTCCAGCAGCCGGCGCGAGGGTTTGTCCAGCGCGGTCACATCGGGCACGCGGAACTGCACGCCGTCGGCCGAGGCGATCAGCAAGGTGGTGCGCCCGCCCAGCCGGCGGATGTCCTCTTCGGCCTTGAGCACCAGCTGCGCGGGGCCGCGGTCCGTCTCCACCACCCAGGTGCTGGGGGTGGAAAACCCCGAGACGCTGACCAGCCTCTCCAGGATCGGCACGAATTCGCGCGCATGAAGGTCTTCCTCGACCAGCGCCCGGGCGGCAGCAGGCAGGTGGTCCAGGTGCTCGATCCACTGCAGTTCATGGCCGTCCGCCCCGACCAGGGAGATGCCCTCGGCCGGCGCGGCGATGGGAAAGGCCCGCACCGGCACCACTTCGGCGTGCTCGGCGCCGCCGGGCTGGGTGAGCACCAGGCGGCCGTGGGCGTTGCGCTGCAGGCGGATGCCGGCCACGGCCGAAGCGGTGGCAGGGACGGCGGCCGCGGTGGACGCGGCTGCGGACAAAGGAGAAGGCGAAGCAGTCATGGGCGTGCGCTCTCTTTCAAGGATCAGGAGTTGCCCGCGGGATGGGCGGGGTGCAGCAACGCGCTGTCGATGACGAGGCCCGACGCCTCGGCGTCCTCCTCGGCCCGGCGGGCCTGGGCTTCGTAGAGGCGCCAGTAGGCGCCCTGCTTTTCCATCAGGGCGTCGTGCGGGCCGACCTCGACCACCTCGCCCCGGTCCATGACCACCAGGCGGTCGGCCTTGCGCAGCGTGGACAGGCGGTGGGCGATGGCAATGGTGGTTCGGCCCTGCACCAGGTTATCGAGCGCCTTCTGGATTTCCTTTTCGGTCTCGGTGTCCACGGCGGAGGTGGCCTCGTCCAGGATCAGGATGCGCGGGTCGATCAGCAGCGCGCGGGCAATGCTGATGCGCTGGCGCTCCCCACCCGACAGGCCCTGGCCGCGCTCGCCCACCAGCGAGTCGTAGCCCTGGGGCAGGCGCAGGATGAATTCGTGCGCGTGGGCGGCGCGCGCGGCCGCCACGATCTCGGCGCGCGTGGCCTCGGGCTTGCCGTAGGCGATGTTCTCGGCGATGGTGCCGAAGAACAGGAACGGCTCCTGCAGCACCAGCCCGATGTGCCGGCGGTAGTCGGCCACGCGCAGCCGGCGCACATCCACGCCGTCGACCTGGATCGAGCCCTCGGTCACGTCGTAGAAGCGGCTGATCAGGTTGACCAGCGTGCTCTTGCCCGAGCCGCTGTGGCCCACCAGGCCGATCATCTCGCCCGGCCGGATATCCAGGTTCAGCCCCTTGATGACCGAGCGGCTGCCATAGCGAAAGCCCACGTTGCGCATCGCGATGGCGCCCTCGACGCGCTCCATGGTCACCGGCTGCACCGGATCGGGCACGTTGCTCACGTGGTCCAGGATGTCGAAGATGCGCTTGGCGCCGGCCGCGGCCTTCTGCGTGACCGAGACGATGCGGCTCATGGAGTCGAGCCGGGTGTAGAAGCGCCCGATGTAGGCGATGAACGCCGCCAGCACCCCGACGGTGATCTGGTTGTGCGCCACCAGCCAGATGCCGAAGCCCCAGACGATGAGCAGGCCGATCTCGGTCATCAGCGAGACCGTGGGCGTGAACAGCGACCAGGTCTTGTTGAGCCGGTCGTTCACCTCCAGGTTGTGCTGGTTGGCATCGCGAAAGCGCTGCGCCTCGCGCTTTTCCTGGGCGAAGGCCTTCACCACGCGGATGCCGGGGATGGTGTCGGCCAGCACGTTGGTGACCTCGGACCACACGCGGTCGATCTTCTCGAAACCGGTGCGCAGGCGGTCGCGCACGTTGTGGATCAGCCAGGCGATGAACGGCAGCGGCACCAGCGTGACCAGCGCCAGCCAGGGGTTGATCGAAAACAGGATGGCCGCCGTCATCAGGATCATGAGCACGTCGGTCATGAAGTCGAGGGCGTGCAGTGACAGGAAGACGTTGATGCGGTCCGTCTCCGAGCCGATGCGCGCCATCAGGTCGCCGGTGCGCTTGCCGCCGAAATAGTCGAGCGACAGGCGCAGCAGGTGCTCGTAGGTGGTGGTGCGCAGGTCCGCGCCGATGCGCTCGGACACCAGCGCCAGGATGTAGGTGCGCGCCCAGCCCAGCCCCCAGGCCAGCAGCGCCGACAGCAGCAGGCCGCCCAGGTACAGCCCCACGAGGTGCACCGGAATCTGCTGGCCGTTCTGGTAGGGGATGAGGATGTCATCCATCAGGGGAATCGTGAGGTACGGCGGCACCAGGGTGGCCGCAGTGGAGGCCAGCGTGAGCCCGAAGCCCGTCGCCAGCTGCTTGCGGTACGGCCGGGCGAAGCGCCACAGGCGCAGCAGCACCCAGGTGGAGGTCTGCGGGGCCGGCGCGCGGGCACACGCGGGGCACTCCTCGGTGTCGGGCGGCAGCGCGGTGTGGCAGACCTCGCAGCGGGCCTCGTCCGCGGGCTCGGACTCGAGCGTGGCATCGTGCGGCATGCCCAGCGCAGCCAGGCGCTGGTCGAACTTCTGCAGCATGCGCAGGGCCTGCGGATGCGCGCCGAGGGTGAAGCGCCACAGCGCCAGGCGGCGCTCGGTGTCGTGCAGTTCCAGGGCGCCCACGCCACCGTGGTCGGACAGGCGCAAGGCCATGCCGGCGACCAGCGGCCACTCCTGCACGGCACCGCCATCGGTGCGCGACAGCAGGCGCTGGGAGGTCAGCACCAGCAGGCCGGGCGCGAAGCGCAGGGCCGGGCTCAGGTCAACCTGTAGCGCGGCCAGCACGTTTTCGTGGGGGGCGAGCTTGGCTCGCCATTCGGCCCCGTCGGGGCCATTCAAGACACTCGAGGCGTCCACAGGATGTTGATGTTGCATTTTGGTTGGTTTTTCCGCCCTGGACGGCCCGAGAAGCCAGCCCGTGCTCTGGCACCCATTCTCCCCGATGCTCCACAAGCCGGTTTCGCATCTGCATGTAACGCCTTCCCCACTGGCCACGCTGACATCCTCTAGGCCACCCCCGAGTGGGCGCACAATTGACCGACACTCCTTCCGCAAATCGGTCCGCTTCGGGCCGCAGTTTCCTTTACGCTGCACTCCATGGCGACATTCAATGACATCCAACTGCTGCGCATCAACTACCTGCGCGGTCCCAACATCTGGACTTACCGTCCAGTGCTCGAAGTCTGGCTGGATCTCGGCGCGCTCGAAGACCACCCGTCCAACGCCCTGCCGGGATTCAACGAGCGCCTGACCACCTGGCTGCCGGCGCTCATCGAGCACCACTGCGGCGTGGGCGAGCGCGGCGGCTTCCTGCAGCGGCTGGAGGGCGGCACCTGGTGCGGCCACGTGCTGGAGCACATCGTGATCGAGCTGCTCAACCTGTCGGGCATGCCCACGGGCTTCGGGCAGACGCGCAGCACCTCGCAGCGCGGCGTGTACCGCATGGTGTTCCGGGCGCGCGACGAGCGCGTGGCGCGCGTGGCGCTCGAGCAGGGCCACCAGCTCATCATGGCGGCCATCAACGACACCCCGTTCGATGTGCAGGCCGCCGTGGCGCGCGTGCGCACCGAGGTGGACGACCAGTACCTCGGCCCCAGCACCGCGTGCATCGTCACCGCCGCGACCGACCGCGGCATTCCTCACATCCGGCTGAACGACGGCAACCTGGTGCAACTGGGCTACGGTGCCTCGCAGCGCCGCATCTGGACGGCCGAGAGCGAGTTCACCAGCGCCATCGCCGAAGGCATCGCCAGCGACAAGGACCTGACCAAGAGCCTGCTCAAATCGTGCGGCGTGCCCGTGCCCGAGGGCCAGGTCGTCAACAGCCCCGAAGAGGCCTGGGATGCCGCGCAGGACATCGGCCTGCCGGTGGTCGTCAAGCCCTCGGACGGCAACCATGGCCGTGGCGTGACGCTGGACCTGCGCAAGCAGGCCGACATCGAGGCGGCCTACCACGTGGCCTATCCCGAGGGCAGCGACGTGATGGTCGAGCGCTTCATCCCCGGCGACGAGCACCGGGTGCTCGTAGTGGGCGGCAAGGTAGTGGCCGCCGCGCGCGGCGAGGTGGTGAGCATCACCGGCAACGGCCGATCCACCGTGCAGGAGCTGATCGACACGCAGCTCAACTCCGACCCGCGCCGCGGCTACGAAGAGGAATACCCGCTCGAGCTGATCCAGGTGGACACCAACGTGGCCGTGCAGCTCGAACTCAAGCGCCAGGACCTCAGCGCCACGGCCGTGCCCGAGGCCGGCCGCGAAGTCGTGGTGCAGCGCAACGGCAACGTGGCCGTGGACTGCACCGACGAAGTGCACCCTGAGGTGGCCTACATTGCCGCGCTGGCGGCCAAGGTCGTGGGCCTGGACATCGCCGGCATCGACCTCGTGGCGCGCGACATCGGCCGCCCGCTGCAGGAGCAGAGCGGCGCGATCGTCGAAGTGAACGCCGGTCCCGGCCTGCTCATGCACCTGAAGCCCGCCATCGGCGCGCCGCGCCCCGTGGGCCAGGCGATTGCCGAGCACCTGTTCCCGGCCGAAGAAAACGCCGACGGCACGATCGGCCGCATTCCGCTGGTCGGCGTGGCCGGCACGCGCGGCACCAGCACCATCGCCCGCGTGGTGGGCTGGCTCATGCACCTGGGCGGGCGCCACACGGGCCTGGCCTGCCGCGAGGGCCTGTTCCTGGACCGCCGCTGCGTGGACACCGCCGACAGCGCCCACTGGGAAGCCGCGCACCGCCTGCTGATGAACCAGATGGTGCAGGCCGCCGTGATCGAGAACGACGCCCGCACCATCCTGCGCGACGGCCTGGCCTACGACCGCTGCCAGGTGGGCGTGGTGACCGACATGGACGGCAAGGACACGCTGGCCGAGTTCGACGTGTTCGAACAGGACCAGATGTTCAAGGTGCTGCGCACGCAGATCGACGTGGTGCTGCCCGGCGGCGCCGCCGTGCTGAACGCCGCCGAGCCCCAGGTGCTGGAGCTGGCCCCGCTGTCGGACGGCGCCGTGGTGCTGTACGCCCAGGACGGCACGCTGCCCGCGATCGCGGAGCACCGCGCGCAGGACAACGGCCGCGCCGTCTTCGTGAAGGCAGGCCGGGTGGTGCTGGCCACCGGCTCGGCCGAGCATGTGCTCGGCGCGCTGGCCGACCTGACGTTCGGCCGCAACGCCGTGCAGACCGAGCCCGACACCCTGCTGGCCATCGTGGCGACGGCCTGGGCGCTGGACATCGCGCCGGACCTGATCGGCGCGGGCATCAAGACGTTCGAGCCCGAGCTTCCCTGCGCCGCCCCGGCCCGCTAGACCCCTTTCAACGACCGCATGGACTCGAGCCGGCACCCCACGCCGGCAACCCCAAGAAAGAGACGCTTTTCCATGGACGTATCCCGCACCCGGGCCCTGCGCGGCCCCAACCTCTGGAGCCGCCACACCGCCATCGAGGCCGTGGTGACCTGTGCCGAATCCGAACTCGCCATGCGCCAGATCGATGGCTTCGAATCCCGGCTGCGCGCGCTGTTTCCCGCCGTGGGCGTGCTGCACCCCGAGGGCAGCGATGCCGATGTCTCCCTGGCCCATGTCCTGGGCGGCGCGGCCCTGGCGCTGCAGGCGCAGGCCGGCTGCCCCGTGAGCTTCAGCCGCATCTCGGCCACCGTGGACCGCGGCGTGTACCAGGTCGTCGTCGAGTACAGCGAAGAGGCCGTGGGCAGGCAGGCCTTCGAGGATGCCCAGGCGCTGATCCAGGCCGCGCTGCAAGGCGGCCACTTCGACGCCGAGGCCGCCGTGGCCCGCCTGCGCGAACTGGACGAGGACGAACGGCTGGGCCCCAGCACCGGCTCCATCGTCGAGGCCGCCGCGGCACGCGGCATTCCGTGGCGCCGGCTCACGTCGGGCAGCCTGGTGCAGTTCGGCTGGGGCTCCAAGCAGCGCCGCATCCAGGCCGCCGAGGTCGATTCGACCAGCGCCGTGGCCGAATCCATCGCGCAGGACAAGGACCTCACCAAGCGCCTGCTACACGCCGCCGGCGTGCCGGTGCCGCTGGGCCGCCCGGTCGAGTCGGTGGACGATGCCTGGAAGGCCGCGCAGCAAGTCGGCCTGCCCGTGGTGGTCAAGCCCCAGGACGGCAACCAGGGCAAGGGCGTGACGGTGAACATCACCGAGCGCTCGCAGCTCGACGAGGCCTTCCGCACCGCCGCCGAATACGGCACGGTGATGGTCGAGCGCTTCCTGCCGGGCCATGATTTCCGGCTGCTGGTGGTGGGCGACCAGCTGGTGGCCGCCGCGCGCCGCGAACCGCCGCAGGTGCTGGGCGACGGCGAGCGCACCGTGCGCGAGCTGGTGCACCTGGTCAACCTCGATCCGCGCCGCGGCGAGGGCCATGCCACCTCGCTCACCAAGATCCGCCTGGACGACATCGCCGTGGCGCGGCTGGCCATGCAGGGCCTCACGCCCGACGCCGTGCCGGCCAAGGGCCAGCGCGTGATCCTGCGCAACAACGCCAACCTGTCCACCGGCGGCACCGCCACCGACGTGACGGACGACGTGCACCCCGAGGTGGCGGCCCGCGCCATCGCCGCGGCCCAGATGGTGGGCCTGCACATCTGCGGCGTGGACATGGTGGCCGAAAACGTGCTGCAGCCGCTGGAAGTGCAAGGCGGCGGCTTCGTCGAGGTGAACGCCGCGCCCGGCCTGCGCATGCACCTGGCGCCCAGCTACGGCAAGCCCCGCAACGTGGGCCAGGCCATGGTGGACAAGCTCTTCGCCAACGGGCAGGACGGGCGCATTCCCGTGGTGGCCGTGACCGGCACCAACGGCAAGACCACCACCGCGCGCCTGATCGCGCACCTGTTCTCCGCGCAAGGCCTGCGCGTGGGCATGACCAACACCGACGGCGTGTACGTGAACGGCCGCCAGATCGACAGCGGCGACTGCTCCGGCCCCAAGAGCGCGCGCAACGTGCTGCTGCACCCCGAGGTGGATGCCGCCGTGTTCGAGACCGCGCGCGGCGGCATCCTGCGCGAGGGCCTGGGCTTCGACCGCTGCCAGGTGGCCGTGGTGACCAACATCGGCGCCGGCGACCACCTGGGCCTGAACTACATCACCACGGTGGACGATCTGGCCGTGCTCAAGCGCGTGATCGTGCAGAACGTGGCGCCGGACGGCTACGCCGTGCTCAACGCGGCCGACCCCATCGTCGCGGCCATGGCCTCGTCCACGCCGGGCAAGGTGATCTACTTCGCCAGCGACCGCCACCACCCGGTGATGGCCACGCACCGCGCGCAGGGCCACCGGTCGGTGTACATGGACGGCGAGTCCATCGTCGCGGCCGAAGGCTCGTGGCGCGAGACCATCCACCTGCGCGACGTGCCCATCACGCGCAACGGCAAGATCGGCTTCCAGGTCGAGAACGTCATGGCATCGGTGGCCGCCGCCTGGGGCGCGGGCCTGCCATGGCAGACCATCCGCCGCGGACTCTCGGGCTTCGTGAACGACAGCGACAACGCCCCCGGCCGCTTCAACGTGATGGATTTCAAGGGTGCCACGGTGATCGCCGACTACGGCCACAACCCGGACGCCATGCGCGCCCTGGTGGCCGCCGTCGATGCGCTGCCGGGCAACCGCCGCAGCGTGGTCATCAGCGGCGCGGGCGACCGGCGCGACGAGGACATCCGCGACCAGACGGTGATCCTGGGCGCGGCGTTCGACGACGTGATCCTCTACCAGGACGCGGCCCAGCGCGGCCGTGCCGATGGCGAGGTGATGGCGCTGCTGCGCGAGGGCCTGGCGGGCGCCTCACGCACCAAGCACATCGAGGAGATCCGCGGCGAGTTCATCGCCATTGATTCGGCGCTGGACCGGCTGCAGCCGGGCGACCTGTGCCTCGTGCTGGTGGACCAGGTGGAAGAAGCCCTGGCGCACCTGGCCAAGCGTTGCGCGGAGGTGGCCGCATGACCGCCGCCCGCCGCCTCTCCAATGCCCTGCCCCGTGCCGCGCTGGCGCTCGGGCTGGCCGCCGCCGCGCTGTGCGCCCAGGCCGAGACCATCGGCACCGTGGACACCGCGTTCAAGCTCCTGGGCCGCGACCACGACATCATCGTGGAGGCCTACGACGACCCGGCCGTGCAGGGCGTGACCTGCTACGTGTCGCGCGCCCGCACGGGCGGCATCAAGGGCTCGCTCGGGCTGGCCGAGGACAAGGCCGAGGCCTCCATCGCCTGCCGGCAGACCGGGCCCATCGCGTTCCCCAAGCCGCCGCTCAAGCAGCAGGACGAGGTGTTCAGCGAACGCATCTCCATTTTGTTCAAGCGCCTGCGCATCGTGCGGATGGTGGACCCGGCCCGCAACACGCTGGTGTACCTGACGTACTCCGACCGGCTCATCGAAGGCTCGCCGCAGAACGCGGTGACCGCCGTGCCGGTGGACCGCGCCACGCCGATTCCGCTAAAGAAGTGACCAACGGGGCACGGGCAAGCGATTCGTGGCCGAATCGCCTCCATGCCCTAGTACTCATTGCCTCTATTGCTATTATTTATATAGCAAACAGCTGATCCGGATCATTGGCCGGCGGCGATCTGGCGCAGCGCCTGCTCGAACACCTCGGGCGGCTGGCCGCCCTGGATGAGGTGGCGGTCGTTGACGATGACCGCCGGCACCGAATGGATGCCGTGCTGCTGGTAGAACGCCTCGCGTTCGCGCACCGCGTCGGCGTATTCGCCCGAGGCCAGCACGGCCTGCGCCCGGTCCGCATCCAGGCCGGCGCCGGCCGCCGCGCGCACCAGCACGCCATGGTCGCCCGGGCTCTGCCCATCGGTGAAGTAGGCCTTGAACAGTGCGTGCTTCAGGGCCGTCTGCGCAGCCTCGCCGCCCGCCTCGCCCGCCCAGTGCAGCAGGCGGTGCGCGTCGAACGTGTTGTAGATGCGGCTGCGCTGCCCCATGTCGAACGTGAAGCCCAGCGCGGCGCCGCGTTCGGCGATGGCTTCGCGGTTGCGCTGCGACTGCTCGGGCGTGGCACCGTATTTTTCGGCCAGGTGCTCGGCGATGTCCTGGCCTTCCGGCGCCATCTGGGGGTTGAGCTCGAACGGCTGGAAGTGCAGCTGCGCCGCCACCGTGCCGTCCAGCCGGTCCAGGGCCTGCTCCAGCGCGTGCAGCCCGATGGCGCACCAGGGGCAGGACACGTCGGAGACGAAATCGATCTTGAGGGGGACGGGGGTGGCAGGGGCCGGGGGGGTGGTCATGGCAACTCCATTGCAAAGGGCGAACGCGTGATGCTAGGCCGCCTCCCATGACCGTGCACGCCTGTGGGCACTGTCCGGCGGCTTGCGAATGCGATCGCAAGAACCGGGGTGCGGGCCCGCCGCGCCGTGCGTAGATTCAAGGCCAGGCCCTTACCATTGAACGAGGAATCGACGCCATGGCTTCCCGCCCCCACTCCTGCCCCACCCCCCGCACCATTTCCCCGGCGGCGCAGCGCGCCGCCGCCACGCTGGCCGATCCCCGGTGGGCGGCCGTCGCGGCGCGGGACGCCCAGGCCGACGGCCGCTTCGTCTATTCGGTCCGCACCACCGGCGTGTACTGCCGGCCCTCGTGCGCCGCCCGGCCCGCCCGGCCGGAGAACGTGGACTTCCATGCCACGGCCGAGGCGGCGGCGCGCGCCGGCTTCCGGCCCTGCCGGCGCTGCCATCCGGACCGGCCCGCCGGCTTCGATCCGCATGCCGACACGGTGGCGCGGCTGTGCCGCCTGATCGAAGCCAGCGAGCCTCCGCCCTCGCTGGACGCGCTGGCGCAAGCCGCCGGGCTCAGCCCGCACCACCTGCACCGCGTGTTCAAGGCGGCCACCGGCCTCACGCCGCGCGCCTACGCCGCGGCGCACCGCGCGGGAAAGCTGCGCGACGGCCTGCCCCACGCCGGCACGGTGACCGAGGCCCTCTATGCCGCGGGCTACGGCTCGCAGGGGCGCTTCTACGAAGAGGCCGGCCGCGTGCTCGGCATGGCGCCCAGCCGCTACCGCACCGGGGGCGCGCAGGTGCGCATCCGCTTCGCGGTGGGCCAGTGCAGCCTGGGCGCGGTGCTGGCGGCGGCCAGCGAGCGGGGCCTGTGCGCCCTGCTGCTGGGCGACGACCCCGACGCGCTGGTGCGCGATCTGCAGGACCGCTTTCCGCGCGCGGAACTGCTCGGGGCCGATGCCGCGTTCGAGCAGTGGATGGCGCAGGTGATCGGCTTCGTCGATGCGCCCCGGCGCGGGCTGGCCCTTCCGCTGGACGTGCAGGGCACGGTGTTCCAGCAGCGGGTGTGGACCGCGCTGCAGACCATCGCCCCCGGCGAGACCGCCAGCTACGCGCAGATCGCCGAGCGCATCGGCGCACCGCGCGCGGTGCGGGCCGTGGCCCAGGCCTGCGGGGCCAATGCCCTGGCCGTGGCCATTCCGTGCCATCGCGTGGTGCGCACCGACGGCGCGCTCTCCGGCTACCGCTGGGGCGTGGAGCGCAAGCGGGCGCTGCTGGACAAGGAGGCCCAGGCGTGAGCGCGCGCGACCTGGGCGCCATCGACTGGGACGCCGTGGCCCAGGCGCTGGACGGCCAGGGCTGCGCCGTGATCGACGCCCTGCTGCCCGCGGCCGACTGCCGCGCCCTCGCCGGCCTCTACGCGCAGCCTGCGCGCTTTCGCAGCCGCGTGGTGATGGAGCGACACGGCTTCGGGCGCGGCGAATACCAGTACTTCCAGTACCCGCTGCCCGAGGCCATCGCGGCGCTGCGCACCGGGCTCTATCCGCACCTCGTGCCGGTGGCCAACCGGTGGCAGGCGGCCCTGGGCCTGGAAGACCGCTTTCCGCCGGACCACGCGGCGTTCATCGCGCGGTGCCAGGCGGCCGGCCAGACGCGCCCCACCCCGCTGCTGCTGCAGTACGGCCCGGGTGACTACAACTGCCTGCACCAGGACCTGTATGGCGCGCACGTGTTTCCGCTGCAGGTGGCCGTGCTGCTCTCTGCGCCGGGGGCCGATTTCACGGGTGGGGAGTTCGTGCTGACCGAGCAGCGCCCGCGCATGCAGTCGCGGCCCGAGGTGGTGCCGCTGCGCCAGGGCGATGCGGTGGTGTTCGCGGTGCACCACCGGCCAGTGCAGGGCACGCGCGGGCCCTACCGCGTGCAGATGCGGCACGGCGTGTCGCGGGTGCGCTCGGGACAGCGGCATACCATGGGCCTCATTTTTCATGACGCGGCCTGACGGCAAGGCCCCCGGTGGTGGCCCTGGCCTCGGCCCTTGTCCGCTCGTTCCATGACCGACGACCTGTTCGACACCGATGAAGCGCCGGGCGGCCGGCTCGTCCTCGGGCCCGGCGCAGTGCTGCTGCGCGGCTTCGCCCGCCCCGTGGCTGCGGCGTTGCACGCGCAGGTGGCCGCCATCGCGCGGCAGGCGCCGTGGCGCCACATGGCCACGCCGGGCGGGCGCCGCATGTCGGTGGCCACCACGAACTGCGGCGCCCTGGGCTGGGTGAGCGATGCGCGCGGCTACCGCTACGCCGCCGTGGACCCGGACAGCGGCCGGCCGTGGCCCGCCCTGCCTGCCGTGCTGTCCACGCTGGCGGGCGAGGCGGCGGCAGCGGCCGGCTTTGCGGATTTCGTCCCGGACGCCTGCCTGGTCAATCGCTATGCCCCGGGCACGCGCCTGTCGCTGCACCAGGACCGCGACGAACGCGACCTGCAGGCGCCCATCGTCTCGGTCTCGCTCGGACTCCCGGCCACGTTCCTCTGGGGCGGCCTGGCACGCGGCGACCGCGCCCTGCGCGTGCCGCTGCGCCATTCCGACGTGGTGGTGTGGGGCGGGGAGGACCGCCTGCGCTTTCACGGCGTGCTGCCGGTGCCGCAAGGCCACCACGCGGAGTGGGGAGCGGTCCGCGTGAACCTGACCTTCCGCCGGGCGAGGTGATCGGCGGGCGCGTGGTGCTACCGCCGCTCCCGTGCCCGCGCCAGCCACTGGCCCACGGACTCCCGCACGCCCTCGGACAGCGATTCGGCCACGCCACGGGCATACCCCTCGCCCAGCATGCCCTGCCCCGCATGGTGGAGGGCCACCACCGCGTTGGCCAGGACCACGCGGTCCAGCCCTGCGCTTCGCGGGCGGGGAGGCTCAACACGCGCCGTGGCGGTGCCCGGGGTCGCGGTGGTGTCCGGCACCTCCGGGGGTGAAACTATCGCAGGCGCCGGGGCGCGATGCTTCAGGTGCCAGTGGGCCATCACCGCGCCGATCCCCACGAACAGTTGAAGCCCTGCCACGTCGCGGTCGGGCAGGCGCTGGAGCAGGCCCTGGATCGCCTCGCCCAGCAGCTCGCCCGCCAGCCGTGCGGCATCCAGGTCCACCAGCGCTTGCGCGATGCGGGCCACGGCCTGCGGGTCGTCGCGTTCCTGCAGTTGCCGCGACAGCGCGGCGGTGCCGGTGGCGAACAGCCCGGCCGCCACCGCCACGCGCTGCGCCAATGCGGTGGCAGAGGCTGGGTCCTGCAGCGTGTGCACAGCCAACAGGGTCCATTCGGAATGCGTTCTCATCTGCTCGCCCAGCCACAGGGCGGGAGGCGCCAGGTACCGCGCACCGATCCGCACCAAGGCGGGATGGGGCTGAAGCAGCTGCATGCCACGCGAGGCCAGTGCCCCCCAGGCGGGTCCGGAGCGCGGCGCTGGGGACGACGCCTGGCGCGAGGAACGGGGCGGCAAGCTCGCCATGCCCGCGGCGGCGGCGTCACCGGGCGGGAGGGGCGCGCGCGGCAGGATCGCGGTGGGCTCCTGCCGCTGCGCCGACTCGCGGGGAGAACCGGGGGCACGGGTGTGTGGATCGGGCCGGGGGCTGCCGGACGCAGCCCCTTCGTGCGAACCACCGTCCACCGCCACGCGGCGGGAAGGGAGCGAGGGAGAAAGGGCGGCAGATGGCATGGCAGGCGCTCGGCGTGGCAGGGTGGCGAAAGAAAGGTTTCGCACGCGCACGCCGACCGAGGCCGGTATCCCGCCCCTGTGCGCCCTGTGCCTGTTCCCGGGCCCTGTGCAGCAGGGGCCGGACCACCTCTCCGTGAGGCTGCATTCCAACCTCGCGGGGAACGGAAAGGGGGGATTCACCCGAAGTGGCATGCCGCCTGGCGAAGCAGCTCCGGGCCTGTGCGCCGGACACGGGGAGGCCGTCAGCGCATCAACGCCGAGATGCATGATTGCTACAAAATATATAGCAAACAGGACAATCGGTACTAGGGCGTCGTGCCACTTTCATGGTCACCATGGGGTGCCGCATGCCTGCGGCTGGCGAGCGATGCCCCGCAGGCACGGCGCGCACGCGGGCCGGGCGGGCGCCGCTGCGCTCCCGGCCCGAAGGCTTCAGCCGGCCATCACCGAGCGGCCGCCAGGGGCCGAATCGCTGCGCCCACCGGACATCACGGGCGATGCGCCCGAGTTCTGCGGCGCGTCGGTGGAAAGAGCCAGGGACGAGTGCTGAGGCAACTGAAAGCCCCGCGACGGGTCCTGCACGGCCCAGGCGCGGATCTTGGGCGGCTGCGACTGCACGCTGCCGAAGATGGTGGCAAAGGCCACGTCCGCGGCATCCCGGCCGGTGGCCAGGCGCAGCATGCCCATGGGAATGGCCGTGCCCGACGGATCGAACAGGTACCAGCGGTCGCCGAGATAGGCCTCGACGTAGGCGTGAAAGTCCGGCGGGCCCAGCGCCGGGTCGGCGCCGTAGTCGGTGCCGGTGGCGATGCGCGCGGGAATGTTCACCGCCCGGCACAGCGCGATCATCAGGTGGGCGAAATCGCGGCAGACGCCGACGCGTTCGACGAACGTGTCCACGGCCGAGGTGGTCGAGTTGGAGGTGTTGGAGCGGAAGGCCACGTGGTTGCGCACCCAGTCGCAAATGGCCTGCACGCGGCTGTAGCCCTGCCACAGGTGCCCGAATTCGCGAAAGGCCAGCGTGGCCAGCCGGTCCGACTGGCAGTAGCGGCTGGGAAAGATGTAGCCCACGACATCGTCGGGCAGGTGGCGAACGCCGACCTCGGGAATGAGCGCGGGATCGGCGGTGTGGTGGTTCAGGTCCACCGTCGCGGTGTAGGCCAGCGTGAGCGGCCCGGGTTCGGCGTGCAGCCGCAGGCAGCGGGTGCCCGTGGCGGGATCGGTGTGCAAGTGCGTCGGAATGTCCTGGCTGATGACCAGGTTCTCGTCCTGAACGGTCTGGCAATGCGTCTGCGCTGCATGGATGTTGAAGACGAAGTCAGCGCCGGGATCGCCTACCGCGTACTCCAACTCCAACTGGAGTTTCATTCGGATCATGGGGCCTGCCGTGGTGGTAGAGGGGAAAGGGCCTGCGTCTGTTGGGTGAGGAACCTGATCGATGCCGCACCAGACGCTGCTGGAGTATGTGTCCCATCGCGAGCGCGCCTTGTCAGTGGAGAGCGCATCGAAGTGCCAGCCCCCACGGCAGGTCCCCCGGCGATCCGCCCCGCGGGCAGTTCGGCCGACGCGGGCTTGTCCTACACCAGCGCTCCCCTGCGCGGCAAAAGATCGGCGGTCCCACGGTAATCAACCAAAAGGCCCCTCCATGGCAAAAGCACCCGCAGTTCAACGTCCCGTGAAAAAGGCCTCCGCCCCCCCGTCCAAGGCCCACGAAGGCGAAGAACTGCGCGGCACCGGGGGCGAGTTGCAGCAGCAGGCCGGAGGCGCCCACCCGGTGCTCACCACCCAGCAGGGCATTCCGGTCGGGGACAACCAGAATTCGCTGCGGTCCACGCCCCGTGGCCCCACGCTGCTGGAGGACTTCATCCTCCGCGAAAAGATCACGCATTTCGACCACGAGCGCATTCCTGAACGCATCGTGCATGCCCGTGGCACGGCCGCGCACGGCTTCTTCGAGTTGACCGAATCGCTGTCGAAATACACCACCGCCCGCATCCTCACCGAGGTGGGCAAGCAGACGCCGCTGTTTTGCCGTTTCTCGACCGTGGCCGGCGGCGCCGGCTCGGTGGACACCCCGCGCGACGTGCGCGGCTTCGCCGTCAAGTTCTACACCGAAGAAGGCAACTGGGACCTGGTGGGCAACAACATCCCGGTGTTCTTCATCCAGGATGCGATGAAGTTTCCCGACCTGGTGCATGCCGTGAAGATGGAGCCCGACCGCGGCTTTCCGCAGGCGGCCAGCGCGCACGACACGTTCTGGGATTTCATCTCGCTGATGCCCGAGGCCATGCACATGATCATGTGGGCCATGAGCGACCGCACCATCCCGCGCAGCCTGCGCACCATGGAAGGCTTCGGCGTGCATTCCTTCCGCCTGCTCGACGCAGAAGGCCAGAGCACGTTCGTGAAGTTCCACTGGCGTCCCAAGCTGGGCATCCAGTCCACCGTGTGGGACGAGGCTTTGAAGCTGCAGGCGGCGGACAACGATTTCCATCGCCGCGACCTGTTCGAGTCCATCCAGGCCGGCAGCTTCCCCGAGTGGGAACTGGGCGTGCAGCTGTTCACCGAGGAAGAGGCCGAGGCGTTTCCTTTCGACCATCTGGATCCCACCAAGCTCATCCCCGAAGAGCTGGTGCCGCTCAAGATGATCGGCCGCATGGTGCTCAACCGCTGGCCCGACAACTTCTTCGCCGAGACCGAGCAGGTGGCGTTCTGCCCTGCCAACGTGCCGCCGGGCATCGACTTCTCCAACGACCCGCTGCTGCAGGGCCGCCTGTTCTCGTACCTGGACACTCAGCTGTCGCGCCTGGGCAGCCCGAACTTCGTGCAGATCCCGATCAACGCGCCCAAGTGCCCCTTCCACAACATGCAGCGCGATGGCCACATGCAGATGCAGGTGCCCAAGGGTCGCGTGGCCTATGAGCCGAGCAGCCTGCTCGGAGACAGCCCGCGCGCCTCGCTGGCGCAGGGCACGCGGCATTTCGCTGAAGTGGCCGATGGCGGCTCCAAGGGCCGCGTGCGGCCCGAGAGCTTTGCCGACCACTACAGCCAGGCGCGCATGTTCTTTCGCAGCCAGAGCCCGCTGGAGCAGGCCCACATGGCATCGGCGCTGGTGTTCGAGCTGTCCAAGGTCGAGACGCCCGCCGTGCGGACGGCCGTGGTGGCGCAGCTGCGCAATGTGGATGACAGCCTGGCCGGCCGCGTGGCCGATGGGCTGGGCATGCCCGAGCTCCCCGAGCCCTTCCCTGCCGCTGCGGCCGTGCAGGACCTGCCGCTGTCGCCCGCGCTGCGCATCATCGACCGCATGAAGCCCACGCTGGAGGGTCGCTGCGTGGGCATCCTGGTGGCGGACGGCTCGGCCGCCGCACCTATCGCCGCGCTGCGCAAGGCGGCGGAAAAGGCCGGCGCCACGGTGAAGATCGTAGCCCCGAAGGTGGGCGGCGCCGTGCTCGCGGATGGCTCGCGCCTGCCGGCCGATGGCCAACTGGCCGGCACGCCCTCCACGGTGTTCGATGCGGTGGCCTCGGTCCTGTCGCCCGAGGCGGGCGAGCAACTGTCGCGCGAAGCCGCCGCCGTGGACTGGTTCCGTGACGCCTTCGGTCACCTCAAGGCCATCGCCGCATGCAAGGGTTCGCAGCCGATCCTGAAGGCCGCCGGCATCCAGCCGGACGCCGGCGTGGTGGACCCCGCTGAGACCGCTGCTTTCATTCAAGCGGCCACCACGCGACAATGGGCGCGCGAACCTTCCGTGCGCACGCTGGCATGATGCAAGCGCTGGCCCACCCCTCCACCCCGTTTTCCACTGACGCGCGACCGCCAGCCGGAGACCTTCACACACCGCTCGACCGGATCGACCACAGCATGACCCCTCCCTTGCGCATCCTTTACGTTGAGGACAACGCGGAACTCCGCGAGACCATCGGCATGCTGCTGGAGGGGGACGACCGGGAGGTGTCGCTGTGCGCCACCGCCGAAGAGGCGCTGACGCTGGATGCGCAGGGCGCCTACGACCTGGTCGTCACCGACGTCAGCCTGCCCGGCATGTCGGGCACCGACCTGTGCCGCCAATTGGTGGCGGAAAATCCGCAGCGCTGGATCGTGCTGTGCTCGGGCTACCAGTTCGGCCACGGCCTGAATGCCCTGGGCCCCAATGTGCGTGCGCTGCTCAAGCCGTTCGAGCTGGAAGAGCTGGAAGAGCTCATGGATTCGATCCGCGACCAATTGCGCGGATCCAGCTCCAATCACCCTGCCTGACCGCAGAGCACCGCCACAGTGAACGGGGGGCTTCGTGCCCCCTTTTTTTCGTTCTTCTGGCAGCGCAGCCGCCGCAGCCACGCCAATAGATCCCAACGCTCCCTGAAGCCGGCCCAGGCCGCATGCGGCCCGTGGGGCAGATCAGCGCGCTGCCGGACGGGCCGCGGCCGGTTGGCGGGGCAACTGCACATGAAAGGCCGTGTGCCCCTCGCGCGAGCAGACGTCGATGCGCCCACCGTGGCGCTGCACGATCTGGTGCACGATGTAGAGGCCCAGCCCCAGCCCCTGGTGCTGCCCCGGCTCGCGCTCCCGCCCCCGGAACGGATCGAACAGGTGGGGCACCAGCGCCGAGGGGATCGTCCCGGCATTGCGCACGGTGAGCTCCACCCGGTCGGCCGCCGTGCCGTCCAGCGTCACCTGCACCGGCTCGGCCGCATCGCCATGGTGAATGGCATTGCCCAGGAGGTTGGCCGCCACCTGGCACAGGCGCTCGGCATCCCACTGGCCCGTCAGGTTGCCCTTTTGCGTGACCTCGATAGTCCGGTCGGGGTGGCTGACGTGCAGCTCGTTCACCGGACGCTGCACCAGCTCGCCCAGGTCGGCGGGCCCGGTCTTCACGGGCAGCCCGCCGGACTGGCGCGCCCGCGTCACATCCAGCAGGTCCTCGATCATGCGGCCCATGCGCTGCGCGCTCGACTGCATCTTGCCGGCGATGGCCTGCACCTTGTCGGGCTCCTGCGGCCGCTGCAGCACCAGCGCGCTCGCCAGGAGGGCGCTCAGCGGTCCCCGCAGGTCATGGCTCAGCACGGCCATGAACATTTCGTTCACCCGAAGGGCTTCGGTGCGTTCCTGCAGTTCGCGCGCCAGGGCCACCTTCTGCTTTTGCAGGTCGAAGAACACGTTGGCCTTGTTCACCAGCACGTGCGGATCGATGGGCTTGTAGAGGAAGTCCACCGCGCCGGTCTCGTAGCCCTTGAACTGCCAGTTCTGGTCGCGCGAGCCCGCCGTCATGAAGATGAGCGGCACATGGCGGGTGCGTTCGCTGCCGCGGATCAACTCGGCCAGCTCGAAGCCGTTCATCTCGGGCATCTGCACGTCCAGCAGCGCCAGGGCCACGTCGGTGTGCACGAGGAGCAGTTCCAGGGCCTCGGAGCCCGAAGCGGCCTTGAGGATCTGCACGTCGTCGCGCTGCAGCAAGGCCTCCAGGGCGATCAGGTTTTCCTCCACGTCGTCGACGATCAGGCACTTCACCGGGGCAGTGCGCACGGGGGACGGCGGGATGGGGGCGGGTATCAAGAAGCTCTCCGATGGAACAGGGTCTCGAGCAGCGAAGCGATGCGCTGCGGGGAAAGAACATGGCCGGGCGTGCAGGCGCTCATCGCGGCTTCGGGCATGAAGGGCACGGGGGCGCTGTCCGGGTCCTGAACGACCGTGGTGCCCCCCGCGGCCTGCACGGCCGCCAATCCTTGCGCCCCGTCGCTGTTGGCACCCGACAGCAGGATGCCGAGCAAGCGCTCACCATACGCGTCCGCCGCGGATTCGAACAGCACATCGATGGACGGACGCGAAAAATGCACCGGATCATCCACGGACAGCGCCAATGAAGGCCCGCCATCGATCAGCAGATGGTAGTCCGGCGGCGCGAAGTACACGGTCCCGGGCTCGACCGGCTCCTTGTCCTGGGCTTCGCGCAAAGGCACGGCACAGCTCGGCTGGAAGATTTCGCACAGCAGGCTGGGCCGCTCGCGCGGCAGGTGCAGCACCACGAAGACCGCGGCCCGCAGGCCGGACGGCAGCGCCGGCAACAGGACCGAGAGCGCTTCGATGCTCCCCGCAGAGCCGCCGATCACCACCGCCTGCGGGCGGATGCGGTCGCTCATGCCCCACCCTTCTTCTGGTACAGGCGGTCCTGCGGCACGAGCTCTTCGAACTCGCCGGCATGCGAAGAAAAGCGCAGCGACTCCTTCGACCCCAGCCCGAGAAAGCCCTTGCGGCACAGCGCATCGCGGAACAGGCCCAGCGCGCGGTCCTGCAGGTCGCGGTCGAAATAGATCAGCACGTTGCGGCAGGACACGAGCTGCACTTCGGCGAACACGCTGTCGGTGGCCAGGCTGTGGTCCGAGAACACGATGTGCTTGCGCAGGCTCTTGTCGAGCACCACGCGCCCGTAGGCGGCGGTGTAGTGCTCCGACAGGGAGGTGCGCCCGCCCGACCTGGCGTGGTTTTCGGTGAAGGCCGGCACGCGCTCGATGGCGTAGATGCCCGCCTCGGCCTTCTGCAGGGCATTGGCGTTGATGTCGGTGGCATAGATCAGGGTGCGCTCCAGCAGCCCCTCCTCCCGCAGCAGGATGGCCAGCGAATACACCTCCTCGCCCGTGCTGCAGCCCGCCACCCAGATCTTGAGCGACGGGTAGGTGCGCAGCACCGGCACCACGGTCTCGCGCAGTGCGCGAAAGTACGTCGGGTCGCGGAACATCTCGCTCACCTGGACCGTTAGGTATTCCAGCATGGCAGGAAACACCTCCGGGTCGTGCAGCACCAAGTGCTGCAACTGGGACACCGTCCGGCAATGGAAACGGGTAAGCGCCGTCTGCAGGCGGCGCTTGAGCGAGGCCTGCGCATACCCGCGAAAATCGTAGTGGTAGCGCCGGTAGATGGCCTCGACCAGCAGGTGCTGCTCGATGTCGAACGTCTTCTTTCGCTGCTGCTGCGCCGCCGGGTCTTCGCTCATTTGGGCATCCACACGCGAACGAGCGACAGCAGTTTCTCGACATCCAGCGGCTTGGCGATGTAGTCGTTGGCACCGGCGGCCAGGCACTTCTCCTGGTCGTCCTTCATGGCCTTGGCAGTGAGCGCGATGATGGGCAGGCGACGCCATTCGGGGCGTTTGCGGATCTCGCTCATAGCAGTGAAGCCGTCCATCTCCGGCATCATGATGTCCATCAGGACGAGATCGACCGTGGCCGCGTCGCCGGACTGCGCACGCTGCAGGGCCTCCAGCGCCTCGCGGCCGTTGCGCGCGATCTGCACCTTGGCACCGGTGGGCTCGAGCACGCTGGACAGCGCGAAGATGTTGCGCACGTCGTCTTCGACCACCAGGATGTTGCGCCCCTCGAAGGTGGACTCGCGGTCCCGGGCCATCTGCAGCATCTGCTGGCGGTCCGCGGGCAGCTTGGACTCCACCTGGTGCAGGAACAGCGTGACTTCGTCCAGTAGCCGCTCGGGCGAGCGGGCGTCCTTGATGATGATGGACTTGGAGTAGCGCCGCAGCCGCTGCTCTTCGTCGCGCGACAGCGAGCGGCCGGTGTAGACGATGACGGGCGGGAACGCCACCTCTTCCTGGCCGGCCATCTTCTCCAGCAGCTCGTAACCGCTCAGGTCGGGCAGGTTCAGGTCCATCACCATGCAGTCGAACGTGCTGGTGCGCAGCAGTTCGAGCGCGCGCTGCGCCGTCTCGGCACCGACGATCTCGACATCGCCATTGGCCAGCAGGTGGTGCATGCTCTCGCGCTGGCGCTCGTCGTCCTCCACCACCAGCACGCGGCGCATGGCCTGGGTGAACTTGGCTTCCATGCGCTGCAGCGCCTGCACGAGTTCATCGCGCTTGACGGGCTTGAGCGCATAGCCGATGGCCCCCCGACCCATGGCCTCCTGGGCGTAGTCGGCCACGGAGACGACATGCACCGGAATGTGCCGCGTCAACGGGTTGCGCTTGAGCTGGTCGAGCACCGCCAGGCCGGAAATGTCCGGCAGGTTCATGTCCAGCACGACCGCACTGGGCATGTATTCGAGGGCCGCGGCCAGGCCTTCGCCACCGGTATGCGTGATCACGGACTGAAAGCCCATCTCCCGCGACAGGTCCAGCAGGATGCGTGCGAAACGCACGTCGTCCTCGACCACCAGGATGGTGCGGCGGCCGGGCGCCAGCTGGTCCCGGTCGTCCGCCACGGCATTCGCCGGGCGCCGCAACGCGCCGGCGGATGGCGGCACGACCGGCGCACCGTCTGCCGGCGGCGCGGACAGGCCGGAAGGACGGCCGGCGGGCGCCGGAGCCGCAGGGGCCGGCGAGGCCTGCGCGGTGGGCCGCGCCGCGTCCTGCGGGGCATTCAAGGGTGCCACCAGAGGCAGCACCAGCGTGAAGATGCTGCCTTGCCCCGGTGTGCTTCGCACGGTGATGCTGCCGCCGAGCAATTGCGCCAGGTCCCGGGAAATCGACAGTCCCAGGCCCGTCCCGCCGTACCGGCGGTGGGTGCTGCCATCGGCCTGCCGGAACGCCTCGAAGATCAGTTCCTGCTGGTGCTCGGGAATGCCGATGCCCGTGTCGCCGACTGCGAACGACACCGTGCCGTCGGCGTTGCCGAAGACACGCAGCGAGACCTCGCCCTGCTCGGTGAACTTCAGGGCGTTGGACAGCAGGTTCTTCAGCACCTGGCCGAAGCGCTGCACGTCGGTCTGCAACGCAGCCGGGGCGCCCGGCTCCACCGTGCAGTGCAGGGCCAGGCCCTTGTCGTGCGCGATGGGCCGCAACGGGTCCACCAACGCGTTCACCGCGCGGGCCACGTCCATCGGCTCGATGGAGATGGTGGCCTGCCCCGCTTCGATCTTGGACAGGTCGAGGATGTCGTTGATGAGGGACAGCAGATCGTTGCCCGCGCCATGGATGGTCTGGGCATATTTGACCTGCTCGCCCGTCAGGTTGCCGGACTTGTTGTCGGCCAGCAGCTTGGCCAGGATGAGGCTGGAGTTCAGCGGGGTGCGCAACTCATGGCTCATGTTGGCCAGGAACTCGCTCTTGTACTGGCTGGCCTGTTCCAGATCATTGGCCTTTTGCGACAGGGCATCCTGCGCGCGCAGCAACTGCTGCTTCTGGTATTCCAGCTGCTGCGTCTGCTCTTCCAGCTGGGCATTGCTCTGCTCCAGTTCTGTCTGCTGCGCTTCCATCTGGGCCTGGGACTCCTGCAGCACCCGGCTTTGCTGCTCGAGCTCTTCGTTGCTCACGCGCAGCTCTTCCTGCTGGGCCTGCAGTTCCTCGGCCTGGCGCTGGGTTTCTTCCAGCAGGGCTTCGAGCCGGGTCCGGTCGATGGCCGATCGGATGGAGGTGGCGAGCAATTCCGACGCGCGGGTGAGCAACTGCAGATCGGCATCGCGCAACGTGCGGAAGAACCCGAACTCGATCACCGCATGCACGACGCCGTTGTGCACGGCCGGCACCAGCACGATCTCGGCCGGCGTGGCGTGCCCCACCCCCGAGGAGATCGGCAGGTAGTTCGTCGGCACGTCCGTCACATGCATCAGCTGGCGGGAATCGGCCGCCTGCCCCAGCAAGCCCTGGCCGCTCAACACCCGGGCCCCGGCCTGCGGATCGGCCAGCGCATAGCTGCCGAACCGCTGGAACACACCACCACCTTCAGCCACATACGCCGCGCCCACCCGCGCACCCAGCCAGTCCGCCAGGTAGTCCATCACGATCGGGCCCAGATCGCTCAAGCGGTGGTCGCCCTGCAGCCGGTTGCCCAGCCCCACCAGGCCGCCCTTGATCCAGTCTTCCTGGGCCTTGGCGCGGTGATCGCTTCGAGCCAGCACGGCGGACATCAGGATCAGCAGCAGCAGTACGAACGAACTGACCCAGGTGAAATACGCGCCGAAGGTGGCTGCGGCGTCCCATTCGCCGCGCCGGGTGTCCAACTCCTGGCGCTCGGCGTTCAGCATTTCCCGCAGGATGTTGCGGATCGCATCCATGGTCGCACGGCCCCTGTCCGTGCGGACCACATCCGCCGCGCCCTCCACATTGCCTGCGCGCCGCATGTTCACGGTTTCGTCGAGCTCCGCCATCTTCTGTGCCACCAGGGCCTGCAGATGCTCGAAGCGCTGCACCTGTTCGGGCGACGCCTGAACCAGGGTGCGCAGTCGTCCCATCTCGGGCTTGAGCGAGGCCTGCGCTGCCGTGTAGGGCTGCAGGTAGCGGGTCTCACCGGTGAGCAGATAGCCACGCTGCCCCGTTTCCGCATCCTTCGTGATGGACAGGACGGTCTGCATCTGCGTGAGCGATTCCACGGCCGCATTGATGCGAGTCACCGCTTCGGCCCGCTCCTGTTGCGACTGGTAGGTGAACAGGGCAATGATGGTGGTGGCCAACGCGGCCAACATGAAGCCAGCGAACAGCCGGATCGGCATGCCTCGCTGGATCTGGGAGGAAGGGGCGTTAGATGTCATGGCGCGGATCGGAGTGGGCCCAAATCATAGAGCCCAATGGCATGGCGGTAACACCCGCACACAAGGTGCGGATACCCGCGGAACAGGTGGGGCGCGGTGGCGCAAATGCCCTTGCGCCCTGTCCCTAGGTGCCTGGCTGCGCCTGCCAGGCCGCCAACTGGCGACGCAGTTCCTCGTTCTCGGCCGTGAGTTCGGCCACGCGGTCGCGCAACGACTGCAGCGTATCGGGCGATGGGGCGTTGGCTTCGTCCCGCGGCTTGCGCTTGGCTTCGCGCACCCGCTTGGCCGCCTGCTTGAGTTCGTCGCCTCCCGCCATGGCCGCCGTACGCTGTTCGTCCTGCGGCAACGTGGCCACGGCCGCCGCCGCGTTGAGCGAAAGGGCGCCCGCCTTGACCGCGGCCACCACCTCGGGCGCGGCCTGCTTGCGTATTTTTTCGATCATCACCACCTGGCTGCTGCTCAGCCGTGCGGCCTTGGCGATGGCCTCCCGGCTGGACAGCGGCTGGGGCTCTGGCGATGGTGCCTGCGCCGGGGCATCGGCTGCGATCGGGCCAGGCGCGGCGGCATCGGCGGTTTCCACGCCATCCCCTGGTTCGCCGGGGGTCGCTTCCCGAAGGGCTTCGCCATTGGCAGCGCGCACGTTGCGATCAGCCAGAATCTCCCGCTTGCGCAGGGCCAGCACGCCGCGCTGGAAGTCCGATACGCTACGCCGACCCAGGTGCTGGTCGATCATCCACAGGTGCACGTCTTCCATGGAGCGGAAATTTTGATTTTGAACCGTCTGGAACGGCAACCCATGCTTTTGGCAGATACCGTAACGGTTATGGCCATCGACCAGCACCTCGCCCCACAGCACCAGCGCATCGCGGCACCCTTCCGCCAGCAGGCTGCGCTCCAGGGCCGCGTGCTCTTCGGGGCTCAGGGGGTCGATGTAGGCCTTGAGTTCTTCGTTGACGACGATATGCATGGGCGGGGTTTCCAGGACCAAAGGGCCGGCATTGTAGAGAGCCGATCCTGATCCGGAGAAAATCGCCAGGCGTATGAAAACCACCGACAAGGCCAACGGCTCACGCCAGAGCTTCAGAGGACAGCTGACCCTGCTGTTCGGCGGGCTGTCGCTCGCCAGCCTGCTGGGCGTGGGGGTTTACGTGGGCCACATCGCCACGGGGGAACTGGCCCGGTTCGGCGGCGAACTGCTGCACACCAGTGCCCGGTCGGCCGCCGACCTGCTGGCAACCAACCTGCGCGAGCGGGCCCAGGAGATCGACCTCCTGCGCCAGTTGGCACTCTTCACCCGCGGCGACCTTTCCGCCCAGGAAATGCGGCAGGCGCTGGATCTGCGCAAGACCACCCACAACGAATACGCCTGGATCGGCGTCACCGACGCGAGCGGACGGGTCACGCAAGCCACCGATGGCGTGCTGGTCGGAGCCCAGGTCGAGCACCGGCCGTGGTTCCAGTCCGCCCGTTCCGGACTGTTCGTGGGCGACGTGCACGAGGCCGTGCTGCTGGCCAAGCAGCTGCCCAACCGCAACCCGGACCAGCCGCTGCGCTTCATCGACTTTGCAGCCCCCATCCTGGACGAACAGGGCCAGTTGCGGGGGGTGCTGGGTGCCCATGCCCACTGGTCCTGGGTGACCGAGACGGTGGAGTCCATCGTGGTGAACCGGGTCGGTCAGCACGGCGCAGAGGTGCTGATCGCGGACAAGGCCGGGCACATTCTTTACCCGTTCCAGCATGCCGGACTGCTGAATCTTCCTGCCGGTGCCTCGCCGCAGGCACAGTCGGAGCGCCTGCAATGGAGCGATGGCGCGGAGTACCTCACCAGCATGGTGGAGATACCGACCGTGGCGCACACCGATCTGGGCTGGCGCATCGTGCTGCGCCAGCCGCTGGACAAGGCATTGGCTCCGGTGAAGGCGCTGCGCCAGCAACTGATTCTGCTCGGCCTGCTCACGGCCCTGGCCTGCGCCTTGGTGGCCTACCGGCTGGCAGCGCGCATCAGCCGACCCATCGAGCAGCTGGCCCGCGCCGCCCGCATGATCGAAAACCGCGCTGGAACGCCGGTGTATCCGGGCGACGAACACGCGTCGGAGATCACGCAGCTCAACCACTCATTCCAGTCGATGACTGCCTCCCTGCTCGAACGCGAGCGCGAGCTGTCCCAACTGAACATCTCCCTGGAAGCCCAGGTGGCGGAGCGCACGCAGGCGCTGCACCGGGCCAACCAGGAACTGGAGAACCTGGCGATTCACGATGCCCTCACCGGCCTATACAACCGCCGCAGGTTCGACGAAAAGCTGCGCGAGTACGTGCAGCTCTTTCAGCGCACGGGCCGGACCTTCGCGCTGCTGGTCATCGACGCCGACCATTTCAAGCATGTCAACGACCACCACGGCCACCAGGCCGGCGACGCGGTGCTCCAGCAACTGGCACAGGTGATCTCCGGCAGCGTGCGAATCACCGATTTCGTGGCGCGCTACGGCGGCGAGGAATTCGTGGTGCTGCTGCCGGAGCCGCAGGACCGGCAAGAGGGCCGCGTGGTGGCCGAAAAGATCCGCGTCGCGGTGAGCCAGAGCCACTTCCCGGCCGTCGGCCAGCTGACCGTGAGCCTGGGCATGAGCTTTTGCAGCCTGAAGGACACCAGCGAAACCGACATCGTCCAGCGTGCCGATCAGGCCCTGTACCAGGCCAAGCAGCAAGGGCGCAACCAGGTGGTGGTGGCGACCGAAAGCGCCTGACACCTTTTTACCCCGGCGGGAAAGCGGCAGAGACGCCGCTATGATTCGGCGCCCTCGCCATGAACCATCGCCGCGCCCTCCTTCGCCTGCTCCTGCTTGCCGTGTTCCTGCACACGTGCATCGGGCTGCCCTTGCACGAGGCGGAGCACCTGCGGGTCGCCATCGGCACAGGCCCGGAGGCCGTCAGCGTGGTGCAAGACGACGCGCCGCAGCCGGCGAAGCTGGCGCACGCGTTGGAACGCGGCCCCTGCGCCGGGTGCATGGCATTCGCGCAGCCCGCCGCCCTGCCCGGTGGCATCGGACTACCGGTGCCGCAGGCAGGCGGCGGCCCCAACTGCCCGCAGCCCACAGCGGCATTTGCCTTCGTGCCGGCACCTGGCCGCTGGCCTTTTGCATCGCGCGATCCCCCTCTTCCCATCGCCTGATGCATGCCGCCCCGCAAGGCGGTCGCATCCCAGTTGGATCTTCTCTCTCTCGCCGTGGCGGCGCTACCGTCGCGGGCGGGTCCGTGCATGCCATCCGGCCGCCCCGAATCGCGGCCGGCGATTTTTCCTCAGTACGTCCATGTTCCTCATTTCCTGCCGGGGCGCTCGCGCCCCCTTTCCACTCACGCTCGCCATGGCGGCGCTGTCGTGCGGCTCTGCCATGGCGCAGACCGCCGACAATGCGCCCCAACTTTCCACCGTCGAGATCGTCGGACGCACCGAGTCCGGGGCCTACCATGCCGAAGAATCCGCGGGTGCCAAGACCGACCTGCCGCTGCGGGAGCTGCCGCAATCGGTGCGGGTCGTCACCCGCCAGGCCATCGACGACCTGGGCGCCACGCGGCTCGATGATGTGCTCGACTATGTGGGCGGTGTGTCCCGCCAGAACAATTTCGGCGGGCTGTGGGACAACGTGGCCATCCGCGGCCTGCCTGGCAATGAAAACACCGGCATGGCCACGTTGATGAACGGCTTTTCCTCCAACCGGGGCTTCAACGCGCCGCGCGATCTGGCCGGCGTGGAGCGCATCGAATTTCTCAAAGGCCCCGCTGCAGCGCTCTATGGCAGCAGCGAGCCCGGCGGCACCCTGAACATCGTCAGCAAGCGGCCCTTGTGGAAGGCAGCCAACGCCGTCGAGGGCTCCGTGGGCAGCCAGGGCCTCAAGCGGGGCGCATTCGACAGCACCGGCCCCATCGGCGAGAACTTCGCCTATCGCCTCAACGTGGCAGCGGAGGACCGCGACAGCTTCCGCGACCATGTGAGTTCCGAACGGCGTGTGGTCGCCCCGGCATTCACCTGGAAGCTGGGCCGCGACACGTCGCTGGAATACGCCGGGGAGTTTCTGCGCCATGCCACGCCTTTGGACCGGGGCGTCGTGGCCGTGGGCAATCGGTTGGGCACCATCCCGCGCAGCCGATTCCTGGGCGAGCCGGGCGATGGCGATGTGACGGTGGAGAACCAGACCCATCAGTTCATCCTGTCGCACGAATGGAGCCCGCAATGGCGCAGCCGCGTGGGCTTGTCGTACCGCGAGACCTCCATCCAGGGCTTCTCCACCGAAGCCAGCGCACTGCAGTCCAATGGCCTGCTGACCCGCCAGCGCCGCTTTCGGGACTTCGCCTCGGACGACATCGCATTGCAGGCCGAACTGCAGGGCAACGTCAAGGCCGGCGGCATGGAACACGAACTGCTGTTCGGCGTGGAGAGCTTCAAGTTCCATCTGGACACGCTGATGCTGCGCGCCAACCCCACGGCGACCTCCCCCTATGCGATCGACATCCAGACCCCTGTCTACGGACAGTCCCAGCCCACGCCATTGCCCAACACGGACACCCTGGAGCGCCAGCGCAACACCGCGCTTTATTTTCAGGATGCCATCAAGCTGTCGCCGACGTGGCGCCTGGTGGGCGGGGTGCGCGTGGACCAGTACCGGCAGTCGCTGGAAAACCGGCGCAATGGCTCCACGGTCCGCCAGGAGCCGTCATCCACCTCGCCGCGCGTCGGCCTGAGCTGGCTGCCGTCCTCGCAATGGACGGTGTACGCGAACGTGGGGCGTTCGTTCCGCCCGAACGTGGGGTCCGACAGTGCCTCGCAGCCCTTCGATCCAGAAACCGGGCGTTCCCTGGAAGTCGGCGCAAAGTGGGAGAGCGCGGACCAGCGCATGGGTGCCACGGCCGCCCTGTTCGACATCCGTAAACGCAATGTACTGACCTCCGACCCGCTCAATTCGAGCTATTCCGTGGCCGCTGGCGAGGTGCGCAGCCGGGGCCTGGAGCTGGATTTCGCAGGCCAGGTGACGGCCCGCTGGCGGGTCAACGCCAGCCTGGTTCTGAACGACGTGGAAATCACCCGGGACAACACCCTGGAGGTCGGCGGCCGGCTGCTCAACGTGCCCAAGGTCAATGGCAGCGTGCTGGCGGTGTACGAGAACGCCTTCGACAATGGGCAACGCTATGGCATCGGGGGCGGCGTCACGCACGTCGGCCGCCGCCTGGGCCAGGCCCGCACCCAGGCCGAGGCCAATGCGGGATCGGCGGCCTTCGATCTGCCCAGCTACCGCACAGCCAAGCTGGTCGCCTACTGGCGCATCACCCCGGCCGTGCGGCTGACCCTGGACGTGGACAATGTTTTCGACACCACGTACTACACCAGTTCGTACAGCCGCCTCTGGGTTGCACCGGGCACGGCGCGCGCGTTGACGCTGGGCGTGCAGGCACGTTTCTGACACATCGCGCAGGGGGTGGAGGGGGCAGAGGCAGCGGATGACATCCGGCGTGAGCAACGTCTGACGCGGGGGAGATGCGGCCCCCGCCAGCATGGCAGCCTATGCCTGTCATCCCGCCCCAGCCCATACCCGCCTCCCCCAAACGTGCCCGCCAGCCGAGAGCACCTCGCAAGCCGTCAGCGGCACGCATCCAGTCGGTGCTGAAGAAGACGTTCGGTTTGCGCGAGCTGCGGGCGGGCCAGCGCGAGGTGATCGACCGCGTGCTGCAGTCCGAAAACACGTTGGCGGTGATGCCGACCGGGGCGGGCAAGTCGCTTTGCTACCAATTGCCTGCCCTGATGATCGAAGGCAGGACGGTGGTGGTGTCACCGCTCATCGCGCTCATGCGGGACCAATGCGACTCGCTGCGCGAGCGGGGTGTTCCCGCCGTGCAACTGCACAGCGGGCTCACACCGCAGGAAACGCGCGAGGCAGAGCAGGCCATTGCCGATGGCAGCGCACGCATCGTGCTGACCACCCCGGAGCGGCTCGCCGACGCAGAATTTCTGGCCTTGGTCGCCTCCAGCGGCCCGATCGGCCTGCTCGCGGTGGACGAAGCCCACTGCATCTCCCAATGGGGCCATGATTTTCGGCCGGCCTTTCTCGAAATCGCCGGAGCGGTGGCACGGCTCGGCCGCCCGACCGTGCTGGCGCTGACCGCTACAGCGGCCGGGCCGGTGGCGGCGGACATTCGCAAGCAACTGGGCATTCCTGCCGCAGGCGTCGTCGACACGGGGACTTACCGGCCGAACCTCCGCTACCGCGCCGAAGCGCTGGCCAACGAAGCGGACAAGCGGGCGCGCCTCATCGACATTGTGAAAGCGGCCGAGGGTTCCGGGCTGGTCTATGCCGCTACGGTGAAAGCAGCGCAGGAGGTTCATGCAGCGCTGCGCGCTGCGGATGTGGCGGCGGGCCTCTACCACGGGCGCATGCCAGCCGCGGAGCGCAGTGAAGCCCAGGATGCGTTCATGCGGGGAGAGGTCCGCGTGATGGTCGCCACCAATGCGTTCGGACTGGGCATCGACAAGCAGGATGTCCGCTTTGTCGTGCACTACCAGATGCCGGGCGGCCTCGATGCGTACTATCAGGAATCAGGGCGTGCGGGACGCGATGGCGATCCAGCAGACTGCACGCTGCTGTTTCTCCGCAAGGACAAAGCGGTACAGCAGTTCTTTCTGGCGGGCCGCTACCCGAGCGCGGACGACATCGACGCGCTTTACCAGGCATTGCGCGATCCCGCGCCGCAAGACCCGGGCGTCTGGACGCTAGACAGCCTGCAGGCCCGCCTGGACCGGCCCCGCAGCAAGCTGCAGGTGGGACTGGGCCTGCTGCAGCGGCACAAGATTGTCTCGAAAGCGCGCAGCGGCGCACTCTCCCTGCGCAAGACGGAACTGGAGCCCGCGTCGGTGCGTGCGCTCCTGCAGGCCTATGCCGACAAGCGGGAGCAAGACCAGCAGGCGCTGGAGCGCATGGTGTTCTATGCGCAGACGGGTCGCTGCCGTTGGCAGGTGCTGCTCGAGTATTTCGACCCATCGGACGAACCGCAGCGTTGCGGTACCTGCGACAACTGCATTCGCATGGCCCATCTGGCCCAACAGGCTTTGGCCGAGCGGGCTGCCGACACGGTGCGGAACCTGGGGGCGACCGACCTGGGCGAAATGGGAGAGCCGGTCATCGCGTCGGCAGCGCAAGCCCGTCGTGATGCCCAGGCGCTCGAACTGGGGGCAACCGTTCGCGTCAAACGGTATGGCCAGGGCACCGTGGCGGCCATCGACGCGATTTCCGTCACGGTGGATTTTGCCGACGGGACCCAACGCTGTTTTCAGCCGGACTTCGTGCAGCGGTTTGTTCCCCGGGGCGCGCGGGCCAAACCGCTGTCTTGAGCTGGGCCCACAGACCGGAGTGGGTTGGCTGAATGGGGCCTGCCGGTCATGCCGTCGCTGGGCGTCCAAACCCTGCAAGGTCTGCGCACCGTGCAAAGCCCCTTCAGCCGTTGCGCGTTTCCCGGCAGGAGGGGTAGTCAGAGCATCCCCAGAACGATTGACCAGCCAGCACGCCCCGCTTGGCGGTGCGCCGCACCATCCGGCTGCCGCATTGAGGACAGGACACTTCGGACCGCACTGCCGGGGTCTCCTGCGGTGAGGAAGGGACCGACACCTTGGACGCAGTTTGCGGGAGCGGGCTGCGATCAACGGTGGTTTCGCGAATGAGTTGCAGCAGTGCTGCGCCATCGATCAGGCGGATATTTCGCCCGCTGGCGAACGCCGTAGCGTCTTGTGTGAAGCGCCCGGACGTCACCACGAAGCCGGCGGACGCCCCGTGCGCGGCCATCACGCCATACAACTCGCGGACCACCGGGACGCCGACCTGGAAGGCTTTCCAATGCTTGCACTGGACGAGGGACATTTCCCCCGCTTTGGTGAGAACCAGATCCACCCCACCATCCGCGCCCTCTTGCGCCCGCTCCTGCACTGCATAGCCGCGCCGCCGGAATCCCTCGCCCACGAGCTTTTCGAAAGCCTGCCAGGACATTCCTTGCAAGGCCTGTGCGCTGGAGCTGGCGGTCCCGCAGTCGTCCAGCAGATGGCGCCGCTCCCGACGCCTCAGGGCGGAAAGCACGGCTCCCATCAGGCACAGAAGCGGCAGCACGAATTGCCCGGCATAAGCCAGACTGCGCCAGAGCGCACCGGTGACCACCAACCCCATCTCGTGCGACGTTCTCATCGCCGGCATGGGCTGGGATGCCACCGTGTGCAGCGCCCAATAAATCATGGCCGCCAGGCCAAGCCCGACCCACCATGGAAGCCGTGCCACCCAATCCATGAAATCGTCTGCGGCACTTTGTTTTTGACGTCTTCTTGCCATTTCTCCCCTCCTGCATTCCGTCAAGCGGATCAATCGAACATTTTGCAACAAATCGCCGGTCGGAGGCCAGGGGGCCGGGAAATTTGCGGAAGATAGGAGGGAAGGAATCTGCCCGGGCGGAGATAACATGCTGTCGCCTTTCACGCCTGCCCTTCGCCCAGGCCACGCCGCAAAACGGTCATGCCTCCGCCTGCCCATTGCGCCACGCCCGCCCGTCTCAGTGGACACAACGCCTTCCGAAACCCGTGCGCACCGTTCCCTTGAAAACCCAACTGCTGCTGGTGGCTGCGGCGGCGATCCTGCCGCTGGCGGTCGTGTGCGGCATCTCCCTGTCCGCCCTTTTCGAAAGCCAGCGTGCGCAAAACGAGGCTTCGAGCCTCGGTGTCGCACGCGCGCTGGCCACGGCAGTGGAGGGAGAGTTGCGACTGACGATGTCCGCCTTGCAAACGCTGGCCCTGGCCGATCCGCTGGGCACGGCGGATGGCGAGGGCAAAGCCCAGGCCCTCGCACTCAGCCGGGCGGTGCGTGCCTCCCATCCGGAGTGGCGGGGCTTGCTGCTGGCGGACCCTTCAGGGCGGGTGGTGTTCTCCACCGAGACAGACCGCCCTACCAGCGCGAACGTGGTGGAGCGATCCAGCTTTGACGCAACAGTCCAGACCCGACGGCCCGTCGCCGGGTCCATGGCGCGTGGTGCCGGGGGCAATCTGGCCTTTCCGGTCCGCGTTCCGGTGGTACGGGATGGGGTGGTGAAATATGTGCTGACAGCCATCATTCGACCGGAGGCCATTGCCGCCGTGCTGCGTGCGCAACGCGTTCCCGAAGGTTGGTACGTGTCCGTCTTCGATGCCAAGCTGGCTCGCATCGCCCGTACGGTGGACGACGAAAAATGGCGGGGCTCCGGCCCCAGTGAATCGCTCAAGCCCTTTTTCCAGGCACTGGGCCACGACAAGCAAGAACTCCTGGGCACCAGTACCAATGTCGATGGCGTGCTTGCGAAGACCGTGCTCGCGCGGCTCGACGAAGGGGGCTGGACGCTCGTCCTGGGCACATCGCTGTCGAAGGCAGAAAGCTCCTGGTGGCGCACCGCGGGGGCCTACGTGCTGGGTCTTCTGGCATCGCTGATTCTCGGGGGCACGGGTGCCTGGTGGATGTCGAAGTCCATCACGATGCCCATGCGCAGCCTGCGAGACGACGCCGATGCCCTGGGCCGGGGCGAATTGCGGCCATCCGGCATGTCGCGCATCATGGAAATCGACGCCGTGGCCCGGGCGCTCGAATCGGCCGCTGTGCAACGCGCCGGCAGCGAGGCAGAGCGGGAAGAGTTGCTGCAGCTCGAAAGCCATGCACGGTCCGCGGCCCAGGCGGCCGAACAGCGGCTGGGGTTGCTGGTCAATGCCAGTGCCGTGCTTTCCGGATCACTGGAGGAGTCGGACACGCTCGACGCGATTGCCCGCCTGGTGGTGCCCGCCATCGGCGATGCCTGCCGGATCGATCTGCTGGATGAGCAAGGGGCCTTGCTGCCAAGGCTGAGCCATTCCAAATGGACGGAGCACAGCGGCAGGCTTGCCGAACAAGACAGCATGCCGGTCCATTCCGCGGAAACACCGCAAGTGCTGATCACCGCCCTGAAGACCGGCAAGCCCAGCCTGCATCCATCCGGCCAGACTGGCGAAGACGACGGCCGCAGCAAAGACATTTCAGCGCTTGTGCCGGAATTCGAAGCCGTCGCGGCCTGCGTCGTGCCGCTCATTGCGCGTGGGCGCACGATCGGCACCATGGCGGTGCTGCAGGCCGGCCCTAGCCGCATCTTTGGAGCGGAAGACAGCGCACTGATCGGCGAGCTCGCGCAACGCGCAGCCTTGGCACTGGACAATGCACTGCTCTTGTCGGAGGCGCGAAAGGCGCAGCGCGAGGCCGAGTCAGCCAACCGCGCGAAAGATGAATTCCTGGCCATGCTGGGCCATGAACTCCGCAACCCTCTGGCACCCATCGTGCTGGCCCTTCAGTTGATCGCCCGCCGGGATCCCACGGCGTTTTCCCGGGAACGCGAAATCATCGGCCGCCAGGTCAAGCACCTGTCGCGCCTGGTGGACGATCTGCTCGACATCTCGAGAATCGTGTCGGGAAAGATCACCCTGGCGCTGGAACCGGTGGATCTTCAAGAGGTGGTGGAGCGTGCGCTGGAGCTGACGATGCCCGCCTTGCAGGCACGCAGCTCCATGCCCCAGCTGACCCTGCCAAACGGGCCTGTCCTCGTGCAGGGCGAATTGCTCCGGCTCGTTCAGATCGTCTGCAATCTGCTCAACAACGCCGCGAAATTCAGCCCGCCGGAAACGCCCATCCGGATCGAACTCGCCAGCGAGACGGGCTGGGCCGTGCTCCGCGTCAGCGATGAGGGCGTGGGCATTCCTGCCCACCTGCTCCACCACGTATTCGAGCGGTTCGTGCAGGGCGAGCAAGCATTGGAGCGCGCGTCCGGAGGGCTCGGCCTGGGACTGGCCATCGCCCGCAGCTTGACGGGCCTGCACTCCGGCACCATTGAGGCGCACAGCGACGGACCGGGCAGAGGAAGCACTTTCACGCTGCGCTTGCCCTTGCTCGGCCAACGACAAGCCACCGATGACCCGCAAGGAGATTCGGGATCGGAGGCGTTGCCCGCACTGCGATTGCTTTTGGTCGATGACAACAACGATGCCGCCGACCTGCTGGCGGAATGGATGCGAATGGAAGGCCATCGGGTACAGGCCACCTACAGTGCCGCCGAGGGCTTGGCCAAATTAGCCGAAGCACGGTTCGACGCGGCCATCTTCGACATCGGTCTGCCCGAGATCAACGGGTACGAACTGGCGCGCCGCGTCCGCTCGCAGCCAGATACCAGGCACCTTCCTTTGATTGCATTGACAGGCTATGGAAGCGATGCCGACCGGCTGCTCGCGCTGGAGGCGGGTTTCGACGACCATTTTTCCAAGCCGGTGGACATGGGCCGGCTGCTGGAGCGCTTGAAAGCGCTGCTGGCCGCCCGCCACGAAAAGGATGCAGCACTGCATCCCCGCCCATGAACCCGGACTGACGGCCCGCCACGATCCGGTCGCCCGCCGCAGCAACCCTGGCCGCCTACAGGGACAAAGCGTCCTCCGTGGAAGACGGCACGGCGGGTGGTGCAGGGAGCATCACCTTGTCAGGCGTCATGGGGGTGGAGCGCACGCGCCGGCCAGTGGCATGGAAGATGGCATTGCACACGGCCGCCGCCACACCCACGATGCCGATCTCGCCCACCCCCTTGGCGCCCAGGCGGCTGACGATGCGGTCATCCTCCTGCACAAAAATCACATCGATCGGTGGAATGTCGGCGTTGGTGGCAACGTGGTATTCCGCATAGTTGTGATTCATGAACCGGCCCAGGGCATGGTCGGTCTGCGTCTCTTCATGCAATGCCTGGCTGATGCCCCAGACCACGCCTCCGGTGATCTGGCTGTGGGCCGTTTTGGCATTCAGAATGCGCCCTGCGGCGACGGCACTGACCACCCGCGTGACACGAACCGTCCCCAGGGTCTCGTCTACTCGCACCTCGCAGAACACGGCGGAATGCGTGGCCCGCACGAACTTCTTTTGCCGGAGCAGGTTCGGAAGCATGAGGTGACGCACCTCGATCAACGAGCGCCCTTGCGACGCCAGGATGTCGGCGAATGCGACGCCCAGGTCCTGCGGCGGGGCGTCCCGGCGACGCATGCGACCCGCCTTGAATTCCACCTCCTTGAGCAGCACCTTGCCGAAGCCCATGCTTCGGCTGCGCCTTGCCAGCGCCCAGAGCAACCGCTGCAACTTCTCGCATGCGCCCTCCACCGCGGCACCGACCGTCGCTACATGCGACGATCCGCCTTCCACAGGGGCCAACGGCAGGTTGGAGTCGCCCAGGGCGAAGGTCACCTGTTCCAGTGGCAAGCCCATCGCTTCGGCGGCGATCATGGCCATGACCGTGTACGTGCCAGTACCGATGTCGGAGGCCGCACTGCTCACGACCAACCGCCCATCCGCATGCATCACCGCGCGGACACGCGCGAACATCTGCATGGCATCCCAGGTACCCGTGGCCATGCCCCAACCAATCAGCTCTCGCCCCTGCTGCATGGAACGCGGCTCCAGGGGGCGCTGCGCCCAACCGAAACGCTCCGCACCTTGCTGGTAGCACGCATGCAGCTCCTTGGTAGAGAAAGGCAAACCCTTCGAGGCATCGCGCTCCGCATAGTTCTTGAGCCGCAAGATCAGCGGATCCATGCGCAGCTGATAGGCCAATTCGTCCATGGCCACTTCCAGCGCGTGCACACCATGGGCCGCCCCCGGTGCGCGCATGTCCAAGGGGCTGTACTGGTCGAGCGGCACCAGTCGGTACCCGAGGCTGACGTTGTCGCACTGGTATAGCTGACCGGACCAGTTCACCACCACTTCCACATAGTCTTCCAGGCGCGAGGTCTCAGCCACTGCCTCGTGCATGACGGCCTTCAGGGTACCGTCGCGATCAGCGGCGAGCCTGACGCGCTGCCATGTCTCGGGCCGGTGCCCGAACGTGAACATCTGCTGCCGCGTGAGCACCACCCGCACCGAACGCTGCAGGTGCAATGCGGCCATCACCGCCAGGATGAGCTGGTACTGCGGCCGCAGGCCCGACCCGAATGCCCCGCCAACGAAGGGGTTGCGAACGGTCACCTCTTCCTGCGAAAGACCGAACACGCGCGACACCACCCATCGGCTGTTCTGCGGGCTCTGGGTCTTGTCGTAGATGGTGAGATGGCCATCGGCACCGCGCAATACGGTGGAGGCATGCATCTCCATGGGATTGTGGTGCTCTACACCGCTGTAGTACTGGGCGTCGATCTTGACAGGCGCCGCGCCGAACGCTCGCGGTGCGTCACCCCGGGGCTTGGGTGGCGGTGAATAGCCGGCCTTGAGCCTGCTCGACTCCCGCGCGCGGCGCAAGTTGTGCAGCAGGTGGGTCTCGTGTTTTTCGACCTCGTAGTCCAGTTCCACCAAGGCGGCCGCACAGCGCGCCGCCTCGAAGGACGTGGCCACCACCAGCGCGACCGGCTGGCCGCTGTAGTGGATGCGCGCGTCGTGCAGCGGCTTGAACGGAGAGCCCCCAGGGGCGGTCATGTCCTTGTAGAAAAGATCGAGCGACCGAACCGCGGGCCGGTTCGTGTGTGTGATGACATCGAGCACGCCCTGCACTGCAAGCGCTGGATCCGTCCGCAGATTCAGAATCCGCCCTTTTGCCACAGTGCTGTTGACGACCACTCCATAAACCAGGTCATCGCTGGCATGCTCCGCAGCGTAGCGCGCTTGGCCCATGACCTTGAGGCGGCCATCGATGCGGGAGACGGGCGCACCCGTCTTCACCAGCCCGGTGCCGGGCTCCGCCATCGGCTGCTGGGAGAGGGCCTGCAAGGCGACGGTGTCTGTCCGAAAATCATCGTGGGTGCTCATGGCTGAAATTCCTGCACAGGTTCGGTACCCAGCTCTCCGGTGTTGGTCAGTTCGCCATCGCGCGCCATCTCGAGCGCACGCACGATGGCACGCCGGGCCAGAACGATCTTGAAACGGTTGTCGCCGGATCCACCCGGGGCACCATGGCCACGGGCGTCCCGCAGAAGCAAATGCGCAGCCGCGTGGAAAGGCGCGGCTTCCGGACGCTGCCCCTCCAGAAGCTGTTCTGCCTCGGCGTCGCGCCAGGGCTTGTGGGCCACGCCACCCAACGCAATGCGGGCGTTTCGCATCAGCCCGGAAGCGTCCAGCTCGAACGCCGCAGCCACCGACACCAGGGCGAAGGCATAGGAGGCCCTGTCACGCAGCTTCAGATAGGTGCTGTGCCGCTGCAGCCCGTTAGCCGGAAGCTCGATGTGCACGATGAGTTCATCGCCGGCCAGCGTGTTGTCGCGCTGCGGCGCGTTGCCTGGCAAACGATGGAAATCGGCGAACGCGATGGTCCGCTGCCCGCTCGGCGATTGCACATGCACCACCGCATCGAGCGCGGCAAGCGCCACGCACATGTCCGACGGATGCGTGGCCACGCAATGGTCGCTGGTCCCCAGGATGGCCAGTTGCCGGGCCAGCCCTCCCCGCGCGGGACAACCTGTGCCCGGTTCACGCTTGTTGCAGGGAGTTCCGGTGTCGTAGAAGTAGTGGCACCGTGTGCGCTGCAACAGATTGCCCCCATTGGTCGCCATGTTGCGAATCTGCGGCGATGCGCCCGCCAGGATGGCAGCCGACAGCAAGGGATAACGTTCCCGCACCAAGGGATGGCGCGCGGTGGCAGCATTCCGTGCCATGGCTCCGAGGCGCACGCCGCCCTCGGGCCGGGCCTCGATGGCGGCCAGCGGCAGGCGGCTGACATCGATCAGCCGCCGTGGGCGCATGACGTCTTCCTTCATCAGGTCGATCAGGTTGGTTCCCCCCGCAAGAAACTTGGCCTGCGGTGCGGTCTCGCCAATGTCGGGCGCTTGACCGGGCATCGCCGCCAGCGCAGCGTCGGCAGTGGCGACGGCTTCGTACACGAATGCCCTCATGCCTGGCTCTCTTGCACTGTGAAGGGGGCAGGCGACGACAAACGCATGGCATCGACCCGAATGCCAGCCACCTGAGCGACCGCCTGCACGATCTGCGGATAGGCACCGCAACGGCAGAGGTTACCGCTCATGCGTTCGCGGACATCGTCCGCCGTCTTCGCACCGCCTTCGTTCATCAGACCCACGGCGGAGCACAGCTGCCCTGGCGTGCAATAGCCGCACTGGAATGCGTCATGGTCAATAAAAGCCTGCTGCAAAGGATGCAGTCCGGCACTCGTGCGGCCCTCTCCGGCCAGTGCAGGCAGGCCCTCCACCGTGGTGATGTCGACCCCCTCCTGCATGACCGCGAGCGTGAGGCAAGCGTTGATGCGCTGCCCATCGGCCAGCACGGTACAAGCGCCGCACTGGCCGTGGTCGCAGCCTTTCTTGGTTCCCATGAGTCCCAACCGCTCGCGCAGCAGGTCCAACAGCGTGACCCAACTGGGAATTTCGACTTCATGGTCTTGCCCGTTCACGCGCAGACGCACGGAATGGACAGAGGCGAGGCCGTCGCCGGGGCTCTCTGTAGGAGCTTCTAACAGGGGTGGGCTGGAGTGCATGGCGCTTCTTTCACGGCCGGGTGGGCGGGCGGGCCAGTGTGCTGGGCGGGCTGCAGCCAGGTTGTAGGAATTGCGCCTGCATCCACCCCAGCGTGAAATTTCTGCCAAGCTCCGGGAAAACCTCCCCGAACATCGCTCCACCCCATTGCCATTCGCCCCCAGATGCCAGTCCCTGATCCCAAGGGTGCTCTCCCCGTGCTGTTTCCCCCATTTCTGCCCTGGCGGGCCGTGGGCACCCTGCAAAGACTGTGTCTGCACAGTCCAGCCGCTTTGGAACCCCAGTCCGTCCCTGAAGCCACTGCCATGGCCGATCAGGGATTGCTTCGCGACCGGCATGCCCAACGGCTTTCGCCACGCCAAGTCCTGCTGGCTGGGACCGACGTGTATCGCGATCTCCAAATGCCATCGTTCACACTGCGCGAAAACCTGCTCATCGATTGGCCTACGGCAGGCCTTCCCTCCGGCTCCCTGTTGAAGATCGGCCCGGAAGTGGTGCTGTGGATCACCTTTGAGTGCGAGCCCTGCGCCCGCCTGGAGCAGCGCAAGCCAGGCGTCGTCAAGGCTTTGAAGGGCCGCCGCGGCGCGCTGGCGCGGGTGTTGCAAGGCGGCGTGCTGCGGGTAGGCGATGCGATCTGCCAGGGACCTGCACCGATTCCCCCCATGAGCAACGATTGGAAGGATCGCATCGCCCACATCGTGCGACGCATACCGGCTGGCAAGCGCATCGGGTACCGGCAGTTGGCGGACCTCGCTGGCGTCGCCAAGGGATACTGCCGGGCATTCCCAAGGGTGCTGGGCCAGTTGTGCCCTGATGTGGCAGAACGTGCTCAAGCAGGTAGCGTGGCGATGCATGCAGAGCAGCGCTGGGAGGGCACCGAACTCTTCGATGTACACGCATACCTGGCTGCGCAGGCCACGCACCATGCGACGGGTGGCCTGCCCGTTGCAGGGGCCGTTTCAGGGTTTACAGAAACAATTCGTTGAATCCCCGTGCAGACCGTACTTCGGCGTGCCGGCATGCCGGACACCGAGGGGGCGATCCACCCTTCCCTGGCAATCAACCGCCCATGGCGGCAACCAGTGAACGGGGCCGCATGTCCGTCCAGTGGGCCTCGATGTACGCACGGCAAGCGGTTCTGTCGGACGCAGGCAAGGCCACCTCCCAGCCAGCGGGCACATCGAGAAACGCGGGCCATAGCGAGTGTTGGCCTTCAGGATTGGTCAGCACCAGAAAGTGGCCGTTTTCGTCGTCGAATGGGTTGCTCATGTCAGATCTCCTTGAAGGTCATGCAAATTCCGCGATGGCGGAGGATGTTTCACGCAGTGCCGCCAGGGCCGATGCGATCTCGGTCAGTGCGTGGTGGCGCGCGAAATCCAGTCGCAGCGCTCGGGCGCGCTGCCGGTAGGAAGGGTTGTCCAGCAGCTTGCGCACTGCATCGCCGATCTGGCGCGCGCTGGGCTGCCCGGTGGCCAGGTTGATGCCGGCGCCTGACCAGGCGACGCGCGCGGCAATTTCCGGCTTCTCTTCGGTCGCGCCCGCCACGGCCAGCGGCACGCCCAGGCTGAGCGCGTGGTTGACCGATCCATATCCACCATTGGTGACCATGGCATGCACCTTGGGCAACAGACGGTCATAGGGCAGAAATGGCACCACACGGGCGTTGGCGGGAAGCATCGCTGCGCTGAGGCCCGGAGGCACCGGTCCGCCCGTGGTGGCAATCACCTGGATGTCATCGAACCTGGCCAGCGCCTGCACGGTGGGCCCGATCAACTGCGCAGGGTTCTGATTGGCCAGCGTGCCCTGCGTGACCAACACGACGGACCGGCCGTCATCCAGTTCGGGCCACCAGTCGGGTGGGTTGAAGTCGGCACGTGACGGTGCCAGCAGTGGCCCCACGAACCGGACGGAGCCAGGCAGGTCGCTGCGCGGATACTCGAAAGATGCCGACGTCAGTTGGAGGTACAGATCCGGCAGCGTCACCATCGCATCGATGAAAAAGCGGGGCAGTGCCGGCGCCCCCAAGCGTGCCAGTTCGTCATTGAAATGGCGTTGCACGTCGCCGAACATGGCCTGCTGCAGATTGCGGTTCATGGCTTGGTTGCGAATGCGACCTTCGGCCGTCGACGAAGGCGGCAGCGCCGTGCCAAAAAAGGCAGTGTCCCGGCTGGACAGCGCCAGCGCCGAAATGCCGATGGCGACGATGGCGGGCCGCTCCTCCCTCGGTCCCAGCAGCAGCGGAAACGTGCCGCAAAACATCGTGTCCACCAAAATGGCATCGGCATCGAAATGCGCCAGGATGCGCCGCAACCCTGCCAACTGCGGCGCCATCGCGTCGGCAAAGAAGTGCTTCAGTCCAAAGCACAGCTGCGCATGGGCGGAGGGCTGTTGCAGACGTTGCGGAAACCGCCGGTCCAGCTCCTGGTGCTCGAAATCAATCGACGGATCGAATGCGGTAAAGGACGCGCCAGTGGCCAAGGCTTGTTCCCTGAAGTGGCTGGCAGTGTGCACCTGCACCTCGTGTCCCTGGCGCACCAGATGCTGGGCGATGGCCAGCATGGGCAACACATGTCCCGGCAAGGCGGTCGCTGCAATGAGATAACGTGCCATGGTTTCCTCCTTCGTTCATGAAATGCTGGTTTCCAGGGCACGGTGTGCCTTGGCGTCGATACCCAGATCGACGAAATAGCGGTGCAGCAGATCGCGATTCACCGGGCGGATCGCCGCGCCGATGGATTCGAGCTGCGCGTGCGTCGCCGCGCCGCACACCTTCGGTGGCGTGGCCGATGCGTCGTAGCGGTCCAGGATCGCCAGCACGGCAGCCAAATCGCGGTCCTGGCCCTCGGCCAGCCGCACATGGGCCCGCCGCAGCCAGGACTCCAGCGCCAACGGTTCCAGGTGCAGGCCGAGACGCTCGAACACCGGAGGAATGTCCCGCACCCGCAGCGGCGCCGGACTCATCAGGTGATACACCTGCCCCCAGGAAGATGCCCGGGCAGCCAGACCCAGGATGGCCCGCGCCACATCGTCCACCGGGGTCATGTTCAGAGGCAAGTCCATGTCGGGGATGGACTGCAGGTCCGCATACAGGTGTGCCACCCGCCAGATCAGGTCAGCGGCATTGCAAATCGCGTGATCGTGGTCACCGGTCACGGCACCGAGCCGGTAGATGGCCACCGGCATTCCCCGCGCCTGCGCTTCCCGAGCCAACGCGTCGGCGACCCACTTGCTCTGGCTGTAGCCGTCCACCAAGCCGTTCCAGGAAGGCAGCGCCGAACGCTCCGTGACCGTGCCACCGTCCTCGTTTTGACCAATCACGGCCAGCGTCGAGACGTAATGCAGGGTCTTGGGCCGCCCTTGCGAAGTCCATTCGAGCAACGTGACCACGCTGTCCACATTGGGGCCCTTCAGGCTGGCATACGGATGCAGAAAGTCCACTTGCGCAGCACAGTGGTAAATGGCGTCGCAGCCATCGCGGACCTGTTGCACGGCGGCGTCATCCAACCCCAGCCGCGGTGCACCCAGATCGCCGGTGACCACCTGGATTCGCGCATCGTCCCAGAGGGTGCCCAGTTGCCGCTCGGCCATGGTGCGCTGCAAGCGCTGCCGCCCCTGCGCCTCGTCGGCAGCCCGCACATGGCAGACCACGCAAGCCGAGGTGTCACGCAACAGCGCAGCCAGCAGATGGCTTCCGACGAATCCGCTGGCCCCGGTGAGAAAGACGCGCGCCGGCACCAGGGTGGGCGCGGCGGCCTGGCCCTGGATGTGCTCTGGCAAATGGATCTCGCGCGCCAGATCCAGGGCTGCGCCGTCATCGCCGGCCTGGTCGATCCATTGGGCCAATTGCGCGATCGACGGGCGGTTGTAAACCTCGGCATGCGGGAAATCGGGGTGGATCTGGTCCCGGATCCGCATACCCAGTTGGATCGCCATCAGCGAATGACCACCGATTTCGAAGAAGTTGTCATGAATACCCACCCGCGGCAAATGCAGGATCTCAGCCCACAGCGCGGCCAAAGCGATTTCCGTGTCGGTGCGTGGCGCGGCGTAGGGCTGGTCGCCTGGCGCCTGCGGCACAGGCAGTGCCTTCCGGTCGAGCTTGCCACTCGAGTTGAGCGGCAATACCGCCAGTTGAACGAAGGCCGCAGGCACCATGTACTCGGGCAGCGACAGCGCCAGATGGCTGCGCAGGTCGCCGGGGGCAAGCTCGCCCTCACCAGCGGCCACCAAATAGGCCACCAATCGCTTTTCGCCTGCCACGTCTTCGCGGGCAACCACCGCCGCCTGCGCGACCCAAGGGTGCTGGAGCAATGCCGACTCGATCTCTCCCGGCTCGATGCGCAGGCCGCGGATCTTCACCTGCTGGTCGGCACGACCCAGGAAGTCCAGGCTGCCATCGGCACGCCAGCGCGCCAAATCGCCCGTGCGGTACATGCGGCTGCCTGGCCCGCCATGCGGATTGGCCACGAATCGCTCTGCGCTCAGGGCTGGGCGCCCCAGGTAGCCCCGCGCCAGGCCTGCCCCTGCGACGTACAACTCGCCGGCCACGCCCGCGGGCACCGGCTGGAGGTCTCCGTCCAGCACGTACATATGTGTGTTGCAGATCGGTTGTCCGATCGATGGCACGGTCCCGGCCTGCATGGGCTCGCTCAGGCTCGCGCAGATCGTGGTCTCCGTAGGGCCGTAGGCATTGATCATGCGGCGACCCGGCGCCCACTGCGCTGCGAGCGCGGGAGGACACACATCGCCGCCGACCACCAGCGTTCGAAGCGCTGGGAATTCGCCGGGCGGCACCGAGGCCAGCGCGGCAGGTGGAATCAGGGCATGGCTGATCGATTGGCGAACCAACCCCTGCGCCAGATCCTGCCCCAGCCATGGCGCAGGCCCGGGCACCACCAGCGCGGCACCGACGTGAAAGGCCATCAGCAGGTCCATCACCGAAGCATCGAACCCACTGGAGGAAAACTGCAGCACGCGGGAATCCGGGCCGATCTCCATCCGCTCCGCCATGGAAGCGGCCAGGCTGTGAAGGCCTGCATGCGGCACCACGACGCCCTTCGGTGTCCCGGTGGAGCCCGACGTGTAGATGAGGTATGCCGCCTCCTGCGCGTGGGGGCCATCCTGAGGTCGCGCTCCACCCGAACCACCTGGGCGGCTGTCCGACTGGATTGCCAGGGCCGCAACCGTCAGGTCGCTGTCAAGCGCCATGCAATGGGCCACCTTGCTCAGCCTCGGCAGCAGCGCTTCGTGCGTAAGGACGGCGGCGGGAGCGGCCTCTTGGAACACCAACGCACTGCGTCCTGCCAGATGGTTCGGATCGAGAGGCAGGTAAGCCGCCCCGACCTTGACGATGGCCAAGTGCGCCACGACCAGATCGAGCGAGCGCGGCAGCACCGTCCCGACGATGGCCCCCGCAGCCACGCCCCGTGCCTGCAGCAGGTGGGCCAGGCGGTTGGCCCGTGTGTCGAGCTCGCCATAGCTGACCGTGGTGTCATCCAGAACCACCGCAGGTGCGTGCGGACGCCGGCTGACGTGGCCCTCCACCATGGAGGCAATGGTCTTGGTGGCCAAAGCTCGTTCGGAGTCGCTCCACTTCCGCAGCAAGCGGCGGCGCTCCTCGGGATGCAGGATGTCGATGCGGCCCAGCGCCTCGTCCGGTGTGTCGCACGCCTGCTCCAGCCAGTGCGCCAGCCGGGCCGCCAGAGACTCCACCGTGGTCCTGTCGAACAGATCGGTGCTGTATTGAATGCCGCCGGAGATCCCGCCGGGCAGGCCATCGTGATGGCGTTGCTCTGTCAGGATGAAAGACAGGTCGAATTTGGAGGTGTCGACGGCCACAGGCTGCGGCGTGATCGACAGCCCCGGAAGGCTGAATGACAGCCGGCTGCTGTTCTGAAATCCCAGCATGACCTGAAACAGCGGCAGATTGGACCGCGAGCGCCCCGGCCGCAGCAGTTCCACCAAGCGGTCGTAAGGAAAATCCTGGTTCGCGTAGGCCGCCAGATTGGTGGCACGCACGCGCTCAATCAGTTCGCGAAACCCGGGCTGGCCCGACGTATCGGTACGCAAAACGAGCGTGTTCACGAAACAGCCGATCAGCCCATCGAGGGCATGATCGCTGCGCCCCGCGACCGGGCTGCCGATCACGATGTCGTCGCCCGCCCCCAGGCGACTCAGCAACGCGGCCAGGGCAGCCTGCAGCACCATGAATAGGCTGGCTTGCCCGTCTCGGGCCAAATGCAGCATGCGTTCATGGACCGCAGCCGGTATGTGCAGCGGAACCACGTCGCCACGGTGGCTGGGCACCAGGGGGCGGGGACGGTCCACAGGCAATGCCATTTGCTCGGGCAGGTCGCGCAGCGCGTCATGCCAGAACCCGCGCTGCCGGCCAGCCAGGCTGTCGGGATCGTCTTCGCTGCCCAGCATTGCCTGCTGCCACAGCGCATAGTCGGCGTACTGGAGCGGCAGCGGCTCCCAATCCGGAGTCTGGCCGCTGCAACGCGCGGCGTAGGCCACGCTCAGGTCCCGCGCCAATGGCAGCAGCGAAGCACCATCGCCTGCGATGTGGTGGGTGAGCAGCAACAGCACATGCTCGTCCTCGGCCAGCCGGAACAGCGAGACCCGCAAAGGCATCGAATGGCACAGGTCGAAGGCGTGGCGGGCCGCCGCGTGCAACTGCGCAGTCAAATCGTCTTCGCAGGCCTCCGCCTCTATCACGGGTGGGTTGGCGTCGGCACCATCGAGGATCTGCTGGTATGGCAGTCCCGCCTCATGCGGGTAGATCGTGCGCAAACTCTCATGGCGCTGCACCAGATCGCCCAGGGCGACGTGCAGCGCCACGCGATCAAGCAGGCCGGACAGGCGCAACGCCAGGGGCATGTTGTAGGCCGGATTGGCGCCGTCCAGCTGGTTCATGAGCCATAGGCGACGTTGTGCGGACGACAGCGGAATCCGCGCCGGGCGGGGCATCGGTGCCAGGCGCGGCCGCGATACCGCCTCCTGGTCCAGCCGCTCCGCAAGCCCCGCAATGGTGGAGACCTGGAACAGGGTGTCCAGGGGAAGATCGATCATGAACTGCTGCCGGATCATCGAGATCAACTGCACGATCATCAGAGAATGCCCACCCAACTCGAAGAAGTTGTCGTGAATGCCGACGCGGGGCAAATGCAGTGTCTCGGCCCACAGGTCCGCAAGTGCCTTTTCCGTCGGTGTGCGCGGTGCCGCATAGGCAACGGCGCTCTGCACTTCGGGTGCAGGCAGGGCCTTTCGGTCGAGCTTGCCACTCGGACCGAGCGGCAAGGCCGCCAATTGAACGAAGGCCGAAGGCAACATGTACTCAGGCAAAGACAGCGCCAGATGGCTGCGCAGCTCACCGGGCGCAAGCTCGCCTTCACCGGCGGACACTACATAGGCCACCAGGCGCTTTTCGCCTGCCACATCCTCGCGAGCAATCACCGCCGCCTGCGCGACCCAAGGGTGCTGCAGCAATGCCGACTCGATCTCTCCCGGCTCGATGCGCAGGCCGCGGATCTTCACCTGATGGTCAGCTCGGCCCAGAAAGTCCAGGCTGCCATCGGCACGCCAGCGCGCCAGATCACCCGTGCGGTACATGCGGCTTCCCGGCCCGCCATGAGGATTGGCCACGAAGCGCTCTGCGCTCAGCACAGGGCGACCCAGGTAGCCTCGCGCCAGGCCCGTTCCCGCGATGTACAACTCGCCCGTCATCCCCACGGGCAAGGGCTGCAGGCCACTGTCCAGCACCACCATTTGTGTGTTCCAGATGGGGCGGCCAATGGGCACGCCTTCCGACCCCGGTTCCATCAGCGGCGTGCTTGGGCAGGCCCATGCGGTCACATCGACGGCCGCCTCCGTAGGGCCGTACAAGTTGTACAGTTCGCACCCCAACTGCTGGTGAAATTTGCGCGCCAGCGCAGACGACAAAGCCTCGCCGCTGCAAATCACTCGCCGAAGGCTGGAGCAGGCGGAGGCGGCCGGCTCCAGCAAGAAGACCTCCAGCATGGAGGGCACGAAATGCAAGGTGGTGATGTCTTCGCGAACGATGAGCTCCGCCAGGTACGCTGCATCCTTATGCCCACCCGGCTTGGCAAGCACCAGCGTGGCGCCGTCGATCAGGGACCAGAAGAATTCCCACACCGAAACATCGAAGCTGGAGGGGGTCTTCTGCAACACGCGGTCATCGGCTTGCAGGCCATACTGGTCCTGCATCCACCGGAGCCGGTTGACGATGGCGCGGTGCGAGACGGCGACCCCTTTCGGATTTCCGGTCGATCCAGACGTGTAGATCACATAGGCCGGCTGCGCGGTATCGAGCGTTCCCAGCGGCTCGGGGCGGGTTTCGGGATGGCTGCCCAGTTCGTCGATGGTTTCCGGGCCATCGAGCAGCACGAACGACACCGGCGCAGGCAAGGTCTGCGCCAGCGCCTGCGTGGTGACGAGGCATACCGGCCGAGCATCGCCGAGCATGTAGGCAATGCGATCGGCTGGAAAATCCGGATCGACCGGCAAATAGGCCGCCCCGGTTTTCAGAATGGCCAGCAAGGCCACCATGAGATCCAGCGACCGCGGCATGGCGATCGCCACGACGCGCTCGGGCCCCGCGCCACGCGCACGCAGCAGGTGCGCCAGCCGATTCGCCCTTTGATCCAGTTCACCACGGCTCAGCGTCTGGTCCTCGAACCGCAAGGCAATGGCTTGGGGATCTGCCAGCAAGCCGGCTTCGATGCAGGTGGAAAGGTGAGTGTCGGGCACCGCGTGCTCGGTATCGTTCAAGCCCATCAGCACCTGTTGGCGCTCCTGGACGCCCAGCAGTTCGATGCAGCCAATGGCCTGATCCGGCCGCTCGATCACTGCCGCCATGAGCGTCAGCAGCCGCCGCTGGTGCTCGGCCAAAGTCTGTGCGGTGTACAGCGCGGGATTCGCATCGAAATCGATCTGCAGATCTTGGCCGTTGCCGCGCTCGTACAAAAAGATGCCCAGATCCTCTGCCGTTCCGTTGGAAAGATTTCGTGGTTTGGCCACGTGCCCCGCAAAACGGAAGTCGTAGTCGAAAGGCTCCACATTGACGACTGTCGTGAAGAGTTGTCGATGGTTCAGCAGAAGATTCAAATCACCGCGCAGGGTCTCGTATCGGTAGCACTGGTGTCGCAGGATCTGGCGCATCTGGCGCCCCACTTCGCGAACGAGTTCAGGGAATGGCAGGTCAGGGCGCATCGACAGGCGCAGTGGCAATGCATTCGCCACCATGGCAGGCACCCGCCGCATGCGCTCGTTGTGCCGCGCAGTGACCGGGATGCCGATCACCATGTCTTCCACCCCCGTCGCGCGGTAGAGGTAAGCGGCTGTCGTGGCGATCAGGATCTGAGGCAGCGTGCTTCCCCAGGCCTGACCGATGGCCTGCAGCGCTTGAACGCTGGCAGCCGGCAGGTGCACGGTCTGGCGCAGGAGGCCGCCGATGTTCACCGACTGGCGCGACGCCAGGGTCAAAGGTTCCGGCACGTCAGCAAAGCGCTCCATCCAGTATTGGCGGTCTCTTGGAAACCGACCGGATTCACGGTAGGCGCGCTCCTCTTCGGCCAACTGTGCCATCGGCGCAAGTCGCGAAGCTTCAGGAACGACGCTCCCCTGCGCCAGCGCCGTATAGAGATCCGCAATGCGCCGTGCCACCAGGCCACCACCGAAACCATCCAGCAAGATATGGTGGCTGCGCTGATAGCAAACATGCTTTCCTGGTGCGAGCCGGATAAGCGCGCAGAGCCACAGCTGCCCTGATGCCAGTTCCGCCCGACGGCTGAAATCGGCCTGCATCCAAGCCTGCGCCGCAGCCATCGGGTCGGCCTCGCCACTGAAATCGAGGAAAGGAAGATCCCCAGTAAAGGTCGGTGCAAGCACCTGCGTCGGGCCTTGCCCCGCATCGACGAAGTGGAGCCGCGTGGCCTCGGCTTCGTGGGTGACTCGGCGCACAGCCTCGGCGAACAGTGCGGGATCGATGTCTCCCTCGATGTCGATGGCCTCAGCCAAGTTGAAGTTGGTGTCTGCCGAAGCGAACTGAGCCCCCAGCCACATGGCCATCTGGCCTGCCATGAGTTGGATGGAACCACCGGATTGATCGACCGTGCTCATGCAATTCTCCCTGTCGTATGGACGAAATTCAGCATCCGCACCTGTACGGACACGGACGTATGTCGCTCTTGAAATCGGTACTGGCAGGCTCGGACGAGCCTGGGACAGATCTGCCCGGCCAGGAATGGCAGGGTGTGGAAGTGCAGGCATCGCACGGCCTTGGAGGCCGCGCCTGCGCACTCAGTCGACGGTAGAAATCACGGGGGAAAAGATCTTCACCGTTGCTTCTGAAACCGGATGAATGCCCAGGCCATCCGGCCTGTGCCCTGCCGCATGACGGAGCAGTGGCGCATTGCAGAGGCGTGGCGCAGAAGGCATCCGCGCAGCAAATGCACCGAAGGAACGAAAGCGTTTGCGCGCATGGAGGCGCTGGTAGGCGGTGCAAGGACAAGCCCTGCCCGGGCCCGCTGGTGGGAATACCCTTTGGTGCTCGGCGTCGCTTGCTTCGGCACACGCCCGCAGGTGCAGGCCGAGCCCCTCAGCAACTTGGAGGCGCATGCAATGACACGCCTTCCGAATCACACCCGTGCGCGGCGTGCGCCCTCCCCATTGATTCAATGACATGAATCCCTCTCTTCCCTAACCATTACGGCTGTTTATTTTGAGCCGACACATTTATTTTCAAAAAAGTCTATTAGGGAAGCGCTCTCGCAATACAAGGGTTTACCCTTATTATTCAAACAATGAATAAAACACTCAGCAGCAATTCCACAAAAAATAATTACCAATAGAAAAAGATGATGAGCGATCACCATTCGTTTGGTCACCCCGAACCTGAACATAGCCCATCAGCGCTCCCAAGCAGTAGGCAGATTCCCTTCTGCGCGCAATCAATGCTTCAAAACCCAAAGTATTTTTTACATGCAGTATCGATAAATATTTGAGATCCTTGATTTACATACCTACAAAGACTTTTTTATCAACAACTAGAGGAAAACTTTTCATAATCCCTCAACAGAAGTAAATTACTGAAGAAGCTGATTTATTCACCTCTTGGCAATTTGATAGAAATAGGAAACTTGCCCAGCCAGATCGACAAAAGCACTTCGGCCGACAATGAGGCAACGTCGCCTCGCCATCTCGGCTTCGGCCGACAGATCGCCCAGATGCGTCTGGCATGCCCGCCAAAGCGTGACCTCCTAGCGTCGGGAATCAGAACGAGCGCTGTCGCCGCAACACCTGACCGGCATGCGCATTGACGGTATGGCCATGTGCACAGGCCAATTGGCCATTGATGAACACTGCATCGATGCCTGCGCTGGGAGCGGTGGGCTGTTCGAACGTGGCACGGTCGGCGATGCACGTCTCATCGAACACCACGATGTCCGCCGCATGGTCCTGGGCGATCAAACCCCGGTCGCGCAGCCCGAAGCGGCGCGCGCTCAACCCGGTCATCTTGTGCACCGCCGTTTCGAGGGAGAACAGGCGCTGGTCGCGCGCGTAATGCCCTAGAACCCGGGGGAATGTTCCCCACAGACGAGGATGCGGCACCGCATCGTGGGCCAGTCCGTCCGAGCCGACCATCGTCAAAGGGTGTCCGAGGATGCGGCGCACATCGTCTTCATGCATGGCAAAGTACACCGCGCCGGCGGGAGACAAAGGCTCCACCAAGGATTCGGGAGAACAACCCCGTTCACGCGCCAGTGCAAACAGCGATTTCCCAGCCGCCGATGGGTCGCCAACAGACCAAGTCACCAAGACCTCCCGGGACTGCCCGACGCGGCTGGCCAGCAGCATGGTGGACGAAGCGTTGTAGGGATAGCAGTCCATGCAAACGGGCTGCGACAGCGCGGCAGTGTCCACCATGGCCAAGGTGTTCACCGAGCGCCCATGGTTGCGTTGGCCAATCAACTTGTGATGCGACAGCACAGTGCTCACCCCCAGCGCCTGGCCAATGTGCAAGGCTTCGCGCAATGCATCATCAATGGCATCGGCCTCGTCGCGAATATGCATCGTGATCAGGCCCTGCGCCGCCGAAAGCGGGGCGCCCACCGCAATCACCTCTTCTGCGGTGGCGGCCCGGGCGGGAGGGTAGTAGAGCCCGGTGGACAGGCCGAAAGCGCCCGCATCCAATGCGTCGGCCAGATCCCTGGCCATGCGCTCAGCTTCGGGCGCGGTGGCCGGTCGGCGCAGGTCCGGCACATGGCGCACCCGCAAAGTGGAATGCCCCACCAGGCATGCCGCGTTCAGCGCCGGCCCCGCGGCCTCCAGTGCATCGAGGTAGTCACCGAACCGGTCATACCGCCAGTCGTCCGCGCCAAGCAGGTCCAGTGGTGCTGGCGGTGTCTCATTGCTCAGAAGCGGCGCCAGGCTGATCCCGCAATTTCCGGTGACCACTGTGGTCACGCCTTGCGTGAGCTTGGGATGGGGGCCGGCCGGTGATGTGAGCAACAACCGATCATCATGGGTATGAACGTCGATGAAGCCTGGGCACACGATGCGCCCGACAGCGTCGTGGCGTTGGCGGGCAGGCTGCGCTGAGAGGTCGCCCACGGCGAGAATGCGCCCGCCTGCAATGCCGACGTCGGCCTGCCGACGAGCCGCTCCGCTGCCGTCCACGACGGTGCCTCCGAAAATGAGGAGATCGAACATGGCCCGCCTCACCCCACCTGGGCACCAGAGCGCTTGACGACGTCTGCCCACATCGGTGATTCCTTTCGCGCCCGCTCGATCAGGCGCTCTGGAGGACCAGGCGTCAGTTCGAAGCCGAGGGCCGCGTATTTCTGTTGCACGGGGGGCAGGCGAAGAGCGTCATTGAGGGCCTTGTTGAGCTGGGCGGCAATCGCGCTGGGCGTGCCAGGCGGGGCGACGATGCCACCCCAGCCCACGGTCTCGTAACCCTGCACGCCGGCCTCTGCCACGGTGGGCACCTGCGGCAGTTGCGGACTGCGCGCGGCGCCTGTCACGGCCAGCACGCGCACCCGGCCCGACTGGATGTGCGGAAGAATGGAGCTGAGGTTGTCGAACATCAGGTCCACCACGCCGCCCATCAGGTCAGTGATGGCCTGCGGGCTGCCCTTGTAGGGGATGTGCGTCATCGACACCTGGGTCGATGCCTTGAACAACTCGCCGCTCAGGTGCCCCGTGGTACCGCTGCCGCCCGAAGCCACCGTCAACTCCCCGGGCTTGGCGCGCGCAAGCGCGATGAGGTCCTTCACGCTCTGCACGGGCAGGTCTTTGCGCACCACCAGCGCGTTCTGCACGAAGCCGATCAAACCGATGGAAACCAGAGCGTCAGGGTCGTAAGGAAGCTTGGAATACAGGGCCTTGTTGATGGCCAGGGTGCCCACGTTGGCATAGCCCAGCGTATAGCCGTCTGCAGGGGCACGAAACACGTCGGCCATGCCGATGTTGCCGCTGGCACCGGGCTTGTTGTCCACCACGAAGGGCTGGCCCAGTGCTTTGGGCAACTCGTTCGTCAGGATGCGGCAGACGGCATCCGGAGAACCGCCTGCGGCCGATGGCACGACCAGGCGAATGGGACGATCGGGATACCCTGGCGCCGCCCGGGTCGAATCCGGCAACAGTGCGACGGAGGGGGTGAGAGAGACCGTCTGCAGCCAGCGGCGGCGCGACAGGGATGCGGGGCGGAGCGGAGCGTTCATCGGTGCATTCCTTCAGTTCGTTGGATTCAACCGCATGAATGCTAGAAATCGATCTGGCTTGGCACAAACCATGTTTGCTGGGGATACCATGTCTTTTTCTCATGCACTATTGCGGTGATCTTTGCCCCTTTCCCGGTGCATCTTGCTGCCGGCATGTGCATTGCTCATGGTTTCCCTTCATGTACCGTGCTCCATCCACCATGTCCCTGCTATGCCTGGAGGCCAGCGCGCGCCTCGGCTCGTTCACTGCGGCCGCTCAGGAATTGCACCTCACCCAGGGCGCGGTGAGCCGGCAGATACAGGCCTTGGAATCACGGCTGGACGTGCGTCTGTTCGTTCGGCGGCGCGAATCGCTGGCCACCACCGATGCCGGACGCTACTACCTCGAGGAGATCGCGCCATTGCTTCAGCGCCTGGAGCGGGCCACGGTCAATGTGATGGCGTTCAAAGGGCGCGGCGGCGGGTTGGCTTTGTCGGTGGGCGCTTCGATCGGTGCGTATTGGCTCATCCCCCGCCTGCCTGCATTCACCCGGGCGCATGGAGAAATTGCGCTGAGCTTGAGCACACGCGTGGGCCCCGCCGACTTCAAGGCTGGCACCATCGATGCTTCCCTGGAATTCGGCGATGGCCAGCGCGCCGGGCTGTGCTGCGACTTCGTGGCGGCACTGGACCTCGCACCCTATGCCGCCCCTGCCTGGGTGGCGCGCCACGGCACGCAGATCGGGGCAGCAACGCCCGGTTCGGGGCTGCTGCATCACCACACACTGCCGGATGCCTGGGAGCAGTGGTTTTTGGCGGAGCAAATCGACGCCGCTCCCGGCCGCACCGGCCCCCGATTCGAGATCATGTCCATGGCACTGAATGCCGCCGTGGCGGGCCTGGGCGTGGTCTTGCTGCCGGACTACATGGCCGAAGACATGGTGCAGGCCACGCGGCTTGTGCGCCTGTCTTCGCGCACATGGCGCAGCCCCAAGGGCTACTATCTGGTTTATCCGGAAGAGTCGGTGCAATCACCGACCCTGCAGACCTTTAGGAGCTGGCTGCTGGATTCAGCGCAGCAGCGTTGATGGGAGACCCCCAGCCAGCGCGCTCACTCTGCTGCCGCGAATGGGCTCGGCAAGCCCAACCCCTCTGTCATCCCTTCGGACAAGGATCAGGGCATTCCGCAGAAGACGACATGGCCTCGCCCGGACTTCCTACAAGGCGCGACTGACAACCCAAGGAAGCTCTGGACTTCATCAAACGGAGTCTTCAGATGCGAAAAATGATTCTCATGGCTGTCGCTGGCTATCTCTGGAAAAAATACCAGTCTCGCAAGACGGCAGGTAGCACAAACACCCCATCACGCGGATAAGCAGGGCGGTCCATGCTGCCGTAGCTCATGGGTTCCTGCTGGGCTTAGGCTTCAGTTGTGATGACTCCCAACACCGCTTTCAGATAGGCTGCGGTGCGAGACTCTGCGCAGAGTGCCACCTCCGCCGAAGTCCCGCTCGCCACGATGCGCCCGCCCTGGGCCCCTGCCCCCGGACCGATGTCGATCACCCAATCGCTAGAGGCGACGAAATGCATGTCGTGCTCAACCACTACCACCGTGTTGCCTGACTGCACGAGAGCATCCAACTGGGACAGCAGGCGGTCCACATCGGCAGGATGCAAACCGGTGGTCGGCTCGTCCAGCACATACAGCGTGTGCCCGCGTTGCGTGCGCTGCAATTCGGTGGCGAGCTTGATGCGCTGTGCTTCGCCACCCGACAGTTCCGTGGCGGGCTGACCAAGGCGCAGGTAGCCGAGACCGATGTCGCGCAGGACTTGCAAAGACCGGAACACACTGGGTTCGTCCACGAAGGTTTCGCATGCTGCGTCCACGGTAAGTGCCAGCACGTCGGCAATCGACAGTCCGTTCCAGGTAATGGCCAATGTCTGGGGGTTATAGCGTGTTCCGTGGCAAGTAAGGCAAGGTGCATAGACACTGGGCAGAAAGAGCAACTCCACGCTGACGAAACCTTCACCCTCGCAGGTGGGGCACCGCCCTTTCGCAACATTGAACGAAAAACGACCTGCGTCGTACCGCTTCTTTCGTGCAGCAGGTGTGGCCGCAAACAACTTTCGAACGGCATCGAAAAGGCCCGTGTATGTGGCCAAATTGGAGCGGGGGGTGCGTCCAATGGGTTTCTGGTCCACCCGCACCAGCCTGCGCACCTGATCGGTTGCACCACCCAGTCGGCCCACGATGGGAATGGCCCCACCCAGCTCAAGAGTAGCGCCCGGATCATCATCGCCGGCAGCCGCATCGGGCGGCCCCTCCGGCATGCCACCGTCCTCCGGCGCCGGCATGGGCTGCCCCAGATGGGCGCTGACCAGTTCCAGAAGCGCTTGGCTGACCAGACTTGACTTGCCTGACCCTGAAACACCGGTTACGGCAGTCAGGCAGCCGATGGGGAAAGCCGCATCCACCCCACGCAAATTGTGGCGATGCACACCCTCCAATGTCAGCCAGGCTTGCGGTGTTCGCTGGACGCGGCGATCACGTGCAACGTCTGCGAACAGATACCGGCGTGTCTGGGATTGCAGCACGCCGGCCAATCCTTGCGGCGGGCCACTGTAAAGCACTTGGCCACCTTGTTCTCCGGCGGCCGGCCCCACATCCACCAGCCAGTCGGCACGGCGCATGGTGGCGATGTCGTGTTCCACCACGAAGATGGAGTTGCCGGCGGCTTTCAGACGCTCCAGCGCCGTGAGCAACGATTCGCTGTCGGCGGGATGCAGGCCGGCAGAAGGCTCGTCCAGCACGTAAACGACTCCGAAGAGTTGCGATGCGAGCTGGGTCGCCAAGCGCAACCGCTGCAACTCGCCAGGCGACAGGGTAGGGGTGGCGCGGTCGAGCGACAGATAGCCCAGACCGAGGTCCGTCAACGCCCGAACACGGGCCAGTAGCTCCTGCGCAATGCGCTGAGCGGCCAATTGCTTTTCCGCCGACAGGTTGGGCGTACGGCGGATGTCGGGCGCGCTCGCGTGGCCCGACGCTCCTGCCGCTTCGCGCTGTGCGGCCGCACGCATGCGAGCCGCTTTCGACAAGCTGGCGCTCGCACTTTCCGAGGGCCCAATGGACGGCAACCCCTTGGCCACCGGGCCAAGTACATCGGCCAATGCGGACAGGGACAGGTGTGTGAGGTCGCCGATGTCCAGCCCGCAAAAAGTGACGGACAAGGCCTCCGGCTTGAGACGTTTTCCATGGCACACGGGACAGGGCGTGCCCACCATGAACTGGGCCACCTTGCGCTTCATCATGGCGCTCTGGCTGGTGGCGAAAGTCTGCATCACGTAGCGGCGAGCGCCGGTGAAGGTGCCCATGTAGCTGGGCTGCTGCTTGGCGCGTCGCGCCCGGCGTACCTCTTCCATCGTGAAGCCTGCGTACACAGGGACTGTCGGCTGCTCGTCGGTGAAGAGAATCCAGTCTCGCGTCTTGCGCGGCAGATCTCGCCAAGGCACATCAATGTCGTGCCCCAGCGTGGTCAGGATATCGCGCAGGTTCTGCCCTTGCCAGGCGCTGGGCCAAGCCGCCACAGCCCGCTCGCGCAGGGTGAGTGAATCGTCGGGCACCATCGAGGCCTCGGTTACCTCGTAGATGCGGCCCAAGCCGTGGCAGTGCGGACAAGCGCCCTGTGGGGTGTTGGGCGAAAAGTCTTCCGCGTACAGCATGGGCTGCCGGAGTGGGTAGGTTCCAGCGCGGGAGTACAGCATGCGCACCAGGCTGGAAATAGTGGTCACGCTGCCCACGGATGATCGTGCGGTGGGCGTGCCCCGTTGCTGCTGCAGGGCCACAGCGGGCGGCAAACCCTCGATGGCATCGACCTGAGGCACGCCCACCTGATCGATCAAACGACGCGCATAGGGCGCCACCGACTCAAAATACCGGCGCTGCGCCTCCGCATAGATGGTGCCAAAAGCCAGCGAAGACTTACCGGAGCCCGAGACGCCCGTGAACACCACGATGGCATTGCGGGGAATCTCGACATCCACATTCTTCAGGTTGTGCTCCCGTGCGCCGCGCACAAGAACGAATCCATCGTGGTTATTCGCCCGCTTCGATTGGTTTGGCATAGGATGGGTTGTCGTTACCGTTGATTTGCCAGCGAGGTGCTGCACAAAAGGAGAAATGGTCAGCGCTCGCCACGATCGGCAAAATCCACGCATCGTTCACTTTGGCATCTGAACTGCCCATGTCCGACCATACCCTTGATACGTCCTCGCTCGCCTTGATTGACACCTGCTCGGAAGCTGCGCTGACGCTGCTGGAGAGCAATCTCACCCAGCATGGTATTTTGGCGGCAAGCCGCACCGCAGCTGCGGAGGCGCGACGCTACACGCGCATCTTCGGGCGGGATGCGGCCATTTGCGTGATGGCCATGTGCGGCAGCGGGGTGCCGGCCCTCGAACAAGGCGCGGTGGCCAGCCTGGATGCGCTGGCGGCGAAGCAGGCTCCCAACGGGCAGATCCCAAAGTATGTGGACCCGGAAGGCCATGATGCGGACTTTTGGTACCTGGGCTGCATCGACGCCACGTTGTGGTGGTTGATCGCGGTGGACCACGTGCGACGGCACGGCGAGGTTGGGACCGACCACTGGGCCAGCGAAGTCGACCGCGCGCTCGGATGGCTGCTGGCGCAAGAGCACCAGCACTTTCGACTGTTGCAGCAGAACGAGGCAAGCGACTGGGCGGACATCATGCCGCGCTCGGGATATGTGCTCTACACCAATGCACTGTGGTTCGACGTCAAGCGCCGTTTCGCGCTGTGCCATGCGGACGAGACGCAGCACCATTTCAACCATCTCTTCAATCCGTTCCAGCGCGATCTTCACCAGTACCACCGCGCCCGCCTGCTCCAGCACTACGCGCGCCGTGGCCGTCGGGATCGTGGGCTCTACCTGAGCTTCGTGAATCTGGCGGTCGTGGGGGACGAGGGCGATGTGTTCGGCAATTTGCTGGCCATCCAATGCGGCCTGGCCGACGAGGCCATGTCGCACAGCATCACGAACGCGATCGGGGCCGCGCGGGCCAGCGATCCTTATCCGGTGCGGGTGGTGCTGCATCCCCTGTCGGAACAGCACGATCTCTGGCGAGCCTACATGGGACGGCATCGACAGAACCTTGCGCACCAATACCACAACGGAGGTATCTGGCCCTTTGTCGGTGCATTCTGGGTCATGGCATTGACGAAGGTGGGCCTGCAAGCAGAAGGCTGGGCCGAACTGGTCAAGCTGGCGCGCACGAACGAACTCGACAATTGGCGCTTCACCGAGTGGTTCCACGGCCGCACGCTGGCGCCGCTCGGCATGGCCGGGCAGAGCTGGAATGCAGCCACCTTCCTGATGGCCCGGCGTGCGCTGCAGGGTCAAGAGACGGCTTGGTGACAGGGGCTTGCTGAAGGTTGGCCGGGCAGGCATCTTGGTGCCGCGTCCCATGCGCCACCCATGGCCAGCAGCGGTGCGGAGCTTCAAGATATATTCCGCAGCAGCACTGCGCCCGAGGCAGTTGCACCGGCCGTCTCGGCCAGCCTGACAGCGCCAGGGGACGCGCGACCATGAGCGCCGCAGTGAACTCTCCATCCCCTCCCTCCCAAGCCAGCGCCCTATCAAGCGATGCAAAGGCCGACACCGACAACACGTCGGTCGGCTACAGCGATGCCGTGCTGGGCATCGCATCCTGGCCAAACACCACCATGGCATGGCGTTTTTTGCCTGCCAGTGCCGAGACCACGGGCGCCACATTGGCGGTGAACATCGCCATGCATCCCGAAGGCCTGCTGCCCGCACCCACAGCGGCGGGTGATGCGGCGGCAGCCACGGCCAGCGAAGTCGCGACCCGCTTCGAAGCCATCATGTGGCAGTTGGTACAGCCGGACATGCAACTGTCCCTCGCCACCTCGCTGAACCAGCCGGCTGGCGGCACGCCGATCCAAATGCCGGTGGAAATCCCGCCGCTGCGCGCCCATGCCGCAGCGTGCCACGCATTCAGCCAAGCGGCTGCAACGCTGGGCGTGGCCATGGCCGACCCCGTCGCAGCAGCCACGCTGGCCGATGTCTCTTCGCATTACGGTGTGGATTGGCAGGCGATGGGCTTGGCCGCTCGAGACCGCACGATTGGCACCCTGGTGCACCTACCACCCGAGGGCCTGTGGATGCCCAGCTATGCCGCTTTCGTGGCCGGTGGCACCGTGGCAGCGCTGGTGGCCGAGGACCTGGACCCTGCTGCCGTGCTGACCGACCCGAACAACATCTCAGCGCCGCTGAACCCCGGAATCGAGTTGGCGATTCCGACCACCGACCGGACACAACCCACCGGCGGCCTGCCGCTGTCGGCACTCGCCGCCACGCTGCACCTGACTCCGGCCAGCCTGGTGGCGGCCAACTGCGCCCGCCCCGCTCTGCTGGCGCCGGGGTTTGTCTTCGAAGCCGAAGGCGTGGCGGTGCAAGTTCCGGCCGAAGGCGATCCAGGCGCCGAAGCCTGCCTGAACGACATCGCGCACCTCTTTTCAGACAAAGGTGTACGGATTGAAGCGGCCATGGTCGCCCTGGCCAACGCAGACAAACCAGGCATGTTCCGCCCCAATATCACGCTGGCAGTGAACCGCAGGCTGATCGAAGCAGGCTGGACGCTGGCGGACAACCCCACCGGCACTGCCATGGGCCCGCTGGCCAGACTCAATGTCGGTACGGTGGATCTGCTCCCTGCAGGTTCGGCGCTTTTGCTCAAAACCACGCTGACCACAGGCCTGGATGCAGAGCCGCTCGGCGCCTTGGCCCACGCCCATGCCATCGGACCGGGCGATCTGCTGCGCCACAACGCGGGACTGGCGGTGCGCGACTTGCCCGTGCCCGGCTTGGCGGCATGGCTTGGCACATCCCTTTCGCTGCGCATTCCCTACCGCGTTCGCGCTGGTCAAACACTGTCCACCATTGCTGCGATGTTTATGCCCTCTGCCGCGCCCGCCACCGAGCAAACAGACGAACAGGCATTGTGCGAAACCAACCGTTCCATGCCCGCCACGCTGGCGCCGGGCCAGGTCATCACCGTCGCAGGCCAACCACTGACCACCCAGGCCGGCGACAGCTTCGACGCGCTGATCGCGCGCGCCAACCCAGCCGTCACCCTGGACGAATTTGCCACGGCCATCGCCACCGACCCCGAAGCACTGGCCGCTGGCGCGCTGCTACTTTGTCCACCCGTGTTTTTGGCAAGCGCCACCACGCCAGAGGATCTGGCTACCGCTTATGGCCTGACTGCGACAGCACTGCTCAGCGCCAATGCGGCCACGCCGAAGCTGATCGTGCCAGGCCTCGTGCTCAAGCCATCGCAAGTCGCCGATGGGCCCACCATTGAGACCGCGCAAAGCGACAGCATCCATGCCATCATCCGCCGCTTCGCATTGGCCGGGATGGACGTCACCATCGAGGACTTGGTCCGCGCGAATCAGAGCACCGCTTTTCTGGCAGCCGGCGCGCAATTGCTTCTGCCGCCGGTCGATACGGTACTGAACGCTGCCTTCGGCACTAGCGGCTGGCAATTGCCGGCAGCGATTTTTCCTTTGCGCACCTGGGTCACGCTGAAGCGCGACGCTGACCAGGTACTACCGGCGTTGCGTGGCACCACAGAAGCGCCCGGCGCGGCAGTGCAGGACAGCAGCGTGGTGGTGGCGGTGGGCAACGGCATTGGCGATGGCCAAGAAAGCAACGCTGTCGCGCTGGACCAGTTGGCTGTTGCCATCGAGAACACTGTGATCGGCCTGAAGCTGGCCACGGAGCATGGCACTGCCCCCGCTGATGTATGGGGTGTCTCTTTCGTCGCCACTGGCGGCATCGCCGAAGTGAAGGTGTCGCCACAGGCCAGCGTACCCGGCGTTGAAGGGCTCCAGCCGCTGAGCTTCGCGCTGCGCCCTCTGTCAAACACGTTGGAGCACGCGACTGGTGTCGAGATCCGATCCATTGACGAGACCACCGGCGGCTGGGGTGCCTCCTCTGTCCACGATTACCAGGGCATTGACCTGGAGGCCTGGGCGCGCATCTGGTTGGCGGGATTGGACCAGCTTTGCACTGACCGCTATGCCGTGCCCGCTGCACAAGTGGCGCCCGAAGCGCTCGCTCGGCTGATGACCGCCAAGAATGTTATGGCCCGCGCCGTGGCAAACGGGCTTTCCCCCGTCCTAGTGAGTCAGGAGACAAGCATGGGCGCCCGCGATTCGGAGGCATGGCAAGCGTCTCGCGAAGCACTGCAACAGCGCCTGCAGGACCAGTTGCTGAGTGGCTACGACACCGCTGCCATCCTGCAGTTCAATGCCGCTGTCAAGTCCCCAGCCACCGCGTCCATGGCACGGCTCTGGGGAACTGGGCGCGTGGGCAATCCACAGGCTGCAGGCGCACACGACTCCGTCTCCGACGATCCAGGCGCGTGGAAAATCTGCCAATTGGGAAATGCCGCGACCGCCCTGGCCAACACCCGCAAAGGCACTGTCTCCTTCCCGCTGGATGTCGACCAGCCCGCCTTCCACCGAGCGGTGGCACTGCAACCAGACTATGCCATCCATGACATCGAGGTCGCCGGCGAGCTTTTGGACCACGACAGTGGCAAGCCAAAGCGACTGAGCTTCTTACGCGACTTCGAACGGTTCCCACCCGCGGCCTTCAGCGCGCCGCTGGGCACGACGGTCATACCGGTGCCGCTGCGCACCTGCCCCAACCCGCCGCTCGTGGCCTCGCATCAGGCCGAAGGGCCGACCGACCCAGCCACGCTGGCAGAGGCTCTGCACTGGTCTTATGTGTTCATCCATGCCCATGACAACGCAGCACAAGACCAAGCCCTCATCGAGATTGAATTCAACGGTCAGCCGCCCGTTGCCACCGACCTCGGGAACCGGGGTGACAACGCGCTGTTCCAGGCCCTGGCGCAGTACACGGCCGTGCAGGAACCCCTTTGGGCCATCCTTGGGCAACTGCAAGTGCCCAGCGTTTCGCCGAAGGACCCGGTGCTCGTGACAGCACTCCATACCTACGCCGACCTGGCCGAACGTGTGGGCGCACTCTGGTCGGATTGGTGGCCCAGCCATGATTCGCAGGACTCGCCCCCTGCCACGCACCGCATGGACGGACATCGGGCGCCACACCTTTCCGGCAGCGCCGAAAGTGCCGCGCATGGCGTCTCCATGCCAGGCTCGACCGATGCGAGTGTGCCGCATGAGCGCTATCAATACCTGGCAACGCTGCACGCCACCACAGCCGCTGGCGACGGGACCAATCAACCTGCCTACTGCAAACTGACGCTGCAGCGGCTGCAAGCCGATGGACCCGCAGCATGGCCAGAGATCACCATCCTCTGCGCAGACGGCGCGAACGTCCCGCTGATCGGAGTAGAGCCGGTGGGCCAGAGTCGTGACTACAACTTTCCTGCGGGTGAAGGCGTGCCCAATGTGCCGGCTTTTACCCCTGTGTCGTGCCAATGGACGCTTTCCGGTCTGCACGTGGCTCGCTATCAACGGGCCAACGCGACCGTGGCCGTCATACGCAATGCGCAATTGCTGGGCACCGACGGTGCCCTGACCTGCCCGGCCTTTGTCTACCGAACCGCGCAGAGGGGGGTTTCAGAACCGCTGATCCCACTCATCCGCATCGATACCCCGCTGCCCATCGGCATCTGGACCAACGACGTGGCCACCAACCCACTGACGTCACTGTTCAACGCGTTGTTCGACAGCGATGAAACGGGTCGCGAGATCATGGTCCGTACCACCTATGGCTACCGTGTCGCAAGCTCCACGCCGGCCGTTGAAACCCTGACTCCGGTGATGTTCCTCCCACCCTCTGAATTCAATGCGATCAGCACGGTGCAGAACATCATCGGCGCGTTCGAAGCTTGGAGCGCCCATACGGACACGCCGACCCAAGGGGGTTTTCTGAGCTTCGAGATCAGCTTGTACGCCCATTCTGGTCTAGCGTACCCTCAGCCCCTGATAGTGCTGCAGCAAATTGTTTCAGCGCTTGCGTGAAAGAGAGACAGCAGGGCAAAGTCATCTACTTCAGACACACACGCGAATTTTTGATCGAAGCGAACGGCACAGTCGACTTGATCCAAAGACAGGAATCAAACCTTGCAACGTCTTCCATGCACCAGATGCGGCGACTCCATCCACCCCGATACGGCAGCAAGCAACGATGGCCTGTGCATGCCTTGTGTGCGAGGCAATACCCGCTCCATTGGAGAGCGTCGCGAGGAACATCGGCAGCGCCGCGAGGCCGAGCGTGCCGATCGAGAATCCCCGGAACGCCTGTATTGGATTGCCCTCGTCGACCGGGTGTACAAAGGCGAGGGCTTTGAATCGCTCTCGCATGGCGACCAGCTTTATTACTTGCTCAGCGTCCTTTCTGGCGAGGTCCACAACGGAGGCTTCGATCAGTTCTTCTCCAACTCCAGCGGTAACCACTACCGCGAAACCGTCGATGCGCTCCAGGAGATCGGGGATACCGTGGCCCTAGACCTTCTATTACAGGCAAAGGCTGCGGTATTCGGTGACGCACCAGTACCCGCCAACCGAGTGGCTCGCTTCGACCTCATGCGCACGGCATCGGAAGACCACCCTGAATATGAAATTGCGAACCAGGTGCTCGATGGCCTGGACCGGCGCTTTTGGAGCCATGCGGAGCAGTTCGGTGCACAGCTCGAGAATTTGGCCGCGTCCCATCAGCTGTACAAAATGACCTGACCTCTCAGGCCCAAGGTGGTGATCGTGGTGGCCGCCATGGATGTCCCATGGCCGCGATGCAGACACCCATTGGTAATCGGGGAATGGTTTTTGACTTCGCGGCCAGGAAAGGGCTATATCACCTGGTCCGGAATGCTTTGCCGTGCGGACAGCCGGGCAGGCGATAGCCCTTCCACCACCAAGCCCTCACGCACCAATTCATCAGGCAGTGGCTCGCCGCGCAGCAATTGCCAAGCAAGCAGCGACGCGCCAGCAGCACTCTGAATGCCATACCCGCCCTGCCCTGCCAGCCAGAAAAAGCCCGGAACATGGTTGTCCCACCCGATGACCATGTCGCCATCCGGCACAAATGAGCGCAGCCCCGCCCAGATATGGGATGGGCGGCGGATCTGGAAAGTCGTCATTTCCTCGATGTGATAGATGCCGGTGGCCACATCCAGCTCTTCGGGCACCACGTCGTGCGGATGGGTGGGGTCGGCATTGGCAGGGGAACCCAGCAACTGGCCTGCGTCGGGCTTGAAGTAAAAACTTTCGTCGATGCCCACCACGGCCGGCCAGTGGGTGGCATCCAGGCCCTCGGGCACGGCGAAAGTGAAGGCGGTGCGCCTGCGCGGCTCCAATCCGATGGGCGGCACGCCGGCGAGGCCTGCCACCACATCGGCCCAGGCGCCCGCCGCGTTGACGATGGTTCCGGCCTGCAGCTGCCGGCCATCTGCCAGTGTGACCCGCCAACCGCCGCCCTGGCGCTGCAGAGCCGTTACCTCGGCATGGGTCAGCACCTGACCACCACGCTGCCGCAGCCCACGCAGATAGCCCTGGTGAAGCGCATGCACGTCGATGTCGGCAGCGTCGGGCTCGCGCATGCCTGCCGCCACGGCATCGGGCTTCAGGCATGGCAGTTGGGCCAGCAGTGCTGCCTTTTCCATCCATTCCACATTGGGCGATGCGGCCCTGGCTTCATCATAAGTCTGCTGGAGCAGGTCCAGTTGGTCAGGCCCCGCCACATAGACCACGCCACGGGGCGAGAGGATGGGGTCCGCTCCGAACTCGGGCGGCGGCGCGTCATAGAAAGCGCGGCTTGCTCGTGTGAGCGCCTGGATATTGGGGGTTCCATAGGTGGCCATGTAAAGCGCCGCGGAACGCCCTGTGGTGTGATAACCGGGCTGCGATTCACGCTCCAGCAGCAGCACGCCGGGGCGTTCGTTCTCGCCCTCCCGATTGACCAATTGCCAGGCCAGCGAGGCACCTGCAATGCCTGCGCCGATGATGATGTAGTCCACTGATTGCATGATTTCACGCTCCCCCATCACACCGCAGACACCTTCGCCGCCGAGGCCGCTCGGTCATCGCGCGGCAGGCTGCGGACATCGCGCGGATCGGGTGCGCCGGTCACGATCGAGGTCAGTGCGGGCTCCACACGGGTTGCCACCAACTTGGCCAGGTCCGGCCTTGGGCGGTCAAGCCCGGCGATGCCCTTGAAGGCCTGCTCCATCGCATGGCCCACGCCCAGCGTGTGGCGGTCTGCCCGAAAGCGCCCCACGATCTGCAGGCCGAAGGGCATGCCCGCGTCGTCCAGCCCGCACGGCAGGCTCAGCGAGGGGTGTGTGGTGAGCGTGGTCACATAGGTCAGTGCCAGCCAGCGGTAGTAATTGGCCTGTGGCTCGCCGTTGATGTGGCTGGCAAACAGCTGCGTCCATGCGAAGGGAGACACGGGCGTGGTAGGGGACAGGATCACGTCGTATTGCTCGAACAGCGCCTGAAACCGCGCCAGAATGCGCGTTTGCTCGGCCTGTGCCCAGGCGCTGTCCAGCAGCGTCATGGCGGCACCCATTTCGTAGTTGGCACGGGTGTTGGGCCCCAGGCTGTTCGGGTCGCGCTGGTAGGCTTCGCGCATGCCGGCCACGAAGGCCTCGGCGCGCAGTACGTCGAAGCAGCGGTGCACGTCGCCCAGGTCCATGTCGATCGCGTCGCAGGTGCCGAACAGGTGCTTCATGGCTTGCACCTTGGTGCGAAACACGGCGCGGATGCCGTTGTCCACCGCGCAGGCACCAAAGTCCTCCGTGATCGCCACGCGCAGGCGGCCCAGGTCCACCGTTTCGGGGAACTGAAAGCTCGTGGGGTCCAGCGGGTAGCTCAGCGGATCGCCGGCCGACATGCCCGCCGTCGCGGCCAGTTGCAGGCAAGCTTCTTCCACCGTGCGGCCCATTGGGCCCACAACGGAGATAGGCGCCCAGCCCAGCAGCTTGCGTGAACTCGGCACCACACCGGGTGAAGGCCGAAAACCCACCACGCCGCAGATGGAGGCGGGAATGCGCAGCGACCCGCCCGTGTCCGAGCCTGTGCACACGGGCAGCATGTCGCAGGCAAGCGCCGCAGCCGAGCCGCCCGATGAGCCCCCGGCATTCAGCGCAGGATTGAACGGGTTGCCCGTGGCCCCCCACACGGTGTTGCGCGAGTTGGCGCCGGCACCCATTTCGGGAATGTTGGTTTTACCCGCCACGATGGCGCCTGCGGCTCGCAGGCGCGCCACCAGCACGTTGTCTTGCACAGGAATGTGGTCGCGGTAGATTTCCGAGCCATAGGTGGTCAGTAGCCCAGCTGTGGCTTCCAGATCCTTTACGCCCAGCGGCAGGCCATGCAGCAGGCCTAACGGCTCGCCGCGCAGCACGGCCTCCTCGGCCACCCTGGCCTCAGCGCGGGCGCGGTCGTAGCAGGTGGCCGTGATGGCGTTAACAGACGGGTTCAACGCCTCGATGCGTTCGATGCAGGCGTCCAGCAGTTCCACCGGCGATACCTCTCGGCTGCCGATGCGGTGACGCAGTTCGTTGGCGGTCAACTCGACCAGCGTGCTGGGGGTGGTCATGGGGTACTCGTCTCCTTGTCGATTTGGCAGTGCGTATCCGGCAGTGCGTGTCCATTCGTTATCCATGATGTCTGCAAAACACCGCCAGCCTCTGAACCTGCGGCAGTCCAAAGCAGTGGCCGCAGCGCAAAGTCTTTCTGCCGCGCTGGCACCGTCCTACCCAATGGCACAGGGGAGTACAGCGCGGAGTGGCTCTCAATCGGCCGTGATGCCTGCTCGCTGGGCAATGGCGCGCATCAGGGGCAGTTCCCTGTCGATCAACTCGGCCACCGTTTTGGACGAAGCATAGGCAGGTTCGAATCCCACGGCGATCATCTTGTCGCGGGTTTCCGGGTCCGACACCACCTGGGCCAGGGTCAACTCAAGCCGCGACTTGACGGCGGGCGGCAGCCCGCGCGGCGCCACCATGGCCAGCCAGGTGTCCATCTCCAGGCCGGGGTATCCGCTTTCCACCAGCGTGGGGACCTTGGGCAGCAGGGCCGAACGCTTGCCCGCCGTGACGGCAATGGCCTTGATCTTGCCGTCCTTGAGCTGCGGCAGCGCCGCCGAAACGGTGTCGACCGTGAACGGAATCTGCCCACCCATCAGGTCCGTCATGGCTGGCGCACTGCCCTTGTAGGGCACGTGCTGGATCTTCAAACCCGCAGCGTGAAAGAACATCTCGCCTGCAAACTGCGACGTGGTGCCCGCGCCAAAGGAACCATAGGAATATTTGTCGGGTGCGGCCTTCACCAAAGCCACGAACTGCTTCACGTCAGCCGCCGGCAAGTCCTTGTTGGCCAAGAGGATCAGACTGGTGCGCCCGGCAATGCCGATGGGCTCGAAGCTTTTGACCGGGTCGTAGGGCAGCTTGGGGCGCACCGCAGGGTTCACGGTAAAGGTCGTGCCTGAACTCATGAGCAACGTGTAGCCGTCGGGCGTTGCCTTGGCCGCATAAGCAGCCCCAATGGTGGTGCCCGCCCCGGCGCGGTTGTCGATGACCACGCTTTGCCCAAGCAGATCGCCCATCTTCTTGCCAATCAGCCGGCCCAGCACGTCGGTGGCGCCGCCGGGCGGAAACGGAATCACCAGCGTGATGGGCTTGGTGGGGAATGGCGCCTCCTGTGCCATGGCAGGGGCCCACGAAGCCACGCCCAGGGCACAGATCACAGCGGACAAAAGCAGCTTCTTGCGGTTCATGACATTCGCTCCAAGGGTCAAACAAGGGTATAGAAACAAAAAAGAGACGCCGAGAAAGGCCGCAGCCGCACCCCGCGTCAGTCACGCGCGGCAAGCAAAGCCCGCCCGCGCTCCACGAAGCCCTGGTACTGCGCATCGGGCACCAAGAGCCCACCAGTGGTCCACACGAGGTGGGTGGCCTGGGGCAGCACTTCGCCCACGCCGGTGCTGCGCAGCCAAGCCTGCCCCGCGTCGGTGCCAGTCAGCATGCCGGGGCCGCTGAAGCCTGCCGCTGCAGAGGGCTCGATGCGCTCGCCCAGCGCATCCAGCACCTGCACCAAATGGACGAACAAGGTGTCGTCCGCCACCGTAAACACCCCGGACAGCAGCGGCGCCATCAATTCAGCCGCCAGCAACGAAGCGCGCGGCACGGCCAGCCCATCAGCCTCTGTCTGGTTTGTCAGGCCCCAGTCATATACCGAAGGGTGCGCTGAACCGCTTGCCAAGCCGGCTTGCCCACCCAGCATCTGCACCAGGAAACATGGCGACTGAACCGGCTCCGCGAAGAAGCAATGCACATGGGGTCCCAGCAACTGCCGCAGGCCAAAGGTGATGCCCGCAGGTGCTCCGCCCACCCCGCAAGGCAGGTAAACGATGAGGGGGTGACCGGCATCCACCACGATGCCCTGCTCTGCCAGCTGCTTTTGCAGATGCAAGGCCGCGGTGCTGTACCCCAGCAACAGCGAGAACGACTGCTCGTCATCCACGAAGTGGCACGTGGGATCGGCTCCGGCCTGGGAGCGACCGGCGGCCACTGCGCGCTCATAGTCGCCCGCATGCTCCACCACCAGCACGCCACGCTGGCGCAGACGATCCTTTTTCCACTCCTTGGCGTCGGCTGACATGTGTACCGCCGCCTTGAATCCCAGGGCAGAGGCCACCACGCCGATGCTCAGTCCCAGATTGCCGGTAGACCCCACCGCCACTTGGTAGCGTCCCAGTACTTCGCGTGCCGCAGTGCCGGCCAGCGCAAGGTAGGCATGTTCGTCATCGCCCTGCGACACCAACCCATGCTTCAACGCCAGTTGTTCGGCGAACTCCAGCACCTCATGCATCCCGCCCCGCGCCTTGATGGAGCCCGCCACTGGCAGGCGGTGATCGGCCTTGATGAACAGGTTGCCCTGCCCTGGCTGCAGGCCGAGCACAGGCTTCAACGCGGCAGCCGGCAGCAGGGGCGACTCCACGACGCCCTCCGCGTCTGCCAATTCCGTAAACACCTGTGCCAGCAATGCCTCGAAACGTTTCAGGCGAGCGGCAGCGGTTTTCGTATCATCCAGACTAATGCTGCGCCCCAATGCTTCCAACGTGGCCGGTGGATGTGCCAAGCGTTCAGGATTGATCCACACGCACGGTTGGGCCTGCCGGAGACGGATTGCCAAGGCGGCAAATCCAGCCCGCGGGGAACGGTCGATTGGATGGGACATATCGGGTTTTGGCAGCAATGGGACGCGGTCTTCGGGCCGCTTTCCAAAGGGCCCCTGCCACGCATTCTTCGCCCGTCACCCCGTTGTCACAACGCATTTATAGTGGCGAACGCATTAACCAAAGTAATGGACATCCACCTCTCCGCCTCCTTGCTCGCCTGGCTGCGCTGTTTTGATGCAGCCGCCCGCCATGGAAGCTTCACCAAGGCCGCTGCCGAACTTTGCATCACCCAAGGCGCCGTCAGCCAGCAGGTCAAGCACCTCGAAGACTGGCTGCACCGTCCGCTGTTCCTTCGCACACCGCGCGCACTGGTGCCCACGCCCGAGGGCCAGTGGCTGGCTGTGGTACTGCGCGAGAGCTTCACCGCGATCGAAAACACGCTGGCGCAGATGCGCCGGCCGCAGGAGGCCGCTACCGCCACCCTCAGTTGCTCACCGTCGTTCGCCATGAGCTGGCTCACGCCCCGGCTGGGCGAATTTTTCCACCAGTATCCGAGCATGGGCCTGCGGGTGTTTGGCGAGTTCCACAGGCTGGACCGCACCCGCATGGTGCGGGACGGTATCGAGGCCGCAGTGCGTTTCGATTTGGGCGGCTACCGTGATCTGAACGCAACGGTGTTTCTTGATGAGTGGCTCCTGCCCGTGGCGAGCCCCGAATTTTTGGCGCGGCATCTGCCCATCACATCCCCCCAGGACCTGCAGCGTGACTGGCTTTTGCACGACGGCAGCGCATGGGATGGCGCCGACACGTACGAGGAATGGCAGCACTGGTTTACCCAAGTGGGCGCCACGCCCCCGCCGTGGGCGGGCGGCCAGCAATTCAACCTGTCGCAACTGGCTCAGGGCGCCGCCCTGGCCGGCCAGGGCATCGCCATGGGCCGGGCCGCACTGGTATTGCAGGACATCAAGGCAGGGCGTTTGGTGCCGGTTCTCCAGCGCAGCGTGCTGTCGCGCGCGTCTTACTCATTTGTGACCACCGTGCATCCCAGCCCGGCCATGGAGCAGGTCCGGGAGTGGCTGGTAGAAGAGGGACGGGGATTTTGTGAGGAGCGGCGACAGGCGCTGCCGGCGCCGTGAAGCAAGCCCTTCACAGCTCCCGCACTTGCAGCGAACGGTGTGCCAGCACACATCGTGCCGACGAAAACGCAATCCTCCGAACCAGCATCGCTGATCGTTTCGGGTGATGTCGCTGCGATTGAGATCTGGCATCGAAGTGTCGACGAGCACTGTTCGGAATCAAAAGCGCGTTGCGCCTGCGTATCCGAGATCACGATGGATCACTCTGCACTTTTCAGCACAAGCAGCGGGGGGCGGAAAAGTCGATGACGCTTTTGATGATTTTTCGCATTTCCGTGATGAGCGGCCTCACATCGTCGCGCCGCCACTGCACGGTATAGGTCAGGGGTGCCAACGCATTGCCTGCAGACAGAATCCTCAGCATCCCGCGAGCTTGCAGCGCTTCGGCCCACCCGTGGGGCATGTACGTGAAGCCCAGGCCTTCGGCCACCATTCCCACCACCGCACCCCAACTGTTGCAGCTGAGCCGCCGCTCGACGCTCATCGATTGACCGCTCAGCCATTCATCCAGAATGCGGGTAGCACCTGAGCCCTCAGGCAGGGCAATCAGCATCTGCTCGCGTACCAGCCGCTGCGGCAAGTCGGTACCGGCTTTCACGAGAAATGCCTCGCTTGCAGCCCAGACGAATCGCACCTGCGCTACGCGTTCGAAAGCCAAGGTACTGCGCGATGAGGGGCCTGCGATCACCACGCAGTCGAGTTCGCCATCCACGATGCGCTGCTCCAGCACTTGGCCAATGTCGGTATGCGGCTCCAACTGCAGCGCAGGATGCAGTTCGGCCACCTTCTGCACCAGCTTCGGCAGCCAGGTCAGTCCACTCAGTTCGCCGAAGCCAATCCGGCAACGCCCTTGCAAACCAGTACTTTGACCGATGACCTGCTGCAACTGGGCCGCGTCATGCAGCAACGCACGAACACGCGGCAACAGCAGTTCGCCATGGGGCGTCAACTCGGCTGACCGCCCGCTCCGGTCGAACAGCAGGGTCCCCAGCGAAACCTCCAATTCAGCAATGCGCTTGGACAGGGAAGAGATGGACAGGTGCACCCGTTCAGCCGCGACCGTGAAATTGAGACAAGTGGCGGCCCAGTAGAAGGCCTCGAGTTGCTTGAGAGTCATGAATTGAGTTTACGAAAAGCGAAATCAAAAGTTCGAATTTTTTCTCTTTTCTTTCAATATCAACCGGCGCACCATTGTTGCGCCATGCCTTCGTCTCCCCCACGCATCCCCAAAGCCTGCCGACAGGTGCTGTCCCTGGACGACTTCGAGAAGTTGGCCCGCCGCCACCTGCCTCGGCCCATCTATGCCTACATCAGCGGCGCCGTAGAGGACAACCAGTCGCTGGCGGAGAACCGCCGGGCCTTCAGTGATTTGGCCTTCCGACCGCGCATGCTGGTCGGCGTCGCGCAACGCGACCTCGGATTCGAACTCTTCGGCCGCCGCTACGCCGCACCAGTGGGACTCGCGCCCATGGGTATTTCCGCGCTCTCGGCCTACCGTGGCGATGTCGTATTGGCCCAGGCAGCACAGCAAGCCAATGTGCCGGCCATCATGAGCGGCTCTTCGTTGATTCGGCTCGAAGAGGTGATGGCGGTCGCTCCGCAAACCTGGTTCCAGGCCTACCTGCCAGGCGAGCTTGCGCAGATACGTGGCCTGCTCGATCGCGTGCAAGGCGCAGGCGTACAGACCCTGGTGGTCACGGTGGACACACCCGTCGCAGCGAACCGGGAGAACAATGTGCGTGCAGGCTTTTCAACGCCGCTCAAGCCCAGCTTTTCGCTGGCTTGGCAAGGCCTGAGCCATCCGCGCTGGTTGCTGGGTACGTTTCTGAAGACGCTGCTGCTGCATGGCATGCCCCACTTCGAGAACAACTACGCCATGCGCGGCGCACCCATCCTTTCTTCCAATGTGTTGCGCGATTTCTCAGACCGCGCCCACCTGGCTTGGCCGCATCTGGCAGCCATACGCAAGCGCTGGCCGAATCAACTCGTGGTCAAGGGCATCCTGACGCCGGAGGACGCTGTGCATGCACGCGACCATGGCGTCGACGGGATCATCGTCTCCAACCACGGAGGGCGTCAGCTCGACGGTGCGGTGGCACCGCTGCGCGTGTTGCCCGCCATCGCACGCGCCGTTCCCGAAATGCCGGTGATGCTCGACAGCGGCGTTCGCCGCGGTACCGACGCCGTCAAAGCGCTGGCCCTCGGGGCGCGCTGCGTATTCGTGGGCCGGCCCTTCAACTATGCAGCCTCGGTCGCAGGCCAAGGCGGCGTGGCCCATGCCATCGCCCTGCTGCACGAAGAAATTTCTCGCGATATGGCCATGCTGGGGCTCACGCGCATTGCCGACATCACATCCCGCTGCATCCGTCCAGTTGCCAGTCCGACCGACTATTTCCCCATCACTTCGAACCAACCATGAGCAAAATCCAGGGCTTCCACATCCATGCGCGCCCCTCGACCGTCGTAAGTGACGCACTCTTGGAGCGTTACCGTGGATTTCAGGTCGCCAACATCAGCGACGCCATGAGCCGCACCACCGGAACCTCGTCGCTGAAACCGTTCCACAAACGCGAGGGTGGACTCGCAGGCCGTGCGCTGACGGTGCGCACCAGGCCTGGTGACAACCTCATGGTGCACCACGCCATCGACACCTGCGCACCGGGTGACGTCATCGTGGTGGATGCCGGCGGAGTGGGTCCGAACGCCATCATTGGCGAAATCATGCTCGCGCTCCTGATCGCGCGCGGCGCGGCAGGCATCGTCATCGACGGGCTGATTCGTGACAGCGACACAATCGGTCAACATAGTCTGGCGGTGTATGCACGCGGCGTTGCACACCGTGGCCCATACAAGGATGGTCCAGGCGAGTTGCATGTGCCAGTCACCATTGACGGGATGGTGGTGCATCCCGGGGACATTGTGGTTGGCGATGGCGATGGCCTGCTGGCGGTGCCGCCCGAAGAGGCCGAAGACATTGCGGCACGTGTTGAAGCCATTGAACGCATCGAAGCCGATGCGCTGCAGGCCATCGCTGAAGGCCGCGCCGACCGGAGTTGGGTTGAACGCACGCTGCGCGAGAAGGGGGTTCTGTGAGCCAGGTCGTCCGCTTCGACTATTGGCTGGACCCGGCCTTCAATCGCATCATCTCCGCAGCCCCTGGCGTGACATTGCAGACCTGCGCACGGGAAGGCGCTGACAGTGCAGCATGGGAGGTACTGGCTCAAGCACAGGTGCTGCAGGTTACTGCGGCCAAGGATGAGTTGCCGCGACGCTGGTTCGTCAGCGCAGAATTGCTGGCACGCTGCCCCAGGCTGCTGGCGGTTTCGTCGAGTGGTTCAGGCTGCGACACCATCGACATCGAAGCGTGTACGCGCGCTGGCGTGGTGGTCATGAACCAGGCCGGCGGCAACGCCGATTCGGTGGCCGAATTGGCACTCGGCCTGATGCTGGCGGTGCTGCGCCGCATTCCGGAATCGGATGCGTTGCTGCGCTCGGACCAACGCAGCTTCAGTCGCGAAGACCTGATGGGCCACGAACTGCGCGGACGCACACTGGGCATTGTGGGTGTCGGCGAAACCGGCCGACGCACCGCAGCGCTGGGTCGGGCCTTCGGCATGCAAGTGCTGGGCGTTGATCCCGCCCTGGACGACGCCGAGCTGAGTGCACGAGGTGCGCAATCCGTGCCACTGGATGAATTGCTGCGTCGTTCCGACATTGTCTCGCTGCACTGCCCGCGAAATGCCAGCACCCTCGGGCTGATGAACGCAGCCGCATTCGCAGCGATGAAGCCGGGCAGCATCTTCGTCAGCACCGCACGCGGCGGCATTCACGATGAGAACGCCCTGCATGCCGCAATCGCCAACGGCCATCTCGCGGGTGCAGGTCTCGATGTTTGGGACCAGGAGCCTCCACCCGCCAACCATGCCCTGTTGCGCCTCCCGAATGTCGTGGCCACGTTCCACACGGCCGGTGTCACACATGAAGCCCGGCGCAACAACGCCACGCTGGCCGCCACACAGATCTTGCAGTTGCTCTCGGATGGCGAGCGACCTGAGCGACTGGTCAACCCTGACGTCTGGCCACGGGCCAGGGAGCGCATTGCCGCCGCGCTCGGCCACTGATTTCCATAAGCCCGAAACGGGCAAACATCACGGAGACAAGCATGAACAAACGATGGACCCGTCGCACGCTGTGCGCCGGCCTGGCAGCGACTGCATTTGCGCTGCCCTCAGCAGCGCAGCCCGCCGCGCCGTACCCGTCCAAACCCATCGAGCTGATTGTGGCCTACGGTCCTGGTGGAGGTACCGACCTTGTCGCCCGGCTGCTGGCACGGCACCTGGAAAAGCAACTCGAAGGCAGTGTCGTGGTGCTCAACCGTCCTGGCGCAGGAGGTGGCATCGGCTTCGGTGAGCTGGCACGCGCGAAGCCTGATGGCTACACCATCGGCTTTATCAACACGCCCAACGTGTTGACCATCCCGATTGAACGCAAGAGCAGCTTCCACTGGAGCCAGTATGACCTGCTCGGCAATCTGGTGGATGACCCGGGCGGCTTCGCCATACACAACACAAACAACATCACCACGCTGGCGGGCCTGGCGGCCTATTCCAAGGCGCACCCTGGCGCCGTGACCGTTGGCACGACAGGCACTGGATCGGATGACCACCTGGCGATGCTGCTGTTCGAACGCGCTACCGGAACCAAGCTGACGCATGTGCCTTACAAAGGCGCTGGCGAGGTGCGTGCCGCGGCCACGGGCCAGCAGATTGTGATTGGCGCCATCAACGTCGGGGAGGTACTGGCATATCAGAAGGGTGGCACCCCGATCCGACTGCTGGGTCAAATGTCAGCTGAGCGTTCATCCCTGGCGCCACAGGTGCCCACCTTCAAAGAGCAAGGCATTGCCATTGAGTTGGCCTCGCTGCGTGGCTTGGCGGCGCCCAAGGGCTTACCGGAGGCGATCCGCAAGAAACTGGTCGATGCGATTGCCACCATCGCCGCGGACCCTGCGTTCAAGCAGCAGGCCGAAGCCATGTACGCACCTTTGCGATACCTGACGCCAGCGGCTTATGCGGCCGAACTCGAAGCCACTGAAGCCAACTTCCGCAAACTCTGGGCAGAAATGCCCTGGCAGGACAGACCGTGAAGCGCAAGCCCGTCTGCTTGCCGAGGCACACGCGCCGCTCCTTCCGTTCCGGAACACCCTTGAAGACCTCGCCGCTCTATGGGTTCGCCGCTGGCCTGCGGGCTCCTCGATGAACGCACACCATGAACATACTGAATCGCCGTACCTTCTTCTCCACACTTGCCTTGGCTGTTGCGCTGCTACCTCACATCCACGCCATAGCCCAGGGCGCTCTACCAGCCGGCCCCATCACCATGATCGTGGGCTGGCCTGCCGGAGGCCCCTCCGACAACGTGGCACGGCTCACGGCCGTTCGCATGTCCGAGGCACTGAGCCAATCCATCGTCATCGACAACAAGGGGGGCGCTGGGGGCAACATCGGCAGCGATGCGACTGCACGCGCGAAGCCGGATGGCAGCACCATCATGCTGGCGACAGTGGCATCGCACGGTCTGAATTCTGCGCTGTACCCAAAGCTCAACCATGACCCAATGAAAGACTTCGCACCCATCGGCATGATTACGACATCTCCCAGCGTGCTGCTGGTACCGGCCAATTCGCCGTTTCTCTCGGTTGCGGACTTGCTCAAGGCCGCTCAAACCCGACCAGGCAAACTCAATTACGGATCAGGCGGCGTCGGGTCCAGTCAGCATCTGGCTGGCGCCAACTTCAAGAAGATCACTGGCGCCGACGTGACCCACATCCCTTACAAGGGAACGGCCCCGGCGATGACCGACCTGATGGCTGGCCGCGTGGATTTCGTTTTGACGACGGGCGCAATGTCCTTCATCCGCTCAGGCAAGCTGCGCCCGCTCGCGGTGGCCGCTCGGCAGCGCCTGCCAGCGCTACCCGACGTACCGACGTTCGAGGAAGCCGGGGTGAAGGGTTTCCATACCGACTCCTGGTACGGACTGGTCGCGCCGGCAGGTACACCGCGTGCAGCGTTGGACAAGCTCAATGCTGCGCTCGCTACCGCCCTGAGCAATCCCGAAGTGCAAAAGCAGTTCCTGGACCAGGGTTCGCTGCCCGTCAAGCCGATGGGCGTCGATGAATTCTGGAGCTTCGTGCAGCAGCAGATGCCATTGGCTGCCGAGCAGGTGCGGGTGTCCGGTGCGAAAGCCGAGTAACTGGTACCAAGGACCACCTTCACTCTCGGGAGCCTCTCACAACCCCATGTTTGACGAATCCGAATAGGGAGGAGTGGGCGCCAGTAGCCGTTTGAGCGTGATGAGGCCCAGCAGCGGTCTGCGCCTGGGTGCATGAGGGGCCTTGCAGGCCCGGTGGCTCAGGCGTTCACCGTTTGCAGGCGCACTTGTGCCTTGCCAGTGGCGGGCTTGAAGAAAGCATCCACGCCCCGATGCAGGAACCAGGCCAGTCGCTTCATGTTGTAGCAGGCGGCCATCATCGTCATCCCCACCGTGGCGCGCGCCTGTCCGATGGTGCGCACGAACTTGCCCCCCAGGTGGCGGAGACCGGCGAACACGTGCTCCAACTTGGCTCGTTTCTTTGCGATGCGCTGGTTGCGCCCCTTCTGGCATTCGCTCTGTGGTCGGCCCGCCTGCGCACGGCGCTGCATCGCATCCACGAATCCCAGCACTTTCAGCATCTGGCACCTTTGGCGGCTCGGGTAGGCTTTGTCCGCATGCACTGCCCGCCCGGTGTTGTGCATGTCCAGCACCTCATCGAAGTGGCGCCCGTCGTGCTCGCTGGCCGTGCCCGTGGCGAGGCGGCGGATGAAGCCGTGCTTGAGGTCCACGCTCACGCTGAGCTTGTAGCCGAAGTGGCTTTTGCCGTGCTTCTTCGTGTGCGTGGCCTCCACATCCTTTTGCCTGCGTCGCGCTTGGCTCCAGTCCGGCTGCCCGCCTTGTGCCAGCGTTCGCCGCTCCTGCTGGCCGATGTGCTGTCGGGGCGCGGGCACCAGCGTGGCATCAATGGCCTGCCCGCCCCGGGCGATGTAGCCGTGGCGCTGCAGTTGGGCATCCACCCCCTGGAACAAGGCCGTTGCCCCGCCCACGCCAAGGCGCTCGCCAAAGCGCCAGATCGTGTTGCGGTCCGGCACGTTCATCGCATCCTGCAACAGGCAAAACCGCTGGTAGCTCCCCCGGTCCAGCAACTGATACTCCATCTGCTCATCGGACAGGTTGTACAGCCGCTTCAACACCAGGATGCGCACCATCACCTCGGTGGGGTAGGCGGGCCGACCGCCCCGGCGGCCACCCCCGCGTTCGATCAAGGCATCCACCAGCCGGGCCAGTTCTGCGAAGTCGATGTGCCGCGCGATCACCTGCAGCGGATCGCCCACCTCATCTCTCTTGTGTTGGCGCGAGGCCTCAGCGAACAGGTCGAACTTCAGGGCGCTACGGGGAGTGATCATGGCAAAGGATGGAGCACGCGTTCTCGATCAACAAGGGACCGGATGGGTTTTGAGAGGTTCCCTCTCGTACTTTGGCGCCCATGCGTTTGCTGGAGCAGATCACTCGTCAGATGCTCATCCGGTCATGGCGCAGATCCAGTGGCTGATCAACGGAGTGCGAAGTTTCATGAAGAGCGGCGGCAGGTGCTGCCTGTGCCGACGGGGTCGAAACCCCGCCCTTGCCCGCCGCGTCACTCCAGCGTGACGCGCGCCTCCTGAATCACCTTGGCCCATTTGACCGTTTCCGAAGCAATGAAGGCATCGCATTCCTGGGGGGTGGAGCCTTCAGCGAACGTCCCCATGGTCTGCTCCAGCCGCTGCGTCACTTCGGGGCTGCGGATGATGCGCGCCACTTCTTCAGACATGCGCTGCACGATTTCGCGCGGCACGCCGGAAGGCGCGAGCATCGCGGCCCAGGTACTGCCCACCAGGCCAGGGTAGCCCTGCTCGGCAAAGGTCGGGACATCGGGCAAGGCAGGAAGGCGCTTTTCGCTGGCCACCCCGATCAGTCGGATCTTTCCGGCCCTGGCTGGCTGGATCAGGTTGGGCGGTGGATCCAGGAACAGCGGCACCTGCCCACCCATGAGGTCTGCCAGCGCAGGTGAAGCACCTTTGTACGGGATGTGCACCATCTCGGTCTTGGTGATCAGGCGCATCAGCTCGGAGGTGAGGTGGGCTGCAGATCCGTTGCCAGACGACGCGAAGCTCAGCTTGCCTGGGTTGGAACGCGCATAGGCCACCAGTTCGGCCGTCGTCTTGAAGGGCGCATTCATCGCTACGGCGGCCACCAGGGGCGACACCCCCATCAGTGACACGCCCACCAAATCCTTCTTCGGGTCATACGGCAGCTTGGGATACAGCGTGGTATTGGCGGCATAGGCGGCGATGAACACGCCGAAGGTGTAGCCGTCCGGCGCGGCCTTGGCCACGGCGTCCACGCCGATGATGCTATTGGCGCCCGGCTTGTTGTCCACGATCACCGGCTGGCCCAAGCGCTGTTGCAAGCCCACCTGCAGCAAGCGCGCCATCTGGTCGGTGAAACCGCCCGCAGTGTAAGGAACCACGATCCGAATCGGCTCGCTCGGCCAGGGGACGCTGGCCAAGGCCGGCGCGCTGACAGCCGCTCCGGCAAAACCCGCCGTGGCGGCGAGCAACAGTTGGCGGCGGCGAAGGAATGTGTGCATGTGTGTCTCCTATCTCCAGGAATCAGGGGAAATGACCGGCACACGGGCATGGCGTGTGGCTCTGGTCCATGGGTCAGAGCCGGTCCACCAGTTCCGGCATGGCCGTGAACAGGTCGGCCTCCAGGCCGTAGTCGGCCACGCTGAAGATCGGCGCTTCCGGGTCCTTGTTGATCGCCACGATCACCTTGGAGTCCTTCATGCCCGCCAGATGCTGGATCGCGCCCGAGATGCCCGCCGCGATGTACAGCTGCGGCGCCACGATCTTGCCCGTCTGCCCCACCTGCAGGTCGTTGGGCGCGTAGCCCGCATCCACTGCCGCGCGGCTCGCGCCGATCGCAGCACCCAGCTTGTCCGCCAGGGGCGTCATCACTTCGTTGAACTTCTCGCTGCTGCCAAGCGCCCGTCCGCCCGAGACGATGATTTTGGCGGCGGTGAGCTCGGGGCGGTCGCTCTTGGTCACTTCCCGGCCCACGAAGCTGCTCTTGCCCGAATCGGCGGCGGCCTCCTGCTTATCGACAGCGGCCGAGCCCCCCGTGGCGGCCGCGGCATCGAAGCCGGTGGTGCGCACGGTGATGACCTTGGTCGCATCGCTGCTCTGCACGGTGGCGATGGCGTTGCCGGCGTAGATGGGGCGCTCGAAGGTGTCGGGGCTGTCGACCTTGGTGATGTCGCTGATCTGCGCGACATCGAGCTTGGCGGCCACCCGGGGGGCCACGTTCTTGCCACCCGCGGTGGCGGGGAACAGGATATGGCTGTAGTTGGCGGCGATGGCCAGCACCTGGGCGGCGACGTTCTCGGCCAGGCCGTCCTTGAGGCTCGCGCCATCGGCCAGGATGACCTTGCTGACGCCGGCGATCTGCGCGGCGGCCTGGGCGGCGGCATCGGCGCCGTTGCCCGCCACCAGCACGTGCACGTCGCCACCGCAAGCCACGGCGGCCGTCACGGTGTTCAGGGTGGAGGGCTTGATGCTGGCGTTGTCGTGTTCGGCAATTACGAGGGCTGTCATGTTCAGATCACCTTTGCTTCGTTCTTGAGCTTGTCCACCAGGGCGGCCACGTCGGGCACCTTGATGCCAGCGCCGCGCTTCGGGGGTTCGGAGACCTTCAGGGTCTTCAGGCGCGGCTTGACATCGACGCCCAGGTCTTCGGGCTTGACGGTATCGAGCTGCTTTTTCTTGGCCTTCATGATGTTGGGCAAGGTGACGTAGCGCGGCTCGTTCAGGCGCAGGTCGGTGGTGACCACGGCCGGCAGCGTGAGGGAGATGGTCTCCAGACCGCCATCGACTTCGCGCGTGACGTTGACCTTGTCGCCGCTCACTTCCACCTTGGAGGCGAAGGTGGCCTGCGGCAAGTCGGCGAGCGCGGCGAGCATCTGCCCGGTCTGGTTGGCATCGTCGTCGATGGCCTGCTTGCCCAGGATGATGAGCTGGGGCTGCTCCTTGTCCACCAGCGCCTTCAGGATCTTGGCCACGGCCAGGGGCTGCAGCTCTTCGGTGGTCTCCACCAGAATGGCGCGGTCGGCGCCGATGGCCATCGCGGTGCGCAGCGTTTCCTGGCACTGCGCGACGCCGCAGGAGACGGCGATGACTTCGGTCACCACGCCCTTTTCCTTCAGGCGCACGGCCTCCTCGACGGCGATTTCGTCAAAGGGGTTCATGCTCATCTTCACGTTCGCGATGTCCACACCCGTGTTGTCCGACTTCACTCGGACCTTCACGTTGTAGTCCACCACGCGCTTGACGGGAACCAGAATTTTCATGGCAGTGTTCTTTCCTGTGCAAAGGATGGGTTGATGAAGCGCTCGGCAGGCCGGCCCAGCCAGGCGCTCGCAGACGGGCATGGGCTTCACGCATGAAGCGGCCGATGGATTACTGAACGGGGGTCACTCCGAGGCAATGCCCTTGTCCCGGATCAGCTGGCCCCATTTGGCATAGTCTTGCTGAACATGCTTGCCCATCTGCGCGGGGTCTTCGAAACGCGCGATGGCGCCGGCGTGCAGCAGCTTCTCCTGCGTTTCTTTTTCGGCCAGGATCTGCTTGACCTCGTTCGCCACCCGGTCCACAACCAGTTTCGGCGTACCGGGTGGTGCAAGCAGTCCGCCCCAGGACACGGCGTCGTAGCCCTTGAAGCCTTGCTCGGCGATGGTTGCCACATCCGGCAGCATGATTACCCGCTGGGGCGAGCCCACGGCGATCGCCCGCAGCTTGCCGGCCTGGATATGCGGAAGTGCAGCGACCAGGTCGGCATACATGATGGGCACCTGGCCGCCGATGGTGTCGGTGATGGCAGGAACGCCGCCCTTGTAGGGCACATGCTGCATGTCGAAATGGCCCATCTGCTTGAGCAACTCCATGCTGAGGTGACCAAAGCTGCCGGTCCCGGAACTGGTGTAGTTGAGCGGCGTCTTCTGCGCCTTGGCGTGGGCGATGAGCGTGCGCAGGTCGGTCACGTCCGGCAACTGCGCCGGGTTGACCACCACCACGATGGGCAGGTCATAGACCGTGGCGACGGGGGTGAAATCTTTCACCGTGTCGTAACTCAGCTTCTTGTAGAGATGCGGGGCCAGCAAGGTCGGAGTGGCCAGCATCATGAAGGTGTAGCCATCCGGGTCGGCCTTGGCCACCTGCGAGGCGGCGATGGAGCCCGAGGCACCCGGACGGTTGTCCACCACCACGGACTGCTTAAACCGATCGGCCAGCTTCTGCCCGACTATGCGCGAAGCCGTGTCCGTGGGCCCCCCTGCCGGAAAAGGCACCACCAGCTTGATCATCTTGGTGGGCCAGACGGCCGCCGCTTGCTGCGCGCTGGCGCTCCCGAAAAGCCAGGGGGCGGCGGCCAGCGCCAGAAGGGTGTTCCGGCGCGTGCAGGCAAGAAACGTTTTGTGAGGCATAGGCATGGTGTTTCCCGTCAATCCATCGGTCAGTCATTGCAGGGGCAGCCACTGACTCGTTGCTGAGCTGCGGCCGCCAGGTTTCAGTCGAGCTTGGCGCCAGCTTCGTCGACCAAAGCCTTCCAGACAGGCATGTCGCGCTGGTAGTTCTCGCGAAAGGCTTCCGGGCTGTTCATCAGGGGCATGAAGCCGGCCCCCACGGTGCGCTCCAGCACCTTCGGGTCCTTGGCGATCTCGCGCAGATGGCCGTAGAGCTGGTCCACGATCTCCTTGGGCAGTCCGGCAGGGGCACCCATGGCCACCCAGCCGAAGATGGCATACGCATCGTCCGGCACCCCCTGCTCGTAGATGGAGGGCAGCGTGGGCAGGATGTCCATGCGCTGCTTGCCCGTTACGCCGATGGCCTTCAGGCGGCCCGCATCGATGAAGGGCTTGGTGTTCAGCGCACTGGAGAAGCACAGCTGCAGCTGGCCGCCGATCAGCTCCTGGATCATGGGCGCCTCGCCCTTGTATGCCACGTGGGTCATGTCGGCGTCCATCGTCTTGCTCATGTAGGCCCCGGCCAGGTGTGCGTAGGAACCCACGCCCCAGGACCCGTACGAGAGCTTGCCCTTGTGGGCCTTCACGTAGGCCAGCAACTCTTTCATATTGCTCGCGGGCACCGACGGGTGAACCACCAACGTGACGGGCGCTGCCGCGATCTGGGTGATGGGCGTGATGTCCTTCTGCGGGTCGTAGGGCAGCTTGGTGTACAGAAACTGGTTGATCAGCATCGATGTGCTGAGCGATACCAACAGGGTGTGCCCGTCCGGTGCGGCCTTGGCGACTGCGTCGGTACCCAGGATGCCGGCGGCACCGCCCCGGTTGTCCACTACCACGGGCTGGCCCACGCGTTTCGCCAGCGCTTCGCCCACCGTGCGGGCGATGATGTCCGTCGCCCCCCCGGCGTTGAACGGCACGATCAGCCGGATGGGCTTGGTCGGCCAGGCTGCTTTGCCGGTTTGCGCTGCGGCCTGGCCGAGCAGGCTGGTGCCCCCCAGCGCGGCCAGCCCTTGCAGCAGGTTGCGGCGGTTGTATTGGATTCCCATAGCGTTGTCTCCTGGATCAGTGCGATCGTCGTCAAGGGATGAAAACGGCCCCATGCACCGTCTGATGCGGTGTTTTCGCAAGGGACCGGGCGGTGAATGAACGGCCTTCAGGCCGGTGGCGAATCGTCCGGCAGGGTCAGCACGCCGCGCTGCTGCAGTTGCTGCAGTTCGTCGTCGCTCATCGAGAGCAGGCGGTGCAGCACCTCGCGTGTGCCCTCGCCCAGCGTGGGCGGCGCGCTGCGAATGGGCAGGCGCTGGCCGTCCATGCGGTAGGGAGGTGCAAAGACGGGCGTGGTTCCGACCACTGGGTGCGGCATGTCGCGCAGCAGGCCGCTGCGGCGCGTTCTCTCGCTCGTCAGCGCCTCGTGCAGCCCCGCCACACGGCCGCAGGGAATACCGGCGGCCGTGAGGCGCTCAAGCAGCAGATCGCGCGGGAAGGCATGGATCAGCGCCTTCAGCAAGGGGCCCAGTTCCACGCGGTTCCTGGCCCGGTCCACGTTGGTGGAAAAGCGCGGGTCTTCCACGATGTCGGGCCGCTCGATGACCTGGCGGCAGAACTTGTCGAACTGCGCGTTGTTGCCTACGGCGATGATCAACGGACCATCGGCCGCGTCGTACATGCCGTAGGGAACGATGGACGGGTGCGCATTGCCGTAGCGCTCCGGATCGCGGCCCAGCTGCATGGCGTCGAGGCCGTAGTAGCCTGTGACCATGATCCCGCAGTCGTACAAAGCCATTTCTATGAGCCGGCCGTGCCCAGTGCGCTCCCGGCGAAACAGCGCCGCCAGCACCGCCTGCGCAGCGTACATGCCGGTCATCAGGTCCACCACAGCCACGCCGAATTTCAGCGGTGGCTGCGTGGCCTCGCCGTTGAGCGCCATCAGGCCCGCCTCGCCCTGGATCACCAGGTCGTAGCCAGGGCGTTTGGCCTCCGGGCCGCTGCTGTCGTAGCCAGCCACCGCGCAATAGATCAGGCCGGGCCGCAGCGCCTTCAACTGCTCGTAGCCCAGGCCCAGCTTCTCGGCCCCACCGGTCTTGAAATTGTGGATGACGACGTCGAACTGCGGCAGCAGGTCACGGATGATCTGCAGGCCCTCGGGGCTTTGCAGATCCAGCGTAATGGACCGCTTGTTGCGGTTCATGCTGTTGTAGTAAGTGGTCTCGGTTTTGCCGATGCGCAAGCCCCAGTCGCGCGTGTCATCGCCGCGGCCCGGGTGCTCGACCTTGATGACCTCGGCGCCGAAATCGGCCAGCACCTGGCCGCACAGCGGCCCGGCGAACACGCGCGACAGATCGAGCACGCGCACGCCTTCCAGCGGAAAATCGATGTCCTGTGACGGTTCTGGGGCGGTCATGGTGTTGTCTCCTGTGTTGGTCGTAGTGGGCATGCGTGCGTCAGTCCGCACCGCGCAGCGGCGCGAAGTCCGGCGTGCGCTTTTCCAGGAACGCGCCGATGCCCTCGCGCGACTCTTCGGTCGCTTGCGACATCACCATGAAGCGGGCTTCACTTTCCAGCTGCTCCTCCAGCGACGCATGGGGCGCAGTACGGCACAAGGCCTTGATGCGTGCCATCGCCCGGTGCGGACCGTCCGCCACGCTGGCGGCCAGTGCCACAGCGCCCGCCAGAGCCTTGCCCGGTTCGGCCAGGCGGTTGACCGCACCCAAGGCATGCAGGCGTTCGCCCGACAGGCGCTCACCCGTCAGGCACAACTCGGTCAGCACCTGGCGTGAAACGAACTCGGCCAGGAACGCCGTCGCACCGCCGTCGGGAGTGAGGCCGACCTTCACATAGGCCACGGAGAACACGGCATCGCGCGCCGCCACCAGCATGTCGCACGCCAGGGCCAAGGACAGGCCAGCACCCGCGGCGGCGCCCTCCACTGCAGCGATCACGGTCTTCTCGCAGTCGCGCACGGCGCGGATGAGGTCGTGCAGGCCTTCGAGCCTCTCGCGTCGCTGTTCGACGCTCAACTCACGCCGTTTGGCCAACTGCCTCAGGTCGCCACCCGCGCAGAAATGGCCGCCCTCTCCTGTGAGCACGACAGCGCCCACCGAAGGATCGGCCTGCGCCTCGACCAAGGCCTGCGTCAGTGCGGCGTAGAACGCGGGGGACAGCGCATTGCGCGCAGCCGTGTTGTTGTTGCTCAGCACCAGCACGGCGCCATCGCGCCGCTGCAGCAAAGGCGGGTTGGTCTCTGTCATGGCCGTCCTTTCGGGGAATCAGCGGATGCCGCGCCCAGAGCGATGAACCGGGCAAGGTGGTGGTCTTCGTCGCCGAACTGATGGTCGATCAGCACCAGGCGCTTGGCGTAGTGCGAAAGGGGCAACTCCCAGGTCATGCCGATACCGCCGTGCAGCTGGATGCTTTCCTCCGCGACCAGCGCGCCCACATAGCCTGCGGTGTACTTGGCAGCCGACAAAGCGCGTTCGCGCGCCCCGCCCCGCGCGTTGTCGATGGCGTCGGCCGCGTTGATGACGGCCGAACGCATCTGCTCCACCTCCAGCAACAGGTCGGCCATGCGGTGCTGCAGGGCCTGGAAGGTGCCGATGGCCACGCCGAACTGCTTGCGCGTCTGCAGGTACTCCAGAGTGCTCTGCTTGGCCACATCCATGGCACCCAGGGCTTCGGCCGCCAGTGCCAGCAGCGCATAGCCCTGCACGAGCTCTAGCAGCGCGTAGCCCTCCCCTTCCTGGCCCACTAGCGCTTCGGAGCCAAGCTGCACATCGGTGAACGTCAGTTCAGCTGCACAGCCGCCGTCAATCCGGCTGTAGCCGCGTTTGGCGATGCCAGCCGCACTGCCATCTACCAGGAACAGGCTGATGCCGGCGGTGTCGAACGGGCGGCCTGCCGTGCGTGTGGAAACCAGCAGCAGATCGGCCTTTCCACCAAATGCCACCACCGACTTGGCACCGTTCAGCACCCAGCCCTGGGCGGTCTTGGTAGCTGTCGCCGAGACATTGGAAAGCTCGTAGTGGCTGCCGGGTTCGTCGTGGGCCAAGGCAGCGACCAGACCACCGGCGGCAATGTCTTGCAACCTGGCTTTCTGCGCCTCGGTGCCCGCTGCGATCAGCGCCTGGCCCACGACCAGGGCCCCCAGCAGGGGCTCAGCCACCAAGCCTCTGCCCAGGGCTTCGAACACCAAGCTGATGTCGAAACCTCCGCCGCCAAAGCCTCCCGCGGCTTCGGGGAACAAAGCGCCGATGGCGCCCAGCTCTGCGAACTGGGCATACAGGGCGGGGCTGTGGCCCTCGTCGCCATAGGCGAACTGGTTGCGGCGCTCCATGCCGTACTGCTCGGCGATGAAGCGGTTCAGGCTGTCCGCCAGCATGCGGCGGTCTTCGGTGTGTACGAAGTTCATAGGAAACTCTTTCTCAATCCATGGGGCCAGAAAGCAGCCACCGCGCAGGCTGTCTCCTCGCAAGGGGCAGGCGCCAAACGACTCAAGGGGTCTTGCATGGCTACAGGCCGAGAATCATCTTGGAGATGATGTTCTTCTGGATTTCATTGGAGCCGCCGAAGATCGACAGCTTGCGGTAGTTGAAGTAGTTGGCGGCGGCCGTTGCAGCCTCCTGCGGGCCCACCGGCGCTTGCGTGTAGCCCTCGTACTGCGCTTCCTCGATGAAAGGTGCGGCATAAGGGCCCATGGCGCGGCGGATCAGCGAGAGGATCTCCTGGCGGATCTCGGTGCCGCGGATCTTGAGCATGGAGCTTTCCGCGCCCGGCACCCCGCCGCCGGCCACGGCGGCAATCACACGCAGGTTGGTGGTCTTCATGTTCTCCAGGTCGATCTCGACGCGGGCCATGCGCGCGGCGAACAGCGGGTCCTGGTCGATGGGCCTGCCGTTCTTTTGCACCTTGGCAGCGATGATCTTGAGTTTGGCCAGGGCCGAGATGCAAAAGCCCACGCCAGCGATGCCCGTGCGCTCATAGGTCAACAGGTACTTGGCATAGGTCCAGCCCTTGTTCTCCTCGCCCACCAAGTGGTCCACGGGCACTTTCACGTCGGTGAAGAAGACTTCGTTGACCTCGTGATCGCCGTCCAGCGTGCGGATGGGGCGCAACTCCACGCCGGGACTGTTCATGTCCACCAGCAGGAAACTGATGCCGGCTTGGGCCTTGGCTTCGCGTTGGGTGCGCACCAGGCAGAAAATCATGTTGGCGTGCTGGCCCTGGGTGGTCCATGTCTTCTGGCCGTTGACGACGTAGTGGTCGCCCTGCCGCACTGCCGTGGTCTTGACTGAGGCCAGGTCCGAGCCCGCGCCGGGCTCGGAATAGCCCTGGCACCACCAGTCGGCGCCGCTCAGGATGCGCGGCAGCCAGTAACGCTTCTGCGCTTCATTGCCGTACTTGATGAGCACCGGGCCCAGCATGCTCACGCCGAACGGCACGATGCGCGGGCCGCCAGCCAGCGCGCATTCGGTATCGAAGATGAACTTCTCGACTGCGCTCCAGCCCGGGCCGCCGTGCTCCTGGGGCCAGTGGTTGGCCAGCCAGCCGCGCGCGTTCAGGATGGCGTGCCACTCCTCTTGATCGGCCTTGGTCAGTCGCTGGCCGGCCTTGACCTTGCCAGCGATGCGCACGGGCAGTTCAGCCTTCAGGAAGGCCTGCACTTCGGTGCGGAAGGCTTCTTCCTGCGGTGTGAATTGGAGATCCATTTGCTATTTCCTCAGTCGTCTCTGGCGCCATGCGCTCTTCGCCCCTGCCAGGGACAGCGCGCAGCGAATCAGGGGCATCAATACATCTCGAACAGGCCGGCCGCACCCATGCCACCAGCGATGCACATGGTCACCACGCCGTACTTCGCCTTGCGGCGCCGGCCTTCGAGCAGGATGTGGCCAGCCAGGCGCGCGCCCGTCATGCCGAAGGGATGGCCGATGGAGATGGCTCCCCCGTTGACGTTCAAGCGTTCCATGGGAATGCCCAGTTGCCGCTGGCAGTACAGGGCCTGCGAGGCGAAGGCTTCGTTCAGTTCCCACAGCCCGATGTCATCCACCGTGAGCCCATGGCGCTTCAGGAGCTTCGGCACTGCGAACGCCGGGCCGATGCCCATCTCGTCCGGTTCGCAGCCCGCCACGGCCATGCCTCGAAAGGCGCCCAGGGGCTGCAGGCCCAGGCGTTCGGCCTGCCTGGCTTCCATCAGCACGCAGGCACTGGATCCATCGGACAGCTGCGAGGCATTGCCGGCTGTCACGAAGTGGCCCTCGCCTCTGACAGGTTCAAGTTTGGCCAGCCCCTCCAGCGTGGTGCCGGGGCGGTTGCAGTTGTCCCGGGTAGCGATCACGTCGCGGTAGGTGACCTCCCCGGAGTCTTTGTTCTTCTCGGCCATGCGTGCGGCGCAAGCAATGATTTCCTCGGCGAACACGCCCTCGTCTTGCGCGGCGGCGGTGCGTTGCTGGCTCTGCAGCGAGAAGGCGTCCTGGTCCTCGCGCGTGATGCCGTAGCGCTGGGCCACCACGTCGGCCGTGTCGATCATGGCCATGAACAACTCGGGCTTGCGCTCCACCAGCCAGGGGTCCAGGTCGGCCGGAGTGCCCAGGGCGCGCGCGCCCGAGATGCTTTCCACCCCGCCAGCGATCATGGCATCCACGCCTTCGTCCACGATACGGCCGGCAGCGATGGACAGCGCCTGCAGACCCGAAGCGCAGAAACGCGTGACCGTGGTGCCAGCGATGGACAGCGGCAGATCGGCCCGCAACACCGTTTGGCGGCCCAGATTCTTGCCCTGCATGCCCTCGGGATTGCCGCAACCCGGAATGAGATCCTCGATCATTCCCGGGTCGATACCCGCGCGCTCCACGGCGGCCTTGACCGAATACGCCGCCAACTGGGGCGCAGGGGTGGCGTTGAACTCGCCGCGGTGGGACTTGGCCAATGGCGTGCGGGCGGTAGAAACGATGACGGCTTCGCGCATGTTTTTCTCTTGTCTCGGTAGGTGGTTCACTGCGTTTTCAGTAGCGGCTTGCGCTGGCGCCACGGACGATTCAGCGCCAAAGGCATCTGAATCTGCCGACAGTCCAACAGCAAACGCTCTCTGTTTTGATTCGACCGACAGCGCCCGTCTCAGGCCTTTGCCGCAGCTTGGTTCAGGCTGTCGAAGTTCCGGCCTTCGGCCACCAGCCTTTCCAGCAACGGCGCAGGCTGCCAGAACAGCGGGTCCTCTTTTGCGAACTCGCGGATGTCGGCCAGGATGGCGTCCAACCCCACCATGTCGGCGTACTTCATCGGTCCGCCGCGAAAACGCGGGAAACCGTAGCCTGACAGAAAGGTCACGTCCACATCCAGCGGGCGCAGGGCGATGCCCTCGTCCACGACCTTGGCGCCTTCGTTGACCATCGCGGCCATGTAGCGGCGAATGATCTCTTCCGAGGTGAAGCTGCGCGGCGTGATGCCTTTCCTGGCGCGCTCGGCATCGACGATGGCCAGCACCTCGGGGTCGGGCTGGCCCGCGCGGGAGCCCTGCGGGTACACATAAAAGCCCCGGCCTGTCTTCTGGCCGAACCAGCCGCGCTCGCAGATGCGGTCGGCGATCTCCACATAGCGGGCCTTCGGGTCGCGCGTGGCGGCACGGCGCTTGCGCGTCGCCCAGCCGATGTCGCCGCCCGCCAGGTCGGTCACCTGGAAAGGGCCCATGGGGTAGCCGAAGCCGCGCAACGCGGCGTCGATCTCATAGGGCGAAGCGCCGTCTTCCATCAGGAAGTCGGCGGCCCGCTTGTACACGGCCAGGATGCGGTTGCCGATGAAGCCGTCGCACACTCCGGCGCGCACCGGCGTCTTCTTCATGCGCTTGGCCAGTTCGAAGGCCGTCGTCACCACGTCGGGGGCGACTCGGGCCGGCACCACGATTTCCAGCAGCTTCATGATGTTGGCCGGGCTGAAGAAGTGCAGACCGATCACGTCCTGCGGGCGCGAGGTGGCCGCCGCAATGGCATCGATGTCGAGGTACGAGGTATTGGTGGCCAGCACCGCACCGGGCTTGCAGACACGGTCCAACTCTTTGAAAACGGCCTTTTTGACCTCGATGTCCTCGAACACGGCCTCGATCACCAGGTCCACTGCCTGGATGTCTTCATAGCGCGTGGTCGGCACGTAGCGTGCCAGGATGGCGGCCTTGTCCTCCTCGCTCATTCGACCCTTGGCAATCAGGCCGTCGTAGACTTTTTCCACATTGGCCTGGCCGCGCGCAATGGCCTCGGCATCACGCTCCAACATCACCACCGAGAATCCGGCATCGAGTGCAGACACCGCAATGCCCGCGCCCATGGTGCCGCCCCCGATGACGGCGATCCGATCGACAGTGCGCGGCGCTGCGGCCCGGGCCTCGGGAATCTTGGCAGTCTCGCGCTCGGCAAAAAACGCATGAATGAGGCCAGCGCGCTGTGGGCTGTTCAGGCACTCCACGAACAGCGCGCGCTCCTTGGCCAGTCCCTCGTCGAACGGCAACTCGACTGCGGCGCGCACGCATTCGACGATCTTCAAAGGTGAAAACAAGCCTCGGCTTTTTTTGGCCGTGTCGACTGCCAAAGCATCCAGGTCGGCCAGCGCCGCAGCCGCGTCGGGAATGGGCAGGTCGCGCGTGCGGCGCACCGGAGCGTTCTGCGCCAACAAGGCGTTGGCAAAGGCCAGGCCTGCGGCCGTGGCGTCGGAGCCCTCCACGCACTGGTCCAACAGGCCTGCGGCCAGCGCCGCCCGTGCCGACATGGACTTGCCGCTCAACATCAGTTCGGCTGCGGCCTTGGCGCCCATCAGGCGCGGCGCACGCTGTGTGCCTCCAGCGCCTGGCAGCAGGCCCAGGTTCACTTCGGGCAGGCCCAATTGCGCACCACCGGCAGCGTTGTGCAAGCCCAGGCGGTAATGGGCCGCCAGCGCAACCTCCAGTCCGCCCCCCAGCGCAGCACCATGGATGGCAGCAATGACCGGCTTAGTGCACGCCTCGATCCGCGCACAGACTTCGGGCAGCGACGGCGGCACGGCAGGCTGGCCGAATTCACGGATATCGGCACCGGCGATGAACGCCTTGCCCTCGCCCACGATCAGCACGGCCTTCACCGCTGCGCTGGCTTCGGCCTGCGCCACCGCAGCCAACAGGCCCTGGCGCACGGCGGCGCCCAAGGCGTTGACGGGCGGATTGTGGATGCCGACCACCAGCACATCGCCTTGTTGGCGGGTTTGAACGACGGAAGCCGCTGCCTCACGGGTCATGCGTTTGTCTCCTTTGTTGTGGATCTGGAACGTCCATCATCCATTCTTACGGCGACAATGGTTTCTAACAATCCCATGAATCATTGACAGACTGTCAAATGATTTAAACCAATAACTGTTGAGACATGGATTCCCAATCGCTGACCCTGCTGGTGGAGATCATCGACAGCGGCAACCTGAGCCAGGCCGCTCGCAAGCTGAAGATGACCCGCGCCAACGTGAGCTACCACCTCGCCAAGCTGGAGAAGGACGTGGGCGTGCAGCTGGTGCAGCGCACCACGCGCCGCGTGGAGCCCACGGAGATCGGCCTGCGCCTGTACCAGCACGGACGCACCATCCACAACGAGATGCTGGCCGCGCGCGAAGCCATCACCACCCTGGGCCAGGGCTTGCAGGGCCGCGTGGGTATCAGCGTGCCCAGCGGCTATGGACAAATCGTGGTGAGCGACTGGCTGATCGAATTCAAGCGCACTTACCCGGGCATCGTGCTGGACGTGCTGTTCGAGAACCGCGCCGACAATCTGCGCGACGAAGTCGATATCGCCATCCGCGTGGTGCAGGAGCCGCCGCTGTCACTGGTGGCTCGCAGCCTGGGCACCGTGCGCTACCTGGCCTGCGCCTCTCTCGACTACGCGCATCGCCACGGGCTGCCGCGCACCCTGCACGCCCTGCGCACCAGTCCCGTGATCACCGCCGGCGTGACCGGGCGGCAACTGCGTCTGGCGGCCTACCAGGGCGGCGAACGGCATGAGGTGATGCTGGAGCCCACGCTGATCTCCGAGCACTTCCCCTTCCTGCGCCAGGGCATCCTGGCCGGCCTGGGGGTGGGCCTGGTGCCGGACTACGTGGTGCAGGACAAGCTGGAAAGCGGTGAGGTGCTGACCACGCTGGACGAGTACCGCCTGAGCATCTTCGGCACCCACATGTACCTGCTGTATCTACCCAACCGCCACCAGACGAGGGCCGTGCGAACCTGCATTGAATTTCTTCTGGCAAAAGCCGCACCTGCAACTGAGCCCCCACCTTAGGCCTTGGCCATGGTGGAGTGCGTTAGCCAGAGATGGTCGTTACTTGATTTGCAAAAGCAGGCGATTCGCTCCCGAGCGTGCAACTGTCGCGCAGCAGTTATTCTGGCCAATTAAAGTCGTAAACAGAGGTCCAGCATCCATGCGGCTGCGCGCGTTGATTGGCTATCTGCTTGTTTGCCTAAAGTCGTAAACACAGCTGAGTGGGTGCGCGCATCCGAGACGTCACAGCGCTTAAAAGGCGTCCGGGAAATTGGGGGAAGCCCAACGTGTGCAGAGGGGGCATCGCGCAACGTACTGGACACATCCCCACGGGACTAGAGCGTGTTATGAACTTTGCTCCGTGAGAGCGAAGCCAAGGGTAGAGTTTGCAGATGCCCCGCAAGCCCTACCCAACAGACGTCAGCGATGAAGAATGGAGCTTCGCTGCGCCTTACCTGACCC